>DASXZW010000001.1:0-179833 GCA_036501665.1 Verrucomicrobiia bacterium
TTGCTCCTTGGCTTCAAACTCGGTCCGAATCACTTTCCAACTCTCCCCCAAACCCAACAACTGATGAAATGTCTCTTCTGGCGTCACCCCTCCATTGTCCCCAATCCCAACCTACCGTTCCACTGAAAATGTCGAGGAACCGTTTTAGCAGACATCACTCCAAAGCTTAAGGAGCGATGTCTTGTTCATCATGACTTGAAATGGACTCACGACCGTCTTGGATTTTTCGGATACAAGCAGAATTGTAATGCTTTCGTCGAAGTGATTTCTTTTGAGCAACTCGTTAACGCTGCTAAAGAACGAAATCGAGCCTTTTTCGATAAACTGGGGCTCCCGACAAATTAAAATCGCACGGGCAATTTCCGTGATGCTTTGAGCATTGTACCTCCTATCGCCTGCTCGTTTGTCTGATAGAACTCGCAATTCGAGGCAACGTCTTGGAGCAACAGCCTCCTTTTCCGCTATTGTCAAAACCGTTTGATTGTCCCCATGTATTTATTGAGTCGTTTGTGCAGGGAGCCAGTCGGCGGGATGCTGACTGGAGGCGATCAAGACGGTTGCGCTACCCGCAGGTTCAGATTACTGCGGCCCCATTTGGTGTTTTTGAGGAAGGCCAGCAAATCCGCCAATTCCTGCTCGCTCAGTTCTCAGTTCCTTTTATTTCACTGGCCGATCAGACGGTAGAATCGCTGCGGGTAATTTCGCCAGTTGGGGTCGGAGAAGATTAGGGGCGCGCCGGGGAGGGTGTTGGTTTTTACGGTTGCCCAGTCCAGGAGGTTGGTGCTGGCCTGGACAATTACGGTTTCGTTGCTGGCGCCGGTGATGGTGAAGGCAAATTCGTTTGTGACGATGCCGGGGTTGCTTTCGGAAATGGGCGGGGGGCCGTTGACTAATGTTGTGGTGGGAAGGATGCCAGCGGCCACGTTGACAGGGGCGTCGAATGCTCCGCCGTAGCTTGTGCCCCAGCCGGTCGTGCCGGGCTGATAATAGACTTTGACCGCAGGGTCGATGTTGTTGAATGCCTGGGAGCCGGGGATTCCCGGGGCATTTCCGAGGAAGGTCAGGTTCGTCAGGCTCGAACAGTTCGCGAAGGCGAGGTATCCAATGTTGGTCACGCCTGTGCCGATGGTGACTTTGGTGAGGCTGCTGCAATTTTGGAATTGCGAATAGCCGATGTTGGTCATGCTGTTTCCGAGGGTGGCAGTCCGGAGCCCGGAACAGTATGCGAACATGGAGTCGCTGATGTTGGTGATGTTGTTGCCGATGACGACGTTGGTGATGCTTGTGCATGCGCCAAATACCTCCTCGCCCAGGGTGGTGACGCTGTCGGGGATGGTTAAGCCTTGAAGTTTGTAGCATTCCCAAAAGGCATAGGTCCCGATGGTGGTGAGGGTAGGGGGAAGGGGAGCGTTTGTCATGAGGCCGCACTCGTAAAACGCCTGGATGCCGATATTCGTGAGGCCGGCTGGGAAGGTGACGTTCCAAAGGCGGCCACAGTAGGCGAATGCCGCATAACCAATGCTGGTGACAGTATCGGGTATGACGTAAGACCCATCGAGGCCCGCCGGATAGACGTCCAGCGTGGTCATTTTTTTGTCAAACACAACTCCACCCATGCCTGTGAAAGCCGGATTTTCCGGGGCGACGGAGATATTGGTCAGGCTGAGGCATTCGGCGAATGCACCGATCTCGATGTTGGTGACGCTGGCGGGGAGGGCGACGCTGGTCAGGTTGGTGCAAAAGGCGAATGCAGCGTCTCTGATATTGGCAACGTTGGTGGGAAGGTTGATGTTGGTCAGGTTGTAGCAGCCGGAGAACGCGGCGGGTTCGATGGTCACGAGGTTGGTGTCGCTGGTGATGCTCGTCAGTTTGCTGCATGCATAGAAAGCGTCTTCGGCGAAGTCGGTGACGGTGTCGGGGACGACGTACGGCCCAGCCAAGCCCTGAGGATAGATAACGAGTGTTGTCGCGTTTTGATTAAACAGCACGCCGTTCTGGCTGCCATAGGCCGGATTTGGACTGGTCACGGTGATATTGGTGAAGGCGGTGCAGCCGGAGAACACGTCGAGTCCAATATTGGTAACGCTCGCGGGGATCGTGAGGTTCGGCAGTTTGGAGCAGTATTGGAATGCGTAATTTGCGATCGAGAGGACATTTGTGCCCAGAGTTACGCTCGTCATGCTGTAACAGTCTGAGAAGGCTTCATCTCCGATGTTGGTGACGGAGTTTGGGATGACGACGCTCGTGAGGCTGAAGCTGTCGTTAAAAGAGTCTTCTCCGATGCTGGTCACCGGCAGTCCATTTGCCGTGCTGGGAATTATGACTGCTCCGCCGCCCATGAACCTGGTGATTGTGAGGCCGCTGCCGTTGGTTGTGTAGGTGTACTGGGCGTGCAGCAGCGCAGGAAGCAGGAAGGTCGCGAGCAGTAGCAGAGTAATTAATCTTCTCATAGCTGGTTTTTTAACTGGTTTGGGGCGGGGCCAAGCTGACTGCGCTGCGTGGTTGAGCTTTTTCCCTGACGAAACCTGTAGCGGATAACAAATGGGATTTCAACGCATTTTTTGCAACAATGAAGGCGCGGTTTTTACTGCGGGCCCCATTTGGTGTTTTTTAGGAAGGCGAGCAGGTCGGCCAATTCTTGTTTGCTTAATTGATCGGCAAGGCCTTGCGGCATTACGGAGATGGTTCCGGGGTGCATTTCCTGGATTTCGGCGCGGGGGACATGGGCTTCGGTTTGAGCGCCGGTGACGAGGACGACTTCGTCGGCGGTGTCTTTGCGAACGATTCCGTTGTATTGCTCGCCGTCTTTTGTCAAGACGACCATTGGCTCGAAGCTGCGGACGAAACTTGCGCTTGGATAAACTATCGATTCGAGGAGGTCCCGCTCGGTGCGGACTGTGCCGACTGCGGTGAGGTCCGGCCCGACATGGCCGCCGAGGTAACCGATTTCATGGCAGGAGGAGCAGGCGACTTTGGGATTGTTGAAAATGGCCTGGCCGTGACGGATGTCGCCTTTGGGCAATTCCGCCAGAAGCTGGTCGAGGTGCTCTTTTTGTTTGCCAGCGTCGGCGTTCAGCATGGCATAGAGCGCGTCGGCCTCGTGCTGAACGGATTCAGGGTATTTTGAAATGATTGGCTGGAGCGCTTCCACGCGAAGCGAGGAACGGGCCTTGGCGGTTTTCAAGTTTTCCACCAGTTTCGTTCCCACAGCTTCGTCATCGGCGGCGGCAAATGGTGCGGTCAATTTTGCAAGTTCCATCGGGCCGGCGATTCGGAGGGCGTCGGCCAACTGCAATAATTGCGTCTGATCCAACTTTGATTTGCTTAGAACGATTGCGGCGTTGTTTCGGACGGCCCACGGTTTTCCGGGGTTGACGTTGTCGATAAGAAAATTGAACAACGCTGTCGAAACGTTCTCCAACTTTCCCGCGGAAACGAGCGCTTCGAGGCGGATTTCCGAATCGGTGGTTGTGTTTTCGCCGATCTTTAAGAGGGCCTGGGAGAGTTCCGGGTTGCCGGTTTTGGGAAGTTCAAGCCGTCTCGCCGTGGAAACCGCGGTGCGGAGCAGTTCTGAAATTGAGGATTGAAGGGTGGTCACTGTGCCTCGGACCCACGAATCGGGCGATGGGTTGACGTCCGCCTGAGCTGTTACCCGCAACGCGGCGAGTTTCGACCATTGGGGAGCGGAGCCATCGGCCAGCGTATTGCCGATGAGGGTTTGGATGGAGGCGTCGGACGACATGGAGGCGAGTTGGGATTGGAGATCACCGTTTTCCTGCGCGGGGAGATTGGGCAGTTCGAGGCGCTCTTTGAAAAATCCAGCGAGCGCGCCGCCCCAATCGGCGTGGCGGGTGGCAATCCAGTTTGCGGTTTCGCGGAGGAGCGGGTCGGGTGAGAGGAGCAGAGGTGTCACGGTGTTCACGGCGAGATGACCTTTCGGCATTTGATCGAGCGCAATCAGTGCCGCACGGTGAATGTGGGAATTGTCGCTTGCCAGACCTTCGGCGGTTGCTTTCGGATCGGCAATTTCCATTAGCGCGAAGGTCAAAGAATGCTCGAGCATCCGCCCGCCGTCTCCGATGTTGGCGACCGCGTTTAGCAAATGTGGAACGGCTTTGGCATTTCCAATCCGACCCAAGGCTTCGGCGGCGATTCGGCGCAACTGAGCGTCTTTGTTGTTGAGCAATGTGAGCAGTTGCGCTTCCGATTCGCCATCGCGCCAAAGACTGATGGATTGCGCGGCGACGTGGCGGACTGTGTTGTCCTTGTCGCTCAACGCGGCGCGGACAGCGCGACGGGCATCGACGGAGTCGATACGAGTCAGCGCCCAAATGGCGTTTCGGCGGGCTTCTACGGAATCGGAAGTGTGAAGTGCTGTTGTGAGTGCGGCGATTGCTACATCGCCATGGCGCGCCAACTGCCGGATGGCGCGTTTGCAAACGAACGGGCGTTCGTCTCCGAGCAGTTTCGCGAGGTCGTCCGCAGATTTTTCAGGCCATGTGATATTGACGCCGCGCGGGTCTTCGATTTTTGGAGCGCCGGTTTTGCGAACGCGATAAATGACGCCGAGCACGTCGGGTTTTGCCAATTGAGAGGTTGGGCAACACAACTTATACCAACCGCCGGTGTCAAGAACAATCAAACTGCCGTCGGCGTCTTCCAGCACGGCGGTGGGATGAAAATCCGTGTCGTCGCTGGTGATGAAATCGGAATCGACGGTTTTAAACGATGCGCCTTCCGGCACGAGCACCTGACGCAAGATTTTGTGCAGATTAAAACAGCAGGTGAACAAGTTGTTTTCGTAATCGGAGCCGAAAACCTGCGAGTCATAACGTATGATGCAACATGGCGCAGCCGGGCCGAGGTGGGTGAGGACCGGAAGGAGATCGCCGGTTTGCGGATGATCGTCAACAATATCGTTGACCTTGCCGTAAACGCCGCCATAGACGGCGTGAATCAGGCCGTCGCGTTTGCCGCCGCCCGGGTTCTGCAAAAATGTCGAGCAACAGATGCGCTCGCCTGTTTCGGTGAAGGCGATTCCGACGGGGTTGTCCATTCCGCCGGTCATTACCGGTTCGATGCCGGAGCCGTCGGGACGGGAGCGAAAAATATGCGCGGCCTTGGTGACGAACGGGTCTTTGCCAGGGCGTTCATAGGTTTGCTGGGCGAACGCGCCTTTGCACCAGTAAATCCAGCCGTCCGGACCGGCGTATGGACCGTGGAGATCATTGGCGCAGCCGGTGAGGGTTTTGCCGAGCATCCATTCCTCGCGTTGATCGGCGACGCCGTCGTCGTTTGAATCGGTCAGTTTCCAGATGCTCGGCGGGGCGGCGACGTAGAGGGAACCTTCGCGCCACATGGCTCCTTCGGGAAACATCATTTTGTCGGCGAAAACAATGCTCTTGTCAAACTTGCCGTCGCCAGCGGTGCTTTCGAGGCGGACGATGCGATGGGGCTTTTTTTGCAGTTGAATGTCGGGCTTTTCGTTTGAGCCGGAGGAATCAGTGACGTAAAGGCGGCCCTGGTCATCGAAATCGGCGGAGATTGGGCGATCGACCAGCGGCGGGCCTGCGATTTGTTCGACTTCAAATCCGTCGGGGACGGTGATCGTGCGAGCGCCGAATTTGAAGCTGGCCGCTTGAGCCGCCGGGAAAAGTGAAACGCAAACAAACAATGATACGGCTTTGGAAAGAGTGGTCATATGACTGTTAACAGAGTGTAGAAATCAGATAAGGGGCGTCAATTAAAGATTGCGGGAGCAGGGAATTTTTAAGACGGATTTAACAGAAGGGAACGAAGGAAACAAAGAAGCGCGCCGATTGAGTAACTTTGGGGGATTGTGTGATTTTTTTTGCATGGGATGAAGAAGGCCGATTATCTCAAAATCTCAATTTAAAGCTGTTATGCGTGTTGGTGTTCCTCTGAAAATGGTTGGCGCAAAACCTCAATAAAAAGACGCGAACTCTCATTGTCTGGCATGGCGAACTTCGAGTAAGCTGGCGTCAGATAATCCAATTTTTGTTTATGAAGCCAAGAAGCTTTCGGGAGTTTACTTTTTTTTCGGCGGCGATTGGCATTGCCGCAATTGTCGGTTCACAGGCAATTTCGCCGCGCGCTCATGCCGCGACGGCGGTGGGGTTGTGGCGATTTGACGAAGGGAGCGGGACGAATGTTTCTGATTCCTCCGGTCTCGGAAACAACGGCACGCTCCAGGGAGAAAATGGCGTGTTGCCGGTTTGGACGAATGGACAGGCGGGGTTCGGCGGCGCGTTGCTCTTCACGAACGACGGAGTGAATCATGACTATGTGAATATTCCCGGCACGAATTCTTTGCAGATTGGGAAGACGGCGTCGGATGCCTGGACGATCACGGCCTGGGCGTACGAGAACACGAACAGCGCCAATGACTTTGTGGCGAGCTACGGGCGAATCCTGGTGCTGGATGATGGGCAGGCGTTGCAACTGGAGTCGGGCGCATCGGGAGACGATCAATTTTATACCTGGGCGCGGGCCGATGCCGCGTGGCAGATCGGCTGGGGCGGGTTCCTGACGGTGAATCCACTTTTAGGTCAATGGGAACATTGGGCGGTGGTTTACGATGGGGCGAATCTCACGGTTTATTTAAACGGGAACCAGGGACCGAAGAGCGGCGTTGCGTCCCAAGCGTTGTCGGCGGCTATCGGCTACGCGGGTTATCAGGGGGCGATCCACATCGGAACGGAGGTGGGGATGGATGCGAACCGAAACTGGTCTGGAATGCTGGATGATGTGGCGGTTTTCAACGGGGCATTGACGCAGGACGAAATCCAGACCGTGATGAGCGGGGATTTTTCGGCGTTCGTTGGCGGGCCGGCAATGATCGTCAGTCAGCCGAATGGGCAAACTGTTCCAGCCGGTGGAACGGCGACTTTTAACGGAGTCACGACCGGCCAGCCACCGTTGCAATATCAATGGTACCGCGATAACGCTCCGCTCAACGGCGACACGAACGCGACTTTGGTTTTGACGAACGCGCAGCCGGGGCAGGCGGGCGGATATAGTTTCAGCGTCTCGAACAGCCAGGGCGGGCAGGTCAGCATTGCGGCGCAATTAATTGTCTATAAGCCGGGCGCGGAATTGATGGGGCTTTGGAGGTTCGATGAAGGGTCGGGGACTAATGTTTCGGATTCTTCCGGGTTGGGAAATAACGGGGTTTTCGCGGGAGACGATGGATTGTTGCCGGGTTGGGCGCCGAGTCAGCCGGGTTTTGGGTCAGCATTATTATTGACAAATGATGCGGCGAATCACACTTACGTTGATATCCCCGCGAATAACTCCTTGATGATCGGCGATACGGCGTCGAATGGCTGGACGATCACTGCGTGGGCTTATGAAAGTTCTGACGGGACCAGCAATTATGTCGCGAATTATGGGCGGATTTTGGTCATCGACGACGGCACGGCGCTGCAACTGGAGTCGGGGACGGCCGGCGACGCGGAGTTCTACACATGGGCGCGCGCCAATACGAATTGGGAAATCGGCTGGATCGCTTACCCGGACCTGATGCCGTTGCTGGATCAGTGGGAGCATTGGGCGGTGGTTTATGACACGACGAACTTGTTTGTCTATCGCGACGGCAACAAAGGGCCAAACGGTGGGCTTGGTTCCAATCTTGTGACTGCGCCGCTGGGTTATCCGGGTTATCAGGGAGCGGTTCGGATTGGCACAGAATTGGGCCAGACGGCAGATCGAAATTGGAACGGAATGCTTGACGACGTTGCGATATTCAGCGTGGCGCTGACTCAAAGCCAGATTCAAACGGTGATGTCGGGCGACTTCAGCGAATTTATCAGCGGCGGCGGCAGCACGCCGTTGGCCATCGCGCTCAGTTCGACGAATGCTGTATTGTCGTGGCCATCTTCGGGAACCAACCTTCAAGTGCAAACTACGACAAATCTCGCACCCGCTGTTTGGACGCCGGTAAACGCGTTGGTGGTTACCAATGGAACTGTCGTGTCGGTCACAACGCCGCTCACCTCGGGCAGCCAATTCTTCCGTTTAAGTGCTCCTTAGAATCGTCAGACAATTATTGTTGGCAGTCGCGGTTTGCCTTCCGTTGAAGGCGGCGACGAATCTGCCTTCGTATTACGCGCATCCGGTGGAGTTGGATTCCAACGGCGTCATTGCTCCATGGTATCATGGGCTTAACGGGCAATTGGACGAGCGGTTGAACATCGCGGTCAACGTTTACAAACGCTATCCGTGGGTGGACAAGCCGAAGGCAGTGATGGCCGCGCCGGATTTTATTTACAATTCCCATTGGAGCATCAAACCCGACGGGACGATTTTGATTCCGCCGACGACAGATTGGATGTGCGGCGATCTTTGCCAGCGGGCGTGGAGCATCGTCAAAGGGTTGACGGCTTACTACCAATACAGCGGCGACCCGATTGCGTTCATTTATATTCCGCGCGTGGTGGATTATATTCTTGACTATGGTTTGACGGATGAAAAGGCGGATTGGCCGCTGTTTCCCATCAGCACGCCGACGCGCGGGAAGGCTTACGGGAAATGCGATCCGTCCGGGCGCAATCAATTGGATTTGTGCGCGATCACCGGGACGGAGGTGCTTCGCGCTTACAAACTTACCGGCAATCCACGGTATTTGAAGATGGCGGAGCATTGGGGCGATGTGTTTGCCGCGAAGTGCCAATACGCGCATCCGGATTTGTCGCCTTGGAACCGCTATGTTGATCCTTCGGTCGTGGGTTGGTCCGATGTGTTGACAGGGACGACCTCGATCATTGTTGATTTTCTCGATGACTTGATTCAAGTGGGGCATCGCGGCCAGGGAGATAGTATTGTCAAGGCGCGGGACGCCGGGCGGCGGTTTTTGAACGAAAAAATGCTACCCGCGTGGTGGGTGGATGATGTTTGGGGGCGGACTTACTGGGATTGGGACAACCCGATGATGTGCGGGATGGTTTCGATGTGCGCGGATCATATTATGAAACATCCCGCGGCTTATCCGAATTGGGAGACGGACCTGCGGAATATTCTTTCGCTGGTGTGGAATCGAAACAGCGCCGATCCGAAATCGTTCGGGGAAGTCTATAGCGGCGCTTGGGCTTTCCCGGAATCCTCGGTTTGCTGCGGGACTTCGCTTTCCTACAACCAATATACGGCGGGGCCGACGTTGATTCGTTTCGGCGCGCTGGCGAAGAGCGAATGGGCGCGGGAGATCGGGCGGCGCATGATGATTATGGCGACTTACGACAGCCTGCCAAACGGGGTAGTCAAGGACGGGTTGTTTGGCGATCAGGTTGCGACGGGGGAATGGTCGAATCTCGCGCATCCGTGGCCATTGTGTCAAGTAATGGAATCGCTTGCGTGGCTGCCGAAGGAATTTGGGCCGAATCGCGAAAATCACATCATGCGCTCGACCTCGGTCATTCAGGAAGTCAGTTATGGAAAAGGGAAAATCGAATATCGTAGTTTTGACGCTCCGAAGGGAATTGAAGATGTTCTGCGGCTTTCGTTTCGTCCAACATCCATCGAGGCCGACCACCACAAACTGAAAGAGAATTCCGACCCGGAAAAAATGGGTTACGCCGTTGAGCCTTTGCCGAATGGCGATTGCATCGTGACGATTCGTCGCGACGGGCGTAGGAAGGTGGTCGTTGAAGGGAATGACCCGCAGCAAATCGCGGAAACCGGGGCGTTTGGTTATTCCGGGTCGTGGGTAGTGGAGCAGAATCAGCGTCGTGCTTCGGCGCGCGCGGGTGACGCAGTCGTGTTGAAGTTCTCGGGAAATCAGGTGCGAGTGCTGGGGGATGTTGGGCCGGAAGGCGGTTGGGCGGATGCGTTCGTCGATGGACTTCAGGAACCGACGGTTGTTGAATGTTGGAATCCAACGGCGCGGCGCGAACAGCCGATTTTTTTCAAGAAGGGCCTCAGCAACGGGCCGCACGAAGTGAAACTGGTCGTTCGAGGCGAGAAAAATCCGCTGGCCAACGGGCAACAGATTTGGATCGACGGCGCGCAGTTTTCCGATGCGACGGGCGAGGCGGGGTTTGGGGTCGGTGGCGGACCGCAGGGCGCGCAACGGATGATCTTTGGTTACACGAGCCGGGAGGATTTTATTGACAGCGACGGGAATGCTTGGAGGCCGGGAACGGAGTTCATCGTGCGCACCGGGTTTGGCGTCGATACGGTTGCCCGGACGTGGTGGACAGGGCGGCGCAGCATGTATATCGGCGGAGCGAAGGATGAGGAGATTTACCGTTATGGAGTCCATGCGCCGGAGTTTTGCGTCAATGTGACGACGGGGCCGGGCGATTATCTGGTGCGCCTGCATTGGGCCGACACGCCGGAGACCGCGTGGGTGGAGCGGGAAAAGGGCTGGAATACTGTCACGCGGCCAACAACCGTTGCGATCAACGGCGAGAAGGTCGTTGAAAATCTGAACGTCCGCGATGTTGTTGGAACGTTCAAGGCTTACACGCGGGAATTTTCCGCGCGGCCCAAGAATGGCGCGATTGAGGTGCGGTTTTCATCCACACCTGGTCACGACGCGATGATCCAGGCGCTGGAAATTATTCCCAAGTCCGCGCATTCTGGAACCAAATAGTGAACGCGACGCTGAATCTTATGAAATCAATTTGCTTGACACTTCTGACGCTTGCTCTGTCATGCGTCGCCGCTTCGGCGCAACTAAACACTGGAGACCCGCTGGCGGGGTTGGCTAAATTGAAGGATTTCGAGACGAAACGCGCTTCGTCCTCAGACCCGAACTGGCGCAACGGTAACGGCGATTGCCGCTACATCAAACCCGGCGGAACGCTGACCCTTGGCGAACTCGACGGGCCGGGTCAAATCGTCCATATCTGGTTCACCATCGCCGATTCGGACCCGTATTACTCGCGATTGTTGACGTTGAAAATGTATTGGGACGGCGAGAGCGATCCGAGCGTCGAATGTCCCATCGGCGATTTTTTTGGAATCGGGCACGGCGTTGACAAGGCTTACACCTCGCTGCCTGTGCGAATCAGTTCCGACGGGCGCGGGCGCAATTGTTACTGGCCGATGCCGTTTCACAAGTCCGCGAAGATCGTTGTAGTCAATGAAAGCGACAAACCTTGCAACTGCTTTTATTATTATATTGACTGGCAGAAGCTGCCGTCGCTTTCGGACGACACGGCTTTGTTCCACGCAAAATATCGCCAGGAATTTCCGTGTGTGATGGGGCGCAATTATCTGATCGCCGACATCGAGGGGCGCGGCCATTACGTTGGCACGGTGCAAAGCGTCGTTTTGTCGTCGCCGGGCTGGTATGGGGAAGGGGATGATTTCTTTTTTATTGACGGAGAAAAGGAGCCGAGCCTTCGCGGGACGGGGACGGAGGATTATTTCTGCGACGGGTGGGGTTTTCGCGAGCAGTCCGGGCCGTTTTATGGAACGCCGCTCTGGGAAGGCTTCGACACGGGAGATCGCGGCAGCGCCTATCGCTGGCATATTCCTGACCCGGTGAATTTTCGGAAATCGTTGCGTGTTGAAATTGAGCACAAGGGCGGGCAGGAATTTCCGGACGGAACATCGAGCGGTTTCATCGAACGCGACGATCTGATGTCCAGCGTTGCGTTTTGGTATCAAATTGAGCCGCACAAGCCGTGGCCCGCAATGCCTGCCGGCCCGGACCGTCTGCCGTTCCATGACCGAAACCTCATCATTGGATACAAAGCGGTTGGCGCCGCGAAGCATTCGGACGACCCCGTGGAAGTGCAGCCGCTTGGCGGCGTGACGGACGGAAAGCAATTCTGGTTTCGCCCGGGCAACGCCAATGGATGGTTTGAAATACCTTTTGAATGCGATACCAACCAGACGGTTGATCTCATGGCAAAGACTGTTCACTCGTGGGATTATGGAATTTACCGAGTGCTCCTGGATGGCCACGCGGTCGGGCAATTTGACTTATACGACAAAGAGATCAACCCGACCACGGAAAAACTGGGGCGACAAACGCTGAGCGCCGGACCGCACACGCTGCGTTTTGAGTGTGTTGGGAAAGCAGCAAAATCGGCGGGGTATTATTTGGGTTTCGATGCGCTGACGGAGAGGATTCCTATTTACAGCCGGCCAAAGAATGTTGATCTGCGGACGATTCAGAAAGCGAATTAAAACGCGATCTGGATTCGCGACAGAAAGTCGCTTTTCTTGCGTCAATCATAGCCATTGGTCTTCAATCCCTTCCCGGGCTGGAGGCGTCGCCTGAATTCCCCTGGGGCGGGTGAAACCGAGCTTTTGATGAAACCTTTTTAATTAGAGCAGTTTTATTAAAATGCTCTAAAAACGCGATCCTGAATTTAAATCTTGTCACCAATAATCTGCATCTCGCGCAGGAAGCAATCCATGCGCAAATCTGGTTCAGGAAAACGGTAAACGCGCCGATATGTAGGGCACGCTTGCACATGAAAAAGCAAATGGGCCAAGAGGTCTGTTTGATGATTTTGGAGCGCTTTGGAACTTGTTTTGAAACAGCAACTTATGTGAGTGCCGCTTTTGGGATATTTTTTGGGATGTTTTGCAACGCGCGATTCGGCAATAAGGGAAAAGGAATCGCGAAAGGCAGGTTTTTTCAAATTCTGCTGACTTTTGCGCTTGGTTCTTTGGCTCCCTCCGTTTTGGGACAGAGTCAAAGTCCGGTGGTTTTCACAAATCTTGCGCAGGTTCGGGCGTTGCCAATTTCGGCCGCTGCAAATCATCGGCCTTTCAAACTCCGCGCGGTTGTCACTTATAGCGACCCGGACTGGAAGGTTCTTTTCGTCCAGAATGGCGCTTCGGGCGCTTTTGTGGACCACGGATCATCGGAAGACGACCCGAATTTCAAGCTGACTCAAGGGCAGGTCGTCGATTTTGAAGGAACCATTGCGCGCGGACTCGTGCATTGCAATCTTTCCGACCGGCACACCCGGGTCGTGGGAGAAAGTCCGATGCCTCCAGCGATGGAACTCGTCGGTCCAGCGGATTTCAATGATACCGCAGAAGGCCGGTGGGTGCGATTCACGGGATGGGTGATGTCTCAAACAACTTTGGGAAACCGGGTGTCGCTCAACATCTCCGTCTCTCCTGGCAAAAGCGTCATGACTATTTTTCCCGGCATGGACAACGCACAGGCGGAATCGCTTCGCGGCGCGCTTGTCGAAGTCACCGGAGTGCTTGCCTTGAAGATTAACGATGCCGGGAAGCCGTCCGGCGATTATTTGGTTTTTAACCAGATTACCAACGCCATTCGCAAGCTGCGGGAACTTCCATCAATCTCACCTGATTTATTGGGCGGCCAGCTTGACCTGTTGCAGCCGAAGGAACCGGTGCGCGTTGCTGGGTTGTTGGGCCGGCAGGACGCGACTGGCGCGTGGACCGTTCGAGCAGAAACTAATTCGGAGTCGATTCGCGTTGCATGCGCTATTCCGCCTTATGTCACGACAGGGAGTTTGGTGGAAATTATAGGATTTCCGTCCGATCAAAACGGCAGTTTAATTGTGACCAATGCTTTCTTGACAGCTATTGCGAGAGAACCCTTCAACAAGGCTGATGTTGCAACGAACGGCAATACCCGCCTGCGAGAGATCACCAAAGTCGGGGCCGTCCGAAAACTTTCAGCCAAGCAGGCGGCGCGCGGATATCCGGTGCATGTCGTTGGAGTGTTGACGTTTTTTGATCCCACGCAATTTAACCATTATGTCCAGGACGACACGGCGGGCATTTACCTTGATCTGACAAGATTGCCGGATTCAATGACCAATTTGGTGGCGGGGCAAAAGCTGGAAGTTTTTGGCTTCAGCGGCCCAGGCGATTTTGCCCCTGTGATCAATGTGCAATCTGTTCGCGTCATCGAAAATCAAAGCCCGTTTCCAAAAGAAAACTTCACGGTGGTCCACATGTTGATGACCGGAACGCAGGACAGCCAATGGGTTTCCTTGCGCGGAGTGGTGCGTCAACAAAGAATTGAAAGCAACAAACCTCCAACGTTGCTTCTCAACACCGGGGAGGGCCAGATTTCTTTGAATATACCGATTTCTCTAACTCAACCGCTTACGGATTTTGTCGATGCGGCGGTCGAAGTGTCGGGAGTTTGCCGCACCGTGTTCAATGACCGCAGGCAATTGGAGAGCGTGGAACTTGACGTGCCGGATTGGGCGCACATTCAGATTATCGAATCGGCTCCGGCAGATCCGTTTGAACTTCCGATACATCCAATCACCGATCTCTTTCAGTTTCACGCGGGCGGCGGCGAGCTTCATCGTGTTCATCTGCAAGGGAGATCGTTGCTTCGCAGAGGCGACGGATCGTTCTTTGTGCAAGACGCCACTGGTGGAATTCATGTCGAGCCTTGGACTTCCAACGTGTTTGCTGTCGATAAGTCCGTCGAAGTTGTCGGCTTTCCTATGCTGGTGGATGGATTGCCGGCGCTGCAGGATTCGGTGGTCAGAATTGGCGGCGAGCCAAAACCTCTTGCGCCCCAGCGATTGACGCCGGAGACGGCTCGGAATCAGTTGCTTGACAGCACGCTGGTCGAGCTTCAGGGGCGGGTCATCGGACATTCCCGGCGCGACCGTTCAGCGCTGCTATCAATTGAGTTTGGAACGGCGGTCGTCGATGCCGTTTTGGACCCGGCCCCCAGGGAACCGGTCTTTGAAGGCATTGCGGCGGGCTCAATCGTTGACGTGACGGGAGTTTACGTGGCGCGGCTAGACGAGGATCGCAAGTTGAAGTCGTTCCAAATCCTTCTTCCTTCCGCGGAAAACGTTAAAATTTTGTCGCGGCCCTCATGGTGGTCTGCGGCGCACATGATTTGGGTGTTGGGCGGGGTGGGAGGCACACTGGTGCTGGCGCTGGGCTGGATCCGGTTGTTGCGCAAAAAAGTGCAGCAGCGCACGGCGGAGTTGCGGGAGGAAATCAGCGAGCGCAAACGGGCGGAATTGACTTTGCGCGAGAGCGAGGCGCGATTTTCCGCAATTTTCCACGCCAGTCCCGTGGCCATCGCGTTGAGTGAAAAATCGGATGGGAAATTTGTGGATGTCAATGGCACTTTTTTGGAGATGTTCGGCCACACCCGCGCGGAAGTCATCGGGCACACGTCCGCGGAACTGAACTATTTGCCCTCCGCGCGGGATCGCAGCAGATTGGTGAGCACCTTGTTGGATGAGGGATCGCAACAGATTGAAACAAAGTTTCGCCGGAAATCCGGGGAGTTGTTTGACGTGCTTTTGTCGGCGCACCCTGTGCGTGTCGGCAATCAAACTTATATTCTCGGAACGCTTCTGGACATCACCGAGCGGAAGCACCTGGAGGAGTCGCTGCGTCAATCGCAAAAAATGGAGGGCATCGGCCATCTGGCCGGCGGCATCGCCCATGAATTCAACAATATTCTCGGCACGATGATGATGAATCTCGGCCTGGCCCGGATGAGCGATGGAATCGGGCGGAGCGGCGATATGATTGACACGCTGGATGGCAGTTGCCAGAAAGCCGCCGACCTTGTCAAACAACTGCTCGCCTTCAGCCGTCAATCTGTCATCGAGCGGCGTCCGTTGAATTTTGCCGCCGTCATTTCCGGCCAGGTGAAAATGCTGCGGCAATTCCTCGGCGAACGCATTGAGTTGGAGCTTCGGGCCGCCCCTGATCTTCCCTGGGTGAAGGCCGACAAGGGATTGATCGAGCAGGTTTTGTTGAATCTCTGCATCAACGCGCGGGACGCAATGCAGAATGCGGGGCGTGTGCGTTTGGAACTTGCGGAAGAGGAAGTCGGAGCCGAGCGCGCGAAAACTTTTGCGGAGGCGCGCCCGGGCAAATTCCTGCGTTTCTCCGTCACCGATACTGGCTGCGGAATGGACGAGCGAACGCTTAAAAGAATCTTTGAGCCATTCTTCACAACGAAGGACATTGGCAAGGGGACCGGACTTGGGCTGGCGACGGTTCGCGGTATTGTGCAGCAACACCAGGGCTGGATTGAGGTCGAGAGCGCCGTTGGAAAAGGGAGCACATTTCGCATTTATCTGCCGCCGACCGAGAGTGTCGATTCTCATGCTGACGAAAAGCCGGAGGAAAAACCGGCGAGCGGGAACGGCACTGTGCTTCTTGTTGAGGACGAGAAACCGTTGAGAAGCATGACGCATATGTTATTGACAAGTCACGGTTACAAAGTGCTCGAGGCTGAAAACGGGTCGGACGCCCTTGGAGTCTGGGCCAGGCACAGGTCAGAAATCGACTTGATCTTCACGGACATGGTGATGCCCGGAAATCTTTCCGGCCTTCAGCTCGCGAAACAGGCGCTGTCCGAAAAGCCGGATTTGAAAGTCATCATCACCAGCGGCTACCACACGGACCTTGTGGATTTGGAGAAAACCGCCGCGGCCTCCATCGCGTACCTTGCCAAACCTTGTCCGCCGAAAACCTTGACGGCGACTATTGACCGCTGCCTGGGGCATAATTAAACTCTTTGGGCCAATGCCGAGATGCAGGGGACATTACGTTTTCAATTGCAGTGCGACACTGGAAAATTATGATTTGCGCGCTGGGATTGAATGCAATTTAACTGAAGTCCAAACTGAGTCGTTATGCCAATTTACGAATTCGCGTGTCCTGATTGCCGGAAGATTTTTAATTTCTTTTCAAAAACGTCACAACCCAAACGCAAACCCGTTTGCCCCAAGTGCGGGAATCGCAAGATGGAAAAGCAGATCAGCGCTTTCGCCATGCCGCGTGGCGCGAAGGAACCATCCGCGGCAACGGATGCGCCGCCTGCGGATGCCGGGCCGGATTTTGACGATCCGCGTGTCGCGCGGGTAATGGCTGAAATGGAGCGCGACATGGATCACATGGATGAAAATAATCCGCGGCACATGGCGCACATGATGAAGAAGATGAAGGAACTCATGCCCGCCGGCACGACTCCGAAAGAACTCGACATCGCGATCAAACGCCTCGAAGCGGGCGAGGACCCTGAGAAGATCGAAGCCGACATGGGCGATGTCCTCGGTGATTTTATGGGCGGCGAAGAGGAGGGTGGGGGAGGCCCCGGTGGACGAGGCGGCGGTTATTCGCACGATAGCGGATTGTACGATTATTAATACGCGCTGCGAATTACCACGATGCACGGTGGGCGACCTGCCTCAACGCGCTGAATTGCCAGATTAGCCTGTTTTGTTATTTTTGCGAAGGCGTGCCTTCCGTGAATACGAGCGGTCCAATTTGTCCAACAGAGTCAAACCGCGCTTTGGATTTCCGCGCGCCTTACGCATTTCGAAGCGTGTTTCGGCGTCGAATTGCGCCAGTGCCATGCTCGCCCATTCATCCACCAGCTTGTTAACGCTCACACCTTGCCGTTCGGCAAGCAGTCGCAAGCGTTCGTGCTTATTGTCAGGAATTCGTATTGTCATCGTCGCCATAAACTTTTCTCCATCTTTTCATAAATTCTGCCGGCGTCTCGATTTTCAACTGAGGAAAGCGCAGTTCGCCCGCTTGCACATCCCTGATGTTTTGAGTCACCACGGTCGTGGCCGCTCCGGCTACCGCAAGTTCGATTAAATGATTATCTCCTTCGTCCGGCAGGTTCGGACGCCAGAGAAAGAACACTGGAATCCAATCGCTGACTGTCAAAAAAGCATCCAGCAATTCATTCCGCTCCCCTGCAGACAACGGCGACGTTTCAAACAATTCTGTCCGGCCTAAAACATCTTCGTATTCCGTGAAGAGCTTTTCGCCGACGAGAGGTTGACACCTTCGCTTCAGACAAAGCCGGAGGATTGCCCGGCTCGCGCCATCCTCACTTTTGAGTGCGGCAACAAGCACCGTCGTGTCGAGAACGACTCTTTCATCCATCTATTATATGATAGCATGGGTGCTATCACTGTCGCAAGAGATTAAACTCTTGGATACTGCCAAGGCGCGCGGTAGGTTCGGCTTAGGAGTTCCGTGGCTTTGGGGTCGTCAACAATTTGCTCCTTCGCGCTATCCCATTGGATGCTGCGGCCCAGTTTCCACGAGACCATTCCTAACAGCGGCATCATGGAGGCAGCGTGGCCGATTTCAATTCCCGCCGCCGGAGCGCGCTTTTGATCGATTGAGTCCATGAAATCCGCCCACAGCAATTTGATGTTATGGCCGTCCGGCTCTTCAAGTTGCGAATTCTCGTGGACGATCTTGTCCTGATTGTCGCTCGGATAAAATGTCCATCCATCGCGCCAGCCGATGTGCAGGATGCCTTTGCTTCCATAAAAATAAGCGCCAAGGCTGTGCTTCTCGGTGTTGTTTCCGGCGAAGTGCCGGTGTTCCCAGGTGCAGGTGAAATCCTCGAATTCGTAAATCGCCGTTTGATGGTCCGGCGCATCGGTGGTCTGCTCTTTTTCGTTCAGCACTGCCGGGCCGGCCACGGGTCTTCCGCCTGTGCAGAAAATTCGTTGCGGGTATTTGCCGCCGTTCCACCACAAAACATGGTCGAACCAGTGAACGCCCCAATCGCCCAATGTTCCGTTGGCGTAATCGAGAAAATTACGCCATCCGCCGGGATGAATTTTTGTGTTGAACGGCCGCAATGGCGCGGGGCCACACCAGCGATTCCAATCCATTCCCTCGGGTGGATCGCTGTTCGGATGAGGATGTTCGACGCCGCCACCGCTGTCGGCAAATAACCGGACCATGCCGATTTTTCCCACCGCGCCGGATTTGAGAAATTTCATCGCGTTGACGTGATGCGGGCCGACGCGGCGATGCAATCCCACCTGCACCGTCCGTCCGGTTTCGCGCGCAGTCTTCAGCATCGCGCGGCTTTCGTTCACGGTGTGGCCGGTCGGTTTTTCCACATAGATGTGCGCGCCGGATTTCAGGGCATCGATGGTTTGCAGTGCGTGCCAGTGGTCGGGCGTGGCGATGATGACAGCGTCGGGCTTTATCTTTTCCAGCAATTCGCTGTGGTCGTTGAAAAGCTTTGGTTTGTCACCGCTCGCATCGTTCACTTCGTCGCCGGACTGTTCGAGGATGCTCGTTGAAACGTCGCACAGCGCGGCAACCTGGCAACGTTGCGAGGCCATCGCTTCCCGCAAAACGATCTTTCCCCACCAGCCTGAGCCAATCAATGCAATGCGAAATTTTCCGTCGCGCTGTTGCGCGAGAATGTTCGGCGCAACGCCCAGCGCGAGGCCGGTTGCCATCGAGGAATTGAGGAATTGGCGACGGTTCATTTAGTCAAATCTATTTATGCACGTCGAGGCAGACGATGTTTCCGCGCGAATTTCGGCAATAGATGAAACCGTTCGCCAGAACAGGCGCGGTCCAGCATTTGCCGCCCAAGATTTGCGCGCGGGCGAGAATTTTTGTCTCGGCTGGATTGGCGGCGAACACGAGCAGTTCGCCTTTTGAACCGGTAACGATCAATTTTCCGTCCGCCGCGATAATTCCTCCAGTCCCGATCTGGGGATAACTCCATTTCTCGGTTCCGGTTGCATACTCGACGCACTTCAACGGCGCGTCATCACCGCCGTCGCCGCTGAGTCCGTAAAGGAAGCCATCCACGAGGACGGAAGAATTCAACTGTGTCGCGAGCACTTTGCTTTTCCAAACAACCTCCGGTTCTGGTTGGCCGGTAATTTTGAGGAGCGCGGCGCCTTTTCCGTAGCCGCTCGAAATAAAAACGCGGTCGCCGTCGGGAATGGGGTCCGGCGCGTTGACGCCGTACTGCGTCAACCATCGGATGCTCCAGAGTTGTTTGCCAGTCAACAAATCAACGGCGAGGTAGGATTTCTCCGAACCGAGGAGCACCGCCCATTTGCCATTTTCGAGCGAGGGCAACGGCGTGGAGTAACCCGAGTCCTTGGCGGCGGATTGCCAGATTGTCTTGCCGGTGGATTTATCGAGAGCCATGCCGCTCTCTCCGACGTTGAGGAGCAGTATGTTGTCGTGGACAGTCGGCGAGCCGCCAAATCCCCAGCCCGGCACGCGCGCGCCCGCGTCCTTGGCAAGATTGCGGTTCCAGACGACTTGCCCGGAATCAGCCTTGAAACAAAAAACGTCGCCCCATCGGCTCAGTGTAAAGACGAAATCGCCGTCGATCGTGGGCGTTCCAGTTGTGCCGCCTTCAAAATATTTGTCCCCCAGTTCGGCGGGATAATCGTGTTTCCAAATCTCCTTGCCTGTTTTTGCGTCGAGACAAAACACGGTGTCGGCGTCATTGGCGTTCCCGATGGTCACGGCTCGTTCGCCTGCGACTGAAATTGAGGAAAAACCCATCCCGACCAATGCCTTCCAGACTATCGGCGGACCTTCGGTCGGCCAATCGGAAGTCCAGGTTTTCTCGGTCGAAGTTCCGTTTTGGTTCGGTCCGCGCCAATGCGGCCAGTCGTTGGAGTGCGCCAGCAATGGCGTGAAAATCATTCCGCAGCAAAGGGCTGCGAGCTGAAAATTGGAGGAAGCCCTAGGGGGGAATCCCTTGCGAGCGGCACAGGAAGCCAAGTTAAATTTCATTCCACCGATGATTGCGCTTGGGATTATTTCGACAAAACGGACGCTTTCCCAAGCGCAATTAATTAATCGGTCGAGACTTCAAAGTCAATTGAAGCGCAAACATTTGCGATATGACCATCCCGTAATTTTTCTGCTCCTCAAATCCGCGTCAGGGCGCGGAGATCAGGTAATATTTGCCCAAAGAGTTGGTGGAACTCGGATCGTCGAATGTTGTGACGCCTGATCCAATGGTGCCAGAGCCGACAATTGGCCACGCGGAGAATGGCCTGAGCGCGGCGTTTGTTGATCCATGCACAGTGAAGGTCGATCCCGCTGCGCCTGAAAGGGACAGCTCGAAAACTCCATTTCCGTGAACCTGTGCGCCCGAAACAACCGGGGCTTGGCCAACGGGGACCGTCGATGCGGTCGTGACCATGAGGTCAATGGAATTGTTGCCCGCATTTTGGACCAATTTTGCGACCATCGAAGTGGGCAAAGTTCCGAGGTGGAATGCGCCGAAGCCTGCGCCAGTGCCACCAATTGTGCCGCTGCTGAATTGGATCAACGGAAATTGGCCGATAGGAATTGCGACGTTGGCGTGGATATTGACAGTCACCGAGTTGGCAGGGCCATTGGCTTCCAAACTCGCCGTCGTGATGGGCGCGGGTGCAGGGCCGGGCAAGGCGTTGAAAAAGAATTCAACAGTCGTGCTGCCGCTGACTCCAAGAGCCAGGTCGGTCATGGTGACTCCATTTGTGGCGATCCCGCCGATTCCCATCGCCGCGCCGTCCGCCACGCTGTACGAACTATTATTTGTTGACGTTGCGGAAACGGTCAATTCGCCGGCAGCGACCGTGGTTGATCCGCTGTAGCCGCTTGGCCCGGTGAGCGTCAAAGTGCCGGGGCCGGTTTTCAAGAGCGAAAGTGCCCCCGGAGGATTGCCGCTGGAGGGATCGTAATCGTACTGGCCATCCAACAAAATGCCGCCAAAGGTAGTGTTAGTTTTTTCAATTACACTTAATGTGGCTGGCGCGATTGTGGGTGTGTTGAGGAGGTTCCCATTGGCAATGATCGAAGTTCCCGCGCCTGTCGATTCAAGGTTCGCGACGGTCGCGCCGTTACCGTAAAGGAAAAACCTCGCATTGTTGCTCACGGCGGGGTCCAACAAGAGTTTGTTGGTTTGCACCAGGGCGGACGTGTTCAAAAGGTAAATGGAGCCGCGTTGAATTTCCACCGGGCCGAGGAACGAATTCGAGCCTGCCAAAACCAATGGGCATTCCATCGGTGTGTCGCCACCGTAAGTATTTTGAGCGATGAAGGTGATTCCGGCGTTGCCGCTGATGCTGGAGTTGATGCGGGCGTCTTCGTAGGGGTCCCAATTCGCAACTGAATTATGTTCAGTCTTCGCGAAGATATAACGCTGCACGTCTCCCAGATCCAAATTGCTCACGTCAATTGCCGCGCCGTAGTAATCGTTCGCGACAGCATCAGGGCCAAAATACAAATCAGGTTGTGTGCTGCCATTGGTTGTGCCGATGAGGCGAAGCGTCCCGTCGCCGATGACGTTGGTGCTTCCCGCGTCGCCATTCTGATTGACGTCGAGGGTGAGAGTTCCGCCGGATTCGACAACGCCATCGACGATTAGTGGAACCGCAAAGGTCGGATTATTTGCTACGGTAAAGTTGCCGAGAAGCTCGAGAGTGCCGGAATTATTTGTTGTGCCGCCTGAGTAACTAACTGGCTGGACAAGCACCAACGTGCCGTTGCCGTTTTGGGTCAGGCCGTGGGTTCCCACAAGTTGCGCGGCGATTGTTGCAGTTTCATTGCTGACAGTGATGGTTGGCGAACCGGTCGCAACTCGAAGCGTCAACGGCCCGCTCGAACCGGTGTTGAGCGTCCAGTTATGAGCGCCGCCGGCGTCTCCGAAGATCAAGTTGCCAATGGTTTCGGGGCCATCGAGCGTAACGGTTGCATTGGCGCTCAGCGTAACTGTGCTGAAATCCGCCGTGAATCCGATGCCGGAGGCGATGTTGCCACCAAGCCAGTTGGCTGAATTAACCCAGCTTCCACCGCTGGGGCTGGTCCAGGTGCCATTTTGAGAAGGAGCCGCGGTTCCTGTTGTGACTTTCAGATCAATTGAATTGTTGGTTGGGTTGGCGACTACAGTAGCGACGACAGTCGGAGGCAATGTGCCGATTTTGAATGCCGCAGAACCCGCGCCTGTGCCGCCGATGCTGCCGCTGGTGTACTGGATCAAAGGAAATTGGCCGACCGGCAATCCCGCGCCACTGACGCCAATGTTGACCAATATGGAATTGGCAGCGCCGTTGACCTCAAGGCTCGCCGTCGTTACAGGTGGGATGAAAGTGACAGGGCTGCCGCTGAAATTGAATTGTAGCGAAGTGCTGCCGCCTGTGCCGAGAGCCAGATCAGACATGGTCATTCCGTTGCCGTTGATCCCGGCAATTCCAAGTTCCGCGCCATCGGCAACTGTATAAGCGCTGTCGTTTGTGGATGTGGCTGAAATGACCAATTCGCCTTCGCTGACAGTTGTTGAGCCAGAATAGCCGCTGGGCCCGGTGATGGTTAATGCGCCGAGACCCGTCTTTACAATTGACAATGGGCCCGGCGTGTTGCCGGTGGTTGGGTCGTACTCATATTGGCCGTCCAGCAAGGATCCGCCAAACACGGTGTTGCTGGTTTGGACGACTGTCAGCGTCGCCGCCGCGACCGATTCAGTGTCAAGCACATTGCCATTTGCGATAACGATGCCGCCTGCGCCGGAAGATTCTAGGTTCGCGATGGTTGCATTGTTGCCGTAAAGGAAAAATCGCGCGTTGTTGCCATTAGTCGGGTCCATCAGGAACTTGTTCGTCTGAACCAGCGCCCACGCGTTTTCGAGATAAATTGAGCCGCGCTGGATTTCAACGGGGCCGGTGAAACTGTTCGAGCCGGCCAGGATCAATTGACATTCCATCGGCGTGGTTCCCGGATATGTGTCCTGCGCGATGTAGGTGATGCCGCCGGTTCCGCTGATGCTGGAATTGATCCGGGCGTCGTTCCTTGGATTATAAAGGGCAACGGCATTATGTCCTGTGTTCGCGAAAATGTATCGCTGCACATCACCCAAATCCAAATTGCTCACGTCCATCGCCGATCCCCAGTAAGAATTTTCAAATGCATCGGGGCAAAAAAACAGGTCTGGTGTTGTGCTGCTGTTATTAGTGCTGATCAAGCGAAGCGTGCCCGATCCCGAAATATTGGTGCTACTGGTGTCGTTGTTTTGGTTGACATCCAGGCTGAGAGTGCCCGCGGATTCAAAGAGGCCGTTAATTACCAAAGGGTCGCTGAACGTCGGATTATTTGTCGTGGCAAGATCGGCGAACAATTCAAAAGTGCCGGAATCATTTGTGGTTCCGCCGAAGTAGTCGGGAGAAACTTTCAGGATCAAAGTTCCGTTGCCGTTTTGTGTGAGGCCCTGTATTCCGGCCAGCGTGGCGGAGAGTGTGGCGGTTTGGTTTGTGACGGTGACGGTCGTTGGGTGAGTTGAGGCGCTAAAGGTCAAGGTTCCATTGACACCGGGCACAAGAAACCAATTATGCGCGCCTGCCTTGTCGCCGAAAATCAAACTTCCAATCGTCTCCGGCGCGTCGAGAGTCACTCGGACGTCGGCTGTCAAACTGAGGGTGCTGAAATCGGCAGTGTTGTCTGCGCCGGACGCAACGGTGCCGCCCTGCCAATTGGCCGGGTCAGACCAATTGCCGCCGGCGAGATTGGTCCAGGTGCCGCTCTGGGCGCTGGCGGTGTTTGTTTCAAAAAGGGTGGAAACGAATGCGATTGCCAGAAGTATGATGCTCAATTTTTTCATACAGCGTGTTTTTTTTGGAACTGTTATTGCGCCAGGGGGTTTTCTGATGCGAAGAAAAGTTACTGATGCCGCGCCGCCGAAGCGACAAAATTCGGAACGAAACCTGGTTACAAATTGGCAACGCTTTGCCGCAAAATGGAACGACGTTGTTCATTTTTGTATTCAAGGAGAGCAGACCACGGGCATCTTTCCGTCCGGTCCCGGGTTGTTCCATTCGTTGGCAATAATTTTGCCTTGAGGCGAGTTGATTGGTTGCCAGTCGGAGTCGCCAATTCGCCGAACCAATGTATTTGCCGCCACTTCCTTTCGGTTGATGCGCCCTTCTTCTGAACGTCCCTCCAGGCGCGCCTTGTGGACTTCCTCGAATAACTCTTTTACTTCCGGCGTGTATTCTTCGAGGTAGGCAATCTGGAAATTCTTTTTGTCAGATGCGTCGCCCGAGGGTGAAACGATTATGGCGCGCACTCCCTCGCCGGCGGCGCCGTTGATGCCGTTGATGCCGTTGATCGGCGGAATCGACCCCTGTGGCGCGACGAACAGCTTCTTTTCCTGCAAATCATAAAAATAAGCGGACCCATTCTGGCTTTCTCTTGTGGGTCTCAGTTTCAAATAAAGGACAACGGCTGCGGCAATCAATGCCAGCGACCCAATGATTTTGATTAACTCGGACTTTTTCACGAAGGTTTCGCCCAGTTCTCGATGTCAGTTTACTCGTGCGGATCGGCCTTGGCAGACCACCAGCAATCATGTTTGGTGCAAGGAATCGCGCTGGGACTCAATAGCGCCGCCCGTCCGTCGCCGAATGCGTAATTGGATTTGCGATCATGCCGGAAAGCGCCCGGGTCGTTTTCTGTCGCGCGATTAAATCCCACGCTGTTGGCGTCGCCTTGTTCCTTCCAAATCCACCAATGGTCGTTGGGCCAGAGCAAATCGAAATCGCTGTTGCCGTCGCCGAAAAAAATTACGTTTGCGGCAAATTGAACCTGGGACCAGCGGCAGAGATTATTTTCATCAGGGGAGGGGCGTCCAAAAGGCGGTTGCGCGCCGCCCGATTCCCAATGGACGTTCACCGCGCCGATGCCGCTGCACAACGCATTTTCGTCTGCCGAGAATTGTCCAATTGCGGCGGGGTCTGGCTTCAGCGGAGCAACGCGGTTTCCGAGCGAATAAACGTCTTTAACTTCCGACGGGCAATCATAGACCTTGGCGTTTTTTCCGACATCACCGAAGAGGAACGGACGCCAGCTTGGGCGGGCGTCGATGTTGGGCATTTCCACCTGAACTGGCGGGAGAAAATCGGAATTATCGCTGCCATAGACATGCACTGCGACGACGAGTTGCTTCATGTTGTTGAGGCAATCGATTTGGTTCGCGGAATGCTTGGCTCGGGAAAGGGCCGGGAGCAGCATGGCGGCGAGAATCGCAATAATCGCGATGACCACGAGAAGCTCAATAAGTGTGAACCCGTTGCGCCGCGATGATTGAAGACACCCCTCCGCTTCCGTCCTTTTTTTTAAACCGCTGAATCGACTGATCTCCGCAGATTTCATCTTGGCAACGCTAACAAACCTTCATGGCAAACCAGTGTCGTGACCGTGACATGTTTCCAACCTTTTGTAAACATGAGACTGGCAAAGACCCACAAAGCAGTTCCTCGACAGTAAAACACCCGGGTTAAGGCGTATTATAGTTTATCAGGTTGTGTACTGAATATGGCCATTAAACGAGAGGGACACTTATCGTATCCAATTATCATTCAACAGGTTTCGGGAGTGGTTGATGGGAAACTGGTGGCGTGAATCTGCGAATCACCCTGATAATCAGGATTTTACAAAACGTTAGTGTTGCAAGTTCATTGGCCCTTCATCCCGTTGCTGCTTCGTTGATTCCTGCCGTTGGACTGGCCCTCTTCGTGCTTAAGGCAGTGTGTGTAATTGTCGATAATCCTAGCAGGGCCATAAGGGGCATTGTGTACCGGGTGGTTGGTGAGGTGACGGATGACCTTTGGGCCGTTCGACTTTTGAATGGATGGAATTGCTCGATAAAATGATATGACGGCCGACGAAATAATTGACCAGGTAAAGGATTTGCCAGTGGTGTCAGAAACAGCGCGCAAGCTGGCGATGCAACTCAACCAACCCGACTTGCATCGGGACGATCTCGTGGAAACGGTGCGATGCGACGGCGTGTTGACCGCCAAACTCCTGCGCGCCTGCAACGCAGCCAGTTTCGGCGTACGCGAACCTGTTGCCTCTGTCGATCAAGCTTTGTTGCTTCTTGGAGACAACGCCATTTTCCGCATGGTTTGCGCCATCGGATTTGGCACGGCTTTGGGGACGTTGAACAGTTACGACGCGGAGGGAAATGATCTTTGGACGCATTCGTTAAGCGTCGCGATTGGTTCCGAATATCTGACGGACGTTGAGGGTTACGGCAATTTTATTCCCTCGGCTGCGTTTACCGCCGGCTTGCTGCATGACATTGGCAAAACTGTGATTAACAAAATGCTCACGGCAAAAGCGCGGAGCGGCATTTGGGAAAAAATTTGCATTGAACAGCTTCCTCCAATCGCCGCGGAAAAAGCTGTTTTGGGGACAAGTCACTGCGAAGTTGGCGCCAGCCTGTTGCGCCGCTGGAGGTTGCCGGACCTCGTTATTGAGGCCGTCGCCAATCATCACGCCCCGGCGGTCAAGCCAGGGGTCGGGCTGTCAGCGGTGGTTTTTATGGCGGATCGCGCCGTGCTGAACGCTTCCGTTTCTCCTTCAGTGGAGCAAAAGGTGCTTGCTGAAGCGAACAAGACCAGCGCGGCAATCCTGGGCCTGGACATCGCCAAAGTTGAACGGATGGTTTCAGGAATTCAGAGCGCGATGGATATTCTCCCTCAATTCAAGGCCGCCGCATGATCGTTTTGTGGGTCATTTTAATGCAGCTTAAGTCGGCGGATCCAGAGAAACGCCTTCAGGCTGTCCGGCGCCTCGGCGCGATGGAAGACGCCAGCACTTTGGACGGACTTGCGAAGGCTGTCACTGATATCGAAACCCGGGTGCGAGTCGCCGCGGTCACCGCGTTGGGCGACATTTCTGATCCCAGATCAAACGATTTATTGTTGCGCGCGATGCGCGATTCACATTCGGAAGTGCGCCAGGCGGCCATTAGCTATTTGAGGGACGACGGCGGCACAAATATTCATGTTGCCGTCAGCAGCGCGTTGCGCGATGGCGATCCTGGCGTTCGCTGGCAGGCAGCCCGCTTTCTGGAGAAATCCGCATGGCATCCCACGGAAATCGAGGATGAAGTCTGGCTCGCCATTGGTCGCGGTCAATTCATGCGCGCAGCAAGCCTTGGCGCGGCGGCCATTCAACCGCTTGAGCGCGTGCTGGAAGGCGACAGCCTTAGTCAACAATCGGCGATCGTTGAGGCTTTGGGTTCCATCCCGGATGAGCGAGTGCTGAAATCGCTTAAGCGAGCGCTTAGGTCGCCGGATCACCTGGTTTGCTTTTCGGCCATTGAAGCGCTTGCCAATGCGGGCGGCTCGAATGTCGTCCAGGACATCATTCCTTTATTTAAACATCGGGACCACCGGATTCGCGCCGCCGCGATTGAAGCCTCTGCGCGCTTCGATATTCAAAATCACGTGGAGGCCCTGCGCGAGTGCCTGCGCGATTCGATGTGGGACGTGCGTTGCGCCGCCGCGGGCGCTTTGGGCAAGGTCACGGACCCTTCCGCGGTGGATTCTTTGGTGGCGTTGCTGAAAGACCAAAGCACGGATGTCCGCGCTGCTGCGGCTGCGGCTTTGGGAAGCATCGGAGACGCCCGCGCAATCGGGCCTCTTGTCCTGGCGTTGAAGGACGGCGAATCAGAAATGCGCCGGATGGCTGGGGCCGCGTTGACTCGTATTGACACGAAATGGGCGGAATCCGACGCCGCGCGAAAACTTGCCCCGGAACTTCGCAGCGCGCTCGGTTCTGGCGATTGGGCCGTCCGCCGCGCCGCCGCTTATGTGCTGGAACGATTGGGCGAGCGGCAATCTCCGACTGAACTTCCAGACACAAGCATCGCCACGCCGGCGCGTCGAAGACAGTTGGCGGTGTTGACAGCATTCACGGATTTGCTTCGCGACACGGATGCCGATTTGCGATTGGCCGCAGTGCAATCTTTGGGCCGATTGGGCGGAACTTACGCGCGCTCGCCGCTGATGACCGCGTTGTCAGACATGGATAAAACCGTAAGAGTCGCGGCTGCGCAGTCGCTGGCGGATTTGGGAATGGTATGAGCGCTGTTGCCACACCCCCAGTTACATCACCGGCGCAAGGAAAGCGCAGCCATCGTGTCTTGCTGGTCGATGACAGCCCTGACTTTACCGACATTGTCAAAACTCGTTTGCTTGACAAGCGCGAGCCGACGTGGATCGTCCACACGGCCGAAAATTATTCCGCGGCGCTGAGCTGTTTGAAGGCCAATCCGGTGGACCTCGTCGTCCTGGACATCAACATGCCGGTGATGGACGGGTTGCAATTATTGACGATGATCAAGCGCAGTTATCCATCGCTGCCGGTGGTGCTGCTCAGCGGTTTGGTCACTCCTGAAAATCGAAATTTCGCGCTTCAACAAGGGGCTTCGCTGGTCCTGAGCAAACTGGACATGGCCGCGGGATTTGAAACCATTTACCCGGCCCTGGAGGCAACTGCGGAAATGCCGCAGGAAGGTTTCAAAGGGATGGTGCGCCAGGTTGGGCTGACGGAGGTTTTGCAGCTTGAATGCCTGGGACGCAAATCTTCCGTGCTGGAAATCAAAGCCGCTGATGCGAGCGGTCGCATTTATATTTCCGAAGGCGACATCATCCACGCTGAGTTTGCTGGGATGTTGGGTGAGAAGGCGCTGGCGCGCTTGTTCGGTCTTAAGGGCGGCGAATTTCATCTCAAGCCTTTCACCAAGCCGCCCCGGCAGACCATCGACGGCAAATGGGAGGCGCTGCTCATGGAAGCGGCGCAGACCAGCGATGAGGAGGCGGGCGAGAAAGCGGCCAAGGAACAGAATGGCAAAGATTATTGGCCCAAGGACGGTTCGGTTCCGCAAATCGACGCCGACCGGCGCGTCGAAGAGATCGTGCTGAGTTCTGCGGCTAATGACGTGCTCTATCAATGGAACGCGCCGATGGCTGTCAAGCGCGTCAACCTGCTGGGCTGGCTCCTGAATCGCTCTGCCACCGTGAGCGAACTGTTGCCGGTGCTCGGGCGACCGGACCGATTGGAAATTCGCGAGCCGCGAACGCGGGTGATTTGCGTGCTTCAACAGGAATGCAAGACATTCGTCCGGGTTTCGATCAATTCACCTAATACTTGATAAAATGAGCGACTTTCCTTTTCAAGACTGGCTGGAAAAAACTGTCAATTATTCCGGGGTTTTCGCCTGCGGCGTACGACTGTCAAACAAATCGTCCAGCGTCCGCAGCTATCATGAGTCTTATCCCGAGGCGCGCATCGGCGATCTGCTGCAAACCATCACGGAAGTCGCATTTACCTTACGCAACAGCCAGTTGGGCAGCGCGCGGTTGCGGTGGGTTTTCGAGAACGGCCAAATCCATTCCGCCCGTCGCCCCGACGGCTCCATCGCCGTCCTGGCCACCAGCAAAACCCCCGAAGCAGAACCCTCTGTCGAAGAACTGTTCACCGATTTCCTTACCGCAAATTCCGCCATGGCGTGACCTTGCAGGCAGCGCAAGGCAAAGTATTTGACGCAATAGGCTTAGATTATTAGATGTTGGATTCAGCCTATTTTTCCTCTGCACTGGCAACTTTCAGAATCGAATTTCTACCGCCAAAAGGATTGGGTACGGTTTCAGCGGCTTGCGGGTCCGGCATCCATTGGCCATCCACTATAAAGCAATATTCGTAGGTTCCCGGTTCCAGCGCGGTTTCTTTGAACCAACATCCGCGGCCTGCGGGATGCAGCGTCTTGCTTTCCGGTTTCCAATGGTTAAATGATCCTGCAACACAAACGGTCTTGGCAGTGGGATGAGTGAATTCAAAGCGCACCGGCGTCAATTTGGGGCCGGTATCCGGCGCGTTATCATGGTTATGATTATGTTTCATAATTTTAAAATTCGGCGATGTGACAAGAGGATTTTAGCGCTCTTGCCATTCTCCTATTTTGGCACGAAGCGCTCAAGCGATGTCATGGGGGGATTGTCCCGTTCTGCCTTAAAAGAAACCTGAGAGGCCCTTTTATCTGAGATTGACCATTGCGTTCCGCGCGACCCCATGAAAGCATCAGAAAAAGCGCCATATGAAAAAAATCTCCGTTTTGCTCGTCGATGATCACCAGGTAGTCAGGCAGGGATTGCGAGCTTTGTTGAGTCATGCGGAAGACATCGAAGTGGTGGGCGAAGCCGAAGACGGCGCACAGGCAGTGCAAATGGCGGCCAAAAACCCGCCCGACATAATCGTCATGGATGTCGTGATGCCGGTGGTGAATGGATTGGAAAGCACCAAGCAGGTTCTAAAACGCGTTCCTTCAACGAAGGTGTTAATTCTCAGTTCGTATTCCGACGATGATTACGTGCAAAAATTGATGGACGCCGGCGCTGCCGGTTATCTCGGTAAACAAACCGCTGGGGACGATTTGCTGGTTGCGATTCGCGAGATCAAGAAGGGGAACACATTTTTCAGTGCGGACATTGCGAGGCGTCGCCGGGATCGTCGCCGTCAGGCATTTAATGACGGAATGCCGTCCAAGAAAAACTTGGAATTAACGGCCCGCGAGATGCAAGTTCTTCAATTGGTTGGCAACGGCTATGCAAACAAGCAGGTCGCTGCGGAATTGGGAATCAGCATCAAGACCGTCGAAAAGCATCGTCAGCAAGTGATGAACAAACTCAATATTCACGAAGTGGCCGGACTGACGCGTTATGTGGTCTCGAAGGGCCTTACAAAGCAGACCAATCCTCCGTCATAACGCTGTTCATGGGTTAAAGACCTGATGCCAACTCCCGCTTTAAACGATTCTGCTAATGAGATGACTTGCGATTTGGAATCCGTCATTGCGACGAATGAGCTTGCGTTCCGCACTTCCCGAAGCAGCGACACTGCTGCTGAAGATCGAGCCGCGCTCGATTTAGTCACTGCATTATCCAAATCGCCAAATCATTTCTTCCAGAAACTTGTTGATGCTGCGCTCTCTCTTTCGAGAGCGGACTCAACCGGAATCAGTCTGCTTGATGAACGCCGAAATCGTTTTGTCTGGCCGGCAGTGGCCGGAGGTTTAACTCCTTATTTAGGGGGTGGAACTCCCCGCAATTTCGGGCCTTGCGGCACGGTGCTGGATCGGAACGCCTCTGTCCTCTTTCAACATCCGGAGCGGCACTTTGGATATTTGTTGCCAATCCAACCACCGCTTGAGGAAGTGCTGCTGGTGCCGTTTCATGTTAACGGCAAAGCTGTGGGGACAATTTGGGCTGTAATTCACGTGAAAAATCAGCAATTTGATGCGGAAGACAAGCGGCTTCTCGAAAACCTTTCCCAATTTGCCGCATCCGCCTATCACGCGCTGGCCGAAGCGGGATCGCTCGATCCTTTGCTGGACTTACAACAGGCCGTCGCCTAGGCGAGTGGAAACCGTTTCAGTTAAAGAGGAACGGGCACCGCTCAAGTTGAATACTCATTGCATATGGACGGCGCAAAGTTCAGAACTGGGCTTCACTTTCGGGACGCAAGGCTCGCATGAGCGCCGATAGTTCAGTGGAAATTCATGGACGCAGAATTCCTCTTTTTGCAAAGGTGGGCGGCACTGTTTTTCTGGTGATTCTAATACCAATTTATTTGAGAACTTACGGCCCCACCAATTTCTTATGGTTTTGTGACACTGCCCTGATTCTCACGGTTGTTGGAATGTGGATGGAAAGCCAGCTGCTTATCAGCATGTGCTCGGTGGGCATTCTTGTTCCGCAAGCTCTTTGGTTAATCGATTTTGGCATCCATTTTTTCGGCATCCATATTCTCGGTCTCGCAAATTATATGTTTGACTCTAAGATTTCGATCTTTACGCGAGGACTCTCACTTTTTCATGGGTGGCTGCCGTTTCTGCTCGTCTGGCTTCTGCGGCGTCTGGGCTATGACAGCCGGGCTTTCTTCGCATGGGGCAGTCTGGCCACTTGTTTGATTCTGATATGCTATTTGTTTACTCCTCCTGCCGGAGCTGCCTTGGCCGACCCAAATATCCCGGTTAACATCAATAATATTTACGGCTTCAACGATCAGCGACCGCAACAGTGGATCAACCAGAACGCTTATGTCGCTCTATGGACAAGTGCGCTCTGGCTGCTCATTTTTCTGCCAACGCATTTGATTCTGCGTAAATACTTGCCGCCTGCGAGAATGGTTCGAGTAGTCGCTCTTGCGGGCGAGTCGGTCAAATTTTGATCGGCATTAAATGCCTGCACTATGGGGAAGGGTGACTTGATAGAGACGCTGACTCGTTACTATAAAAATGCTCTGCCGACACGCTATCGCGTTATTTTTCCATCAATGCCTGCAAAGTTTCCAGGGTGTCGGCGTCTTTTGGTTTCTTGTCACGACGCCAACGGTTCATGCGCGGAAAGCGGACGGCGAGGCCGGATTTGTGACGGGTTGATTTTTGAATCCCTTCAAAGGCCAGCTCGAAGACGAGTTCTGGTTTGACGGCGCGGATGGGGCCGAACGTGTCTTCCGTGTTGGCCCGGACAAACTTGTCCACTTCCGCGATTTCCTCATCGCTTAGACCTGAATAAGCTTTGGCGACGGGAACCAATTTCCCGGCATGCCACACACCAAATGTGTAATCCGTATAAAGACTGGCGCGGCGTCCATGGCCAAGTTGGGCGTTGATCAATACTGCATCCATGACCAGCGGTTCGATCTTCCATTTCCACCAATCGCCGCGCAGCCGACCGACTCCGTACTGGGATGTGAGGCGTTTGAGCATGATGCCTTCGACATTGCGCGCGCGTGATTCAGCGCGCAAGCGGGCCAGATCTTCCCATGAATTGACGTGTATCAAGGGGGACAACCGCAAAGACAATCGCGCGGTCAACGGAGTTGATTGCTCAAATAAATCGGGCGTTTCCAGAATGGGAGAGGAATTATTTGTTTTCACCGCGATGTTTGACATCGTTTCCGAAACGATTGCTTCCAATTGATCATGGCGTTCCTTCAAAGGACGCTGCCGCCAGTCGTTGCCTTCCCACTCAAGAAGGTCAAACGCCAGAAACACCACAGGGAATTGAGACTGCGTTTTGGCGCTGACAAGCTTTCGTCCCAGCCGACGCTGCAATCGCCCAAACGGTTGCGGGGTTTCGTTTTCCCAGGCGAGAATTTCACCGTCCAGCACGATTCCGTCCGGCAACGCCTCTGCCATTGCGGCAATCTCTGGAAAAGTGTTATTGACCATCTCATCTCCCCGCGACCAAACCAGGACCTGGTTTTGCCGGCGTATAAGCTGACCGCGAATGCCATCCCATTTCCATTCAATCTGCCAATCCTGCAAGTCGCCAAGTTCTGCCAGAGGACCGTTCAGTGGCGAGGCGAGAAAAAAAGGATAGGGCCGCGCCAAATCGTGATCGAGGGAAGCTTTGCCATTGATGATGCGTTCAAAATCCCTGGCGTTCGGCTGCCATTGCCCCATCAACCGATGCGCCATGACGGGCGCTTCAATTCCCGCCACCGCCGCCAAAGCCCGCGCGACCAGCGTCTGCGCCACGCCAACACGAAAATTGCCGGTAATCAATTTGTTCCAGATGAAACGTTCGAGGCTGTCCAGCTCGCGCCATGTCCGCAACAACAACGCTCTCCCGCTTTGTCCGGCAACCTGGAGCGGGAGCAATCGTTCTTCCACCAGTTGGTGAAGTGCCAGGGATGACTGGGAGTTTGCTTGCGGCAAAATCAACGCCAAGGTTTCTGCCAGGTCGCCAACCGCTTGATAACATTCGTCCAACAACCACGGCGCCAACTGGGATTCCTCAGCCGCGATGGCGCGCAAACTCGTCGAGTTAATGGCCTGCGGCAATTTGCGACCGCATAAAAAGTAGAGCGCCCAAACGGCATCTGCCGGGGCGGCCTCGCGAAAATAAGATTCAAGAGCCGCAACTTTTTCGTTCGTCCGATTGGTTTGATCAAGCTCGCTGTAAAGTTGCGCGAAGCGTTTCATTCCGGTGGCGCTTCAACTTTTTCGACCGGTTCTGCCTCTTCCCCGGAAAAGCGCGTTGGCAATGCCTCGGCTTGCCATCCGTTTTCACAAAGATAACGACCCATCGGCGCGACATAACCGTGCGTGACCAAAACCCGGCTTGCGCCGGTGGCTCGAATCGACATTAAAAGCCCATCCCAGTCTGCATGGTCGGACAGCACAAAGCCTCGGTCCAGCGCCGCTCGGCGGCGGGCGCCACGAATCTGCATCCAGCCGGACACGGCGGCCCGGGAAATTTCGCCGAAACGGCGCAACCACGGCGAGCCTTCAACGGTTGACGGTGCGATCACCAAGCCACCGCCGTTAGCCGCGCGCACGGATTCCGTTGTCACCGTTTGCACAGGAGGCAGGTTCACTCCTGCAGCCGCGTAGGCCGGAAGCAGTCGCGCCACAGCGCCATGAACGAAGATCGGGCCTATCGTGGCGTCGATTTCGGAAAGCACTCGTTGAGCTTTGCCCAGTGAATAGGCAAAAACAACGCTGGTTCTTTGATTCGCATGATTTTCCCGCCACCACGCGTTTATTGCGGAGAAAATATCAGCCTGCGATCGCCAACGATAAATGGGCAGCCCAAAGGTTGATTCCGTGATGAAGGTATGACATTTCACCGGCTCAAACGGGGCGCAAGTTTTTTCGGGTTCCACTTTATAATCGCCGCTCACCACCCAAACTTCCCCGCGATATTCGACACGCACTTGGGCCGAGCCTAGAATATGTCCCGCCGGATGAAGCGACACTTTTACCCCATTGCGTGTTATCTGTGCGCCGTACGGCAATCCTTCGATCTTCGCTTCTGGTCCAAGTCGCTCTTGTAAAACAAGCCGACCCGATTCCTCGGTGAGGTAATGCCGCGAGCCTTCTCGCGCATGGTCCGAATGCGCGTGTGTCGTCACTGCAAAATCGACCGGTTGCCAGGGATCAATATGAAAATCGCCCTGCGCACAATACAAACCGGCATCTGTAATTTGCAGCAACTCCATTGCTTAAATCTGCCACAAACCGCTCTGAGTGCGAATTTAACCTCCTAGCCTGTCCGGCAATCGGGACAATCAACGGGCCGGGCAGAGCGGGCAACAGCGCAGAGTAACCTCACAGCCCAAGGACGTGGCGCGGTGGCTGCTTACTCGATTGGGATGCGCGTACCCAGTGTCATTAATGGCAAAAGTTACCTGGCAAAGCCAACAATCGCCGACACTCGCAGCTGGCTGGTCGCCTTTTTGTTCGCTTTTGTTTTGATATCTTGCGGAACGGTCCAAGGGCTAACTCTCACGGGATTTTCGGGTTTGTTAGGCCTGTCTGCCAACGGAAGTACGAATCTTCCGCCAAGCACGAATGTTCCTATGGATCCTCTGGATTTGACTATCGATGGGCCCGGCTATTTTGTTGTGCGCGATCCGGACACGGGAGTGATGAGCGCGCCTCGGTTCGGCGATTTTTCATTGGATGCGAATGGATTTGTAGTAACGGATTTCGGCAAACGGCTCCAGGGATACACCAACAGCGCTCAAATCGGGATTGGCGATCTGCACGTTGGCTCTTGCGGCATTGCAAGCCCGAGCGACTGGTTGCGGACGAGTTCGCTGGCTCCTTCGATTTGGCTTTTACAATCGCCGGTACGGTCAAGTGACTCGAAGTTATACTATCCACCCGCAGGCAGCAGGTCGATCCAATGTATGCGGTCAACCGTTACATCGATCAGTTTGCACAGTCAAATGCCTTATACCACTTCTGGTTCGCTTTTGCACTATATCGCGGAGCACAACCCAGACGCCAAATCTGAATGGGAAAGTGCAATTGCGGACTGCAAGCGGTATTACTGCACTGGTTCAAGTCTTGTTGTTCATCTCATAACGCTTATGGCCGCCCTGCAAGTTTCCTCAAACGTGTGCATGTTTTAATGCGGTCGTTTGAACGAGCTTGCCGTAAAGTGTCAATCTCTTCGACTGAAATCTGTCTTTGGCAGCGGCATGGTCAATGACGAATCGGTGGAAGAGTATCGTAATGCACGCCCACCACGTCTTTGCGCTGGAGAGGGCCGGTACAAAGAGCAGAAACCTTTTCATAGATGTAGTTTTTGGGTGTCATGCTCTAGGCGCGAAGTCACTTTGAGTGTTCAAGCCAAGAGCCCATTGCTACAATGTTATCTGAACGTAACCTCAAATCCGTTTTTTGGATTGCTTCGTAATAAAAATTCAGTTCTAACTAACACAGACGAGAAAGGCCAAAAAATGCCGATCACGGCTGATTTACTGGAACGTCGCGCAAAAGGTTTTGTGCTTTGGTGCCCGCGCGCTCAAACGCAGATTCCCGTATTAATCCTCGGCGAGCTCAAACCCGGAAATCCACCGACAGTCGGAAATGTTCGCCGAATACAATTCGTTCCGGAACCGGCGCTTGCCGGGCTCTTCACCCTGGACGCTGCCGCCTGCTCGCTTTTGCCTGACAATGCTTATCATTATTGGTTTGAAGTGGACGATAGCCGCTCGTCGGCGAATCCGCCGGCTCGCATTGCAGTCACTGACCCCTTTGCGTGCTCCATCGACTGGAGAGTTTTTCCGCCCGGCACACAGGGAAATTCGCAACCTGCCGCGGTTGTTCAATGCACCGCGGCAGGCACACTTGCTGAAGGCGATCCGAACGGCGAGACTGCAGGATTTGAAGGGCAGGATCGACCGGACCAGCTCCCTCCCAACAATCAGATGGTCATTTACGAAATGCCAACAGCCTGGGCGCTCAGTCGAAGCCTGAATGAGCCGGAGCGTGACGTGGCAACATTTCTCGATGTCGCCGCAATGGTCGACGAGCGAATTGGCGGTGCTAATTTTTCGGATCTTTCCCTCCTCGCTCCTGGTCAAGCCTATTTGGTCGAGCTTGGAATAAATTGCCTGGAGCTACTGCCTCCTGCGGATAGCTATTTCAAGCGCGAGTGGGGTTATGACACGTCACACTACTTGGCTCCGGATTCCGAATTGGGTTTCCCAGAGGGAAATCTTTCGCCGACCGCCAATCGCGACCTGGCCACACTCGTTAGCGGATGCCATCGCAAGGGGATTCGCTTTTTTATGGACGTCGTGATGGCCTTTGCCCACGAAGAACCCTACAGCCACATTGATGCACAAGATTTTTGCATCGATGACCCAGGCGGCAACTCAAACGATCCTGACGCACATGATTCCCGTGGTGGCATGCGTAACGGATTTGGTAGTACACTTTGGCGGTATGCGAAATTGATAACGTCTTACGATCCGGTTGGCGGGGCCGTAAATCCGGTCTATCCCGCCCGGCAGTTGATGCTGACTTACCTGACTCGCTGGATGCGTGACTTTCGAGTCGATGGCGTTCGCATGGATAGCGTTGAGAACGTGGCCAATTGGGATTTTATTCAATCGTTTAAGGATTTGGGCCGGCAGCAATTCGCACAACGATGGACAGACAACGGTTTGAATCCCGCAAACGGCGCTGATGCACGCTTCCTTGTGGTCGGCGAAGAACTAAGCCTTCCGCCCGCCTTGTTGAGCCAAAAGCGCCTCGACGCTCTTTGGAACAAAGCATTCTCGGACCGCCTTCGTGCCGCCATTCAAGGGAATGGATGGAACGATAATTTCGAGTGGACCGTGCGCAAAATTGTCGATTGTCGGCTTGACCAAAACGGCGACCAGCAAATTTTCACGGATGGCGCACAGGCGATTAACTATTTCACAAGCCACGACGTAGAAGGTGCGGAGAGACTTCTCACCATGTTGGCGAAAAACGGTAACACGGAAGATTTGATCGAAAAGCGAATCAAGTTGGCGTTTGTCTGTTTGATGACGTGTGTCGGGATTCCGATGTTTTTGGCCGGAGAGGAATTTGCGGATCAGCACGATCTCTTTGACCAAAGCGGAAGCGTTAGTCAGAACGGAGGAAAACAGATTGATCCGGTGAATTATGGGCGTCTCACTGCGGGGCCTCCTGGCCCTAACGACACGCTGCAGAGCAATCCCGATACGGTTCGCGGGCCGATGCGCAGAAGAATCTTTGCGTATGTGAAAGCACTTATCAAACTTCGCACAAGCGCTTCCGCGCTTTCAGTTAATGATACGGATTTCCTCATGGTTGACTTCAATGACAACAAGCGCGTCCTAGTCTGGAGGCGAGGGGGTGCGAGCGCGCCATCACCTGTAATCGTCGTTGCAAATTTTTCTGATTTCGCTTCAGCACCGGGGACAGATTACGTTATACCGAATTGGCCGCAACCAACCCCGCCAGGCAACAAATGGCGTGAAATGACACAGTCACCTGACGGAAATCCTGGCAATCTAGGGCGTGATGTTGACCCAAATTATGTTGGACGCGAGGCAATATTTCCTTGGGAGGCAAAGGTTTACACGCTCGTCAACGTGTGATTTTGGGCGGAGGAAGATGTGAGCTGGAAGAGATTGTATTCATCGATAAGAAACGCAGGATCCGGGAGTTGCTTCAAAACGTCCAAATAGCCCGTGACAGCTTCCAAGGGGGGCAATCTGCGCCCAGTGTCGCGGTAGAAGCCATCCAGAGCATATCGCGGATGGAAAGTGCGGCGGTGGCTTCCCTGGGCGTCAAGGCAATCGACTGGTTGCCGTCGGCGAAGTCTTTAACCTTGGTGTCGGTCTCCTTTCTCGCCGCGCCGTATGTCGAGAATGAGCGGATATGTCGCTTTCCAGCAGCGTAGTAACAGAGGCGATAAAAAGGGTATGCTGTGCTTTTGCCGTAGATTTTGGCCTCGGCCTTGCAAAACGTGACTTTGACCGGGAATTTCATTTTGCCAGACGGGGCGTCCTCCGTCTCGCCCTGATCTTGTGCGGAATCTGTGCGGTAGGTTTTGGTTTTTTCTATAACATGTTTATTATCAACAGTTAAATTGGCTCCAAAGGTAGGACTCGAACCTACAACCACACGGTTAACAGCCGCGTGCTCTACCATTGAGCTACTTTGGATGCCCTCAGGAATCGTCAATTTACAAACCCAGCCCTGTCACGTCAATCGGTTTTCGATAACTTATCGCTGGGGGTAAATCTGGTACAAGATCAAATAAACCATCACGCCGGTCACTGAGACGTACATCCACAGCGGCCAGGTCCAGCGTGCAATCGCGCGATGACGATCAAACTGCCCCATCGCAGCCCGTGTCAGCGTAATCAATATCAGCGGGATGATGACGAATGCCAATATTATATGTGACGCAAGGAGCGTAAAATAAAATGGTTTGAACCACGCTGGTTCCAGGAACTTTGTCACCGCTTTGACGACAATGTGGTATGTGAGGTAACAGCAAAGAAAAAGAACCGAAGTTGTAAACGCGCTGATCATGCACGCGCGGTGGGCTGGGACATTTTTCTTGCGGATAAACCAATATCCCGCGCCCAGAAAGATCGCACTCAATCCGTTGAGCGTCGCGTTGACAGCGGGTAAATCGTGAACTGTCATGGCGTCATTGGCGGGCCAGATTTTTGGCCGCGGCAATAATCTCCGAAACGCTTTCCGGCGACGAACCGTCGTAATAGCCTCGAATGCGCCCTTCTTTGTCAATCAAAACAAATTTCGTGCTGTGGATGAAAAGATCGTTTGCGTCGTCCTGCTGCGCCGGAGTTTTTTCGACTGCGGCGAGTTTGAGACCGTCGAATGTTGCCAGATGAAGTTGCGCCTTGTCGCCCGTTAGAAACTGCCAGCGGCCCTCCTGCGCGCCGTAGCGGGCGCCGTATTTCTTCAGGACGGCCGGGGTATCATTGGAAGGATCGGTGGTGATGGAAACTAATTTGACAGGGAGCGAGTCGGAAAGCGTCGATTGGATTCCCTTCATGGCCGTGGACATCGTAATGCATTGTCCGGCGCAACGGGTGAAAATAACATCCGCGATGCACACGCTCCCGCGCAGGGACGCGAGCGTGACGGCATTGTTGTCCTGATTCGTGAGGGTGAAATCGGTCATCGCGCCAAGATCGGGCAGGGGATGCTGCATGGCGGAGGGGAGCACGATGTAGGCTGTCAGGATGCCCAGGATTGTAAGAAATAACCCGCCCCAGACGATCCACTCAACTTTTCGGTCCGACAAGGTCGTCCCTTTCTATTCGTATCCGCCGCCGGCGCCGCCGCCCGCTTTGGAGCGTTGAGCGATCCACTTGTCGTAATCTTCCTGTGAGACCACTTTGATGGTGCCTCGCATGGCGTAATGGCCGCTGCCGCAAAGCTGCGCGCAATTGATCTGGTAGGTGCCAAGCTCGTTGGGCGTGAAGTGAAGAGGGAAGCGAATTCCCGGTATGGCGTCCTGCATTGTGCGAAGGGGGCGGCAGGAAAACGAGTGAATCACGTCCAGCGAACTCAGATAAACGAGGACAGGCTTTTTGTTCGGCACAACAAAATCGCTGGCGGCAATAAAGTTGTATTTGAAATTCGGGTCGCTTTTGTCGAACCCGAAAAGATTGTCGCCCGCCACGAATTTCGGATCGGCATTGACAAACATTCCATTGGTTCCGGGATACCATGCGTTCCACTGAAATTGCTGCGCCACAATCCTGACGACGGTCGATTCCTTTTCGCTTGGGAATTTGTCCACGGTTCGAGCCCATACGGGAATGGCGAGGGCGATCAGCAGTGCGCCTTCGATTAAGGCGACAAGCACTTCAAGAAAGGTGGACGCATGGCTTTTGACGCCTTCGTAATCGGCTTTCGGGGTGCGCGATTCGTGAAAGCGGAACAGGACGTAAATAAAATAACTGATCCATCCCGCAAACAGGACAAACATCAGAATGTGAACGGCCAAAATCAAATTGTCCGTGCCGCCACCCTGCATGGAGGCGTCATGTGGCAGGCCGAGTGTGGCGAATAAACTCTTCATCAGGCCTTGGAATTCTCCGTTGTCTTGGCAACCGCCGACGCGCGCCTGGCCAGAAAAACAAAGAACGTGACGGCGCCGCAAAGCACTGTACCGAGGACGCCGAGCAGGGCGAAGATGCCCGCGTTCATGCCTTGCGCCATCGGGGAGTCTGATTTGCCGTAGCAGGCGGCGCAAGCCATCGCAACGCCATTTGCATGCGCCAAACATGCCAGCGCCGCGCCGAGGATGAGAGTTCGAGTTGCTTTCACAAGTAGCTGATCTGACGAAGTTTTCTCAAAATACTTTTCGCGTAAAACATCAATAAAATGCCCATCAGGAACGACACGCCGGCCACTATGGCTTCAGTGCGATCCTTCGTGGCGGTGTAATCGTTCCAGAGCCAGCCGCCGAGGAAAAAGCAGAGCAGGATGGAACAGGTGATAAACGTAATATGAACAGCTTTAAGGGACATATTGTTTATAATGTATGATGTTTTCAGGCATTCGCGACCACAGCGTAATTCCCATCATCACGACAAAGAAAATCGCCGTAAATATCAAGAAACAATAAATCAGCTTTTTTTCAGAAAGCAAATGCATGAAAAATGCCGCCACCATGAATGCCTGCGCCGCGGCGATGCCCAGTGTGATTGTCACATTCAAGGCGAAACTGCCGAAATTCGTTTGAGAAGTCCAAACCGTCATGATGGTGCCCAAGGCGAGGCCCACGGCGATCATGACGTGCTGTTGAACGTGCTTCTTTACAGCCTTTGAATCTTCTTCGTTGGAAGGATTATTCATTACGGTTACAAGAGATAGAACGTCGGAAAAATGAACAGCCAGACCATGTCAACAAATGACCAAAATAGCCCCGCGACTTCAACACGGTTGGTGTAGCGGGCCGGATCTGTCTTCCACATTCCGTTGAGAGGCCCCCAAATGGCGAAAATGACTATGATGCCTCCGATGATGTGGAGGACATGCAGTCCCGTCAGTGTAAAGTAAAGGCCGGTGAAATTGTTCCTGCTTGGCCCGTAATTGTGCATCTCAACGATCTCTTTTCGCTCGATCTCAATCTTCTGCTCCTCGAATTTTGCGGGCGGGTCCATGATCGACGCCATATCGGGAGCCCATCGTCCGTCGATGACGACTTTGTCCGCAGTGGTTTCGGCTTTTTGGATATGGCCATCTGCAATTCGCCCATCTTTGCAGATGATCGTAAAATGATGGAATTTGCCGTAATACTCTGTCGATTTGATCCCCAGGAAGGTCAACGCGCAGACCATCGTCAACACCTGGTAGGCCCGGTATTTTGAGAACGACCCAAGCTTGAGATTCGCCCATGCGATCACGTTTGTCACAGAGGAGACAATCAGGATGATGGTGTTGACCGCGCCGAGTTTGTAATCCAGCCAGTGACGCGGCCACGTGCCCACGTCAGCGCCGAATCGAAGCAGGATGTACGACGAAAACAACGCGCCAAACAGCATCACTTCGGACGCTAAAAACAGCCAAACCCCCAGTTTGGCGTTATAGAGGCCGGTATCTTCGCGGCGATCAACCGTGTACGGGATGTTCATGAGTCGGAGTGTGTGCTTTGTCAGGGTCGTTCTGTGGCAAAAAGTTTCTGGCGTGATTCGGGACGCTGTATTCGTAAGGGCCGCGGAAAACTTCGATTTCCTTGTCGAAATTGCCGTGTCCAGGAGGCGTGGGAGTCTGCCATTCGAGCGTTGTCGCATCCCACGGATTATCGGAAGTCACTTTCTTGCCGTAATAAATGCTCCAGATGAAGTTGATAATGAAAGGCAGTTGCGCGACCGCCAGCGAGAACGCGGCATAGGAAATGACTTTGTTCAGGCTGAGCACGAAGGGGCTCAATCCCGGGACGCCCGCCTGTTCGGCGTAATGCAATCCGCCGTCATACATGCGTCGCGACATACCCGCCAGACCCTGGATAAACATCGGCATGAAAATCAGGTTCATGAACAGGAACGAAAGGGCGAAGTGAATGCGGCCCCAGTACTCGTTCATCATGCGCCCGGTGGCTTTCGGATACCAATAGTAGATGCCGGCGAAGATCGCGAAAATCGTTCCAGGCGCCACGACGTAGTGGAAGTGCCCGATGACATAGTAGCTGTCGTGGAGTTGAATATCGCTGGCATTGAAACCCAGCGGGAGGCCGGTCAAACCGCCGATTCCGAACATCGGCAAAAATCCCACCGCGAACAACATCGGAGTGTTGAATCGAATTGAGCCGCCCCAAAGCGAAATCAGCAAAGCGGTCAAAATGATCACTGACGGGATGGAAATCATCATCGTCGTCGTTTGGAAGAACGTCGCGATATGCACGCCCATGCCGGTGAGGAACATGTGATGCGCCCATACAACGAACGAAAGAAATCCCAGGACCATCGAAGCGTAAACCAGCGACCGATAGCCCCAAAGCGGTTTGCGCGTGTTGTTGGCGATCACCTCGGCGACGATTCCCATCGCCGGGAGAATCAGCACGTACACTTCGGGGTGCGCCAGAAACCAGAACAGATGTTGCCACAGCAACGGGCTTCCGCCGCCCGCGACGTGCAGCTTTTGACCGGAGATGACCAATCCGCTCGGAAGAAAGAAGCTGGTTCCAAACGAATTGTCCATCAACTGCAGGCAACCTGCCGCTTCAAGAGGAGGGAAAGCCAGCAACAGGAGAAACGCGGTTACGAATTGCGCCCAAACAAAGAACGGCAGGCGCATCCACGTCAGTCCCTTTGCGCGAAGTTGAATGATCGTCGTGATGATATTGACCGAGCCGAGGAGCGATGACGTAATCAGAAAGACCATTCCGATTAGCCAGAAAGTCTGCCCGTTGGGATGATGGGCCATGTCGTTGACCGTTGCCAGTGGCGAGTAGGAGGTCCACCCGGATTTCGCCGCGCCGCCGGGAACAAAAAAGCTCGCAAGCATGACAACACCGCCAAAGAAATAAGACATGTAGCTCATCATGTTGAGCCTCGGGAACGCCATGTCCGGCGCGCCGATCTGCAGGGGCATAACATAGTTTCCGAAAGCGCCCGTGAGCAACGGAACAATCGCCAGGAACACCATGATCGTTCCGTGCATTGCGCCAAAGGAATTATACAAATCAGGCGACATGACCCCTTCTTTCGATGCCATGTCTTCGCCGAGGAAGTGCGAGAGTATTTTTCCCACAAAAGGGATGGGCTGGCCTGGATGCGCCAACTGCCAGCGCATCATCAGCATCAGCGAAAATCCCGCAAACAGGAACATCAGCGCGGTGACCGCGTATTGGATGCCGACGACCTTGTGGTCCGTGGAGAAGATGCATTTCTGCCAAAACCCCGGTTCTTCGTGGTGGTGGGCGTCGTGCGAATGTGTTTCTGCGTGCATGAGCGATTAAGGCGTAGGCCGAACCGATTTCCGGTTGCAGCTTAAATTCAAACAAACTCCGTCGTCAATGGTAATCATAAAATCTAATTAACTCTGAATCTTGTCAATCACCATTAACAAAAGCAATAGTGGCAGATAAATGATTGACGCAAAAAACAGCCGCCGCGCGCGCTGTAGCGTCAAATTCCGTGAAAATTCAAAAGCGCACCAAAGGAAAATCGCCCCTAATAAAAGCGCCCCAATCAGGTATGTAAACCCGACCATGTGAAAAAGGTATGGACTCAGGCTGATCGGCAGCAAACCCAACGTGTGGCAAAGCGCCTGGCGGCCAGTCCTTTCGCCGCCAGTGTCCACCACGGGAAGCATCACGAAACCAGCCTTCGCGTATTCGTCCTTATACATCCAAGCAATGGCCAGGAAATGCGGCAATTGCCAAAAGCAGAGAATCGCGAAGAGCGACCAGCCTTCGCTGGAAATTCCATTCCGCGCTGCCGCCCATCCCATCAACGGTGGAAGCGCGCCGGGAATTGCGCCAATCACGGTGTTCAACGTCGTAATGCGCTTGAGCGGGGTGTAAATAAAAACGTAACTCAGCAGCGTCGCCGCGCCCAACAGAGCAGTAATAAGGTTTACTGCCAAAGCCAGGTAAATCATTCCGATCATTCCGCAAGCTCCGCCGAGGATCAGGACGCTTTCGGGGGTCAAACGCCCGGAGGGCAGGGGACGGTCCTGGGTTCGGCGCATTTTTGCGTCGTGTTCCCGTTCGATCAACTGGTTCAGCGCCGCCGCGCCGCAGGCCAGAAGGGCCGTGCCGAAAAGCAGATGGAACATCAATATCCACGAAACTGGCCCTTGCGATCCAAGGTAAAAACCGACCATTGCTGTCAATAACACCAAGCCCGTCAGCCGCAACTTGAACAAGTCAACCAACACTGCCGGCAACGACTTTTCCGTCACTGGCGTTTTGGCCAGTTCCGGCGCTGCGACGAGTGTTTCCATGGCTGCTTTCATTTTACCTGGCGCTGATGCTGGAGGAAGGGAGCAATGTTGCAAGTTCATTTTTTCCCGCGCGCTGAATTTCCTCGATTGGAGCGCCTAGGAGACGGCAGGCAATGATTGACGTTAATCCACCCGTCACCAGGCAGAGCGCGCCGCATGCAACGTGCGCGGTGGCGATGTCCGCTGATTTATTTGTCCAAATCGTCGCAGCGCCGAGGAACGCTTGCGTCAATATAAGTCCGAACCAAGCGAGTGTTAGTCGGCTTAGCCAATGCCTGGAACCAAATTCGCGCCGCGCCCGGAACGCGCAGATGCCAATCGTCACAAAAATCGCCAGCGCCATCAGGCGATGCGCCATTTGAAGTTCGATTTGGAACGCGGTGATGGGCGCGTAACCGATGACTTCCACGCGGTTCGAGTTGTAGCGCTGGAGTGAAGCGGCGTCGGTTGCCGGCCAGATTTTGCCGTAAGCCGCCGGAAAATCGGGAATCGAAAGCCCGGCATGTTGGTGGCGCATTGTTGCGCCGAGCATCAACTGGCAAAGAATGAGCGCCGTTGCAAAGATCAGCAGTGTGCGAAAACGATGCAAATCGGCTTGAGCGCGGACCGGGAGATTTTGCCAGAAGTCGCTCAGAAATAATGCGATTGCGCACATGAGAAGCAAATAAACCTGTGCAAGTGTCGCGTGGAAAATCCCGATCTGGTCCTTAAGCAAAGTGACCCGCAACCCGCCCAATACACCCTGTGTCACGACCGCAAAAAACGCGATGACACCCAGGATGCGCAACCACTTTGGGCTGGGTTCGCAATTGGGCCACAGAAAACTTGCGGCGAAACCGACAAGTCCAATACCTGCAAGCGAAAGATTTTCCGCCACGTGAGTCGAAAAAATCGGGCACAGCGCCACACCGGCCACCATGAAAGTGATGCCGATCCAGCGGAGCAGGGGTCGTGAGCTTTTGCCGTAAAGCCAAAGAGCCAAAACAGAAGTCAGAAATCCTACGCCTGACGCCACCAGTCGATGAGTGTGTTCGTAGAAAATCCCGCCAATCCATTTGGAGACGGGGAAGAAGAACATGTTATACCCGTAACTGTTGGGCCAATCAGGAACGGTCAATCCCGCTTCATGGCTCGTCACCAGACCGCCCATCCAGACGAGCACAAAAGTTGCCAGCGCGGAAAAAACCGCGTAACGCTGTAAAGAACTATTTCGAACCAAAGTCAATTTCGCTCACCGTCAGCCGAAATTTCGGCTGCGGCTCTCTGTTTGGGAAGTTGCTCGAAGGACTTCCCCGTTAGTGGGGCACTTCAACCGTAAAATTCGCTGTCACGGGGCTGCCCGCCACCGTAATCTCCTGTGTTTCACCTGCATTCGCGCCATGCGCCTTCAAATGGTACGCCGTCAAGGTATAAGTTCCGGCTGGGACGTCGGAAATCTTAAAATTTCCATCTTTATCGGTTATCGCAAAATAAGGGTTATCCTGAACGCCGACATAGGCGAACATCCAGGGATGGACGTCGCACTTAAGTTTCACCAAAACCTCCGGCTTGGTGATGCTGGCAACCCATTTGGTGTCATTGACATCGCCCTGGCCCGGTTGTGCGAAATTGAATTCTGTGTTGCCATCCACTTTCGGCAGAGCGTGAATGTTGTGCATGACTGGATCTGAATTCTTGATCGCCACAGGCTGGCCAATCATCACACCGCTGATGTAAGGATGATAATTGCAACCTTCCTGGTTGATCTCAATCGTCTTCGTGGGCGGGGTCGAATTCTTGCCTTCGGCTCCTTTGGAAATATAAACAAACACGTTGGCCAACCCGTTGTCCGCGCCGACAACGTAGTGGCGGGTCGTCGTAACGGTCGGGTGAAGTTTGCTGCACGTATCGTCAAAGGCGATCGTTTTTTCCGCCGGTGGCGTCCCTTTAAGCGTCACTTTCCCGGTGATTTCGCCGGCAAAAGCAGTTTGAAACAGTCCCGTTAAAGCAATAATGGTCAATGACAACGCGGATTTTTTCATAATTTGTTAAAAATCGGCACCACCCGAATTGGGAAAAACGTAACCACCCTCCAAACGCCGCGCAAGTTATTTGTGAAAGTTTTCACAAACTTTCGGAAACCCCAATTCTTCTTGTATCGCCAACCAAACGAGTTAAGGTTTCGACCCCGCGCGAATTGGAAATATTCAACCGCGCCAAAACCGCCCGGATGCAATCTCAATGAGCTCAATGCAAAGGCAGTTTTCCTCGTTTCGGAAAGACGAAGAAGTGCTCAAGCACAAACTCGCCCCGGGAACGGTGCGGCGTTCGTGCGAGTTTGCGCGTCCTTACGTCGGCATCCTGGCTCTTTTTCTGTTCCTGGTCATTCTGGACTCGGCGGCGGGCGTGGTGAATCCATTGATTTACCGGCAATTGATCAACCGCGGCATCCTGCCCGGCAATGCTCATCTGGTCGTCATTCTGGCGTTGTCTGCGGCGTGCGTTAGTATAATTGACAGCGCCTTGACTTTTGCGCAGCGCCAGATGGCTGCTCATATTGGGCTGAAAATTGTTTCCGACCTGCGCACTCGTGTTTTCGTTCACATTCAAAGCATGTCGCTGGCGTTTTTCAGCCGGGCCCGTACCGGCGCGTTGGTCAGCCGGCTCAATGCCGATGTCGGCGGCGTGCGCAGCGCGTTCACGGACATTCTTTCCACGGCCCTGGGAAATCTCGTCAGTGTCGCGTTGATATTGACGGCAATGTTCGCCTTGTCATGGCGGTTGACGGCGGTCGCTCTCCTGGTCGTGCCGGTGTTTCTCTGGTCAGCGCGTCAAGTTGGGCGGAAGCTGCGCATCCTGACCCGCGAAAGTTATGAACGCACCGCTGAAATGAATAATCTTATGGTGGAACGGTTCAACGTTTCCGGCGCAATGGTCTCCAAAATTTTTGGCCAACCGGAAGAAGAGGCGGCGATATTTCAACGACACGACTCCCGCGTCCGGCAGATCAACCTGACCTTGTCCACTTATAGTAGAATACTTTTCGTGGGGCTGGGCCTGATCGCTTCCGTCGCAGCCGCCGCAGTTTATGGCTGGGGCGGTGTGCAGGCGGCGCATCACGTTCTCGATGTTGGAACAGTCGTTGCGTTGGTCTCTTATTTGATCCGGCTTTACGGACCGTTGACTGGGCTTTCCAACTTGCAGGTCGATGTCATGACGACGCTAGTTTCGTTCGAGCGCGTGTTTGAAATATTGGACCTCAAGCCTAGTATTACCGAAGCGCCGAACGCCCGGCCGATCCCCAAAGGCCCGGTCAAGATTGAGTTCGATCACGTCGGTTTTCGGTATCCATCCGCTTCAGAGATTTCTCTCGCATCGCTTGAATCAGTGGCGACTCTCGACAAACATCAGGAAAAGGAAGTTCTCCAGGACATTACTTTCACTGCGGAACCCGGCCAATTAGTGGCGCTTGTCGGCCCGTCTGGCGCGGGGAAGACCACGCTCGTTCAACTGGCGGCGCGCCTTTACGACGTTATCCAAGGGTCCGTCCGCATCAATGGAGTCGATCTGCGCCAGGCAACATCGGCCTCGATTCGCGAGACGGTCGGGATGGTCATGCAGGATTCGCACATGTTTCACGACACGATTCGCGCGAATCTTCAATACGCGAAACCCGGCGCGAGCGATTCAGAACTGAACGATGCTCTAACGTCCGCGCAACTTCTGCCGTTGGTCAAATCGCTGCCGAAAGGATTGGACACCGTCCTTGGCGATGCCGGGCACAGGCTTTCGGGCGGTGAAAGGCAGCGCATGGCCATCGCGCGGCTGCTCTTGAAAGCGCCTCGCCTAGTAATCCTTGACGAAGCTACGGCGCATCTTGATTCCGAAGCGGAGCTGGCGATTCAGCAAGCTTTTGCGGTGGCTCTCGCTGGAAGAACCTCGCTCGTCATCGCTCACCGGCTTTCCACGGTGCAATCAGCCGATCAGATTTTGGTCATTCAGCACGGGCGAATCGTCGAGCGGGGAAGACACGAGGAACTTGTGCGGGCGGGGAACCTTTACGCGCAACTCTACCAGAAACAATTCAAGGAACCGGCCAAAACTCACCGTTCCACAGGTTGATTTAAGCGCGTTGAAATCACCACGAACACGACGACCAACAAGGCAAACGCAAGCCAGCCGTCGATGAGTTTGTCTGTGCCCCAAAATGCCGGATGCGCGGCGCGAGCGGGCCGTGTCAATAATTTGTAGAAACTGAGCCAGAAAATCCAGCCGGCGTGCAAACCGATTGAAAAATAAAGCGCGCCCGTTCGTTGATACGCCAGCGCCAGGCACGATCCCGCGACAAAAAGCGTCAAAAGCGCGGGAATAAACGGCGGCCCGTGACGAAACATTTCCACAAGCAGGGTGAAGCCGGAATACCAATGAACTTCGCCGGTTTGACTGGCGCTTTGAATGAAATGCACTCCTGAATAGACCGCGCTGCTGACGGCCAGCGCGCCTGGCCACGGCATCGTTTTGCGCAACACCCCGAAAAGCGCGCCGCGAAAAAGCAACTCTTCCAACACGGCGACAATTGCCGCAGTCAGCGCAGCGCCGAGCAAGGCGTGGAGGAATTGCGCCGCAGACAATCCCGGAGTCAAAACACTTGCATGTGCCGCCAGGGCCAGCGCCGCAACGCAGGCCAAAGACACAAAACCAATGCAAAATCCTCGGCCAACTTCCACCGAGGGCCGCCCTTGAGTTCCAAATCCCACCGCCCGCCATTGAAACATCCCCGCTCCACGCAACAGCGGCACCAAACCGATCAAAGCCAACCCCAGCAATGCCCGCGCGACGTAACGGTGGAACGGGCTTGCCGCCAAATGATTCAGCGACGGCCATTGGCTTGCGGCCCAATGAGTTAGCCTATAAAGGCATGGGGCCAGCAAAGCGCCGCCCAAAAAAACCACCGCGAAATAAATCAGCAGGGAGCGAATAAGCCGCATGGCGCTGCCCATTAAAGGACGACCCGCTCCAATGCCAAGAACAAACTCGTTTAACGCCTTTCCGCGCGAAGTTTGTCGTAGAGCATTTCTTCCCGAACTCCAAGACGGCGGTCAATCCGCTCAGCCACTGCGGAAGGAAATTCCCGCGAAGGAACAATGTTAAACGCGTGGCATTTCGAGTTGCCCACCGAACCGCTGAATTCGCCTGTCAATTCTTTGATTCGAGTCTCCAGTTTTCCGAAATCACCCGCGTTAGCCACAACTCCGACGAGACATGGAAATTCTGAATCGTCGAATTCAATGCGCTTAAGATTGATCCCCGCGTTTTGCGCGGCGAGCGCGACGGTGTTGCTCAACCCGGACTTTGTATAGGCGGCATCAAGACCGGCTGGCGGCGAAACCGGATTGCCAAGGTAATCAAAAAGCGCCTGACGTTTCAAATTGTTCGGATGACTGAAAGCATTCTGCAAAACCCAATCTCCCTGGCCAAAATAGACTTCGCCGAAACTTCCAACACCATCGTAGAAGGACACATGCAAATAACCCAACTCGTTCATCGGTTTGATTAAATGAAACTTCCCGGAACCTTTGGTGATTTGAATCTCTTGTCGAGGATCAGTTGGAATGGGACCGCTATTTGGTACAGTGGCATAAAACGCCAATGTGGCCTTGTCGTTTGAAGCGAGCGTGTAAGTTCCGTCAACGCAATAAGTCTCATTAGTCGTGACAACGTCGCGCGTTCCTCGAAAAGAAGTGATCGTGATGTTGTCGCCGTGCGCGAATTCCGAAGTGCCGACTTCATACGGGACAACGTAAGGAAAATCGGACGCATTTGATTGCGCGTTGACAATTGCAACCGGGACGAACAACGAGGTCGCCACCGTTAATATTTGAACACAAAGGGATTTGCTTTTTGGTCGAATCATAATTGTGAGTTGTTTTCATTTTCCGGGACAACTCCTCTGTGCTGGATTTGAAGCGATTCCTCCATGACGCACGGCTGGCAATTCAAGGAATCCACGACGAGGTTTCCGTCCGTGCGAAAAGTGTAGGTTGGTTCGCAGCACGAAATGCGCAGCGAGATTGTGGCGAGTGAATCCGTCGCTTTCTGGCTCGTGTCAGATTCCGGACGAAACTGTGAACGAACAAAAAAGAAGATCGACAGAGCGATAATAGCAATGCCGGAGCCCAACCAAATCCACGGCCGCGCAAATAGCCCGGGGATCGCGGTCGTCTCGACCGCCTCCGTCGGCGTCTCGCCGACGGAATCTTTAATTCTCATTTTGGAGTCCTCAGTCAACGCAAGGAATTCCGACTCATTTCTCAAACCGGTAGTCAAGAATCGAGAGGTTCGATCAAGTTTTTGAGCTGAAACGCGGCAGGCTTCGCAATCTTCCAGATGCCTCTGCGCAGCCAATCGCGCACTTTGGGACAGAGAACCTTCGAGGTGCTCGAATACATCGCGTTGAAATTGGCGGCAGTTCATCGTTGTTCTTTCTCCTTTGTGCTGTTTGCGCCGAAAAGGTTCAGTTCTTCCGGCAGCAGCCGTTGCATTTCGGCAATTGCGTAATGAAGCCGGGATTTGACGGTCCCTTTGGAAAGACCGAGGTGCGCGGCAATTTCGTGAATTCTCATCTCTTCGTAAAACCGAAGGACAAGAACCTCGCGGTGAATTTCCGAAACCTGTCGCAATGCAATGGCCAGTGCGGACCCAGCAGTCTCCGTGTCCTGTCGCGCGAAACCTTCATCGGTCACAGGAACATCTTTTCGGGCAAGCTCGTCATTGACAACCAGACGGCGGCTATCGCGAATGTGATGGCGGGCGAGGTTCAGCAGAATCGCGTGCAGCCATGTGTAAATGGAACTTTTGCCGCGAAACCGCTGGATCGAATCCAACGCCTGCACAAACGTTTCTTGAACCAGGTCCTGAGCGTCGATTTCGCTGCCTGACAGGAGGAACGCGGAGCGAAGCAGTCGCTGCCCGTAGCTGTCTAGTAATTCCCCGACTGCCCACGCGTCGCGGCGTCGAAGCCCCGCGACAAGCTCATCCTGATCCATTTGCTCTTAGTGCCACTGAAGCCCAAAGGGTTCAATTGTTTCGATTGTCCTTGAGATGCAAGCAAGAATCTTAAGCTCGGCAGGTTTCTGTCCGATATTTAGTTGAGCTCGGCCACTTGACAAAAGTGGATGAGCCTGTAAAGTGTGCGCAGTTGAATGATCGACTCGTTTAAAGTTCAGATTTGCCAGCGCCAATCCGGTTGCTGCCTGGTCACTACGATGTGGCATGGCTCCCGGCTTCATGGCGACGTGGATTTAATTTTCTGATGCCAAGGAAAATATTTTTGAAACCCACGATTGCTGAAACAATCGTGGGTTTTTTGCTTTTGAAAGGTAATCATGAGAAATAGAAATAGATGCGCTAGAACACAGTTCAAGACTCGGTTCGGACCGGAAACCCGGTTCGAGATCGGCCCAATCGCTCCCGTGCCGTTTCGCGGCGCGCTGGAGAATGATCTGGACGCCCTGAAGGCCCGCTTGTTGCGCGACGAATTGTCACGCGCCGGAGACCCGACGCTGAATCCGCTTCTGCGTCGCGCCGCCAATGAGGCCGCCAGCCTGGCGTGGTTTACGCCATTCCCGTTGCTGGTGTTCCCGTTGTTGCTCGAAGAGAAGGCCGAGGCCGCCCGCCAACAGGAGGCGCGGCAACGGCAAATCCGCCGAAGAAGCAGCGCCGGGGTCGCAAGCTTGAGGCTTACCGTGTGAACTCGGGGTGCGCCTTAGCCACTTCTGGGAACGCTCATCCGCTTCAATGCGATGATCGCGGGGATGACTGTCTTCCTTTTTCACGCGGGGCGGCGGCAAACGCGCTTAATCGGCGCGACGCCGCTCCGCGCATGTAAGATTGAATAATAAAAGACCGAGCCATTTTTGCACGCCTCTCTTGGCGCTTGGTCAGGACAGATAAGAGATGCACTGCAAGGCAGTTCTGCGTCCGTTCTCTCCCCGCAATTGCGGGGAGAGAATTAAAGAGAGGGGCGCCAAAATCTCGGTCATAGTTTTTGTTGAACTGTTAAACTATTGTCTTCCTAATGGATTTCGGAGCTTCGCCGCAATCTTGCCTGCTTGTCTAAACGCGCGGAGCCAACCATCCTTCCTTCGCTGAGAGTGAGCCGACCGGCTTGTTCCAGATAGGATGCGATTCGCTTACAACATATTGTTCGTTGTTTTCTTCTGGCTGAGCGCGCCGTTTTACTTTTTTAAAATGAGCCGCCGCCCCAATTGGCGGCCCGGTTTCTGGCAGCGCTTCGGATTTTACGCTGAAGGCGTCAAAAAAACTGATGGCAAACGGCCTGTTTTGTGGCTGCACGCAGTCAGCGTGGGCGAAGTCGGAATCTGCGCGCAATTGATTCGCGCGCTGGAACCGCGATTGTCAAATTACGAATTTATTGTCTCCACAACCACTTCCACTGGCATGGGCGAATTGCAGCGGAAGCTGCCGCCGCACATTGCGAGGTTCTATTACCCGGTCGATTTTCCCGGCGCTGTGCGACGCGCGTTGAACGCCTTTCGGCCCAGCGCGGTGGTGCTCGTTGAAAATGAGTTGTGGCCGAATTTCCTGTGGGAGGCGACTGATCGGAAAATTCCTCTGTTCCTCGTGAACGCCCGCATTTCCGACCGCTCGTTTCCCCGGTATCAACGCGGCAATTTTCTTTTTCGCGGGATGTTTTCGCAATTTCGCGCCGTCGGTTGTCAGGAACCCGGGGATGCCGGGCGGCTTGCCCAACTCGGTTTTCCGCCCGAAGCAATCCGCGTTGTCGGGAGTCTTAAATTCGATGCGGCGCGGCCGGACGCGCGACCGGTCCTCGACGCGCGCGCGTTGGTGAGGCAAATTGGCGTCAATAAGAATAGTAAAATCCTCGTCGCCGGCAGCACTCACGCGGGCGAGGAAGCCGTTCTCGCCGCGATGCTCAAACGCCTGCGCGTTCGTTTCCCTGAACTGTTTCTTGTGCTCGTCCCGCGCCATTCCGAACGGACTGCGGAAGTGAGTCAGGAACTTCAGTCGCACGGAGTCCGGTTCGTTCGCCGCTCCGAAATTGATTCCGCGAAAAATTCCTCTCCCGGCGATCTTGAATGTTTGCTTGTCAATACGACGGGTGAGTTGAAATTTTTTTATGAACTGGCCGATGTCGTTTTTGTTGGGAAAAGCCTGACTGCGAAAGGGGGGCAAAATCCAATCGAACCGGCCGCGTTGGGAAAGGCCGTGGTGTTCGGCCCCAACATGCAAAACTTCACCTCCATCGTGCGGGCATTTCTTGCGACGCAATCCGTCGCGCAAGTTCACGATGCCAGGGAATTGGAAACCACCATCGCCGGTCTTCTTTCCGACGACCGCTGCCGCGCGGAACTCGGAGCGCGCGCGCTGGCTGTCGTGCAAAAAAATCTCGGCGCAACCGAACGGACGGTGGAGCTAATCCTCGAGAAGTTGAACAAGGCAACTCCGCAACCGAAATCGAGTTGACCACGGATTACACGGAATTCACGGATAAAATCTACAGGATCGCTCCTTTTTTTGTCCGTGAATTCCGTGTAATCCGTGGTGAAATTTTTTCCAAATCAGAGAGTGGTGCTCTATCGCCCGCAAGACAGTATTAAGGTTTTTCAGAAAGCTCCTTATCCGAATTAACGACATTTCCCGCCGGATCGATGATTCGTGGCGTGACAAAATACAGTTGCAGCCTCTTCGATCCCGAATGTTTGTCGCTGACCAATTGTCCGACGACCACCGTTTGACCATCCCGGATGTCGCGGGTTGAGATCACCTGCCGCGTACGGAAGTGGGGCACGGGCGAAGCTGAGACAACTGGAGCGCCGGTCTTATCTCCAGAGGTTGCCTCTGCAGAAGGCACGAACTTGCCAGGGGAATCGTTCTGCAAAAATTCTGTATAGGTGGGAATCAGAACCGTTTTAATGGAGTAACCATTCTCCAAAACAGTAGGAATCATGTCATACGCTGGGCCAACAGGCACGTTGTCGCGCAAATCCTGGGACGCAGCGTGCATCTGTCGTCCGCTTAAAGTCGTGACTTTTGGCATGAAAACTATTTCCTCGTGCATGTTTTGTTTTATATTGCGGATTGCCGTCTCATATTGACTGGGCGAAAGAACGCTCGTGAAATTCGGCTCCTTCGTCTGCAAAAAGTTCTCGAACCCAAGCTCCCTGGCATCCGTTTGGGATAAGTCGACAAAGGCCCCTTCAACCGTCACTTGCGACGGCAATTTATTCAGTGGCCCGATGGCCTGCTCAATGATTTTCAATTTCTCCGAGGTGGCGCGGACAACCAGCACTCTTAAGCTGCCATCATAGATTACAATCTCTTCTGGCGCTGTAATTTCGGCGCCGGCCTTTGCAAAATAAGTAAGGAGTGCCTGCTTAAACTGTTCCGTATCGTTCGCGCCCTCAGTGTCTGAGCCGGGAACACTCCCAACCGCACCCAACAATTTCTCGTTGAATAGGATTGGATTCAGTTGAAAAGCTTTGGTCATGAGCGCGTCACTTTTGGCGGGTTTTGAAACTGCCTTCGCCGGCAATTCATTGAGTGCGCCGATCGCCGCGTCAATTCGTTGCAGGTCCTCCGCGGTCGCGCGCACAAGCAACAAACCCAAGCGTTCGTTTAAGAAAACGCTCTTGCCTGGATCGGTCAAATCAACGCCGGCCGCGGTAAAATAGCTTCGCACCATAGTATCAAGCTGGACGGCATTGTTCGTTCGGGTCACGAAATTGAGGCCCACGCTGGAAGCAACGCCGCTCGGCCCACCGAAGGAATCATGTCCGTCATCTGCGCGGCGAACGCCATCGTCCCCGAGTTTTTCCTCTCCTGCTTTGTCAATGTCCGAACTGGGGTTTCCAGAATTAGTCCCGCTCGCTGCCATTAGGTTCTTAATGAATATGTTAGGATCGAAGTGATAGGTTTTTGAGTATAGCAGAACCGCTTCCGCCGGTTTTGGCGAAAAGACGACTCCGTAATCCTCGACTTTATATTGAATCGGCTGATCGGCGACCATCGTAATGGCATTCAAAACATCGGAAAGTCGGACGTCTATCAACGCTGGTGATATTTTGATATTGACGCTGCTTACGTCCACAGGCGGATGGGGAGCGACAATTGCAATGGCTCCTGCTGGCGCATTCCCGGTCGTATCATAGCCCAAAAATGAACGTGGCACCGCATCCATATGAGGGTTGAACAAAAAGTTGATGCCCACTTTCTCCGGGTCCCGTTTTCGGGATTCAACGCCGAGCCGGTCCAAAACTTCCGTTAAAGGCAGATCATATTGCACTTCATTGAGGCGAATGTGGTCCAGCTTGGAAAGAATGGCCTGCTTTCCTCGCGACGTATAAACCACTCCGTTGGTGATAATGGGCTTCGGAATCGTCTCATTGTCTTGCTCATCATCGAGAATTGCCGACTTGGCGGACGCTTCCCTTTTGCGTGCGCGATCCATGGTCTCAGCCTGCTTGATCAAATTGAGGTAATAAGGCGCGTTCTTGTTGGTCGGATCGTCCTGCAGGACCTGTTTCAAGATTGCCTTGGACGCTTCGAGCTTGCCCATCTCGAATAAAAGTTTTGCATCCATGACGCGGGTCGCAATCGGCGTTTGTTGCTTTGTTTGGTTTGACGAGTCAGGCTTCGGAATTTCGGTCTGCTGTTTGTACCTGGTTCTTATTTCGTCTTCGTTCTGTGTGATATTTTGGAGAAAATTTGATAATCCATCCACGCGGGCTTGGATGCCCGAGAAAATGGCTTTCACTTTATTGTCATAATCGTCCTGTGCCTGCTGAAATTCCTGCAATGACGCCTTGTATTTTGGATGCTCATCCCCGTATTGCGACTTAATGGCCGCCATCTTCTCTTTGGCGTAAGACAGATGAATGGATCTATTCTGCAATTCGACATCGCCAAGGTTCGTGTAAGCGGTCGTTAACTCAGCTCCAAGTTGATCCTTTGGTATTTTGCTCAAGTTCCAAAGGATATTGCTGTAATTGAGATAATCTGCGCGTGTTGTAACCTCATGCTCAGCCCAAATCATCAGCAACTTGCTTTGCATATCCTTGGATTTCGCTTCCTTGATGATCGCGAGATAAGAGGATGCAATCTTGTTTGAGGGGGCGTTCCTTAAAACGTGAACCAGGATTCCCTCGGCTTCTTCAAGTTTGCCCATTTCGTATAAATGCTTTGCGTCCTGGACAAGACTGGCAATCGTCGCGTTGTCCTCGCTGTTGTCAGTTTCTTCCGCAGCAGCCATTGCAAGGAGCACGCCTGGCGAACTGTTCCACGAATTGTGCCAGGCGTTTTCCTTTTCTCCCTGCGCCGTTTGAAAAGCTCCGAACAATAAAACGATCGATGGAACAATCAGAATTATTGTGGCAACTCTCGCAAGTTTGTCGATCCGGCCGGCGAGGGGATTGCCGTGGCCGGCGGACATGTGAGTCAGTCGTTCCACGCGTTTTCCGAGCTTCGAGCGAAAGCCGCCGTTGATGCCGGTCCAACCCCAACCGCGACTTAACGTCATTTTCTTTCCAAGCGAAACCAGGCAATGCGCGAGCGAGCCGGGGCCGTCCGGCACCAGCGCGGTCGCTTCGTCTGCCGCCAATTCCGATGCTCCATGGAGCGACCGACGCGCCCACCATGCAAGCGGATGCCACCAAAGTATCGCGCTCGCAAAATCCGACAGCCGAAACCATAGAGGGTCGAGCGCGGCGAGATGAGCCAGTTCGTGCGCGAGAATGGCATCTTGCTCCGCTGCGCTGAATCCTGTTTCGAATCCCGGCGGCAGGCCAATCGTCGGACGCAGAATTCCAAACGCCATCGGGCTGATCGATTCCGGGAGTCGCAACAGGCAAACTTTCCGACGCACGCGGAGGATTCTCGCGACGCGAACGACTCGGTCTTGCAAAGGGCTGTCCACAATTTTTTCGCGTCGCAGCCGCAATAAAAGCAAAAGCCCCTGCGCGGTTGCCATTCGTCCGAGGACGATTACTGTCCCTGCGAGCCAGATCAGGCCCGGCCACCAGAGTGGTTTTTTCGGAGCGGGCAATGGAGCGCTGATTGTGGGAATTTCCTTTGCCGTGAAAATTTCGGCGCCTGGTGAAACTGTCGGTGGCGCGATCAATTGCACAACGCGTTTTTTGCCAAAGAGAGACAAGACCGCGCCGCGACCGGCTCCGGTCCATTCCGAAGCGAAAATCAGGACGAGGCAGAGGACTGTGATTTGCCACACTGCCCGTTTCCAATAAGCGCGGCGAAATGCGGTTTGCGCGGCGATGCCAAGCGCGACGACAGCGCAAACTTCAATGCCGACTGTGCCCAGCAGGTTCGACCAAAAGGTAAGATTGGGAAAGTTCATGGCTTTTGCTTTCGTTTCGCGATCAGTTCTTCCAGCCGCGCCAATTCCTCGCGGCTGATTTCCTGCGTTGTCAACAAGTGCGCCAGCATGTCGGCCAGGCTGCCCTCAAAAAGCCTGTCAAGAAAATGCGCCGAGATGTTGCGTGTGATTTCTTCGGCCTGCACTGCCGCACGATAGAGGAATTTTCGTTCCTCGACGCGATGCCGCACCAACCCGCGCGCCTCCATTTTGCGCAGCATCGTGGCGATGGTGGTGTAAGCCAGCTTTCCTTCGTCGGAAAGCGCTTCGTGGACCTCGGCGACGGTCGTCGGCTCCGGGCGACGCCAGAGGACTTTCATGATCTTTAATTGCAAATCTCCAAGACGATAGACTTTGGGCTTTGGCATGACATTACCGAGGTAATACTACTTGGGTAGTAACGTCAAGGGGAAAATTAAGAATTATGAATTAAAAGTGGTTCTTTGGCATTATCAGTGGGGCCGGGGAGCGCGACCGTCTCGGTCGCGGCGGGACGCGTCTCGCGTCCCGCATCCCGCATCCGGAGAACGTTCGTGTTCAGAAACGCCGTCGAAGAAGCGTATTTGGGGAGACGCCCGCGCTCCCTGGAAGACAAGTCCACTGAAAATGTCGAGGATCCTTAAAAATTAGGAATGCGAAGGCGGCGGGCTTTGTTTTTCCTCTGACTTGCTCGTGGACTGGCTTTCGTCCCAGCCGCCGCCGAGGGCTTTGTAGAGGGCGATCAGGTTTGAGGAAACGGTGACGTCGCTGTCGATCAGAGCGTCCTGGCTTTGGTAAAGCGAACGTTGCGATTCCAGGACTTGCAGAAAATCAGCAAGGCCGTTGCGATACAAATTCTCAGCCAGTTGCGCCGCCTGTTGATTCGCCACCACGGCGCGTGTCAACGATTGGCGTCGAATCTGTTCATGCGCATAGGCGGTCAGCGCGTTTTCGACGTCTTCAAACGCGGCCAAAACCGATTGCTCATAATTGGCCAGCGCTTCCTCCTGCCGTGAAGTTTGAAGGTGAATATTCGCGCGGATGCGTCCGGCTTCGAAGAGTTTCCATTGCGCCATCGGCCCGACCGTCCAATAGCGGCTTCCGGCGGTGAACCAATCGCTTGCGTGAATGCTTTCCAGGCCGACATCGCCTGTCAATGAGAATTGTGGGAAAAGGTCCGTCTTGGCGACGCCGATTTGAGCCGTGGCCGCGGCGAGTTGCCGTTCCGCCTGCTGAATGTCGGGCCGGCGATGAATCAAGTCTGAAGGCAAACCGACCGGCACAACAGGCGGTTCCGAAGGCGCGGGCGCATCGGCGGACAATTCGTCCAGCAACGCGCCGGGTTGTTGACCCATGAGAACGGCCAGATGATAGGCGCAGGCGCGAAAGCCGGTTTCCAGCGCCGGTTCCTGCGATTGCGTTGTCGCCAATAAAGATTCACCCTGGCGGACATCCAATTCGCTGGCGAGGCCCTTTGAAAAAAGATCGCGTGTCAAACCGAGAATTTGCTCCTGCGCCTGGATGTTCTTGCGCAGGACTTCCAAGCGTCGTTGATACGCGCGGGCCTGCACGTAATTCCGGGCGACTTCGCCGTAAACCGAAAGGAGAAGATTTCGCCGTCCAAATTCCGCCGCCGCCACGCCCGCGCTCGCGGCTTCAAGGGAGCGCCGCGTTGCGCCAAAAACGTCCAACTCCCAAACCGAATCAAAACCAGCCTGATACAAATTTGCGTCCAACGGCACACCGGGCGGCAAGGGGAGAAGCCCGGTCGCGCTGGCCCGGTTGTAGGAATACGACGCCGTTCCATCGACGGTGGGCCAGAAGCCGCCCTTGACAATTTGGCGTTCAAATCGTGCTTGCCGAACCCGCGCGAATGCGGCGCTCAAGTTTAGATTTGACTGGGCGGCGCGGACGATGAGGTTGTCCAATTCTGGATCGTGGAAGGATTTCCACCATTGAGCATTTGCGGAAGGCGTGTTGGTTTCTCCGCCGCTGAGCTTGGACGCCCATCGAGTTGGAGCGCTGGCAGGAGGCGCGTGATAATTCGGCCCGACCGTGCATCCCGCAACAAGGATAGTGACAATAAGAAAAATGAACGCAGCGTTGTTTGAGAGATGAACGCAACGGATGAATTGCTTCACTCCCTCTCTTCCACGCCAGTGGAGGAGAGGGCAGGGGAGAGGAGGTTCATTGTTCTTGATGCTAACTAAGAGCAGGTCACCCCTCACCCCGGCCCTTTCCCCGCTGCGCGGAGAGAGGGGGTTAAGTTGATGGAACATTGCAGTGGCGTTTAACCTGCAAGCTTTTCTGTTTCGGACTTTTGCTCTCCTTGTTGCGATTCTGCCCATGTCAATCCCCCCTTCGGTTAAAGTCCTCGATGAGATGCAGGATTGTGTCCACGGTGGCGTCATCGCCAATGCTGGTGTTGATCATCACGTCGTAAAGACAACGCGAAGGCCATTCGACCTTGTAGTAATGCCGGATAAATTGCGCCCGCTCGCTGTCAATAGTATCGACAAGCCGCAGCGCCTCCGCTTCATCTTTGATGTCCGCCAGAACACGGCGATACTTGAATTCACGCGAAGCATAAAGAAACGCGCAAAATGTGTCCTTGCGGTCCCGCAAAAAATACGCGGCCCCGCGTCCAACAATGACGCAGCCGCCCGCCTCGGCTGCTTCCTCAATGACCTGCTGGCTGAGGCAAATCAAATGATCCGCGTCAATAATATCGCCGTCGGACAACCCCGCGCTGCGCTCATGGCTTCCGCGCCAAAAGACTTTCGCCAGCCGATAAAGCCAGGGATCAATGCGCTCTTCGCGATGCTTGCAAACATCGGAATTGATTTTTGCCAGACCGGCGATTCTCTCGGTCAATTCCTGATCGAGCAATTTCCAGCCGAGCCGTTGCGCCGCCTTCTCGGCGATCACGCTTCCGCCGGCTCCATACTCGCGTTCGATGACAAGTATTCGTTTCATATGTTAATGAACCGCCACGCCGCCCTTGGATTTGACATTTTGAAAGAAGATCAGGCCCGCCAGACAAATCACACAAGCCCACATCAATTTATAAAACGTATCGACATACGCCCAGTAATTCGCCTGCTGGACGACCGTGTTGTAGATCGAGGCTTCCGCTCTTAACAAAGCATCCGCCGGGCTGAAGTGTGGAGCGAACGCCTTTTGCATCGTCGCCAATTGTTGCTGATACGCGGGTTGAAGCGACGAGAATTGGCCGGCCAGAAAATTTTGGTGAACCTGCCCGTACCGCGCCAACATCGTTGAAAGCCACGAAATGCCGACGCTTCCCCCGACGTTGCGCATCAAGTTTTGAATGCCCGTCGCGCTGCCGATTTGCTCGTTGCGCAATGTTCCGACGCTAAGCGTCGTCAACGGCACAAAAATGAATCCCATCCCGAAGCCCATCAGCAAATTCGAGGGGATGATGTTGCGCATGGCTACCTCCAGACTCAGCCGGCTAAAAACGAAACAGGAGATTCCCAGCACTATAAATCCGAAGAGCATCAGCAAACGCAGATTGACCTTTTGGGACAGCACGCCAACAAATCCAAGGGCGACAAGCACTCCAATCCCGCGCGGGCTGACCGTCAGACCGGCATCCAACGCCGTGTATCCGAGCAGCGTCTGAAGAAACAAAGGCAGCATCGTAACCAGGGCGTACAGCACCGCGCCAAACATCAGAAAGACGGCGCAACCGGCGGCAAAGTTTCGGTTGGTGAGTGTGCGCAGGTTTACAATCGGAGTTTTGGAAGTTAATTCCCAAATAATAAAAAATATAAATGACACGGCTGAAATTCCCGCGCACCACCGCAGCCAGACCGTCCCAAACCAGTCCACTTCCTGGCCTTTGTCGAGGGTGATTTGAAGTGTCGCCAGCCAAATGGCAAGCAAACCAAATCCAATGGCGTCGAATCTCCCGCGGTTGGCCGTTTTGATGTAAGGCGGGTCTTCGACGAAAATTGAAATTAGAAAAACGGCCAGCGCGCCGACGGGAATGTTGATGTAGAACGCCCATCGCCAGGAATAACTGTCTGTCAACCATCCGCCCAATGTCGGGCCAATGATCGGCGCGACGATGATGCCGACGCCATACACAGCCATAGCCGCGCCGCGCTTCGCTGGAGGAAAACTTTCCAGCAGGATCGCCTGAGCCAGCGGTTGCAGCGCGCCGCCTCCCGCCCCTTGAAGGATGCGCGCGAGAATGAGCATCCCCAGGCTCGTTGCCGCGCCGCACGCGAATGACGACGCTGTAAAGATGATAATGCAGCCGATCAAAAATCGCTTTCGCCCAAAAAATCCGCCAAACCACGCGCTCGTTGGCAGGATGATTGCGTTCGACACCAGATAGCTCGTCAACACCCAGGTCGCTTCATCGGTGGAAGCGCCGAGGTTGCCCGCGATGTGCGGCAAAGCCACAGACGCAATCGAGGTGTCGAGCACTTCCATGAACGTCGCCAGCATCACCGAAAGCGCAATCAGCCACGGATTGAAGCGCGGACGCCACTGCGTTTGTTCCTTTGGCGCGGAATCCGGTTTTGGCGCGTCGCTCATTTCACGGTCACCTTGGGTTCCACAGACATGCCGGGCGCAATGTCCAATTCAGACTGGTTCAACGGTTCGTCAAACACAATTTTGACAGGCACGCGCTGCACCACCTTGACGTAATTGCCAACCGCGTTTTCCGGCGGCAACAGGCTGAAGTTCGCGCCCGATCCGGCCTGCAAACTGTCAACCCTGCCTTTGAATTTCCGACCTGGGTATGCGTCGATCTCGACGCTCACCGATTGACCCGGCTTGATGCGTTTCAGTTGAGTTTCTTTGAAATTAGCGACCACCCATACGTTGTCCGGCACAATGGCCAGCAACGATTGCCCGACGCTAATGTAAGCGCCTTGCTCAACTGTGCGGTGAGTAATGCGGCCCGTCGCTGGCGCGAGAATTTTCGTATAGGAAAGATTCAATTCAGCCTGGCGCAGACTGGCCTCAGACTGGCCGACTTGCGCAATCGCCGTTTCAAGGTCAGCGCGGTCGAGATCAACCTGCGCAGCAGCCGCCTTGGCCTGGTCGCGGGCGACTTCAACGCTGGATGAAGTGGAGACAGCCGTGGTCTGAGCGAGGTCCACTTGCGTGCGGGAGACGGCGTTGCTTTGCACCGATTTATAACGCGCTTCATCCGCTTTCGCCCGGTCCGCGACGGCTTGGGCGCCGGCAATCGCGTCTTCTTGTTGCTTGGCCTTGGCTTCATCGACCGCTATCTGCGCTTTCGCTTGAAGAACGTGGTCTTTCGCGGAAACGAGATTCGCCTGCGCTTGCGCCAATTGCGTTTGGTAATCGCTGTCGTCAACCTCAAGAATCGGATCGCCGACCTTGACGCGCTGGTTGTCATCGACCAACAACCGAACGACCGGCCCCGGCACGCGCGCGCTCACATACGGCACGTTCCCGGCGATGAATGCGTCGTCGGTTGTTTCATACGGCTCGATGAACTTAATATAAATGACAATGCCTGCCGCAATGATCACAAGCAGCACCAAACCCGCAACAACCAACGCAATCAACCGCTGCCGCTTTTGCTTGCGAGGCGGCGGGAGCGAAAGCGCCTCTGGTTCTGGTTTCTTTGAGGCTGGTTTTTCAGAACTCGAAGATGGTTTTTCGTCCATATTATTATGTTGCCCTTTTACAAGCGAAATGGGCTGAATCAATCGCCAATCTGGCTGGTCCCGGCGCGAAAACAAAGTATTTGGCTGTGGCGCAGGGATGTGCTAGTTTCATCGCAGTTTCCTAAATCAAACAATTACAACACATGAAAACACTTGTTCAGAAGTCAATTACAAAGCTTTCGCTGGTCTTGTTGACCGCTGCGGCGTTGGCGGCTTTCCCCGCGAGCGCCCAGACTGCATCCACTTCGACCAATGCTCCGGCCGCCAGGCGGCATGCGTCTGACTTTTCCGGCGTTGTTTCTGCCGTCGATGATACGGGCATGACCATTACTCTCAAAGCGCGAAGCGGCGACGTGAAGGTGAAGGTCGCTTCCGAAACCAAAATCACCAAGGACCGCGAACCCGCCGTTTTCGGTGACATCAAAGAAGGTTTCCGCGCCAATGGCAATGGCAAGAAACAGGATGACGGATCCTGGGTTGCAACGACATTGCGCATTAGCACCAAAGTCCGCCGCAGCCCATCCACTCCGCCTCCGGCAAGTTCCGACCAGAAATAACCTGGCATCAAACCGGTTTTGTGCGAACCGGCGGATTGCATCCTCAGTGGCGAACTCCGCCGGTTTCTTTTTCCAATTTAACGCTTCCACCAACTCTTGGTTGATGGGGGTTGTTGCGCGGTTTCCCTGACTTGTTGCACGAGCAATTGGCTTCGCGCCACTTCCAAAACCATCTGCATTTCGTCGTAAGTGGCGAAACGGTCCGACGGGTTTTTTGCCATTGCGCGCGCCAACGCCTCGCTCGTCGCTTGCGTAACTTCCGGCGCGACGTGGTTGGGCGGCGTCAACGGTGTATGCACATGCGCCGCGACGACTTCATCCACAGTCGGCGCTTCAAAGGGAACATGCCCCGTAAGCGCGTGATACAACGTTCCGCCGAGGCTGTACATGTCCGAATGAAAGTCCTCTCCCTTGCGCTCGATCTTCTCCGGGGCAACGTAATAAACCGTTCCCCAAACGTGTTCTTCGTAGGTGTTGTCGGCTTCAGCGGCGCGAACCAGGCCAAAGTCGATCAGCTTCGGTTCGCCATCCGCATTGTAAAGTATGTTTCCTGGTTTGATGTCGCGGTGCAGCAGGTTGTGTTTGCGGGCGGCCTCAAGCGCGGAAGCCATTTTAATTCCCACGTCCAAAACCTGCAATTCAGGAACTTTGCCGTTCGCTTCAATTCGCCCGTCCAGGCTTCCGTTATTGGCCAATTCCATCACCAAATACGGCTGGTCCTCGAATTCATCAAAGCTGTAAATGTGAATGATATTCGTGTGGTTCAGCGACGCCCCGGCCCGCGCCTCGCGGTAAAACGCCTGCATGATTTCCGGGTCGGCGGCCATTTCGCGCTTCATCATTTTCAGCGCGACCTCACGGAGAAGTTTGGTGTCGTGGGCCGTATAAACAGTTCCCATTCCGCCGGAAGCGATGATCGTGCGCAGCTCAAAATTTCGCATCATCACCGGGAGCATGATGGGATGACCGCACTTCTTGCACTCTTCGACGGCAAAGGGCGCCAAGTCGCCTGAGATGAACGTCTTGGATTGGCACCGCCCGCACGTCACCATTTTCAGCGGCTTGCTGGCGCCTGTAGTCCCATCACTCATCCGGCACAACGTAGCACGGAAAATTGCCGCCACAAGCTTGTTCGCGACGGCGCAAAAACGCCTTCCGGCGAGTTGGCCGACACTGAAAATCGCGCTCCCGAGTTGAAGCACACGACAAAATCCTTTGTTACCTTCGTTTCCTTGGTGTGCAAATGCTTTGTGGATGCCCTTCCAACAAACAGGAAGGAAAAAACTTTACAGAAGGAAACGAAGTCAACGAAGTTCAAAATCCTCTCTCTCGTCTTTCATTTCATTCCTTAATGGATTCCGCTTCGCTTCTGTAAATCTCTTCTGTACCATCCCGCAAACTTATGTTTCGTGGCAAAAAAGTGGTCGTTGTCATGCCCGCCTACAATGCGGCAAAAACCCTCGTGCAGACTTTCGACGAGGTGATGGCTGAGGACATCGTGGACAAGGTGATCGTCGTCGATGACGCCAGCCGCGACGAAACCACTGCATTGGCTCGAAGCCTTCCCGATACAATTGTTTTCACTCACGAGAAAAACCTTGGTTACGGCGGCAATCAAAAAAGCTGTTACCGCCTGGCGCTGGCTGAAGGCGCGGACATCGTCATCATGGTTCATCCCGACTCGCAATATACCCCGAAGCTCATCCCCGCGATGGCTTCGATGATTGCCAACGGACTCTATCCTTGTGTGCTGGGCAGCCGGATTTTGGGAAATTACGCGCTCGCTGGCGGAATGCCGCTGTGGAAATACGTCGCCAATCGTTTCCTGACCTTTGCCGAAAATGTCCTGCTCGGCGCGAAACTTTCCGAATACCACACAGGCTACCGCGCCTTCTCCCGCGAAGTCCTTGAGCGACTTCCGCTCTCGGAAAACTCAAACGATTTCGTGTTCGACAACGAGATGCTCGCGCAGATTCTCTGGTTTAATTACACCATCGCCGAAGTCAGTTGCCCGACGAAATATTTCGCCGAGGCATCGTCGATCAACTTCACCCGGAGCGTCAAGTATGGGTTTGGCTGTCTTGGCACCGCGATTTCCTTTCGACTGGCGAGAATGAACCTGCATTCCTCCGCCATGTTTCCCCGGTCTCAGTGAAACCAATCGCGCCTCAAAAACGGCGCGTTGGGCTGGTTTGCCTTGCGCTGGCTGTCGCGGCGCTGGTGGTGTTTGGCGGCGCATTGACATGCGATTTTGTCAATTACGACGACCCCACTTACATCACCTCCAATGCCGAGGTTCAGCGCGGCCTGAGCGCGGAAGGTGTCGTCTGGGCGTTCGAGACTTCAGACGCCAGCAACTGGCATCCGCTGACATGGCTTTCGCACATGACGGATGTGCAAATATTTGGGATGAAACCAGCGGGCCATCATTTTACGAGCCTGCTTCTGCACGCGGCCAATGCTGTCTTGCTGTTCCTTATATTGAACGCGATGACCGGCGCGTTTTGGCGAAGCGCTGTGGTCGCGGCATTGTTCGCGTTGCACCCGCTTCGCGTGGAATCGGTGGTTTGGATTTCGGAACGCAAGGACGTTCTCAGCTCGTTTTTCTGGATGCTGGCGGTTTGGAGCTATGTCCAATTTCAGAAATCTCGCTCGAAGTTTTGGTACGCCGCCGCGCTCGCCTCGTTTGCGCTCGTCTTGATGGCCAAGCCGATGCTCGTGACGCTCCCGTTTGTCTTGCTGCTCCTGGATTACTGGCCACTCCGCCGTCCAATAGGGTGGGAGCTTTTACTGGAGAAAATTCCATTCCTCCTTCTGTCAATAATTTCCAGCGTCGTGACATTTCTCGTGCAGCGAAGCGGCGGCGCTGTTTCGCCATTGAGCGGCCTAGGGGTTCTCCCGCGAATTGCCAACGCGCTCATTTCCTACGCGCGTTATTTGGGGAAATTTTTTTGTCCCGTCCAATTATCGGTATTATACCCGCACCCGGGTTATTGGCCTTTCTGGCAAGTGGCGGGCGCTTCGCTGTTGCTGATTGCGATCACCGCATTCGTGATTTTTCGCGGGCGTGCTCAGCCTTATTTGATCGTGGGCTGGCTTTGGTTCCTGGGAATGCTCCTTCCCGCGATTGGCCTGGTGCAAGTTGGAATTCAATCAATGGCCGACCGCTACAGTTACTTGCCGATGGTCGGCATAACGATCATGGTTGTCTGGGGGGTGTCTGACGCGCTCGCGAGTCTTCCCAACAGTCGCCCAGTTTTGGGAACGTTGGGAGGAGTTGCCATCGCTTTGTGCGTAGTATTGACGCCTCTCCAGGTTCTCTACTGGCACGACAGCGACACGCTGTTCGAGCACGCCGTGGCTGTGACCAAAAACAATTATCTCGCCTACAACAACCTCGGGTTTTTCCTCTCCAATCGCGGCGAAACTGAGAAATCCATGCGCTATTACGAAAGCGCGCTGAAAATAAATCCAAATTACGACGAGGCGCGCAACAATCTCGGCTTCGCTTACGCAGCCCTGGGACGTTTTCAGGAGGCAACCAACGAATACATCAAGGCCCTAAGCCTTAACCCAAATCTTACCGAGGCCCACAACAACCTCGGCAACGCCCTCGGCAGTCTCGGACTTAACGACGCCGCAATGCACGAATATGAGGTGGCTTTGCAGGAAAATCCCCGCCATGCCGAAGCCCATAATAATTACGGCATCGCGCTGGCGATGCGCGGAAAGCTGGACGACGCCATCTCGCAATTCCGCCTCGCTATTTTTTACAAAGAAAATTACGCCAGCGCCCACAGCGACTTGGGCAATGCGCTCGCGATGAAAGGCGATTTCGCCTCCGCCGTGGCAGAATACCAAACTTGTCTTCGCCTCAGCCCAACCGACCCGCAGGCGCACAACAACCTCGCCAATGCTCTGGCGCAGCAAGGCAAGTTGGACGAAGCCGCAGCGCAATATCGCACTGCGCTGGAATTAAAACCGGAAAATCCCGAAGCCCACTTCAATCTCGGCGTCTGCCTTACGCGACAGGGAAAGAGCAGGGAGGCTGGTGAAGAATTCCGCGCGGCCCTGCGCCAGCGGCCGGATTATCCAGCCGCCCGACAACAACTAAACGCTCTTAAAAAAAATCCGTAGTCAAACATGCAGTTGACAAGGGTAGCGCGACCGTCTCGGTCGCCCCAGTCGGCGTCCCGCCGACTGATTCCCGATTTAAACCATCCTCGTAAGGTGAACTGGCCCTGTACTGATGTCTCCGGCGAGACGCCGTAGGCCACAGTCGGGACGACCGTGCTCCCACACGAATTTTAGACGTCAATTACAAAGTATATTCGCCGCGATAGACGCGCTTGACGAATTGCGCCGCTTCGGGAGCGTTCTTCGCCTGCATTCCAGGACCGTCCCACTCCAGCTTTTTGCCGACGCGCAACGCGACGCAGCCCAGCAGGATGATCTCCGTCAAATACGCCGCGATATCAAAGTTGGAATAAGGCACGTCATGCTTCCCGTCCTTGATTGCTTGCAACCACTCAGCGTGTTGACGCTGATCCGGCGCGCCTTTGTGGGCATTGCGGACGAGCGTTTGAGGAATTGCCTTGGCGGCGTCGTGTTGGGCGGTCCCCACCATGTCCGATTCACCTTTCAATTGGATAAAGGTGCGCAAGTCCTGGTCGCCATCGTCCGGCGAATAAATCACACCCTTCTCGCCAACGATCAAGCAGCCGCTATTGGATATGTTTCCAGACATGGCCATGACTCCTGCCGTGACTTCGGGTGGCGGCTTGTTTCCGCCGTCCGACCAATGCAGCGTCACCGGCGGCATCCCTTCGCGTTCGGGAAATTCAAATCGAATCCGCGACATCGTCGGATACATTTCCTTGTTCATGCCAGATGACGAAGCTTCGATCTCCGTCGGATAACCCAGCTTCAGCGCGCGGAACGGCCAGTTGACCGTGTGGCAAGCCATATCGCCCAAAGCTCCTGTGCCGTAATCCTGCCAGCCGCGCCAATTGAACGGCTGATACACAAACGGCGGCCCCCAACCCGGCGGCTTTCCGTCCGGCCAATCCGCCTTGAACGGGCGCTCCGGCGCTGTGCCGAGCCACAAGTTCCAATCCAGATACGCGGGCACCGGATCTGAGCCGGCTGGTCGGTCCAATCCCTGCGGCCAGACGGGCCGGTTCGTCCAAACATAAGCTGTATGAACCGCGCCGACGATCCCCGCCTGCACCAATTCCACACCGCGCCGCAACGTGTCCGATGCGCTTCCCTGGTTCCCCATTTGCGTGGCCACATTGTGCTGCTTGGCGAGGGCCCTCAATGTCCGGGCCTCAAAAACATCGTGCGTCAGCGGCTTCTGGCAATAGACGTGTTTGCCCATTTTAATCGCCATTGCCGCAATCACCGCGTGCATATGGTCCGGCACGGCGATATCCACACCGTCAATACTTTTTTCCTTTTCCAGCAGTTCGCGAAAATCCCTGTAAGTGGCGGGCGCCGGCATTTTCTCGCGAATGAGACTTTGCTTCATCGCGTCCAGGTCGGCTGAATTCACGTCGCACAACGCGGAAATATTCTGGCCGTTGGAGAAAATGCAGGAGGCGTCCGACGACCCTTTGCCGTTGGTGCCGATCTGCGCGATGTTCAGCTTGCTGTTAAGGTTTTGCCCGCGAAGGATGAAAGGTCCCGTCGCCATCGCGCCGCCGACGGCCAAAGAGCCGTATCTGATGAACTCGCGACGTGAATGCCTGGAAATCGTGATTTGCTTTTTCATGTTGGAACGCAGCTTTGCTCCCTCCGTAAACAATTGCAAGCCACATTTGCCACCCGTGCGCGTTTGCTTATGCGACGAGTTTCTTGCCTCCTTTGTTGCCAATTCACCGCTGACGCGTCACACTATATTTGTCCAAAACGGAACGGCAAAATGACAACCGTTAAAGAATTGGTGATGCAAGAAAGGCCCGCGAGAAGTGTAGCTATCGGGGATGCGTTCTCGATCCGCATGCACATCGTTTGATTTTTTTGGACCAAACCATTTATGAGCGCGCACTTGTTCGCCCTCGGTGACCCTGTCGAGTTGATGGGGTATCTGTTAATAAGGGGTGTAGCGTTTTTGGCAATTGTTGCCGCTTTTTGTGCATTGTTGCTGAGCGCAATTCGCAAATTTAATACTCTGAATCTTATCACAACAATGATTGCGCTTTGCGCGGGGGTTTTCAGCCTGTGGACAATGTGGAAAACACGATTTGCACCTATTGAGGCTGGTGTTATTTTTGCTGGTGCAATTTCACTATGGGCAAATATTCGCCGGGAAGAAGGTTCTTTTTTGAGTAGTAAAAAGAAAATTGCGAGAGATGTAGTCCCAAGCACTTGGAAAAATCAAGAGGACTGAGGGATGAGAGGGCAGAAGCACCTAAATTTCGAGGTAGGGACGCCTCGCCGAGGCGTCCGCGGACGGCCCGGCGGGCCATCCCTACCAGTCAATAGTAAAATAGAGGCGTTGGTTTTCAATGGGTTGCGCGGTTTTGGATGCGCCAGCTCTGGGGTAAATGGCGATCTGCGCGCTCAAACTCTACCTTGCCCGCAGACCTCTGATTAAGACTGAATGGAGACAATCGAAAAGCATGTCAGCACTACAATCCCGTTCACCACGGGACGCGGCTTCAATTTCGACACCGATACATTCTCCTACCCGAACGAATTAGTTTGGGAATATCAATTCGATCCGCAAACCGGCAAAACCACCACGCGAAAAAACGACCCGCCGCCCGTTTACGCTCATCACTGTTTTGTCGTCGCGCGCTCGGCAAGGCAATTCCTTCTCCACGCCGCATTTCTTCCTGATCGTAAGCCGCTGGACTCCGCAGGCTACGCGCGAATCATTCGTTTCATAACGCGCCGAAGCGCCGTTCGCCCGTCAATTCCCGCAAACCGCATTGCCATTCCCGGCTTTGCCAATCTGCGGCAATTCAGCGCGGCGCATCCTGATTTGCTTCGACAACATTGCGGCGGTGCCTGGCAAAGTTATGTCCAACGCGGCAACTGGCGAATGGTTCTGCCCATAACCCGCAACCATCAGGTCAAAATGGCGGCACAATTGCAAAAAGCCCTTGCCGTTGGCCGCCTCCCGATCATCCACGTCGTCACATTTCCGCGCCTGACAATCAACCACGCGTTGATGACCTTCGCCGCATCACCCGTCGAAGGCAGCTTGGAATTTCACTGCTACGACCCAAACATCTGCGCGCACCCGCTGACGCTCCGCTATGACAATGCCTCCCGGACTTTTATTTTCCCTCGCACCCACTATTTCCCCGGCGGCAAAGTAAACGTGTACGAAATTTACTGCAGCCTGTGCCTCTGATAATTCGCCGCAGTCAAAAAAATAATTGACAGCATGGACAGGATTTACGGGGATGGAAGGAGGGATGAAGACATTGGGGGATAAGACAAAAGCGATTAAATTCTACGCCAACTGTCATGTTTTACTCCCTCTCCTCCATATACTTATGGAGGAGAGGGCGGGGGAGAGGAGGCTCCTTATCTCAATGCCTTTGTCGGAAGACCTTCCTAATTCCTCGTGGGGCGAGTATGAAAAATCCTGTTGTGTTTCCATCCTGTAAATCCTGTTCATCCTGTCCAAAATTCTGCCGCCCATTTCTTATTCTGCTCTACTTCCTCCAACCAACCCCACGTACCATCGCATCCATCGCCAAGTATCCGGCAACGGTCGAATCTTGCTACGTTCCCCCCCATAAATCGTTTTTACAGGCACGAATTCCACCACAAACCCACGCCGGACAAACTTCACCAGCATTTCTGATTCAAATTCAAAATGCCGCGTTACCGCTCCGGCTTCTCGCGCCTGCTTTAAATCCACCAAACGAAACCCGCATTGCGAATCCGGCAACCTTCGCCCAGCGCAAAGCGACAGACCCTCGCTCATCAGGCGGTTCACAACCAAACGCGGCCACGGCATCGTTCCAAAAGTCATTCGACGCAAACCCACCACAAGGTCCGCGCCGGTGTTTTCAAAACAGGAGATAAAACCTGGAATGTCTTGCGGACAATGCTGCCCATCCCCATCCATCGTCAGCGCATGGCTAAATCCAAGGCTTTCCAAATGCCGAAACCCCGCCTGAAGCGCTGCCCCTTTTCCTTGTCCCGGCGACAACCTGATGCACTCCGCTCCATTCCGACGCGCAATCCCCGCCGTCCCGTCAATCGAACCATCATCGACAACCAGCACATCCGGCAAATAACATCGAACCCCCTCCAAAAGTCCCGGCAACGCCATCGCTTCATTGCGGCAAGGAATCAAGGTGGCGCACCGAAGCTTCATCAAACCATCATGAGCCTTCCCCCACTGCAAAACGAGCGCAAATCCTCATGTTCCTCCTAATCGTAATCCTAATCCTAATCTCCCCGGCAATTACACCCACAATCCTCGGCACCTACCCACAAAGGCCGAACCCGCTTGCTCTCCCCACCTTTCCGTGGGACGTTGGCATCGCAGGAGGACGCTCTTTGACACTATGCCGCATCAAATTGGCGACCGCAGCCCAATCAAGCTTGGCCTTATACAACCTTCCAAAACGCGCTATCGTCAAAAAATAGTGTAAATATCTGAAGATGAGTGATTAACGAGATTTCTGAAAAAATTTGGACAATGGTCAATCAAGATCAATCAAAGCTAATCAAGGTTCCCGCAAAACCAAATTCTTGCGCAAAACCTTCCCAAAAACCCGCTTCCACCCCTTCCACGCCGACCGGTCACATTCATCGTTATTTAACTGGCCAAACGGAGTCAAATGAGGCACTATAATCTCCAACATGAGCGATCTTCAGGCCATTCAAGACGTTCTGGCTCGCGCCGCGCGTCGCCGCCGATGGGAATATGCCTGGAACGGATTGTGGCACGGCCTCCTCGCAGGCGCGGTAATCTGGCTCATCGCCCTTGCTATTTACAAACTCGCGCCGGTTCCGATTTCAATTCTCACAGGTGCCACAATTGTCGCCGCCATATTTATTATGGTCGGATTTCTCCGAGGTTGGATGCGGAAACCGACCTTGCAGCAAACCGCCCGCTGCCTCGACCAACGCCAGGATTTGCAGGAGCGCCTCAGCACCGCCCTTGAAGTTGCTTCCACGGGCACCAATGCGACTTGGCAGGCGCTTCTCGTTTCCGACGCCGCGCGCTTCGCGAACAAACTCGACCCGCGCAAGATTTTTCCCTATCGGCTGCCTCGCGCCGGATTGTGGTCAATGATCGCGTTGGCAGTGGCGGCGGGTTTGGGTTTCATGCCCGAATATCGCTCGAAGGATTACCTCGCCAAACAGAAGGACGCCCAAGCGATCAAAGAGACTGGCAGAAAAATCGTCGAAATCACCCAGCACACCCTCGATCACCACACGCCCGCGTTGGAACAAGCCCGCCAAGCCGTCGAAAGCGCCGAGCAAGCGGGTTTGCGCCTTGAAAAAGCTAATTTGACGCGCAACGACGCCTTGAAAGACCTTTCAAACGTCGCGGACAAACTCAAAGCCCAGTTGAAAGACCTGGCAAAGAACAATCCGCAATTTAAATCGCTGGAACACGAGGCGCGTACGCCTTCCTCCAACCCAAACAGCGCTTCGCAAAACCAAAAGCAAATGGAAGACCTGGAAAAATCGCTGGGCAAAGCCGGCGAAAACCCTGCCGCATTGTATAAGTTGAGCGAGCAGATGCAGAAATTGCAGCAAGCCGCGGCGGGAATGTCCAAGAACAATTCCGCGCAAGGCGTTGCGGAACGGCAAAAAATGGCCCAACAACTGGCTGACCTCGCCAAGCAAGCCGCTGACCTTGGCAAGCCGATGCCGAACCTTGATGACGCCATCGCCGCCCTTCAAGCGAACAAATCCGATGATTTTCAGAAAGACATGGACTTGGCGACGACGGACCTGGAAAAGATGAAGCAGATGGCCAAGACGTTGCAGCAACTTCAAAAAAACGCCGATCACGAGGGTAAAGATCTGCCGGAACAGTTGAAACTCGGCCAGCCCGAACTTGCCGGGAAATCGTTAAAGGAGATGGTCGCGAAATTGAAGTCTGGCAATATGACTTCCGAGGAAATGGCGAAAATGATGGACGAAGTTTCCCGCGCCGTGTCACCTGCTTCTCCTTACGGCGACGCTTCTCACGATTTGCACGAAGCCGCGCAGCAACTTCATTCTGGCGACAAATCCGGTTCGGCCAAGTCCCTTGCCGCGGCGGCGCAGGAATTGGACAAAGTCATGGCGGAAATGGATGCCGCCAAAGCCGTTGAAGGCTCACTCGATGCCGTGAATCGGGCGGAGATGGCCCTGGCAACTCACTCGCAGTGGGGCCAATGTCCGACCTGCGGCGATTGCACCGGCAAGTGCCAGTCGGCAGGACATTGTTTGCACCTGGGTAAAGGTGCTGGAGGCAGGGGCGTTGGCACCTGGACCGATGACGATTCGCAATTATACCCAAAGATGAGCGGTCTCTGGGACAACACCGGCGCGAATCGCAAGGACACCGACCCACGCGGATTGACGGATCGCGGAGACCCGCAATTGGCGGACAACCTTTCTCCAACGAAACTCCACGGCCAGATCAGTCCTGGCGGTCAAATGCCCAGCATCACGCTTAAGGGCGTCAGCATCAAAGGTCAAAGCACAGTGAGCTATCAGGAAGCGGCTGCTGCCGCGCAAAGCGATGCTCAAAGCGCCTTGAATCAGGACCAGGTTCCTCGCGCATATCAAGGCGCTGTCAAAGATTATTTTGACGACCTGAAAAAGTAGCCTGCGAGAAACAGGGCCACCAACCCGATCGCTACTGCCCACCACAACCAGCTTATTCCTCGCGGTTTAGGAGATTTGTCCCCTTCGAACTCGCGTTTAACGAAGTCTTCGTAATCGAACGATTCTTCCGGGATGCCTAAATTGCCAGCGTAGGAATCTTCCTTCCAACCGGTGTTTTCGTCAGCGCCGCATTCCGGGCAGGCCTTCGCGTTTATGGGAACATCCGCGCCGCAAGAGGGACAAGTTTCCGGCGTCCGAGAGGGTTTCAATGCGGTTTTGTTTGGGAAAACTCGCCCACGATCCCGCGTCCCTGCAACATCGCCGGAGAACAAGCGCCGGGGTCAACGCTCCAACGTGCCGCAAGCTGATTGACGCTGTCAGAATTAACCGTCACCGCGTCACGAATCGCGAATGCGTTTTGCTCCGCGGCGTAGCCGTAGCAAACCAGATTCAATTCCCGCTCAGCCGCTGTGATGGGTCCCTGGTTCCACAACGTTTCGCCCGCCCACGCATAAGCGCGAAAAACACGGCCCTTTTCCAGCATCGCCCAACAATGATAATTCACGACCCGGCTGGCGCTGAAGAATTGTATGTGGCCCAACTTGCGGCTCAGTTCGCTCAGAAAGCGGTAACAGAGATCAACATCTTCCGCCGGCTCCGGCAATCCGGGTCCCACTACAAGCACCCATCCAGAAACCGACGGAGAAATGAAAAGTTTATCTTCCCGCGCCTCGGCAAGTCCTTCTTCCCATGAACACGCCGTCGGACGGCCCAGATGCAAGGCAGCTTGCACAACAAAAGGGTCTTTCGCTTTTACGGCAAGCCATCGGCTCGGCTGCTCAAATGGGGAGGAACGAAAACTTTCAGTCTCGGAAGATGCCGGATTTCGGCGCAACGACATTTGCTCCCGCATCGAGGCCCGTCGCCTGGCGCAGAAGAAAAAAGCTGCGCCGCTGAGGAAAACGATTCCGAACGGAATCAGCATTAACAGCCACGCAACTTCCTTGATTTGTGCCGGGCTCACGTTACTCCCTAGTGTAGTCCTTCGTTATTCTTCTTTCAATCATAAAAGCCGTTTTGTCCCAAAAAATTCAACAGCTTCGCCCACTTTTACGCTTTTATTCTACACCTTGAGTGCATGTCGCTTCCATACGGACAATTCCCTGTTTTTATTTCATGCTTTTACTTGGGGTATCCACTCGCAAGAATTGCGAGGTCGTCGATGCGCACGTTTCTCACAGCCGATTGGCGGTACCTCCTCATGCTCAATTACGCCGTTGAGCCAGATTTGCTTCGGTCACATATTCCGGCAGGCGTTGAATTGGACAATTGGAACGGCAAGACGTTCGTGAGCATGGTCGGTTTTTTGTTCCAACGCACGACGGTCAAAGGATTTCGCGCGCCCTTTCATACGGACTTTGAAGAGGTGAATCTGCGGTTCTACGTGCGTCGTCGCGCTCCCGAAGGTTGGCGTCGCGGGGTTGTATTTATCAAGGAGATCGTTCCGCGAAGAATCATTGCGACGGTTGCGCGTGTTTTCTACAACGAACCTTATGCGGCGATGCCGATGCGCCATCGAATTGATCTTGAAAACGGCGTCCTGCGAGACAGCGGTTTGGTAGAATATTCATGGCGTCACAAAGGCAAGTGGAATGATCTCCGCGCCATCGCGGTGGGAAATCCTTACTCCGCGCGAGAAAATTCGGAAGAGGAATTCATCACGGAGCATTATTGGGGTTACACAGCCCAACCCAACGGCGGTTGCGCGGAATATCGGGTCGAGCATCCACGCTGGAATGTTTGGAAGGTGCGCGAGCCGATTTTGAAATGTGACGTGGCTTCGATATACGGAAAAGAATTCGTCAGCCCACTTTCCGCGGCTCCTGAATCGGCTTTCATCGCTGACGGTTCTGCCGTGACGGTCAGCACGGGCGCGAAGCTGAAGGCAAATGAGGCGGGAGCGTTTCCCAGTCTTGCGTAGTAACTTCAGATTTCTGATCCTAATCTTAATCTTAATCGTTATCCTAATCTCCTCGCTTCAAAACGATTAGGATTAGGATTACGAGTAAGATTAAGAGAAACAGGAGAAATGCACCCGTATCGACGGAAGCCCGTTGACCGCGTATTGACAATGCTCTGCGATGCGCTTAGTTGTTGAAGCATAACAAACTCTATGAAAACAATTCCTTCCTGCCTCTGCAGGTTTCTTTTAATTGCAGTTGTATTCGCGCTGATGTCGATGCCCGCTTTTGCGGCGCTTTATGAAGGCGAAAGCGCCCCGGTGTTTACCGGTCACGATCAAGATGGGAAAAAGTTCAAGCTGGAACCAAAAATCGGCAAGGAATTTGTGCTCCTTTATTTCTATCCCAAGGACGACACCGGCGGCAGCATCGCGGGAGCCGTGGCGTTGCGTGACCGAATGTTGGAACTTAAAAGGCGCGATGTTTCGGTCGTCGGCATCAGTTTCGATAAAGCGAAAAGCCTTAAGAAATTTTCCTTCAAATATAACCTGAATTTCCCGCTGCTCGCCGACACTTGCGGCGAAATCACGGATGCCTATGGCATGAGAATGTGGCCGCGAAGAGAGATGGCCCGTCCCGTCAGCGTCTTAATTGATCTGAACGGCAAAATCGCGCGGGTCACTGATTCGCCGGATCCCGCTGTTCAAATGCGGGAAATGGAAACCGCACTGAATCGACTCGAAGCACTCTCAAGTAAATAAAGTTACTTGTGCGCCGCGATCCAGCCGCCGCCGACGACTAAATCACCGTCATAAAAGACGCAGGCCTGCCCAGGCGTGATCGCGCGTTGCGGGATATTCAACTTGACAATCGCTCCGCCGTTTGCGGTTGGGCGCAGTGTAGCGCGGGTTCCGGGATGGTTGTAGCGAATCTTTGCCGTCACTTCGATTTCTTCCGGCGGATTCTCAAACGGAATCCAGTTGCAGCGTTCAACCTGAAATTCATCGCGGTCCAGCGCGGTGTCGTCGCCCACAACAACGCGGTTTCTCGCAGCGTCCAGTTCGATCACGTAAAGCGGTCGCGGCGATGAAATTCCCAAACCCTTGCGCTGGCCAATCGTAAAAAATTCGATTCCCTCGTGGTATCCAAGAAGGTCTCCGCGGGAATTCACAATATCGCCGCGATGCGGTTGGACGAGTTTCGCGGAAGAGAGGAATTTTCCGTAATCCTTGTCCGGCACGAAACAAATTTCCATGCTCTCCTCCTTGTCAGCGGTCTTCAACTGGCAATCCCGCGCGACTTCGCGGGTGTCCTGCTTGGTCATTTCGCCGAGCGGAAACATGGCGCGCGCGAGTTGGTTCTGGCGCAGCGAAAAAAGGAAGTAGCTTTGGTCCTTGCGCGGGTCGCAGCCCTTCTTGAGAAGAGTGCGTGTCCCATCAGCGCTTTTTTCCAAACGCGCGAAATGCCCGGTGGCCACATAGTCGCCGCCCAACTGCCGCGCCCGCTCCATCAATGCGCCGAACTTTAATTTTTCGTTGCAGGTGACGCAGGGATTCGGCGTGCGGCCCGCCTTGTATTCCTCCGCAAAGGAAGCGATGACCTGTTTCTGGAACGCCTCCGCCTCGTCAATCAAATAGTATGGAATTCCCAGCTTGTGGCAGACGCTTCGCGCGTCCATGACCGCTTGCGGTCCGCAGCATTTATCCTCCGCGCGCGAGACGCAATCCTGCGGCCAGAGTTTGAGCGTGACGCCGACGACATCGTAGCCTTGTTCCAAAAGCAAAGCCGCCGCTGCCGAAGAATCGACGCCGCCACTCATCCCGATGACAACCCGCGTTTTCACGCCCGCTTGCATGCCGGTCAAGATAAGAGGCGCGGCGCGTGGACGCAAGGGCGACTGCAAACCAGCGAATTGACACGGCGCGCGATTTGCGCTTTCGTCGTTGCGCTGGTGAAAAAATTCCAATTTAAAACTGTTGCCGGTTCCGTTGTCGCCCCTCAAGGGTTTCTCAGTGCCGGCGTTTTTTGCGACATCAAACGCCTGGGCACGGGCAAAGGCTCGAACAAGCCTTTGAAACCGGACCTCGCGCTGATCGTTTCCGAATCGCCGGCGAAGATTGCCGGCGCATTCACGACGAATCAAGTTTGCGCGGCGCCGGTGAAAATTTGCGTCGAGCGCGTCAAACGCGGCGTAGGCCGCGCGGTTGTCATCAATTCAGGCAACGCCAACGCCTGCACCGGCAAGCAAGGTCTTCTTGACGCTGAAGAAATGACCCGTGTTGCGGCAACCGCTTTGAAACTTTCCGCTGAACAAGTGCTGGTCGCCTCGACGGGGCGAATCGGCGTTCCGCTGCCAATGAAAAATATCCGCGAGGGCATTGCTGCGGCTGCGGGGAAATTGGCGTCGACGCCGGAGAGTGTTGAACGCACGGTGCAGGCGATCATGACCAGTGATACCAAGCCGAAGGAAATCGCGGTCGAATTCAAAGTGGGGAAGGCGACCGTCCGGATCGGCGGGATCTGCAAGGGCGCGGGAATGATTCAACCCGGCATGAGCCAGACCGGGGCGCGTCCTGCGTTGCATGCGACGATGCTTTGTTTCATCACGACGGACGCGGCGATTGACGCGAAGTCGTTACAAATTGCTGTCAATCACGCAGTGGCCGGGAGTTTCAATCGCATCACCGTCGATGGCGACATGAGCACGAACGACACGGTTCTTGCGCTTGCGAACGGACGCGCGGGAAATTCGCCGATCAATTCACGCTCGCAGGGGTTCCCCATTTTTCAAGCTGCGCTGGACTATGTCACATTGGAACTGGCAAAGAAGATTGTTCTTGACGGCGAAGGAGTGAGCCGTTTTGTGACGGTCCGGGTCAACGGCGCGAAAACCTCCGCCGACGCGGATGCCGCCGCGAGGTCGGTGGCCAATAGCGCGTTGGTCAAAACAAGTTGGCACGGCGGCGATCCGAATTGGGGCCGAATTTTATGCGCGCTCGGTTATTCGTCAGCGCAAATCGACGAGGGCAGGGTGGATGTGAGCTACAGTTTGCCTGGCGAGCGGCAGGTGCGTTTTTCGCTCAAGCGCGGGCGACCAACGAGCGTTTCGTTCAAGGAACTTTGCGAAATCACGACCGCCTCCGCCTTTGACCTACACATCAATCTAAATCTCGGCAAGGGCGAAGCGCTGATGTACGCCGCTGATTTGACCGAGGATTATGTCGATTTCAACAAAGGCGACGTGAACGACCCGACCACTCTTGGCGGGTAATACTTTCTAAATTTTCACCCGAAATTGCTCGCCCTTTTTCAATGATCGCGCGAATGCCGCGAGCAGTTGCGGGACTTGTTCGAGGTCTTTCAAATTGATCACCTCCACCGGCGAGTGCATGTAACGATTCGGCAGGCTGACCAGCGCGCTGGGAATTCCGCCGCGCGTCCAGAAAATGACATCGGTGTCGGTGCCGGTGCTGTTGGAACTCGCTTCGTGCTGCAATTTGATTTTGCGCGCCTTGGCAACCTGCTCCAAACGCGCCACGACTTCGCAATGATTGCATCCGCCGTGCGTAATTGCCGGGCCTTTGCCGAGCTTGATGTCGCCATGCTGTTGTTGATTCACAGTTGGGTAATCCGTCGCGTGAGTGACATCGACGACGAGGGCCACGTCGGGCTTGAGGGAGTAGGCAATCTGGCGCGCGCCCAGGAGACCGACTTCTTCCATAATATTTGACACCGCGCAAACCTCAGCTTTCAGCTTGTCCTTATCTGCGCTGAGCTGGCGCAACGCCTCGGCGACTGAAAAGGTCCCGATTCGATTATCGAATGCGCGCGCGATGGCGAGATCGTTGCGCAGAAGTTCAAATTGATCGTTCAAAGTGATCGAATCCCCGATCCTCACGAGCTTTTCGGCCTCCTTGCGGCTGTCCACTCCGATGTCAATAAACAAATCCTCCATCTTGGGCAATTTGCGGTCGGGCTCGCTGCGGCTCAGATGCGGCGCGACGTTGCCGACCACTCCCGATACCGGACCATCGGCGGAATGAATGACGACGCGCTGCGCCTTGGTGATGGCGGGATCAATTCCCCCCATGCGTCGCATATAAATATAACCCTGCTTCGTAATATAATTGACGCTCATTGAAATTTCGTCGGCATGGGCGGCGAGCATCAGGCGCGGCGAACCGCCCTTGTTCAGAACGGCGACGGTGTTTCCATAGGCGTCGCTGAATGTTTCGTCCGCGAAACCCTTGACGTAATCGAGCCAGACGCGCTGTCCGCGCGCTTCGCGGCCGGAGGGGCTGGGAGTGTTGACAAGCCGTTCCAGGAATTGAAGCGATTCACTTTGCATTGGCCGAAGTTTACAGAAGCGTTGTTTGCAAGCAATACCTCAAAATTACTTTGGCGGTTCGCCGGTCGCGGTGTGAACGGCATAAACCTTTCGGGAAATGTCCAGAGTTAAAGCGCCGTTGTCGCGGCAATAGAAGACTCGCGCTGAGCGGCGGGCCAGTCGTCCACGTAATTTTGGCGAAGCGCGCCGCGTCGCGGGAAACTCCGCGTCGGCGACGATAATCAACCGTGCTTGCAGCAAATCCAACAGCGGGTCGCACAATGGTTCGTCGCTCGTCGGCAATCCGGCGATGACGATTTCCGCGCGCAAATCCGGGTGAAGCCGCATGAGGGAATCCTGACCGTTGCGTCCCAGCGCCGGAAGCACGAGAACAGAATGGCCATTGCATTCTCCTCGCAAGACCACCGAATTGTCGTCGGCCCGAGTAAATGCGTCGTTTGTGCCAGGGTGCAAAACGGACCACGCGCCGACATTTTTGCCGTCATGCAACGAGGTGTGGCGGAATTTCTCAATCAACTCCCGGTACGCCTCGGAACGGCTTGGCGCATCACTGATAAAAATCTGATTTACAGCAAAATTGCTGAGAATCGTTTTTGTTCCATCGAAATACGGAAGCAGACCGACAGCAAGACAAAGCGACGGGAGGCGATTGACCCCTTGCGAGGCAAGGAAAGGTTTTAAGATCAAACCGGCGGAATTTGCGTCGCCGCAGTCAACGAGAAGGTTCTTTTGACTCGTTGATGAATCGACAAAAATTGCGGGCGCGCCACCCAGAGGCAGAACATGCAAGTGAATGGTGCGCCGGGCGATGGCCCAATGAATTATCAACCCCGCAGCTACGGCAAACATCGCTCCTGTGACAATCCACTTGTGGCGAGCGCGAAAAATCCAGCCGGTGACAAGCATAATAATCGCCGCGTAATAAAATGCGCAAAAGGCGAATGATGGGGCGGCTGCGTTGAAATGACTGCTTGGCCAAGTGGCGGCCCATTCGCTGAACCAGATTATGAATTTCATCAGCGCCCATGTGGCGTTATTGAAAAGCGCCGCCAGGCCCGGCCACCATGCGCCTGTCAAGAGGCTTCCCATCCCGCTGAAAAGAGCGAGCGCCGTTGCGGGCACGACAACGCAGTTCGCTGGAATGCTCACCGGCGTGAAAAGATGAAAGTAATACGCCGCCAGCGGAAGCGAACCAATCCACGCGGCAACTGAAAGAGAAAAAGTTTCGACCATGTAACGCGCTGGCGTGAGCAGCAGCGGCGGCCAGCGCGGTTGAAGCGTGTCAGGCAGCATCGGATCGCCCTTGAATAGTTTGCGGGTCAGCCAATCGTTTATAGGAGGCACGATCACCGCGATGCACGCGACGACCATAAATGAAAGCTGAAAGCCAGGTTGGAAAAGTTGGCCAGGCTGCCAAATCAGGATGATCAAAGCTGCCGCGCAGAGCGAGTTGATTAAATCACCCGGACGCCGCAATGACCAGCCGGCGATAATCACGCTCATCATGATTGCGGAGCGTACCGCCGATGCCGGCCATCCTGTCAAACCTACGTAAAACCAAAGAACCGGCAGCACGATTGCGCCGCACAACGCGCGGGGAACCTGCGCGAGCCTCAAAAGCCCCAGGCAAATGGCCGCCAGAAGCCCTATTCTCAGTCCATCAACAGCGAAGATGTGATAAGTTCCGGCTTGCATGAAAGGTTCCTCGACATCCGTCCAATTCGGCGCTTTCCAATCCAGCATCAATGTCCAGGTCAGACGCATCGGTTCATCTTCGCCAGGCATTCCTATTGACAAAGTTTTCATCGCCCATCGCCGGAAGCGTGTCGAAATGGGCGGCTGCTCGCCGCTTGAGATCAGGACGAAGTCGTTGGTTGCGGTTGCGCGCAATTGATAAAAAATATCTTCTCTTGCGTAATAATCGCGCGGGTTAAAGAGACCTTGCGCCAGTGGGCCATCCGGTCGCTGGATCACACCAGCAATTTCGACTCGCCGTCCTTCGTAAAAATTGGGCGACAGAATTCCACGCACCGTGGCATTGACCTTGCCATAAGCGGGCCGCCATGTGTCGTTAATAAATATTTCGCTCGCATCGACCATCACGGTCGAGTTGGAAACTTCGAGTCCTCTGCGTTCGTATATGCGTTGAACCGGAGGTGTTTGGAGGATGCCTCGCAGCCGGACATCTACAGTTTGCAATCCCAATTGCGCGCGCAGGTCATCAGGAGCGATTATCGCGGAATGCCAGCTTTGCCCCGTCCATCCAACCATTACTGTCAACAAACCGCAGAGCCATGCCCGTCCTCGCGCGAGCGCCAACGCCATTGCAGCCACGATAAACGACGTTGCAAAAAGAATCGGCAGTGCGGGATGCAGATATTCCCCGCAAAGTATGCCGAAGATATAGAGCAACGCCACTGGAAGCAGCGGGCGTTTCATAACATCAGGATTGCACTTTTCGCAGCCGCCGCACGCACCAGATGAGCAGCAAGACGCAGGCAGCGCCCGTTGTGTCAATTATAACATCCAGGACGGCGGGCTGCCGATCTGGCACGAAGCTTTGGTGAAACTCGTCGGTGCAGGCATACAAAGCGCAGAACAGAATCGCCAATCGAAAAGTCCTTGCGGAATTCCCGGCGGCAAGACCTGCGCCATAATGAAAAGTCCGCCATGCGATGGCGCCAAGTATTCCGTACTCGGTGAAATGCGCGCATTTGCGAATCAAGTGGTGCCATTTTTCAAAATCCTCCGGGGACATGTGAGGGTCCAGAAAGTAGAGAAAAGGCCGGATGAGCCATGACGTATTGTTTGGAGCGCCCAAATGGGTGGAGGCGATAAAAATCACCGCCATCCAAAACGCAAGAGGCAGCCAATATTTGCAAGTCCGGCCAAACACCGGCCAACAGAACAACGGGGGTGCGTTGAATGCAAACGGAAAATTCCCAAGCGTTAGGGTGTTTATCATTGCTGTTTGGAAATCACGGAAAACCCAAACCATAAAATCTGGCTGCACTATTAGTATTGATGGGTTCGCTGAAATGGAACAAGCCGTTGCTGAGCGTGACTGTCTCAATTGGAGTCCACACTGGACTTGTTAGATTGGAGCAAGCTTCCACAACAACCTTCAAGTTCGTTGATCCCGTGATGTTGAATCCAAACTGACTATTACTGACTCCAAAACCGCGATCTGAGACTTGAATTACAGGATTCCAAACTGTGGCGAGCGCGCCGGTGTTCGCAGAGAAAGCGGCCCAACCCGATGATCCTGGGAAATAATAGACCATCGCGGCTGTGGTTGCGGCGAAAACGGATGGGTCGGCGGCAGGCGCGTTCCCCAGGAAATAAAAATTGGTCGCACCCGACCCGTAGAATGTGTCCGCACCGAGATTGTTCACGCTCGACGGGAAGTTCATCGTTGTCAGTCCGGCACAATTCTCGAAGGCCAGCGCGCCAATGCTCGCGACGCTGTCAGGAATTGTAATGTTGGTCAAAGCGGAACAATTCACGAAAGAATAACCTGCGAGTTGTGTGATGCCTGAGGGAATCGTGTAATTTCCAGCCAAACCGTTCGGACACTCGATGATCGTGGTCTGTTTTTTGTCACACAAAACTCCATTGATCGTGCTGTAAAAAGGATTTTGTTCATCGACATTGATCCCTGTAAGGCTCGCGCAGCCCGAAAACGGAACGAAGCCAATGGAAGTGACGCTGGAGGGGACGGAGATTTCCGCGAGGCTGGCGCAGCCGTTGAACGCGGAATTGCCGATGATGGCCACACCCGGGGAAATTGTCACCGCGGTCAAACCATAACATTGCTCGAACGCGCTGACGCCGATAGTATTGACATTGCTGGGAATCACCAGATGCGTCAAGCCGGCACACTCGTAAAAAGTGTAGGGAGCAATGTTGGCCACGCCCGCAGGCAGCGTCACAGTCGCAAGGCCGGAACAGTAGGCGAAGGCATATTGACCGATATTTGAGACGGTATTCGCAATGGTGACGCTTTTCATGCCGGAGCAATACTCAAAAGCCTGATTTCCTATGGCAGTGACACCGGTCGGAATTCTGACCGTCGGCAGGCTCAAGCAATATTCAAAGGCCGATTGTCCGATGTTGGTAACGCTTGCGGGAATGGAGGCGTTGACGAGGCTGAAACAGTTTTCAAACGCGTTGGATTCAATGTTGCCGACGCCGTTGTTGATCGTGACAGCGGACAACCGTGTGCAATACTCGAACGCCTCCGCGCCAATGTCGCTGACGCTTCCTGGAATCGTCACGCCCGTCAGATTCAGGCAATTATAAAACGCATCCCGGTTGATGCTTGAAAGGCCAGATGGCAATTGAATGCCAGTCAGACCTTTGCAGTCCTGGAACGCCTCTTCGGCAATATTGGTGACAGTGGACGGCATCGCGAAACTTCCCTCTGCTCCCGGCGGATAATCCAGAAGCGAGGTCCGAGCCTTATTGTATAAGACACCATTCGTGCTGCTGAAGGCCGTGTTTAGTGAGATGACGGTGATTCCTGCGAGGCTCGCGCAGCCGAAAAAAGCGCCGTCACCGATATTGGTCACGCTTGACGGAACGACGATATTTGTCAACTTCGAGCAATTTTCAAAGGCCGACCATTCAATTGTTTTGACGCTGTTTGGCACGCTGTAACCGCCGGCCATTCCTCCGGGGCATTCAATAATCGTCGTTTGCGGTTTGTTGAACAACACACCGTTTGTGCTTCTGAATCGAAAATTATTTGCTGCCACGTTAATCGCTGTCATGGATGCGCAGCCGGAAAATGGACTGGTCCCGATTGCGCTGACGTTCGTCGGAATGACGATTTCGGTTAAAGCTCCACAACTCTCAAAGGCATAATCCCCGATGCTGATGAGGCCATTGGGCAGGGTGACATTTGTCAGGTAAGAGCACTCCTGGAATGCTCCAACAGTGATGTTGGTGACGCTGATCGGAATTGCATAACTTCCGCTCATCCCTCCGGGAAATTCAACAAGAGTCGTCATGCTTTTATTAAACAAAACTCCGTTGCTGGAGGCGTAGGTCAAATTTTGCGGATCAACATTGATTGCGACCAAGCCTAAGCATCCGGCAAAAGAGGCGCCACTGAGTTGGGTGACGCTGGCGGGGATTTCCACATTCGTGATGCTCGAATCTTCGCTGAACGAGTAATCGGCGATGCCGACGACCGGCAGGTTGTCCAGACTCGGCGGAATGATGAAATCCCCCGAGGGCGGGATGCCGCCATAATAGCCGTGGATGACAACGCCTCCGTTTTCGATCAGATAAGTGAAAGGGACTTGCGCCGTCGCTGCCATCGCTAATAACAAGAGACCAAGAAAAAGCGTCGTTGCGCGTTTCATTGTTGGGCGGCGAGGGTTTGGTGTTTTGGTAGGCCCAATGAAACCTGAATCGCGGGCGTTGGGCAAGTTTCGCGTTTTGGGTCGGTGTTCAAAAACCATTGCGAATCAAATTTTTTTGTGGCAGACAGTGCGGCTTGTCTATGCGAATTATCAGGATTTTCCCACGGTGGGTTGCCCGGACTTTCCTACCGTGGGTTTTGATGGGGCTTATGGCCGCCGTCGCATCATTTTCCGCGGTGGGGGAGGATGCGGTTGCCGTGCAGTATCATTTTGCGGGGGCGGCAAATTTGGCGAAGGGCCCTAATTTTTCCACGGCTTCCGGGATTCTTCGCGCGCCGAGCAGCGCTGGCTATGAGTCACTTGTGTTGGATCGCCTTTCGCGGGTTTTCTGGAGGGACCTGAAATTTAGCGCCGGCGGCTCGCCGACGAACGTGTTGCGGCCTTTGCTGGAAGATTTGTGGCAGGCTGAATCCGTGGGCAGCTTCGGGGCAAATCCCATTGACCTGAGTTTTGTTGTTGCGGCGCGTTTGGATAAGGCCCGCGCAGAGGTTTGGCAGAAGAATTTGGAAACGGCGATGAGCGGCAAGGGGGCTTCTTTCGCAGCGGAAAGCTTCAACGGTTCGCGGTGGGACAATGGGTTTTGGCTGGTGCGCGCGAACGATTGGGTTGTGGTCGGACGCGGCGAAGGACTTTCTTCCGTCCGCCGGGATTATTTGCAGCAACTTCAAAAATCCGGACGTCCGTGGCCTGCGCTGGATAAGCAATGCTTCCAAGCTGTCATCGACTTTCCGCTTTTGTCAGGGAACGGCGATTCCCACGTCATTCCCCTGAAACCTGCCAGAACGACGGTCGATATTACCGCCAGCGGCAACCGGTTTCATGTTAATGCTTTTCTATCTTATGCGGAAGCGGCGGTGTGGTCGCCTCAACCCTGGCGGATTCCGAAGGAGTTGGTGCGCCAGCCATTGACGAGTTTCACAGCGGCCCAGGGAATTGAGCCTTATCTTCAATTTAGCGACGTTTTTTCGCGGCTCGCCACCGACCCTTTCACGAACCAATTCTATTGCTGGGCGCAAAAGGAGATGCCGTTTGAAAGTTACATGGCATGGCCAGTAAACAATGCCTCGAATGTGCTGCAAGATATTGGAAATAAGGAACTTGTGATATTGAACCCTCTCCTCTCAAAGCGCGATAATTCCCAGCTAACGTGGTCTTCTGCATCGCATCAAATTGGATGGACCAAATCAGCGATAATGAGGCCTTTTATTCGAGCATCCACCGAAAAAGAGGGTGATTTTCTGTTTGCGGGATTGTTCGATCCTCACGAGGGGAATCCTCCCGCGCCGGCTGATTTGTGGGCGCAGTTTGAGAGTCGGAGCGACCTTGTTTACTACAATTGGGAGCTGACAAGTTTGCGCGTTCATCAATGGCGATTGTTTGCGGAAATGCTGCCGATGCTCGCGCCGGTATCCGGGCATGGTCCGGCGCAAACCGATAAGAAAACGCCGCTGCCGTATGTCGCCGTCGAAAATTGGCTTGCGGGAATGGAATTCGCGCTTGGAAATACGGTGACCGAAGTCACCCGGACATCGCCGGATGAATTGACCGTCACGCGGTCGGCCCCGCTGGTTTTTACGGGGTTGGAATTGGTTTGGTTGTCGTACTGGCTGGCGGATGTTCCCGCCGCGCCGTTCAATATGAATTTAATGCCGAAGGCAAAGATTTCAGGGCCGGGGGCGCCGCATTAGCTGCAAACTCAAAGTCACGCACGGTCCGTTGAAGGACAGGTGACGTACATTGAAGCCGACGTGATACCATGAAAATGATCCAGGAACGCCAGCGCCGCTACACCGATGACGTCGGCATCATCGTCACCCCCGCCGACGGCAGTCCCCAGTACGCCATCGATCCTCTCGACGACGTCACATTTGAAAAGCAGAAACTGAAACCGGAAATTGAACAGAAGCCAACAAAGGAAACGAAGCCTTGATCGTTTCTCTCTGCTCACTCCGCTTCCTCTTGTAAACTAAAAATTATGTTTTCCTTCGTTACCTTCGTTCCCTTGGTGTAAGTTATGTATCTGCGAATCACGCGCGACGACATCAGGCCCGCCGCGATCACCCGCCTGATCCGCAGTATGCGGGGGGCATATTTTTGCGTGAATCTTACCCGAAATAATTTTTGGGCGGCGCAGCAGATTTGATAATTGATATGAAAGTTGCAGTGGACAGCGGACGCCTCGGCGAGGCGTCCCTACCTCGGAGTTTAGATTCTTGTGCCTATAGATATGTTAAAATTGGGTGTTAATATTGACCATGTCGCGACTTTGCGCGAGGCCCGCTATCGCGGACGCCAGCAGGGGGAACCGGACCCCATCGAGGCGGCTCTGATTTGCGAATCGGCGGGCGCGGACGGGATCACGGCGCATTTGCGCGAAGACCGTCGGCACATGCAGGATCGCGACATTCGCAAATTGCGGGAAGTCATCAAGACGCGATTGAATTTCGAGATGGCCAATGCGCCGGAAATCATCGGCATCGCGCTGGAAATCAAACCCGACATCGTTTGCCTCGTCCCCGAACGCCGGGAGGAAGTCACCACGGAAGGCGGGTTGGACGTTGCCAGTCATTGGACTGCGATTGCGGCGACTCGGCAAAAGATGAACGACGCGGGCATCGACGTCAGTCTGTTCATCGCGCCAGACCCGGACCAAGTCCAGGCGGCATCGCGAACCGGAAGCCAGTTTATTGAATTGCACACGGGGGCGTTCGCGGAAATTTTTCATCGCAAACGTGAGCGGGCGACAGAATTGGAACGCCTCACTGCCGCTGCGAACCAGGCGCATGATCTGGGCCTGCGCATCAACGCGGGGCATGGGTTGAATTATCAGAATTTAGCCGCGTTGCGCCAGGTGCCGCATCTGGAGGAATTGAATATCGGGCACAGCATCATCAGCCGCGCGCTGGTCGTGGGATTAGCGGGCGCGGTTCGCGAAATGTTGCTGGCGATGAAGGAATTGGGGAAGGGACAGGTTTAACCCATTGAATAGCAATGCGCTTATTTTTGTTGGCAGGGACGGCCCGTCGGGCTGTCCGTGGACACCTTGGAGCCAGAACAGAGTGGGATGTACCGCTAACGGACGCCTCGGCGAGGCGTCCCACCTTTAATTTAATATTGACTTAAATTGATTCTCGGCACTGGCATTGACATTATTGAAGTGGAACGGATCGAAACGGCCTTCAAAAAATTTGGGGAGCGATTCGTGCAGAGGATTCTTTGTCCTGCGGAAATCGCTTACTGCCTCTCGCATAAGTCGCCCGGGCCGTTTCTCGCGGCGCGGTTCGCCGGGAAGGAGGCTATTTCCAAGGCGTTCGGCACTGGAATCGGCGCGCAACTGGCCTGGCAGGACATGGAAATCTGCCGCAAAGAATCCGGGGAGCCTTACGTGACGCTGCACGGAAAAGGGCAAACCCTGCTTGCGGAACGAGGTGGGCGAATCGTCCACATCAGCCTCAGCCACACAGAAAAGCACGCCACGGCGGTGGCGATTCTTGAAAGTGTCTGACGAAGCTGAACTTTTCCTCCTTGCGGCGCTTAAAAAACAAGAAATGAATTTTTGAAGCTTATCGGCTAACAAGGGGTGCGCGTGTTTTGTCTCATCTTGTTGTGTTCGCTCAATCCCGCTAACGTCCTGCCCATGACAACGGCGCTAAAACAGAGACATATTCTGGAGGGATGTTGAGCAAAGCTCGCGCGGTCATGGATACAAATGTGTTGGTCGCGGCATTTCGCTCACGCACAGGTGCGTCCTACCAAGTCTTTGAGCGACTGCGGCGCGATGAGTGGACGGCGGTCTTGAGCAATCATTTGCTCTACGAATACGAGGAGGTCTTGAAGCGAGACGCCACTGCGCTGACGCTGAGTTTAGAAGATGTGGACCAAATCTTAAACACCCTGTGTGCGCGTGCAACCGGCGTCGGCGTTGGGCATTCAAATCTTGAAACCGAGAGAGTTTTTGGGTAAGTTGCAACGAGTTAAATGAGGACATTGGAAGTAAAAATTCCAGACATGCTTTTGAAGCAAGTCAACGAAGTCGCTGCAAAGGAAAACGTCAGCGTGGATCATATCGTGTCCATTGCTCTGGCAGCACAGGTATCGGCTTCGCAGGCGCGTGAAAGCATTTCGTCCCGCGCCAAGCGCGTTGACTGGCAGAAGGTGGATGACATTCTTTCCCGTGTCCCGGCAAACCCGCCGTTGCCGGGTGACGAAGCCAATTAAGAATACGGATGATTTCTGGGATGCAGGGCGAAAAGGGCTTTTGTCTAGTCAGAGTAAGAAAGCCTCTTGTTTCAGTCGTTTTCTTCCAAATGAAATAGACGGATGATTTGTTTCATTTCCTGTTGCCAACCCGAAACATCGGTGGCGGGCCGTGACATCCCCTAGGGTGTTGCACTGATGGGATTTAGGAGACTCCCTCGGTTTACTTGTTGTTGTTTTCGTCGGAAGTTTTCTTCGTTCACGGGCTTTGGCTATACCGAATGCCCTGAAGTCTCTAAACGCAAAAAAAGGATAAACAAAATGAACAAAGACACGACACAAGATCGCGGCCAGAAACCAAGTGAGCAACAGAAAGACCGCGATATGCAAGGTGGTCAGCAGGATCGCTCTCAACAGGGTGGCCAGCAGAACCGCAATCAGCAAAGCGGTCAGCAAAATCAGAATCGCGGCCAACAAGACGATCAACAGAGGCGCGGTCAGCAAAGCGAACAGCCGACTCGGAATCAACAAGGCGGCCCGGAAGAACGAAATCAGCAGGGGAGCCAAACGGAGCGCACCCAGCAGTTCAACCGGAACCAGCCGAATCAGCAACAGGGGAATCAGCAGGACCGGAACAAACAACAGGGTCAGGGGCACGATCAAAACAGGCAGGGCGGCCAACAAGGGCAAGGTCGTAATCAGCAGGACCAAAACGAAAATCAGAACCAGGACCAGGAAAACAAACAACACGAAAAACATCCGGCACACACCCATTAAGGGGAATGGCAAAACACGGAAGCCATTTTTGCACCCCTCTCTTGGCGCTTCGCGTCCGTTCTCTCCCCGCGATGCGGGGCGAGAATTGAAGAGGGGGGAAGTAAGTCCCTTGCTCGGGATGCAGGGGACTTTTTCGTTAAGCGGACGATTACGTCGTCTCTTCGCCCAGTTCCACGTTCCAATAGGCTAGATCGAGGAAATGTTTCCAACTGTCGTGTTGGATGCCGAAATTAACTTGGACGAATGGACGCCATTTCGGGCGTTTCGGTTTTCGGACGAGATGCAGCCCGGCTTCCTGCGGCGTTTGGTTCGCTTTCTTCGTGTTGCAGGGAATGCAGGAGCAGACGATGTTTTCCCAAGTGGTCGGGCCGCCACGATCTCGCGGGACAACGTGGTCGAGGTTTAAGTCCTTTCGCTCGAAAATATGCCCGCAGTATTGGCAGGTGTTGCGGTCGCGCTCGAAAATGTTGTGCCGAGTGAACTTGACTTCCTTCTTCGGCATTCGATCGAACATCAGGAGCAGGATGACGCGCGGGACGCGAATTTTGAAGGAAACGGTGGCGATGGTTTCCGGGTGCGGTTCCTGGGCGGAAAAATCGCGCCATTGATTAAAACTGTAGGTCTGGAAAGCGCCGTCGTTGTCGCCGAGCACGACCTGGGCGTGCCCCTCAAAAACAAGCGCGAGCGCACGGCGGGCGGTGCAAACATTGACCGCCTGCCAGAGCCGGTTGAGCACGAGAACGTGCTGATTGAGGAACGAGCTCATATCGACAACTTCGGGTGCAAGCTACAGAAGGTGTTTTGCGGTGTCAACGCTAGGTTGTGAAATTCCGGTTAAGATTTCGACTTCTTCTGTGATGCTTGCCATTGGGCGTGCTTATTCTATAATCCGCAACTTCAAAAAAGGCCTGAGTTTTGCTGTGTTCAGAAATAAACCAAAATGAAACGCCATTTCGCCGTCGCAGTCGCAATTCTCGCGGGGATGTTCGCCGGGCATGTTGCTGCCCAGACTTCGGGCGCGCAGATTTATTCGAATATCCATAGCTTTTCCGGTCCGGACGGCGCCCAGCCTTATGCGGCTTTGATTGCCACGAATAACACGCTCTTTAGCACGACGAAATTTGGAGGTTCGACGGGCAATGGGACTGTCTTTACGGTGAATACGGATGGCACGGGTTTTGGTGTGATTCATAACTTTGTTTATTCCGACGGCGGGGACATCGAAGGGGACCTTGTTCTGTCCGGGAACACGCTTTACGGCGCTGCTTATCAAGGGGGCGCGGGTATTGCGCAGGGGGCGCTTTATTCCCTTCAGACGGATGGCAGCGGGTTCGCCGACACGTATAATTTTCTGGGAACTCCGGACGGCGATGATCCGAAGGCGGGGCTGATATTTGATGGGAATTCTCTTTACGGCACGACGGCTTCGGCAACTGTCGATGGCAATGACGGGTCTGTATTTTCTGTCAGTACGAATGGCGAAAATTTCACGACGCTTCATAAATTTACCGGCGATGACGGGAGCGAGCCTACTTGCGATTTGGTTCTTGTCGGCGGCGTCCTATATGGCACGACCTACAGTGGAGGTGTTTCCAACCTGGGCGTGATTTTTTCTGTTCAGACCAATGGGGAAAATTTCACGGTGTTGCATACTTTTTCCCCCGCTGACGGGACGCATCCGGCTGCGGGACTGACGGCTTTGGGAGGGACACTTTTCGGGACGGCGTCGCAAGGCGGGGATTACGGCGTGGGGAGTATTTTTGCGATCAATACAACTGGCGGGAATTTCCGCGTGCTCTATAGCTTTGTCTATACTCCTGCAAAGGGGAACACAGACGGGAACACGCCTTTGGCATCGCTCTATTTGTCCCACAAAATACTTTACGGGACGACGTCCGCCGGGGGAGTTTACGGGCAGGGGAGTGTTTTTTCGATTGATTACACCGGAAACGGTTACACGCAGATTTATAGTTTCGGCGCAAATGCGGATGACGGGCTTGAGCCGGCCTCGCCAGTGGTTGCCATTGGAAATTTCCTTTACGGAACCACCACGGTTGGAGGGGCGGGGCAGAACGGCGCTGTCTATGCCATTCAAATCAGGGGAGTGGCATTGACTCAGGAGCCGAACGGCGAAACGAATGCCCAGGCCGGGACAGATGTTTTTTTTGGCACCGGGGCTGTTTCGCTTACGGCGCCAGCGACGCCGATCCAATACCAGTGGCGGCTTAACGGGGTTAATATTCCTGGGGCGACCAATGAATTTCTTGAGTTCGATAATGTCCAACCGACCAATGGCGGCAGCGTGACGATGATTGCCAGCGACGGCGTTGACGCCACGGCAAGCGCTGCTGTTGGTTTTTCTGTGGAAGTGCCGACGGTGGTTGTCAGCAATAATTCCTTTGCGAATCGGTTTGATTTGGGATCGACGGCAAGCGGTGTCGTGACTGGCAGTAATAAAGGAGCCACAAAGCAAACCGGAGAGCCTAACATTCTGGCGGGAAATCCAGGGGGAAAATCCATTTGGTTTCGATGGCTGCCGAAGCTTTCCGGCACGGCGACCTTTACGACGCGCGGCAGCGACTTTGACACGATGTTGGGGATTTATACCGGCTCGAACGTCACTGCGTTGACGCGCGTTCCTTCGGGGATCGATGACGACGATTATGGCGGTTATCTGACGAGCCTGGTTTCCTTCAATTGCACAGGGGGCACTGAATACGATATTGCAGTTGATGGTTATTGGGGCGCATCGGGAAATGTCGTGCTGAGCTGGTCAACGGCCAGGCCGGCTGAACCGCAACCGACGATCCTTCAGGCCCCGCCGAAGCAAACGGTGGTTTCAAATGGGGCAGCAGTCACTTTTGTTTGCATTACCACCAACGGCGAACCGACGTGGTATTTCAACGGGCAGCCTACCGGAGTTAGCGGTCCAAATTTTGTCATTAACTCGGTGAGCGCCAAGAATGTCGGGACATACGTCGCCGAAGTAACGGCGGGCGGAGCCACGGTTTTCACGGAGCCGGCGCACTTACAAATCAGCGTGCTTGAAGATGGCACCACCGACCCGGATTCAGCGGGGTGGGGCAAGTTTTTGGATTCGGCCAATGCGCCTTACAGCAATCCGGGGCTTGATTCCATTCGCAAGCTGGGAAACGGCGGTGACACTCGCGGCTACAGTGTCGCGCAAACGTTCAGCACCGTGGGAGCGACAACGGAGCCGGGAGAACCGACCATCGCGGGTCAAATCGGGGGCTCTCCGGTGTGGTACACCTGGGTCACGCCGACAAACGGCGCGTTGCTCATTAACACGAGCGGCAGCAGTTTTAATACGCTACTGGGTGTCTTCATCGGTTCAGGCGGAAGCTTTGAAACGCTGACCAACGTCGGACAGGGTTACACGACCAATCGTTCTCTTTACGGCCAGCCGCAGGTTTATATTTCTGACGAGCCGAAGGGACAGACCAATTTCATCGTTGTGGACGGTTATAATGGGACCAGCGGCACGGTGCATTTAAACATCAATCTCGGCACGGGTGTCGTGATCAATACGCCGCCGCAGGATCAATTCGTTGCGTTTGGCAGCAATGCGACCTTCACCGTCGGCGCGACGGGCAGCACGCCTTTATATTATTATTGGCAGTTCAACGGCACGAACATCGCAGGCGCGACCACCAGCTCCTTGACCATCACAAACGCGCAGTCAGCGGTTACGGGACTTTACAATGTTATTGTCAGTAATGGAGTTTCGGTGAACGCGGCCTCGGCGAACCTGGCGTTCGGCACCGCGCCCGCGATCACCGCGCAGCCTGAGAGCCAGACGGTTGCGCTTGAAGGGACTGCGAACTTGAACGTCACTGCCACCGGCGAGCCTCCGCCGCATTACCAATGGTTTTTCAATGACCACGAGATCGGAGGCGATGGCAGTGTGATCACGATTCCTGGCTTCGATGACAGCAACGCCGGGGTTTATTACGTCGTTGTCAGCAACTCGATTGGCGTGACGACCAGTTCCAACGCGCAAGTCGTTTTGAACACGTTGAAACTCGGTTCGCCGTCGATCAACGCCGGAAATTTTCAAACTGGGCTGACTGGCGCGGCTGGCGGCACTTATATACTGCAAACTTCCGTCAATCTTCTGAACTGGACTCCGCTGAGCACGAATTACACGTCGAACGGATTCCTGCAATTGACGGTCTCTAACGTCAGCAAGGTCGGTTATCGCTTCTATCGCGGCGTGACGAACTGACGCGGGATAATTGCTTCTAAATCAAAACGGCCCGTTGAAAATCAACATCTATATTTGCAGTTGACTGGTAGGGACGCCTCGCCGAGGCGTCCGCGGTCATGGTTTATACGAGCTTAGGAAAAAACACGTACGGCCATTCGGAACCCTCGGCAATTAGCCCTTTGCGAACTGGATTTGCCAGGATGTAATCCGCCTTTTCGCGCCAGCTTTCGTCTGAACGAAGGCGATGTTCGAAGAAATCACGCTGCCACTCGATCCCCATTTTTCTAGCCGTCCAGCGTTTCCACATTGTGACGGTTTGTTGAGCAGTATTTTTGGAAGGGGGGAATGAAAGCAAAGAGTGAGCATGATCCGGCATGAGAAGAAAAATGTGCGCAAACCAGATGCCTCTGTCATTGCGAAGTTTAACGGTGTCGAGCAGAGGACCAGCAAGTTCAGGAGTGGTCAGTTGAGTCCGATCTCTATGCCGGCAATTTATTGTAATAAAATAGATTTCTTTTTGTGGGTCAACCCAGAGAGGCACGCCGTGCGGCAGAGAATGACGGCTGGGAGATGTCAATTTGACGAGGATGGCCTGGCTACTGTTTCTGTCAAACCAATTCGGACAAGTTCCTTTCGCCCCGGACGCCTCGGCGAGGCGTCCCTACCTCGGAGTCAGGATGCGTCTGCCCGAGTCTTGGAACTGACGCGGGAATGATTTGCAAAGGGGTTTGGGCTTTCGCTACGATTGGCAGACTATGAGATGGATCGCATCCCTTGTGCTTATACTATTTCTGGCGGGCGTCGCGCGCGCTGCCGGGCCGGATGACCAATATTTGGATATTTATAATGAGATCGGCGCGGCGGATGCGTTGCTGCAAGGCGGCCAGTCCCAGGCCGCCGCGAGCAAATATGTGGACGCGCAAACGCGATTGAAAAAGATCAAGGAAGTTTCCCCTGATTGGAATCCGGACGTTGTCAGCTTCAGGCTTAATTATATTTCCGACAAACTTGTTGCGTTGGGCAACGCCGCCGAGCCTTCTGCGCCGAAACCCGTTGTTTCCGCTCCTGCTCCGAGCGCCCCCGCCGCTCCGGCGGCCAAGCCTGATCCGGCTCTTTTGCGGCAGATCGCAACTTTGCAGGAGCAGGTTCGCTCCTTGTTGGAGGAACGCGCCGAAATGGGGAACAAGCTCAAGGAAGCGCTCAGCATTCAGCCTGCCGCCGTCAGCCCGGTCGAAATGGCCAAGCGCGATGCTGAAATTGTCGCGCTCCAAAAGGAAAAAGATTTGTTGACTGTCGATCTGCAACAGGCCAAGACGGCGCAATCGACCGCCAGCCAGGCTTCCAGCGGGAAGGCTGCGTCGGACCTGACTTCGGCCAAACATGCTGCCGACGAAGCGAATCGGAAATTGGAAGAGGCGAACCGCAAGATGTCGGCATTGAAAGCGGAATCGGCCCATCAAATTAATCCCTCGACTTATGCCCAGGTCGCCCAGGAGCGCGATCGGTTGAAGGAAGAATTGGCCGCGCGCTCGAAGGACCTTGCGGATTCGGAAGCTCATGGCAGCCAGGAACTGGTCGCGGTTCGCGCTGAACTCAAGGAAGCCGCCGCACAACGGGATGAGTTGCAAAAGAAACTGGACGCGGCGAGTGCGAATTCGGCTGCCGCTACCGCGAATTCCGGGGAAATCGAACAATTGCGCGCGCGCCTCGCTGTTTTGGAATCGAAGCCGGTGCCTTTGACGCCCGAGGAAGTCGCGATTGTGAATTCGCCACCGGCGCAACAACTGCCGATTCTTCCTGCCCCAACTGCGACTACCACGCCAGCTTCTGCTTCCGCCGCGCCAGTTGCCGTCGCCCCGGCGCCGGAGAAACCGCATGTTGTTCACTCCGCCAAAGACCTTCCGCCCGGCGCGGGGGCGATGATGGCGGATGGCATCCGGGCTTCACTGGAGCGCGATTACCCGAGGGCGGAGGAAAAGTTCAAAGAGATTCTTCGTCAAGACGAAAACAATGTCTATGTGCTGGTTCATCTGGCGGACACGCAATTCGCCGAGGGGAATCTGTCCGAGTGCGAAAAGAATGTGACGCGCGCGCTGGAGTTGGACAAGGACGACTCGGCTTCTTTGTACTTGATGGGGATTCTGCGTTATCGCCAGGAGAAGCTGGACGAAGGTTTGGACGCCTTGAGCCGTTCCGCTCAACTGAACACGACCAATCCGAGCACGCAGTTTTATCTTGGCTGCGTTTTGGCGGACAAGGGAATGCGGCCGGCGGCGGAAACGGCCTTTCGCAAGGCGCTCCAGCTTGAGCCGGATTATTCCGACGCGCATTTCAATCTTGCCCTGGTTTATGCCAGCGAAAAACCGCCCTCAACTGGGCTGGCCCGGTGGCACTACAAGAAAGCTTTGAATCTCGGGCATCCCAGAAATCCGAAACTGGAGGAAATTCTCGGCACTGACAAGCAGCCTTGACGCATTGTCAAGAATTGGAAAAGCGGCAGAGGGCTGCCGCACTCCAGGACGCTTCGCGAATTGCGGAAGTAACACCGAAGCTAAAAGCGGTTTGGACTGCGGCGGATTTTTCCTCATTTTACAGGTTAGCTTTTGACAAGGCGGGCGAGGTATTCGAACGAATAAATGCCTGTCCTGTGGCCGTCGCCCCAAACGGGCGTGATGCCGTAGCTGCCGACGTTTTCGATGCTCTTCAACTCGAATGAGCGTGGCGAAAGCGGTTTCTCTGGCCCCTTATGAAGATTTCCCATGACATCGCTTTCCCCCATGCATCCCGCGCAAGGACAGCCGCGCCGCAGTTCTTCCAGCGTGATAAAACTTTCGCCGCCACCTTCCCATTTGATGGCGAGTTCCGGTCCGATAATTTGCAAATCCAAAGGACGCACCGCACCACATTGCGCGATTCACGTTGCGAATGAAAGTAAGGAGCTATTCATTGTTGGCCCTTGCGGCGATTCGCGCTATACTCTTGGAACCACCTCTTTCAGCGTGGACCGACATGTATAAAAAAATTCTCGTCGCCCTGGAAAACAGCCGCGCCGATCTGGCGCTGATTCCGCACATGACGGAGTTCGCGCGCCAATTTAAATCGGAGCTGCTTCTTGTCCACGTCGCGGACGGCTGGGTTGCGCGCAATTTTCACAAGATGCACCTCGCGGAGTCGGAGGAGATGAAGGACGACCAAAAATATCTGGACAAGGTCGCCGAGGACTTGCGCAAGAAAGGCGCGCGCGTTTCAACGCACCTCGCGCTGGGCGATCCGCCGGAGGAGATTCTAAAAACCGCTTCCCGCGAACATTGCGATCTCATCGCCATGACGATGCACGGGCATCGGTTCATCGCGGACCTTGTTCTCGGGAGCGCCATTCACAAGGTTCGTCATAAGACGCGAGTGCCCATTTTTCTCGCGACGACGAAGTAGGATGTATGAGAGAAAAACTCCTGATGTTTGCGGTTTGCCTTTTCGCCATGAGCGCATGGGCGCAGCCGAAAGACAGCCAGATGCGATTGACCGTCGTGGACTCGAAGACATCGCTGCCGCTGGCGGATGTCAAGATTCGCGCGTGGTCGGGAACGGGGCTGGTCACGGACGCGGCGGGGATTTGCTCTTTTCCAATGCCTGTTTCCGGGAAGGGGCGGTTCTACTATCGCATCACTTTGGCCAAGCCCGGTTACGTGTCCAAATACGTCATCTGGTCGGAGGCGCAAAAAGATAAAATCGAGGACATCCCTTCGCAATACACCGTAAAGATGGACCCCGGCGTCACCATCGGCGGTATTGTCAAGAATATTAAAGGCGAACCGATTCCGGGCGCCCGCGTCATTTTTTCCGGCCCGGTTGTCACTAATGGTCAACACGAGAGATTGACCGTCGCCGCAAATTACCACGCTGAACGGACCGATGACTCTGGGCATTGGCAAAACAGCGAGGTTCCGGAGGATTTCAAGCAGTTTGTTTTTCGCATCATTCATCCTGAATACGTGGCTTCGACTTTTGCCTGCGAGGCCACGGACGAAACGAATGAGGCCGTCACGGTGCTGGCTCCGAGCAATTTTCTGTCCGGCGCGGCGGCAATGGTATTGACACACGGCATTGAAGTTTCCGGCGTCGTCCTGGACCCTTCCGGAAAACCGGCGGCAAACGTCACGATCACCCGCAATCACGAGTGGCGCAATCCGGCGGCGGCATTGACAACCGGGGAAGATGGCCGTTTTGAAATCGCCAATCTGCGGACGGGCATTTTATTTTTGACGTTTCAGGCGCAAGGATTGGCGGCGCAATCGCGCGAATTGACTCTCAGCAACGGGATGCCTGAAATGAAAATCGGAATGAAGCCGGGCAATCACTTTCAGGGGCGAATTGTCGATGCGTCCGGCAAACCGATCCCGAACGCCAATGTGCGCACGGACCGTTTGGATTTGGGCCCGCTTGAGTACGATTGGAACGGTTATTCGGACGACGACGGGCGGTTCATTTGGGATTCCGCCCCGGAGGGCGCGCACCCTTATTATTTTGCCGCGACTGGTTACCGGTCGAAAGCGGAATCGGAGTTGGTTGCCGACGGACACGACAATGTCATCGTGCTGCGAAAGGTCGAAGACGGCGACAAAACGGTTATTGACGGAAACGTCATCGACGCGGAATCGAAGAAGCCTGTCACGAATTTCACGGTGAGCTTAAAGGAGTTCAAGGACGACGCTGTGGAGCATTCGCGCAAAGCCGTCGCCGCCGCGGCGGGCGAATACAGTGTCGCCGTCGATCCCACGTCCGCCGGGTGCATGATTGAAATCGCTGCGCCAGGTTACGCGCCGCAAATGTGCGAAAGAAAGTCGTGCCGCGACGGTGATATGAAGCTGGATTTCACGTTGCAAAAAGGGGAGGGGATCGCGGGAACGGTTTACCGGCCCGACGGCAAGCCGGCAGCCGGAGTGGAAGTGGCGGTTTGCACGGGTGAGAACGGCGCGCGGATCGGTCGCGGCCATTTTTTTGACCAATTTCAAACGACCATGGTTGTCGCAGATGACAATGGGGAATTTATTATTCCGCGCCCCGAGGAGGCGACGTCGATCTGCGCCATCTGTGACGGGGGATTTGTGGAGTCGAACATTGTTGACAAGAAGGGACCGTTCAAACTCACGCTCGCGCCCTGCGGATCCATCGCGGGCATGGCGACTTCCGGAGGAAGATTGCTGCAGGGCGAGCAAATCACTTTAATTCGCAATTCGGGCCAGTCGAGCGTTTCTCTCGATCGCGATGCTTTCAGTGCAAAAACCGGCGTGGACGGCAGTTTTGTCATCTCGAACATTCCACCGGGCAACCTTGCGATGTTCCGCGTTGTCAGCAATAAATTTGGCGCGCCGCATTTTATCGACGTCAACTCGGGCGAGACCACGGGTTCGCCCAATGTCGAGATTGATTTCGCGAAAAACGAAATTCCCTCTGATAGCGCGATCAAGATTGGGGACGTTGCGCCGCCTTTTGAAGTCAAGACTGTGAACGGCGAACCGCTGCGGCTTGCGGATTTTAAAGGGAAATATGTCCTGCTCGATTTTTGGGCGACGTGGTGCGGGCCGTGTGTCGCTGAGATTCCGTATCTTAAGGCGACATACAATGCCTTTGCTGCCGACGGACGTTTCGCGATGATTAGTCTGAGTCTGGATGACATGCCGGGCGCGCCCGCGAGTTACACGCGAAGAAATAATATGAAATGGGTCCAGGGCTACCTCGGGCCGTGGGAGGAGTCGAAGGTCACGCCTTTGTACGGGGTGAATGGGATTCCGTCGATTTTTTTGATTGACCCGAATGGGAAGATCATCAACGTCGAACTGCGAGGCGAGGGAATTCGTGAAGCCGTGGAAAAGGCGCTGGGAAATCATTAGTGGGTTATTCGTAAGATATCTTGCATAGCATCCATGAATTAATTTTGGGCGGCGCGGCAGCACCACCCTACCAGATAGATTTCGGCTGCTTGATTCTGGCCGCCATATTGCTTGGCAGGCGTCTGCCCGCGCAAAACGTTTTGTTCATCCTTGCCACGCTCTCCGTAGTCGAAGCGGCTGTCGATTACGGGTTCAAGACGGGCAATATTCTGGAGTGTTCCATGTTTTGGACGGGAATAATCGTGTTGTCACGAATTGCCGGGCAAAGTCTGCTGAAAGCGTGGCGGCGGTCGCCCAATTACGGCTTGTTTCTTTTGGGATTGGCGAGCGCGGAAACGGCGTTCGTCCAGATATTTTTCGGCGGGTTGATTTCCGCGCTGGGCAGGCTGATGCTGACCGTGGGGTGTCTATTGTTCCTGACTCCGTGGTTCCTGCAAAAACGTCTCACAGCTTCCTCAGAATCCAAAGCACGAGGCTGACGATCGCGCTGACCAGAAGGCAAGTCACAATCGGGAAATGGAAACTAAAATTGCTGCGCGAATAGTTGATGTCGCCGGGCAACTTTCCGAGCCAGCCGCGGCCCACGCCTGACCAGAGCAAGGCTCCAATCCCGGCCATTATAATGCCGCCGACAACGAGCAATTTTCCAAGATCATTCATTCCGCCACGGAAATTTTCTCGAAGCTCTCTTCAATGAATGTCGTGTTCTGAATGCGGGAGAGCCGGGCAAACAGGCCGTTCAATTCCAGCAATTTCTCCCGAGTCCCGCGCTCGACGATTTCGCCCTGGCGCAGGACAAGAATCTGGTCTGCATCGCAAATGGTGCTTAGCCGATGCGCGATGACGAAGCTGGTGCGGTTGGCCATCAGCCGTTGCAGCGCTTCCTGGATCAGCTTTTCGGTCGCCGTATCGACGCTCGCCGTGGCTTCGTCAAGAATCAGGATCGGCGCGTCCTTGAGCAACGCGCGCGCGATGCTCACCCGCTGTTTTTCGCCGACGCTGAGCTTGACGCCCCGTTCGCCGACCCGCGAATCGTAACCTTCCGGCAAATGCGCGATGAATTCGTGGCAATTCGCGGCGCGCGCGGCGGCCAGAAGTTCCTCCTCGGTGGCATCGAGCCTTCCATAAAGAATATTTTCTCTGACGGTGCCATTGAACAGAAACGCCTCCTGGCTCACGACGCTGATTTGCGCTCGCAAGGATTCCAATGAAACTCCGGCGATGTCCTGGCCGTCAATTTTGATGACGCCTGATTCGGCCTGGTAAAACGACGGGAGCAGATTGACTAGCGTCGATTTTCCCGATCCCGTAGGGCCCACTAGTGCGATCATTTCGCCGGGCGCGGCCTCGAGTGAAATATTCTTCAGCGCGGCGCGGCCATTGCCGTAGCCAAAATTAATGTTCTCGTAACGAACCGCCCCGCGCACCGGTTCTGGCAGCGCCTGCGGGCGGACAGACGCGGCCGATGCTCGTTCCTCAGTCGCATCCATGATATCGAAGACTCGTTCGCCGCCGGCACGAGCCGACTGCAACATTTGGTTCAGTCCGTGAAGCCGGCCGAGCGGCTCGTAAAACATTCCCAGGTAAAGTATAAAACTAACCAATTCTCCCACTGTTAATTTCCCCGAGCTCACTTGCGCTGCGCCAATCCAAAGCACCAGAGCGATGCCCAGCGAGGCTGAGAAAGTCATCGCGGGCGAATAAATCGCCCAGACTTTCATCACGCCCAGTGTCCCTTTGCGCAAGTCATCGGCTCGTTGCGCAAAACGCGCGTCCTCGTGGCTCTGCCGGCCAAACGCCTTTATTTGTCGCACGCCTTGCAAGCTGTCCATCAGGAACGCGCTCATCGCGCTGGCGGCTTTACGTTGCGGCCGATACCGCTTGGGCGCCGTCATCGTGTACCAAAAGGTTCCGCCGGTCAGAAGAGGGATCGGCGCCAGAGCGGTCAACGCCAACATCGGATTCTTTTGCAGAAGAAGGGCCATGACCCCGATCACGCTTAGAATGGCAACTGTCCCTTGTTCTGTCCCATCGATCAGAACTCTCTCCATCGCGTTCACTTCGTCGATGACCCGCGTCATCAGATCGCCTGAAGCCCGCTGGTCGAAGTAACCGATTGGGAGACGTTGCAAATGAGCAAAGACATCGCGGCGAATGTCATAGATGACATTTTGCTCGAATACATTGTTGACGATGATTCGCACGGAGTTGAACAAATCCCGGAACAGGAAAGTCCCCAGCAACGCTGTTGCGGGCCAGAAAAAATTGGATCGAGCGCCATGGATTGTGTCGTCAATAATGTTTTGGACCAGTTGCGGATAGGCCAGCGAAAAGCCGAGCGACACCAACGCGCACAGGATGTTGGCCGCCGCCATGCGCTTATACGGACGCAAATATGTGGCGACACGGCGAACCACTTCCCACGTCGTGCGTGGAGTTGCGTTGAAACTCGTGTCGTCCTCCGAGCCGGAATGTCGATGGCTGCTCACCGTAGGAATTATCCGGCATCCAGTAATTCGCGCAAGTTCATTGAAAAACGGCGCGGAATCAGCCACAGTGAGGGAGAACATTACATTTGGATGAATCCGAAGTTCAAACTTGGGGCGTACGCCATGCTGCTGATTCTGGCAGTTTGGTTCGGTTTGGCCTTTCGGTATAATTACGAGGCGGTGACAACCGAACCTTCGCAGGAGCCGTCAGAAGCCGCCTCAACAACTCCGGCTGAGCCGTCCGGCACGAATACGGAGAGCACCAACACTGATCTTACAAACGCAACTGTCAATACAACCAATGCATTGACCAACGTTGCGACTGTGACGACCAACGCTCCCGGCGATGTGACCAACGCCGCGTCCGGCGGAACAAATGTTGCCGCCGCCGAAATTGCCACCAACGCTCCGGTCGCAAAACACAAGCACAAGGTCCGGCGAAATTTGACGCCGAGCGAGGCGGCTTCGGCCAAGGGCTCCATGCTGGGTTATCTCGGCGGATTGGTTGTCGCCCTGATCGCGTTGGGTTGCCTCATCGCCTATGACGTGAGTCAATCGGTAGGTTCCCAGGTGACCAGTTATCTGTTTCTTGACGTTGGCGATGCGATGCGCAACCCGATGTATGAGGAAGCCGAGGCGCTTTGGGCCAATGCAAAATATCTTGAAGCGATTCAGTTGTTGCGCGAATACCTGAAAAAGAATCCGCGCGAGATGCACGCGGCGTTGCGCATCGCAGAAATTTACGAGAAAGACCTGAAGAATTATCTCGCGGCGGCGCTCGAATACGAGGAAGTGCTGAAACATAAATTGCCCTCGGAACGGTGGGGTTGGTCGGCGATTCATCTTTGCAATCTTTATTCAAAGTTGAATCAGCAGGACAAGACGCTGGCTCTTTTGCATCGTATTGTTCAGGAACATCCGAAAACAGGCGCCGCAAAGAAGGCGCGCGTCCGCCTGGGCATCCAGGAAATCGAAGCGGAATCACAGGCCGAGCAAGCCGGCGAAACCGATGGCGAGGACGATTCACCCAGTGGAGTTGCCTCGCGTCCTCCTCCTGCCGCTGCCGAACCGGATTCCTCCTCGTCGAATCTGCCGCCGGGTTTTCGTCCCAAGAAATAGTCTCAGTCTTCGGGTGGAGAGAGCGGGGGAGCGGCCTTTTTGGGAATCGTGAAGTGGAATTCCGAGCCTTTTTGCAGTTCGCTCTTCACCCATGTTTCGCCTCCATGCGCCTGAACGATGTGTTTGACAATTGCCAGTCCCAGCCCAGTTCCGCCGCTGTCGCGGGACCGCGCCCTGTCAACACGATAAAAGCGCTCGAACACCCGGCCGATTGAATCCGGCGGAATTCCCGCGCCGTCATCCGCGACGACCACTTCTATTTTCTCGTTGGCGGCAGCGTTCGCGTTGATCGTGACGCGGCCTTCGCTCTTGCCGTATTTGATCGCGTTGTCCGCGAGGTTGAACAGCACCTGCTGAAGGCGGTCGGCGTCGGCCCAGACTGTCATATCGTCCGGGATAAGATTTTCGAGCGTCGTCTTCCGACCCGTCGCGCGCGCGGCAAGATCGTCCAACACCCGTTGCGCCAGATCGCGCAAGTCCACCTGTTGCACATTGAGCGCGACCTGGCCGGATTCCAAACGGGAAATTGCCAGCAAATCCTCGATCAAAAACAGCAACCGGTCGGAATGTTTGTCGATCTTCTGAAGAAACCGCCCGGCTTGTTGCGGATCGTTCAACGCGCCGTCCAGGAGCGTCTCGGTAAATCCCTTGATGAGCGAAAGCGGCGTGCGCAGTTCATGGCTGACGTTGCCGACGAATTCCGTCTGCACGCTTTCGAGTTCCTTCAGCCTCGTGACTTCATGGAAGACGAGCAACTGTCCCTGTTCGACGCCGTCGCGGTCGGCGACAATCGCCGCGTTGACCTGGAAGAAACGGCGACGCGCGCGATGAATTTCAAGTTCAGCGTCGGAAATCTTCTTGTCACGCTGAAGCCTCGCCGCCAGCGCCGCCAATTCGTGCCAGCGAAAGGCCTCCATGATCGTTTGTCCCCGGATATCGGTCGTCACATCGAAATATTTTCGCAACGATTCGTTGACCATCTCGATGCGCCCGGAGCGGTCCAACAGCAGAATGCCTTCGATCATACTGTTGAAAAGCGCCTGCTGGCTGGCTTCGAATTGTCCGGCGATTTCCTCCCGCTGCCGGGTCAGGGCGCTGTCACGCTGGCTTTTTTGCGCGCTTAATTCTTCTTGATGGCGAAAAGACTGCCGCCGCGCCATTGCCGCAGTCACTGCCGCGGCCAGCACCGCTGCCAGGGCCAGCGCAATCCACAACCACATTGGCGCGTCACTCAAGATTGAAACTCGATGAACCGGTAACCGACTCCGCGGACCGTATCGAGGTATTTTGCCGCGCCACCCAATTTATTGCGAAGGCGGCGCATGTGCGTATCGACCGTTCGCGTGTCGATGGCGCTGTTGTAGCCCCACACATCCTTCAAAAGCTGGTCGCGCGATTGCACGCGGCCCCGGCGTTCAGCAAGCACAGTGACCAGCTTGAATTCCGTCAGCGTCAACGCCAGCGGTTGGCCATTGAAACTTACGCGGTGACGCGCGCGATCAATCGCGAGTCCGCCGAATTGAATATTTGGCTCGCCCGTTTCAGTGGTGACTTTTCTGCGAAGTAGGCTCTTCACGCGCAAGACAAGTTCGCGCGTGCTGAAAGGTTTCGTCACGTAATCGTCCGCGCCCAATTCCAGTCCGAGGACGCGATCGATCTCCGTCGCGCGCGCCGTCAACATGAGAATTGGAATGGCGCTGGTCGCCGGATCGCTTCGCAGGCTTTTGCACACGTCCAGCCCGCCCATGTCTGGAAGCATCACGTCCAGGACGATCAGCTCAGGGACTGTCTGCCGGGCCATGCGCAAGCCTTCGGGACCGCTCGCGGCCACCATGACTTCATATCCTGCGCCCTTCAAGTTGACTTCGATCAATTCCAGCAAGTCCGGCTCGTCGTCCACAACAAGGACCCGTTCTTTAATCGATTTTGACATTATGATTTCTGATCCAAATCGTCCTGCTCCGCCAACGGAATATCAGGAATACGATTAGGATTAAGATTAAGATTAGGAACCCGCGAACCGCCATCCTAAAATAGCCGTCGATTGTTACGAATTACTCCGGCTCATTGGAACGCAAATGTTCCTTGATTCGTTTGCAAGCGTCGGGTTTCAAGCGGCCCTCGTGGTCGTAGCGCAATTCAATCACCCAGCCGTAAATGTGGCCGGGCCACTCTCCGCGAGGGAGCAATTTGTCGGGATCGGCGCCCAAACCGCGGAGCAATCCTGGAATTTCCTGGTGATGCCAGCAAATCAGGATGTTCGCGCCGTGCGGGTTCGCCTTCAATTCGCGAGCGAGCGTTTCCGGTTCTTTATCCTTGAAATCGGTGTTCAATGGAACGCCAAGGGCGCGGCTCAACGGCTCCATCGTCAGGCGGGGACGTTCGCTTTTCTTCGAGTCTGCCGCCGCAAACAGGCTGTCCAATTTCAGAGGCTGGCCATCCAATTGAAACGTGGCAAAATATTGCGGGTAAGCCCTCGCGCGTTCCACTCCTTCCGGCGATAAGCCGTTCCCGTTCTCCGGCTTTTCGGCGTGACGAATGATCAGGACAGTCGCATCCCGCAGACCCGGCGCATCATCGGCTGTCGCGGATCGGCAGGCAGTCAAGACGAGTAAAATCAACGCCGCAAATCTTGTGACGCGGAAAAATTTTCCAAGTCCGGTGTTTAAGCCCGGTCTCTCACGGTTCATGGTTGTAATGTATAACAAATTTCCTCAAACGCCACGCTGGAAAGGGGTAGTGCGTCACTTTCACTTTTGACCAGATTTATTTTGGGTTCCCGCTACCTCCATCGGGTTTTAATAAAAAAATAAATGTTCCAAAAATCCAGGAAATAAGTCCGAGGATGAAAACGCCAATTCCCGGCTCAGGCCACCAAAACATTGCAGTCACTCCAAAGAAGAACCATGTAAAGCCAGTAATCGCAGTATAAATTGCATATCTGTTCCAGCAGTGCTTCATTTTGAGAGGAGCAACGAAGGCGGTTGAAATCATCAACGCAATCTCGACGAGGTTGAGATAGATGTTAAACAGTGAATGCACGCCTTCATTAGTTTATCAAATTGACGGTTTCTTCAAGTGTCCAGACATGACCGGTCAGTCTTGCATCCAAAACAAGGGCCACTCGCAACAACTTATGCGTTCCAGGAAAATCATGGGTCGTTTGAACCTTCTTGCGTAGTTCGTGACTTTTCACTATCTTCGCGCCCTTGAACAGAATTCCTCGTCCGGAAATCCCGCGCAAGGCCGTTTATCGGCTTTCCGTTTATTTTCGCGGCCTTCAGCAACTAAAGGCCAACGGCATCGCCACCGTTTCAAGCGAAGCGCTGGCGAAAGCTTCCGGCGTCAAGCCCACTCAATTGCGCAAAGACCTCGCGTACTTCGGGCAATTCGGCACGCGCGGTTTGGGCTACGACGTTGGGCAATTGGCCGAGATGATTTCCGACGTTCTCGGAACGACCCATTTGCGCCCGGTCATCCTCGTCGGCGTTGGGAACCTTGGGTTGGCTTTGCTCTCCTATCGCGGTTTTCAAAAGGAAGGATTCGAGATCATCGCGGCGTTTGACTTGGAGCCGCGTCGCCGGCGCGGGAAGGATATTCCGGTGCCGATTCACGCGCTTACCGAAATGCCCGCTGTCATCCGCGAGCGTGAAGTTAAAATGGCCATTCTCACGCTTCCCGCATCGGCTGCGCAAGAAGTCGCAAACACTCTCGTCCAATGCGGCATCACGGGAATCCTGAACTTCGCGCCGCTGGTTCTGGACGTTCCCGAGCAGGTTGTTGTCAATAATGTGAATCTCGCCATTGAATTAGAGAATTTGAGTTATTTCGTTCGGCGGTGATTTTCATCTCTTAATCTTAATCTTCCCTCAGAAAAAGAGATTACGATTAGGATTATGATTATGATTAGGAGGGAAACCTAAAAGCGAACGCAGAGCGTTCCGGCTGCTGTCCATTTTGAACTAGCCAATTCACGATTTTGTCCCCAAAGTCCCGCCCACGATGTCACCTGCGCCTGTCATAGAAACGGAGGCTCTCTCAAAAGTCTTCGGACAACAGCGCGCTTTGGACAACGTCAGCGTCAAAGTCCTTCCGGGCGCGATTGGCCTGCTCGGCCCCAATGGCGCGGGCAAAAGCACTTTCATGAAGTGCCTGCTTCAACTTCAGCCGATTTCCTCCGGTTCCGCGCGCCTGCTCGGCGGTGAAGTCGGCAAGGAGGGACGCGAAATTCGCAAACGCGTCGGTTATGCGCCCGAACAAAACTGCCACATCCCTGGCATGGCTGGCTGCGAGTATGTGACCTACTGCGCGCAATTGTCCGGTTTGCCTTTTCAAGCAGCCCGCCAGCGCGCGCACGAAATGCTCGATTTCGTCGGCATGAGCCAGGAGCGTTACCGCAAGGTCGATACTTATTCCACCGGGATGAAGCAGCGGCTCAAACTTGCGCAAGCCATCGTCCATGACCCGGAAATTGTTTTTCTCGATGAACCCACCAACGGCCTTGATCCGAAAGGCCAGGCGCAGATTTTGGAATTGGTTGAAAGTCTGTGGTCGAAGTACGGGATCACTGTGATTTTGTCCTCCCATTTGCTGCACGATGTCGAACGCGTTTGCGGACAAATTATCATCATCGCCCGAGGACGCGTCCTGGTGCATGACAGTTTGCAATCGCTCAAGGCCCGCAAACGCGGCGCTGCCGAGGTTGTGCTTGCGCGCGGCCATTCGGAATTGCAGGCCGCCTGCCAAAGCCGCGCATGGCCCTGCCAGATGCTCCCCAATGGGCATTTGCGCGTGGAGCACAGCGCCGATTCTCTGAATCCATTGTTGACACTGATGAACGAGTTGAAGGTGCCTCCGCTCGAAATCATCCCCAGCCCGAACGCGCTGGAAGAAACGTTTTTACAGGCCCTGGAGATTTCCCATGCCGCTGCATGACGTAAATTATCAGCATTGGACCGGAACGCACCGGGGCATCTGGGCCCGGCGCTGGGTCATCGCCCGGAATGGACTCGCAGCCGCCCTGAACAACAAAGTCATTCGCAACTTCGTCGTGCTCTGCTGGATGATGGCGCTGCTAATGGCCGGGCTTTTGTTCATTGTCGGCCAATTGCTCGTTGCCGACAGCATTGTTGTTCAATGGGTCGGAAAACTGAATCCGCAACTCCAGGCTTTCGCGCAAATGCTGACGCAATGGTTGCAGGACCATCCTGAAATATCGGTGGCCACGACGCAAAACGCGCTGTTCTATTTCTTCAGCATCTACCTGATGCCGGTCGGAATTTTCATTCTCGGCCTCGCCATGCCGTCGCTGATCACGCGCGATTTGGCCAGCAACGCGATCCTGGTTTATTCCTCCAAGGCCGTAACGCGCGGGGATTATTTGCTCGGCAAATATTGCACGGCGTTCGGCTTGCTTACGTTGACGTGGCTTGGGCCGGCCTGCGCCGCGTGGTTCCTGGGAAATCTTCTTGGGCCGGATTGGCGGTTCTTCTGGCATTCGCGGGCGGCATTATTCCACGTCTTGGTTTTCTCGCTCAGCGGCATGTTGATTCTCAGCGCGCTGGCGCTGGCTGTTTCCGCGTCATCCAGCCGCGAAAAAGCGACGCCTGCGATTTGGTTCATGTGGTGGATTCTCGGGGGTGTCATTCAACCGATTGCCATGAATGCCCGCCCTTGGCTGCGTCACTTGAGTTTCAGCTATGATCTCAGGCAAATCGGCCTTTCCACGTTTCAACTTGGCAAAGACCTGAAAACCGCGCAGGACAACGTCCCGATTTTCGGCCAGATGCTCGCGAACATCTCGCGCCCAACTCGCGATGCGTTGAATAACGCGACATTGGGCGGTTCGCTGGTTGCGCTGGCGGCGATGCTGGTCATCGGCGCGGTGATTATCCGCAAACGCGTGAAACCCGAATGAGCACCGTCATCCAGGCAATCGAGTTAAGCCGGTGGTACGGCATCGTGATGGGGCTGAACAACGTCAGCTTTGAAATCGAGGCGGGCCTGACCGGTCTCGTCGGCCCCAACGGCGCGGGCAAGAGCACGTTGATTCAAATTATCACCGGCCAGCTTCAGCCCAGCTCCGGGCGGCTCACTGTCTTCGGCCTCAAGCCGTGGAATAATCCGCCGTTGCTGCGACGCGTTGGATATTGTCCAGAAGGCGAAGCGGTCCCGCGCGAATTGCGCCCGATGGATTGGCTTTGCAGCATGGGACTGCTTTCCGGCGTCCCGCCCGCCGACGTGAAGGCGCGCGCGGAAGCCGTGCTGGATCGAGTGAAATTGCCGCGCGAACATTGGCACAAACGCATGGGCCAATATTCCAAGGGGATGAAACAGCGCGTCAAACTAGGGCAGGGGCTGCTGCACGAACCGGACTTGCTCGTGCTGGACGAACCGATGAACGGCCTCGACCCGATGGGCCGCCAGGAGGTCGCGCAGACTTTGAAGGAACTCGCCGCCCAAAACGTGAGCATCCTTGTGTCAAGTCACATTCTCGCGGAACTGGAGTCATTGTGCAAAAACATCCTCGTGCTCAATTGGGGCCGAATCCTTGCTTCCGGCAGTCAAAAAGAAATCCGCGCCGACATCAAGGATTGGTCCGAGGAATTGGAAATTCAATGCGACCAGCCCGAACGCCTTGCCCGCCAGCTTTTCGACGCGGGAATGTTGATGGGTTTCGACATTGATCCGGCGGACGGGCGACTCAGCATCCGCGTAAAGGACGCCGGCGCATTTTATGAACAGTGGACTTCGCTTCTGCTTCAAAGCGGCGTGACCGTCCACGGCATTCGCAGCCGCAGCCGGTCTTTGCAAAACATCTACGAAAAGGTGACTACGTGAGCGAGAAGCCACTCCCGACATTTTTCAACGCGCTTCAGGCAATCTGGGCGCTGACGTGGAAAGGCCAATGGACAGCCGCGCGCCTCCCGTATCGTTTCGGCGTGTTGCTGGTGCTTCCGGCGCTGGTGCTCATCACGGTCGATACCGTGCAACGCTGGTCGCAGCGGCAAAGCTCATTCGGCAGCGCCTTTGTGCAGACGGACTCTATTGCAAAGCGGTTGGACCGGCGTCAGGTCCCTTTGCAGCAGGCCCAGCGCGACAGTCTTCGCGCGATTCTCCAGGAGGAATTTCAGCGCCTCCAATCCTTGTGGACTGATGAACCGAACGAATCAGTCGCTACGCGAAAAACCCGGCTGGAGGAACATCTCGGCGAGTTCGGTCGGCGAATTCTCGACCGTGTCAAAGATGTGCTTGACGGTCGGCAGATGGCGGAGATGCGGCTCTGGGAAGCCAAGTTCCGCGATTCCACCGTGGAGCGCTTGAGCGCAATCCAGCCCGGATGGGGGCGGACGACGCCGTTCTACCATTGGCTCATCGACTGTTATTTTTTCATTATTCTGCCGCTGACGTGCGTCCGTGCTTGCGGCGCGCTGATTCGCGATGAATTGCAGGCCGACACGCTTGGTTTTTTAATTACGCGACCCATCAGCCGCGCCCGGCTCCTGGTGGTCAAGTATATCGCGCAGGTCGTCTGGCTTGAATTGCTGTTGCTCGTGGAAACCTTGCTTCTGTTCGGGACGGGATTCGAGCGCGACATCCTTGGCCTCAGCGCCTTGTTTCCGTTATTTCTAGTGGTGCAAATTGCGGCAATTCCTGCCTGGTGTGCCCTCGGTGCGTTGCTGGGCCAAATTACGACCCGTTACATGGCTGCTGCGTTGATTTACGGCGCGGTGGTTGAAATGGGCATTGGCCGCATTCCGACAAACATCAATTCGCTCTCACTATTGCGACATCTCGAAACGCTGCTGTCCAGAAACGGGACGCTTGAAGGGATTTTTAGTTGGGACGTGGGAAATGTTTGGGTTGCAGTTTCGGCCCTTGTCCTTGCGCCGGTGATCTTTGGTGGGATTGCGGCATTCCTGTTCAGCATGATCGAATATCACGCAGCGGCAGAAATGCAGAAATGACTCTTCTGTAGGGCGGTGCTGCGCCGCCGCCACTGAAAAAAGGCAAAGACCAATCTCAGTTATTCGCGTGCTCGAATGGCCGTGAGCCACATCAACAGAAGCGTTGCGACTCCAACCACGAGAATGACCCAGGCCGCCGGCGGAGTGCGGTCCGCAGGACCTGAGAAATGAGAAATGAACGCGATCACCAGGATCAGACCAATGCACTGGATCAAATCCAGTCCACCCATACGGCGATTTTTCATCGGAACCATGCTAACACACTGCGTAGCATGGCGTGTGCCAGTTAAGAACTGCCTCGCAATGGCTGCTTGAATTGGTCAATAACCCTGGGCCAATTTGTCCATTGACCGCTTCCGACTCGGAAGCATTTTGTCATTGTGAATGCAGTTGCGAATCAGCCGGAAATTTTCTCTCAGGACGTGGACGTGATGAGCGGAGCCATTGTCTTTTGCGGCACCCGAATTCCCGCCCAAACATTTTTCGATCATCTTGACAGTGGCGGGACAGTAGATCAGTTCCTTGAATGGTACGATGGCGCAAGCCGCGATCAATTAAACGCCGTGCTTGCAATTCGAGAGACATCCGGCGCTTCAACTTATCGAAATTAACGCGATGTCTAATTATTGATTGGTAGGGATGGCCCGCCGGGCCGTCCGTGGACGCCTCGGCGAGGCGTCCCTACCCTGAAGTTTAGATGCGTCACTTGATCTCCCGGTTTGCTACGCCCTTTTCTGTCTGCTTCCTGCGAAATTCTTCGTATGCTTTCCGATGCTGCGAATGCTTGATTCCAAGAATCGCCGCCGCCAGCAATGCCGCGTTGATCGCGCCGGGTTTGCCGATTGCCAAAGTTCCCACCGGCACGCCGCCCGGCATCTGGACCATCGACAGCAACGAATCCATTCCGTGCAACGACTTGGATTCCATCGGCACGCCGAGGACGGGCAGGGGAGTCTTAGCCGCTGTCACGCCCGCCAAATGCGCCGCGCCGCCCGCCGCCGCGATGATAACTTCCAACCCCCGCGACGCCGCGCTCGACGCCCATTCAAACAACAGGTCCGGCGTGCGATGCGCCGAGATGACCTGGACTTCGCTTGGAATTCCCAGTTCCTTCAATTGATTGGCAGCGTGCTGCATTGTTTCCCAATCCGATTGGCTGCCCATGATGACACCGACGAGTGCTTGATTCTTTTGTTCTGACATGCGCGCGATTGTAGTGGCCCGCCGTGAAAGTTCAAAATTATTCCGCCGCCTTCGTCAACGCTTCCTGCACATCGGAAGGACTGAGGACTGTCGGCAATTTCTCCGGCGGCTTCGATGGATCCTTGGAATACACCAAAACCAACGGAATCCCGCCGCCGTTGAATTTGTGCAGTTCAACTGAGATCGCAGGGTCCTCCCTCGTGTAATCCGCAATCAACGCGACTGTACCCGTTTGCTTGAGCTTCGCGCGTGTCGAGGGAATTTCGATGCTTGTCCGTTTATTAAGTTGACAGGTCAGGCAGCTTCTCGCGGTGAAATCGACCAACACAGGATGCCCCGCCTTCTGCGCTTCTTCGACGGCCTGCGGACTCCATGCATTCCAAACAATCGCGTCCGGCGACGGTTTTGTTTCCACGAGAAGCCCGATGTCCGCCGCGACAAGCGCGACGCAAATCACCGCCGCCAATCCTTTACGTGACAGGCCGCGCTGCACAAATTCACCCCAAACCCACGCCGCCAGCGCCAGAATCACCAGAAATTCCCCCAGCCAAAGCACTTCATCCGGCGCGTTCGCCGAAACCCACAGCAACCAGACCGCCGTCGCCATCATCGGAAAACCCATCGCGTTCTTGAATTTTTCCATCCAGATGCCGGGCTTCGGCAGCACCTTCAACAAACTCGGCTGCGCGCACAGCAACACAAATGGAAACGCAAAACCCGCGCCCGCAGCCGCGAACACTCCCAAAATCACCGGGGCCGATTGCGTGAACGCAAACGCCAGCGCCACTCCCAAAAATGGCGCGGTGCAAGGCGTCGCCAAAACCGTCGCCAGTATGCCGTTGAAAAATGCGCCGGGCGCGCCCTGACGCGATGCCAGCCCCACCGCCGCTCCCGCCGCGCGCGAACTCAGAGTAATCTCGAAGACGCCGAAAAGATTCAGCGCGATCAATGTCATCAGCACTGTCAGCGCCACTTGAAAATGCGGGTTCCGAAACGCGTCGCCCCAATTGGCCGCGCCTCCCGCCCGTTGCACGCCGATGGCCAATCCTGCCAATACTAAAAACGAACACATCACTCCTAGTCCATAAACAATTCCCAGCGTCCGCGCCCGGCCCGGCGTTTCTGTCGATTGCTTGACAAACCCAAGGATTTTCAGCGCGATGATCGGCAGCACGCACGGCATGAAGTTCAGAATCAATCCGCCGACAAACGCGAGCAGCAACATCGTCGGCAGCGAACCTGGCACAGTCGGGGAATGCGGCGAAGTTCCCGAAGTGGCCGCGGCAGTTTCTGTCGAGAAAGAACCGCTGATTGGCAAATCCACTTCAACGCCGGAAGCAGCGTCGGAGTCCGCTTTGCCGACGAGAATTCCCATGACGCGCGACGGCCATTCGTTGCCGTTTGTATGCACAACCTTTTCCAGGCGTATGGAATTTGACCCGGCAGTCAGCGTCGTTGTCACCCCCGCAACGTCAATATTCGTATCGAGATAAGGATAAAAATCCGCAGGGGCTGGGGTTGAGTTTGTCAACCATTCGATTAGCAGCGGTCGGGAATTAGTAGAGGAGCCAGGACCTTCCCATGAAGCGCGGGCCAGCGAGGCGTCCCCGCGCGGCGGAACTTTTGCGCGCCATTCTTCCAGAAGCTGCGCGTTGGCCGACGGTTTTGCGGCATCCGAAATCGCAAGCGTTACTTTGTTGGTGACGCTGGAAAAAATACAGATGTCCTTGCACTCCATCCACCGTGCTATCGCCTCTAATTCGACTGGGCCCGGGGCGAGGTCCTTCGCCAGCGTGATCGGCACCAGCAGGACGACCTTGTTGGTATAGATATACGTGACAAGCGGAGTGTCGCCCGCCGGTTCAGTAAGTTTCGAGGGAATCGGCCAATTAATTTCGCCAGCGGAAACGCCGTTGGGCAGAACCCATTGAATACGCGTCGCCTCACCCGCGTCGCCGCCATTGCGCCAGTAAGTATGCCAGCCCGCAGGCATATCCATTTCCAGCCCGGCCCAGATGGTGTCGCCTGCGCGCGCCGAATCCGCCGAAAGCAGCAGTCGAACCTGGGTTCTCGGCGCAGCAAAAGCAGACTTGGCAACCAACGCCAGGATCACCAGAAGCCAAAGCCGCCGTTTTATGAAAACAGCCATACCATCAATTAGGCCCAAACCCCGCCAAACGCAAACCCAACATACCTGCGATCGTTTCACTGTTTGTGAACCGACTCTTTCTTAAACGTTCTCAGCAACCACCTCGAAAAAAATCACAGCACAATAAATCGTTTCAAAATTCCGACAATAGAACCTGCTCTGCGTGGTTGCCGTTGCTGCCGATATCCTTGCGGTGTAACGGGCGCAAATCAATCACCGCTCCGTGCTCAATGAACACATCAAAAAAATCTTCGTAATTTTGTCCCCAGTAAATCATGGCGCAGGACATCGGCGCACCCTTCCCTTCGTCGCGCCCTTCGATCAAAAAGCGCAATCGTGTATCATATAAAAAGCAAACCGTTGTTGCCCGGCAAAACACGTACTTTTTCCAGTGGCCGGTGTTCGTGGCGACTGGCACAAGCGCGATGACCTCGGATTTGTGTTGATTGTGGGCCGCCGCGCAACGATAAAGCCAGTGTTTGATGGATGTGCCTCGTTCTTGATCAATCCCGTAAGGGGGATTAACAAATATCTTTGGGAATGCCCAGGACTCCTTAAGCCCGTCATGTCCGGGAAGACGATATTCTACTCTGGCGCCAACCAGGGAGTAAGCGTTTGAGCAAGGGTCAAGGTCGATTCCTCCCGAAAAAACCCGTTTGACAGCGGTAATATACTTTTCGGGTGTTCCCCAATCCTGGCTTAGTGTGTTTATTGTTCTTCCAGCGCTCACTTCAAAATTTTTTCCAATCTTTCGCGTCCAGTGTTTTTAACTCCTCGCGCAGCTTTTTCAAGCTCTGTCCTTTCGGTGTGATAATATTGAACCACGATTCAACTTTCTCCGCGTGAGTGGCGAAATAGCGCCGCAGCACGACATCGGCTTTTACGTCAATTTTCACCTTCGTAAAGCGATTGCTGGATGCCGCTGGTCCGTAGCTTTGCAGAAATGCCGTTCGCGCGTCGGCCAACTCCGGCGTGGGATTGAGAAGCAGTTCGCTCACAAACTCCGCCAGTCCTTGGTCAGTCAGGAAAAGCAACCAGTCGTAGGATTGCGCCAGCACTTTGAGTTCTTTATTATGGTCCTCTTCGGTGAACCAATTTCCGTGATTGCTGACGACGCCGACGGTCAGAATAAAGTCCTTTAGCATCACGGGATCGCTGGACTTGATCATTTCTTCCAACAGCAGGACATAGGGCTTGTGGTAAAGTGTCCCATCGGCCAGTTGAATCACACCTCCAATTTGTCCATTTGCATATCGAACCTTTTGAAGCGCCGAGATCGTTCGTGCGACATATGCGCCTTGCTTTGCCTTTTCGATGGATTGCGGGCCTTTTTTCATTCCCTCCTCAACTCCAACGCGTTTGCATTCAAAAATTGCGAATGGATGCCGGCTTAACACACTGACCGTAAGCGCGTATTGATTGTCTCTGATCTCGTCAACGCTTGCGATACAGAAGGCGTTTTCCGATTCGCCAAACGTGCAGGCATTTCGGAGAACTCCGTCATTTGTCAGGACTTGTGCCGCCTTGGCGATCAAGTCCTCGTGCGCGAATTCCAATTTGTCTAGTGCGCGACGAATTTTTGCTGTTGTCAGCGGCAGTGTGTAATCCTGAAGCGGAATGGCCAATCGCCGCAGTACCGGGTGGAGCGAGAATTCCACATTGTGAGAAATTTCCGGATTCTTGTATTCCGATAGCGCTCGCTCAATCCCCACATTTTCCCTGAAACCCCAGCCCTTCAACGCGTAGTACGTAATAATTTCAACAAGTGTTCCAAGCGCGCGTCCGGCTGCCTTCTTTCGATCTTCAGCATAATGGAATACTTTTTCAACGAGGACTTGTTGCAGGGCGTCCACCGACTGATAGCTCATTATCTTTAGAAACTGCCGTGATTGGATAGCATTGCAAAACAAAAATCGGTTTCAGTGGCTAAAACGTGATTCGCCTCTACCATCTCGATATTGCTATGCGGTTCAAAATTCAATTTTATTGGCGGTGAATTCTTTTTGGCACATATCGATCTCCCAAGACTAAGCCCAGTTCGTCCCTTTCCGGTGCCGCAAGGTTTGCCAGGCGTTCATGCAATCCGAGAATAAAAATTGCCGTTGCGAGCGTGCCCAGCGCGACTGTAGGATCCCCGCGCTCCAACCGCCATAATGTATCGCGGCTGACAAAAAGGCGGCTTGCCATATCGCTGGTGGAAATGCCGCGCTTCCGTCGCGCAAGGGCGAGGTCGCGGCCCAATTTGCGAAGCGCATGGGTCGCTGGCAGCGGCATTGAACCAACTTTTGACATTGGATTAATGTCGTATATATCAGACGGAATGTCAATTATTGACTTATTTGCCGGATATTAATAGCTTTTTGTCAAGAATTTAAACCTTGTCTAAACATATCCGTTGCTCGAACATTTTCCTGGCTGTTATTACATCCCAACCAGAATTTTCAGGAACTGCTCTTGCCTTTGCCACTGGAAGTCTGCTATTAAGGAAACTGCAAAGGTGTTTTAATTGATCCAAATAATTCATGAAATTTAGATTCCTGCAGGTCGTCCTTACCCTCGCACTCTCCGTTTTGTCCAATGTCCACACAGCCACTGCGGCGAATTTCGCCGTAACCACGAGCGCCTCGCCGAAGATCGCCGGCACGACTTCCGGCGGCGGTTCGTTTCCTAAAGGCACAAGCGTTACCCTTACCGCTACTGTGACCAACGATTGTTACGATTTCCTTGCATGGCATTCAGGTGGTGTGGTCGTTGGCACGGGTATATCAATTACAATTACGACTAAAGCTGTGCCCGAAGCATTCACCGCCTTTTTTGTTCTCAAAGAATACACCATCACTACGGTCAGTTCGCCAGCCAACGAGGGAACCACCACCGGCGGCGGCAAAAAAGGGTGCGGCGCCACTGCGACGCTCGTCGCCCACCCCAAGGTCGGTTTCAGGTTTCTGAACTGGACGAAAGTCAGCGACCCGAGTTTCCTCGTCACCACGGCGACCTGCAAAGTTCCTGTTGACGATAACGCGAGTTACGTCGCCAATTTCCAGGACGCCAAACCTCCCTCCGTCAGGATTCTTGGCCCACAGAAAAATCAGGTAATTCCGCAGTCGGCCTACGCCATCGAAGGGATCGCGAACGACACTTTTGGAGTTGCGGCAGTCTATTTCAATCTTAACGGAAAAGGGTGGCTGCCCGCCGGCTCCACCAATAACTTCACGAACTGGTTTGCCTGGGTTTCGCTCGCGCCGCACAGCCCGAACACTCTTTCCGTCTATGCAGAAGACGCCGCTGGAAACAAAGCCACCAACTCCGTTCAGTTTTCCTGCGGCGCGGCAGGCTATGCCCCGCTCTCTGTTGCGGATTCATGGGTGACGGTGACAGAAGGAACTAACACGCAACCGTCGTTCATAGTGAGCTTCGATCTGGCGAGTTACGTCCTGGTTTCGCCGACAACAAATCAGCAGGGTGAGGTCGGAACTTACACTTACACGCCAACGGGTCCAAACACGGGCGAACTGATCCCGCACCGTGTTCTTCCTGTTCAGGATGCCGTCAGCAACGACTCGATCCTCGACTTGACTTTCTCCGACGGATTCACGGCCTCCTACATTGATAAGAACGGTGGAGACACCGGAACTCTTACATTCGAACCGTCCGCAGATACATCCCCGGGAACCCTCGACGGCGCGCATCTCGTCGGGACGAGTTATGTTATACCGCACTTCACTTCCACAAACACCTTTGGAAATTCAACGTTCACGAATATAGGCAGCGATGGTTCGACGACCATCGGGACGTACACATTTACAAAGTTCTCGCCCACCGCAGGTCTTTTGTTGGAATCGCCAACGAGCCCTCCAGCAGCCGTCGGAAAAACCAATTTCATCGTCCTCTCGTACACCGCCGCGGAAAAGCCGCCGATCACTGGCAACTACAGTTACAAAAATCTTGGCAACGACAGCCTGGATGCGGGAAGTTTTGTGTTTATGCCGGGATTTGATGAGACGGCGTTCCTGGGGCCTGAGGTGCTTACAGGATTGCAATTCCAAGTCACTCCTGATGGCGAGCCATTCTTTACTCGGACGTACGGCAACGGCACGTTCGCCTCGATGTCGCTCAAGTCCTCGAATGAGCCGACGGACGTTGGCCTTTTCATTGCAAATACTCACGCCAGCCCCACAACCGGCACCGATCAATTCATTGCGCTCAACCCGCCTTACGCCGTTGGGCTGGACGACAACACGTTCGACGTGACGTTCGGCGCGAAGTCCAATTACAATTACGCGGCGGTTGGCGATGCGAACATCAAAGGCTCCGCAGTCTGGGGGAATGATCCTGTTACAGGCGCGGCGGCATTGACCGGTTACACACTCACGGCGATCCCCACAATCAAAGGGAAAAACACCGTTCTCACTTTCGATTACAATATCATAACCGAACGCAATAGTAGCGACTCCGGCACGTACACCTACGCGCCTTACAGCACATCAATGTCACTGCTCACAGTCCAATTCAAAGCTGGAAGCGATGCGGGGAGCACACAATATGTTGTGTTGCAATTTTTGACCCGTACAACAGGAAATTACGTCCATTCCCAACAGGATGCCACTGCATCGGGCGGTTGGACGTTTAATTCGGGCCGTTTCACGATTGCAGCGACTCCAAGGTGATAATCAAGCCTTGTGTGGTTTAATCAAGCCACAGCGGAAAATGACGGTGCGATTCGAAAGTTGTTGATATTAAGTTATTAACGTTGATGCTTAGTCACAAATCGCCCTTTTTCCATCAAGCCTAATCAAGCTCAATCAAGGTTAAATTCTTCACGCAGGCTTTCAGGGGGCTTTCCAAGTGAACGTCTATTAGGCGGGCATACCGCCCAAATAACCCCACATATTGTGGTTTTTCCCTTTACTTCACACTAGTGCTTTGGTTTTATTTGGCCCCAGAATGTATCTGAAGAATTTGACGGTTTTAGGGTTTAAGTCGTTCGCTGACAAAACGTCGCTGAATTTCCAGCCGGGCGTCACCGCGATCGTCGGCCCCAATGGGTGTGGTAAGTCCAATGTTTCAGACGCTATACGTTGGGTACTCGGTGAACAATCGGCCAAAGCCCTCCGTGGCGGCGAGATGGCTGACGTCATTTTCAATGGGACCGATAGCCGCAAACCGCTCAGCATGGCCGAGGTTTCATTGACCATCGGCGGCGTTGACGGGGAGAACCTTTCAGCCGCCGGAGTCGAGATTGCCTACAACGAAGTCACCTTGACCCGCCGCGTTTTCCGCGATGGCGCCAGCGAGTATTTCCTTAACAAAACGCCTTGCAGGCTGAAGGACATTCAACAGCTTTTCATGGGCACGGGAGTGGGCCGGACCAGTTACAGCATCATGGCCCAGGGGAACATCACGCAAATCCTTTCCAGCAAGCCGGAGGATCGACGCCTCGTGTTTGAAGAAGCGGCAGGAATCACCAAATTCAAAGCGCAAAAAAAAGAGTCGATGCGCAAATTGGAAGCGACCGATCAAAACCTCCTGCGCGTCGCGGACTTGATTCGCGAAGTCAAACGGCAGATCGGCTCCTTGCAGCGCCAGGCCGGCAAAGCCCGTCGTTACAAGCAATTGATGAACGAACTGACGCATTTGGACACTCAATTGGCCCGCCACCAATTCGACGTCCTCCAAAGCGACATCCAAACGAAGACCGTCCAATTGGAAAAATGGCGCGAGGAAATCGAGGCGTTGTCCGCGACGGTGTTGCGCGTCGAAGATGAAATCAGCGTCCTCCGCGAGCATCTTTCCTCGCAGGAGCAGGAAATTCGCAATCTCCAGCAACAGGGCATGGAGATGAAAGGCCAATGTGACCGGCACGAAAGCCGGATCCATTTCAACGAAGACAAATTGCGCGATCTCCAGGAGCAAAACACCCGCGCCGCCAGCGATATCACCCAGGCCGAGGAACGCAAACTCGCCGCAACCGAAGAACTCAGCAATGTCGTCCAACGCCTGGACGCCGCCGCCAACGCGCTTCGCGAACATCAGGAGGCTTATCAATCCCGTCGGCAGGCATTGCAATCGCTGGAGAACGAATTACGCGCCGCCCAGGATGCGTTGCGTCAAGCCCAATCAAGCACGTTCGACGCCGCGCAGCAACTCAGCCGCGCCCGCAACGAAATCACCGCCCTCGACCTCCAAAAAGAAGGCAACGCTGTCCGCCTCGAAAAACTTTCCGCCGAGAAAATTCAGCTTGAGGAGGAACGTCGCGGATTGGATGTGCGGTTGGAGCAGTTTTCCGAGACTGTCAAGAGTGGAATTCTTGACGCTCAGACGCATCGCGGCACCGTCGAAGAGCGGCAGAAACGGCTCGTTGAGGTTCAGCAACAGGCTGTCGAAATCACAAAGGAACTGGATGAACTGCTGCGCCAGCAGGCGGCGAAGCGTTCCCGACTGAGTGTTCTCGAACAATTGCAGTCCGAGCACGAAGGCTTCGGCGCCGGCGCGTTGACCGCCCTCAAGAGCGCGACGGATGTTCTTGGTTCGCTGTCCGATAAAATTCGCGTGCCGGACCAATATGTCGTCGCAATCGAAACCGCGCTTGGGCACAACCTCCAATTGGTTCTCACCGAGCAGCCGGAAACCGCGCGACGCATCGTCGAAGATTTGCGGACAAACAAAACTGGCCGCGCCAGCATCGCCGCATTGCAGTTGACACCTGGTGACGACGGGTCAGCGGTTGAGCAGTCAATCCCCGCCGGTTCAGTTGCCGCCCTGGCGGAGATTCAATGCGACCCGGTCATTCAACCTTTGTTGCGCAGGCTGCTTGGGCAGACGCTGATCGCGCAGGATTTGCCTTCAGCCATCGAAGCCAGTCAAACATCCAAAGGCGCGTTCGACTTTGTCACTCCCACAGGCGACTTGCTGAATCGCCACGGAATTTTTACCGGCGGCTACCTCAACGGCAACGGTTCCGGCGCGGCAGCTTCCTCGATTTTGGGCCGCAAAAATCAAATCGCGGAATTGCAGCCTGTCGTCGCCGCGTTGCAGGCGAGCATTGACGAACTCAGCCGCCGCAAAGGCGCGTTGCAGAGTGAGCAGACGCAGCTTCAGGCCGGATTGCAGGAAGCGCAGACGGAATTGCGCACGCAGGAAGTCGCCATTGCTGTCCGTCAAGGTGAATTTAAGGCGCTGGAAAATTCCGCGCGTTCGCTCGCGCAAAAAATCGACACCGTCATTTATGAAATCGAAAGCCTCGCCGGCCAGGAATCTGAAGGGACGATGAAACGCCAGCGATTGGCGGAGCAGGCCGCGGCGCTTGAATCGGTCGAGCAACAACAGCAGGCATCCGTTATTCAATGGACGGCTTCATTGGAAAGTCTCCGTGTTCAACGCGAGACCGCCAACGCGTCGTTGACCGAAACAAAAGTTGCCGTCGCGACGCAGGACCAGCTTTGCAATTCCTTCGCCAGCCAGAAAAAGCCGCTGGAACAGCGCATCGCCGAATTGACGAACCTTGCCGAGCAACGCCGCGCGGAAATTCATTCGTTCCTCGAACGCAAGCTCCAGGCCGAAAATGAAATTGCCGAATCGCGCCAAAAGATTGAGGCCATCGCTCATCAGCGCGAACAACTCAATATTCAAATCACGCAAATGCTCACGCAAAAAGAGGCCATCGACGAGCAGATTGCGACCGCCGACAACGGCCTCCGCGACCAGCGTCGATCCTTGAACGATTTGCAGCAGCAGCGCGGCGGCGTTGAAGTGGAGTTGGCGCAAAAAGGCATGGCCGTGCAAAATCTTCGCGAACGCATCAAGGAGAAATACCAACTTATTCTTGACGATGTTCGCAGCGAATGCATCACCATCACCCTGGCTGACGAAGGCCCGGCGCGGGTGCATACGCTGACGCCTGATGAGATGGCGCAAAGCATTGCGGCGACCGATTGGGACGCCGTGGCGGTTCAGGTTTCAACGCTGCAATCGCGCATCGATGAAATGGGGCCGGTGAACCTGGTGGCGATTGCCGAGTATGAGGAAACGGAGCAACGCCACCAGTTTCTTACCAAGCAAAACGACGATTTGGTGCAGGCGAAGGCGCAGTTGGTTGAAGTGATCAACCGGATCAACACGCAAACCCGCTCGATGTTCGTGGAGACCTTTGAAAAAGTCCGCGAAAATTTCCGATTGATGTTCGTGGAGATTTTCGGTGGTGGAAAAGCCGACCTCATCTTGACAGAAAATGGCGATGTTCTTGAATGCGGAATCGACATCGTCGCGCGCCCGCCCGGAAAACAATTGCAGAGCATTACGCTGCTCTCCGGCGGCGAGCAGACAATGACCGCGGTTGCGCTGCTCTTCTCCATTTACCAGGTCAAGCCGAGCCCGTTCTGCGTCCTGGACGAATTGGATGCCCCGCTTGACGAATCGAACATCAACCGGTTCGTCAAAGTGTTGCAGCGGTTCCTGGTTCACTCGCAATTTGTCATTATCACCCACAACAAGCGCACCATTGGAATGGCGGACGTGCTTTACGGTGTGACGATGCAGGAGCATGGCGTGAGCAAAATCGTGAGCGTCAAATTCCACAAAGCCGAAGACCACACAAACGGTGACGCCAATGGAAATGGAAACGGAAACGGGACACACGCTTCTGCGGAAACTTCCGACGGAAATGGTAATGGGAATGGGACACATGCCGAGGCGGAAATTTCCAATGGAGCTTCGACTGATGCTCCGCCGGAAACTGCTAATGGCGGTGAGACGCCTGCGCCGCCGGTGTTGCCACCTTCACGGCCTCGCGCGAAAACGTTGACTGCCGGGGAAGCTGCCGCATTGTCCAATTAACGAATCGACCAAACCCAATAAATTATGCCCGCCCATCACGAAACTGGAGAGTTTATTGACAGTGAATTTCAATCCTCCCATCAGACATCTTACGGCGCGCCGGTGGGCGGAGCGATAGCCTCTCCGTCCCTGCCGAACCGCCCGCCCACGCGCGAAGAGATCGAGGCGATGGTCAGTGAGAAGCAGATCAAGCTGGCCGAGTTGAAGCGGGCCCAGGAGGAACTGGAGCGCGAGCGAGCCACGCTCGAGGAGATGCGCCGTCGTCAAGCAGAGTTTCACGCGGGCCGCGAGGAAATGCTGCGCCATCTCACGCGCGGCATCGGCCTTCTGGAGGAAGCCGAATTGAACGCCCGCCGCGACGCCGAACAAATGTCGCGCACCCTTGGAGAATTTCGCGAGGCGGTCGAGAAAGTGCAAATTCTCAATGAACAAAACTGGACGCCCGACACCTACAACGTCGAACTGACCCGCGGTTTGACCACCATTGAAAACGCCCGGATGGAATGGAATTCGGCCCGCCTCAAATTCACGCTCCTTACCGCTGCGCCCGTTGCTGAATCGGATCCCGCACAAGGCAAGTCGCTTTCGCCCTTCGGGACGCCGATGGATTTGCGGCAGCTTTGCAAAGTCGGGCTTGCGTTGACGTGGCCGCTGGTTGTCCTTGGCGGATGTATTTTTCTGGCGCTGCTGTTGCGCCACTGAACCGGCTGGCCTTGCATGGGATTGTTCAATAAAAAAATTGATCCCATTACCGAACGTTCGCGTGAGTTGACGGCGAAAATCGCCGATCTTGAATCCCGAATCAAGCGGCTCGATGAGGCGCAGGAAACAAACGGTCGCCCCCGCCTTCGTTCGACTGCCTACCCGCAAGGCCCAAACGGAACGGTGCGCAAATCCGCTGAGATCGGCAATGGCGAACCGGTCTTCGAGCCGGTGGACCAGAACCAACTCAAGGACCCGCCGGAGCCGCTGACCACGTCACGCCACTTCAACGAACTCGGCGCGCCGAAGTATAACCTCGTCAGCTTGGTCGAACGGATAAAAAGAAACCTCACCGGGCCACCTGCCTCCAATCCGAGGCTCATCAATTATCTGGCTGCAGGAAACATCCAGGGATTGCGTCCGTTGCGTTACGAGAAGCGCGTCGCGCGCAACCGTTTCATCGCGCTGACGGTTGTCTTCGTCGTTGTTCTTTTCGGCATCTTCTATTTCCTCGTCCGCCGCCATTGATCAGGAGCAGCTTGAGAAATATCCGTGACATCAGCGCGATCCGTGGTTTACTCCGTCCCCGTGATTTTAGATGACATCTTGGTGAAACTTTCGACTGATTGTAGAACATTATGAAAATCGTATTGGCATATTCGGGCGGGTTGGACACTTCCGTTCTGCTTTCGTGGATCAAGGATAAATATGATGCCGAGATGATCGCCTTCTGCGCCGACATCGGCCAAAAGGATGAACTCAAGGGCCTCAAGCAAAAAGCGCTCAAGACCGGCGCGTCGAAACTTTATATTGACGATCTTCAGGAGGAGTTCGCGCGCGATTTTATTTTCCCGATGATGCAGGCGGGGGCCATTTATGAGAACCAGTACTTTCTCGGCACGAGCATCGCGCGTCCGCTGATTGCCAAACGGATGATCGAAATCGCGCGCGCCGAAAAGGCTGACGCCATCGCCCACGGCGCGACCGGCAAAGGCAACGACCAGGTCCGTTTTGAATTAACGGCGGCGGCGCTGGCCCCGGAATTGAAGATCATTGCGCCGTGGCGCGATTCCACGTTTCGCGACCAATTTCCCGGTAGGGCCGAGATGATTCAGTATTGCGCCGAGAAACGAATTCCCGTCGAGGCCAGCGCGAAAAAGCCGTATTCGATGGATCGGAATCTTCTGCACATTTCGTTTGAGGCGGGAATTCTTGAAGACCCGTGGCTCGACGCTTCCGCGCCAGAGCATAAAGGGATGTACAAGCTCAGCGTGTCGCCGGAAGACGCGCCGTCGAAATCGGAATACGTCACGTTGGAGTTCGAGCAGGGCAATTGCATCGCCGTAAACAATAAAAAACTGACGCCGCTCGGCGTGATGGAAACGCTCAATAAATTTGGGGGGAAACACGGCGTTGGGCGCGTGGACCTGGTTGAAAATCGTTACGTCGGGATGAAATCGCGCGGGGTTTACGAGACGCCCGGCGGGGCGATTTTGCATTACGCGCATCGGCAGATGGAAAGCATCACGATGGATCGCGAAGTCATGCACTTGCGCGATTCGCTTATTCCGAAATATGGGGAGCTGGTTTATTACGGCTATTGGTTTTCGCCGGAACGATACGCCTTGCAGGCGCTCGTGACGGAAAGCCAGCGAAATGTCACCGGCACCGTGCGGGTCAAACTTTACAAAGGCAACATCATCACTGCCGGACGCAAATCGCCCGTCAGCCTTTATAATCCGCACATTGCCACGATGGAAGCCGATCCGACCAAGGCCTACAATCAGGACGACGCAACTGGTTTCATTCGGCTCAACGGATTGCGCCTGAGAGTGGCGGCGCAGGTGCAGAACGCGAAGAGTTAGCCTAAAATCGCGCGGTTGCGGCGACGCCGAATGTCGCCGGGTCACCGGGTTGAAGGATCAGCGAGCCATACGATGGCCCGAGGTTCAAAGCGTTGTTGAAATAATGCCTGTCAAAAATATTCTTTGCGAAGAAGTGAATGTTAAAGTGGCTGGTTTCGTAACCGGCCTGCGCATTCACGAGAATGTAAAGGTTCTGGGTCGTCGGCCCGGAGGTTATGTCATAAGCGTCGTCCAAATGGTAGCGGCCAACTCCGACGCCCTCGCCGCGCACGTAAAGATGCCACCAAGGCAAACGATAACGCGCCGATAAATTGGCCGTGAATTCAGGAACGAAACTGATCGGCTTCCCATCGAGGTTTGACGCCGCTCCCGTTCCGGTGTCCGCGGCAGGAACGGTGAAACGGTTGTACTTTGCGTCCGTGTAACCGGCTGTCGCCGAAATATCGAGGCCCTTCATCGGCCGCGCTGTCAATTCCAATTCTGCGCCGAACAGTTCCGCGCGTTCGGCATTCAGCAAGTAAGCCTCCGTCGGCGTGGCGGGATTGATCAGGTAAGTTTGATAGTCGGATGCTTGCGTGTAAAACAGCGCCGCGTTCGCCGAAAGTTTGTCGTGGAACCAGGAAGTTTTGCCTCCCAACTCAAATTCCCACGAACGTTCCGGGCTGTATTCGCTTTGCGCCGCCGCGTCCACCGAGGGATTAAAGCCGCCGCTTTGGTAGCCTTCCGTCGCGCTGAGATAAACTTCAGCCTTCGGCGTGAAGCGATACGTCACGGCGATTTTCGGTTGGGCCGAAGTAAAACTGTCCGAAGAATCATACGCGCCCGTGACAAAACCCGATGCGGCGCCGACTCGCAAAATCTCCCGGCGATCATAATTCAACCGCACGCCAAGAGTTAATCCCCAATGCTCCGTCATGCTGTAAGCGCCTTGCGCAAATGCGGCGTAGGTCTCGTTTTGCGAGCGCGCCAGTGTCAATAATGTCGTCGCGGGCGCGGGCGAAAACACCATCGAACCGGAATCGGAATGGAGATCGTCGTTTAAATAATAAACGCCCGCGTGCCACTTGAGTTTTTCTTCGGCGTCGGGAGATTCGATGCGAAATTCCTCGCTCCATTGCTCAAGTCTCGGATAGTCAAAGCCATCCACTGCGTTGACCGGCGAGAAATCAAAATCCTGAAACAAATCCTGCCGCCAATCGCGATGTGTCGCGACGGAAGTGATCTTGAAAGAGTCGGTGTGATAACCGATCTTCAACGCTTCGCCCGTGTTGTAAGTATCGACATAACCGTTGATATCGCGGGACACGGAGAATGGGCTCGCGTCCGCTCCCGGCAAATAAGTTGGGACAAACCCATCGTTATCACGCCCACCATTGGCGGTCAACGTGACACGCCATTTTGCCGTTGGAGTCCACCGCAATGTCGCGCGGCCATCCGCGGTGTTTCGGGTATCGGGATGGTCATGGATAAAATTATTATTGACAAAGCCGTCGCGCAAACCGTAAAGGCCGTCGATTCCAAAAAACAAATTGTTCTGCACGAGCGGCCCGCCGAGGCCAAATCTGTAGTCTTGACTGTTGTAATCGCCGTAGCTCAAGCCAAGATAGCCATGCGTGACGTTCCCGGGTTGGCGAGTATTAATATTGACAACGCCGCCGACTCCGCTCGCGCCATACATTGTTCCCTGATAGCCGGAAATAAACTCCATGTCGCGCACGTCGTAGAGTTGCAATTCGCGCGAATACATGTCGTAATACGGAACGTCATCGACGTAAAAGCCGACCACCGGTTCGCCGGCGCCGAAATTGTTTTCACGAAAGCCGCGAAACGAAAATTTCGGCGAGCGTTGATCGTTCGCGTCGAACACCATGAAGTTCGGGGTTTGCGCGCTCAAGTCGCGGATCGAGGAAATTTCGCCGACTTGCGCTTCCTGCCCGGAGAGAATCGTTACCGCGCTCGAATCGGATTGCGGAATCCTGGTGACAGCCGCGCCGGTCACGGTGACAGGCGCCAATTGAGTTGCATCCTGCGCAAATGCGCGGAGCGATTGCAGCGCGAGGCTTCCGGCGATCCACGCTCCCGCAAGTCTGATTTTTCGGATGGACATGGGCGGGGTTTATTCAAAGTTGAGGCGGATGGCAAATCATTCCGTGCGCCTCCGCGACCGCTTTATGCGTGACAAACCCCTTCATGACGTTGATGCCGCCGAGCAGGGCAGGTTGCGCGCGACACGCCTCCGCCAATCCCATGTCTGCCAAAGTTTCGATGTAACGATAAGTGACATTGGTCAGCGCCTGCGTCGCCGTTCGCGCGTAAGCGCCGGGCATGTTCGCGACGCAATAGTGGATGACGCCTTCCTCCACGAAAACTGGATTCGCATGAGTCGTCGGGTGGGAAGTTTCCGCGCAACCGCCTTGATCAATGGCGATATCGACCAACACGCTGCCGGGCCGCATTCGTCGCAGCATTTGCCGATTTATCAGCTTCGGCGCTTTTGCACCGGGAACTAGCACCGCGCCGATCAACAAATCCACCGTCGGCATCAAATCCAGCAAGTGCGCTTCGCTCGAATACAACGTGTGCGCCGTGTGAAGCGTGATGTCCAAAAAGCGCATTCGCTCCAGGTCAACTTCCAAAATCGTCACGTCCGCGCCAAGTCCAGTCGCCATCCGCGCCGCATTGATTCCGCTTGCGCCGCCGCCCAAAACCACCACCCGCCCCGGAAGCACACCCGGCACGCCTCCAAGCAAAACGCCGCTGCCGCCGTTGTGTTTTGCCAGAAAATATCCTCCAACAAGAACGGCCATGCGCCCGGCGATTTCGCTCATCGGCTCCAGCAAGGGCAGGCGTCGATTGACTTCGATGGTTTCGTAGGCGATCGCGGTGACGCCCGATTTCATTAGCGCCTCAGTCAACGCCCGATCCGCGGCGAGATGCAGGTAAGTGAAAAGCATCTGGCCCTGGCGAAGGAGCGCGCACTCGGACGCTTGTGGTTCCTTCACCTTGACAATGAGGTCCGCCTTTGCGAACACAACGGCATGTTCAGCGGTCATTTCAGCGCCGGCCTGCTCGTAATCGGCATCGGGAAAACCAGCGCCCGCGCCCGCTCCGCGTTCGACAATGACTTTGTGTCCGCGTTTGATCAGCAAATAGACCGCCGAAGGGAGCAGGGCGACGCGATGCTCCTGAAGTTTGATTTCCCGTGGAACGCCAATCGTCATGGCGCAAATGGTGGAGGGCGACGACGCGTTGTCAACGCGAGAAAATTAAACTGTTATGGCAAATGCAGCCGATAATAGCCCTGCGACGACGTTGCGGCGTTTGTAAAATAGTGGATTTGTCCATCGCCTGGGACCGTTTGCAAATTCAACCAAAGCGAATCCGTCAAATTATTCTTATATTGTACTTCGTAAGTTTGGTTGCTCGCGGTTTGAAACGAAAACGAAAAATTCGCAGACTGAACCTTCGGATCAAAAATGACCGGCTCCAAAATTCCGTCACAGCACAAGTAATGTCCGCCGTCAGTCACTGCGACGCTGTCAATCCACCATCCGGTCGATCCATACGCGTTTCCAGTGTCAGTGGCGCAGCGCCATCTCAATACGATGTTTGTCTCAATAGCCGCCGAGGGAAGATTTACAATCGTCGTAATGAAGCCTCCAGAATCGCCGCTCCAAGCCGCCCGATTTGCCAATGGATTATCGTCGGATGTCGCGGGCTCGATAGTTTTGTTGTAGCCGTTCGTTACAAAACTTCCGCCAGCGGCAAGGATATCGGCGAACGCGTTGGCGCCGATCTGAATTTCCAAAACTCCGCCGTCGAGCGCCTCCAGAATCGCAAAAGGATTTACTTCCAATTTGTATGCCTGTCGAAAAATCAACTGTGCAGCCGAAGAATTGAGCGCGATCACCGGCGACGTAAGTTCTGCGACGCCTGCATTCGTGGTCGCCTTGGTGAACACGGAGTAGGGCGCTGTATCGGCCATATCATTGGTCGTTACCCAATCAAGTTGTCCTCCAAGAGAATCAGTTGTCCACCCGGATGGCAGGGCAGGGGGCGCTACTGCATCGAAACTCTCGCTGAAGTTGGTCGCTGCCACAAATTTGCCCAATGTAAAAATATTGCTGACGGTGCCAAGGTCGTTGGTGCCGTCTTGAAGTAGAAGCGTCGCCGTGATCGTATCTCCGCAATTTCCAACGGCTATAAATGTGAACGGTCGCGATGTTGCGATTCCTCCCGGAGGCAGTGCGCCGAAGTTTATCGGTCCGGACGGAGAAACCACTCCACCGGACTCGATCAGCGTGGCAACAAGATTCGTGGTCTGGACAGTGCCGATGTTTTGCAGCGCGAAATTGACAGTGACCGTTTCGCCGGGATCAATCTCGCCATTGCCGGGAGGGCAATTCTCGGCAGTCAGCGCTGCTCCAGCCGTTACGATTACTGGAGGTCCGTCCGCATCGGCATTGTAAACGACGAGCGCAAAATCCTGGAGCAACTTGTTGGCAGCATTCGGAACGCCGACGGAATTAATGTTCGCCGCGGTCACTGTAATCGTAAACGAACCGGAAATTCCCGCCGGACAGTAAACGCTTTCGACATTGTTCACTGAATCCGCGGCGCCTCCGGGAACGGAATGGTTTCCGTTGAACACATTGCCGAAATAGGCCTCGCCGCCGACGGTCACTGTCAAGTCGAGGTCGTTGTTGTACGACGCGCCCGCGGTATTGCCTGGCGCATCCGTCCAGGCTAGGGTGACGTGGAATGGAATATTAGTGTTGGCAATCGACCCTTTGAAAACTCGCGTTTGACCGCTCGCGGAAAAAGTGTCCGCCGCTTGCTGGTCGCGCAACAAGCGTGGAACGCCGTCGAAACTCGCGCCCAAATCGAGTTCCCCCATTCCCTGGCTCGGCGACGGTAAAGTATCATTGACGGTTGCGCCTGTCATGTAGCGCGCACTGTTCATCAGCCACGCCTTGGTCATCGCAGGCGATGGTGGAACCAGCGATTGATTGATGAAATATTGGCGCAGCAACGCGCACCCGCCCGCGACGCACGGCGCGGCATGACTCGTTCCTGATGAAGCTGTATAAAAGTGTTGACCCGGCGGATAAAAAAGTCCGACGGGTCCGCCGCAAAGGGAATCGCCATTGAAACAAACGTCAGCGGTTCCCAGTGGACCGGGATCGGGTGCTTGAACGAGCCCACCGCTGATGTGAGTCGCAGGCGCAACAAGGTCGGGCTTGGCGCGTCCATCGGCGCATGGCCCTCGCGATGACGGGTTTGCGATTTCGTTGGCGCTACTGGCTTGATTGTCCCCGACGCCGCAACCGTCCGCTCCGCCGAAAGCCTGGACATTGTCCGCGCCGCCGACGGTGATCACGTTTTTCGCGGTGCCGGGCTGGTCGATGGTTTGCGGGTTCGGCCCGGAATTGCCCGCGGCAAACACGACAACCATTTCGCGATTTCCGAACGAGGGATTTGCCATGTTTGACAGTTGCGCGTCACGAACCAAGGCGTCGTACTCCTGGCAAAAAATCCCGTAGGAACCATTGTCATCGCCATCGCCCCAGCTATTGCTGTCAATTCTAACGCCGTCATTGTAAGCGTCCGATTCCAATTGCGACAGGTCTGGAGAAGTCCACACATCCGGATCAAAAATAACCGACGCCCCAATTCGCGCGAACGGACACGCGCCAAGGCCATAAGCGAACCCCGCGCTGTCCGCGAACGGAAAATTTGTCCCGTCGTCGAACCCGGCAATGATATGCGCGTTGATTGTGCCGTGGCCGTCGCATCCCTCCAAGGTGCTCGGGGAATTTGAAGTTCCTTCCAAACGCGAATAAACAACGCGGCTGACGTCATTTGTGTTGCCGCCGGGATAAAGACCAAAATGATTTGGCTGTGTCGTGCCATTGTCGATCCCGCTGTCCGAAATATTGACGACAAACCCCGACGCCGTGAACTGTTCCTCCGTAAACCCCATTCCGGCCAGCCAAGCAAGATAACCCGGCGCGGAAGGAACGTTGTTGCTGAGGTTTCCGGCGACGATTTGGTCTTGACGCTCATCCAGCTTTTTCGGCGGAGACAACGGCTGGATCGAAATGACATCAGGCCGCGCGGCTATAGAATCAAGGTCCGCAGCACGGAGGCGCACAATGATATTAAGAAAACCCAGCACGCGGTGGGGCGGATTTCTCTGCGCCAGTTTCAGTCCATCCAGCAACTTCAAGGTTTCGGCGTTCGCCTGCGCGTCGGCAACGAGTTGGATCGCGAATTGGTCCGTCTTCCGTGCGCGGGCGGCAGGATGGATTTTATATTCGTTCAAATATTCGCCGTCCCATTGGTAGCGTGATACCGTGGAGGCCAGCGTTTGAATTCGCGCGATTTTATCGGCATCGCCATAGACAAGGTATGCATTCTGCGGAATATAACTGACAATCCTCACGCCCGCATCCAGCAGTTCCTGCCGCCACGAGGGTTGAACCGGCCCCGCGAATTGCACCAGGTGAAGGCGTTTTCCAGCGAACTTTCCAATGCTTTTCCTTTTCGCCTGAACTTCCGAAGTGGAGGTGTCAAGACGGCCCGCGTTGAGGAGGATGAAATTATAATTGTCGCGTGGCTCGCCCAATTTGCGGGTGAGCACACTCAATGGAACGTCATAAAGACGATAGCTCCCGTAGTCACCAATCGGAACCCCACCTGCCGCGATGACCTGCGCGTCCTGCGCGCGATCAGTGACCTGAAGTTTATGGCCACCAGCCCCGAATAATGCCTGAGACGATACGAGCAGGAGTGGCAAAAGAATTTTCTTCACAACTGGGCGAACAAATCCATTTGCGGCGGCGGACCCAGTTTCTTGAGCTTTTCCGCTTCGGCGTGACGCGCGGTGCGGCGAACTTTTCCTTCGGGCGTCAACTCGGATTCCTCGAGGTTTCCGAGAATCTCCTTCGCGCGGTCAATAACACCCTTCGGAACACCTGCCAGTCTCGCGACTTGAATCCCATAACTTTTGTCCGTGGCCCCCGGAACAATCTTCCGCAAAAAAACAATTTGCTCATTCCACTCGCGCGCGGCAACACTGCAATTCTTGACACGCGCCAGCCGCCCGGCCAATTCCGTCAATTCATGATAATGCGTCGCGAACAACGTCTTTGCGCCGACCGCGTTGTGAAGGTGCTCGACAATCGACCATGCCAAACTCAACCCGTCAAAGGTGCTTGTGCCTCGCCCAATCTCGTCAAGTATAACCAAGGCGCGGCGGCTCGCGTTGTTCAAAATGTTCGCCGTCTCCGTCATTTCCACCATGAACGTGGATTGGCCGCGCGCAAGATCGTCGCTTGCGCCAATGCGCGTGAAAATGCGGTCCACCAAATCAATCCGCGCCGACGCCGCTGGAACAAAGGAACCTGCATGGGCCAGCAGCGCGATCAACGCCGTTTGCCGCAGATACGTGCTCTTTCCCGCCATGTTCGGCCCGGTGATCAGGATCAATTGCTGCTCCGAATGGTTGAGCGAAACGTCGTTCGGAACAAACCGCTCGCCCGCCGGCGACTGCTCCAGCACCGGATGGCGGCCGTCGCGAATTTCGATGACGCCTTCCTCCCCGATTTCCGGCCGGCAATAATTATGGAGCCGCGCCGTTTCCGCGAACGCCGCCAACACATCCAATTGCGCCAGCGCCCCGGCTGTTTTTTGCAGCGACGGCAATTGCGCCAGCACCTGTTCGCGCACGCGCTGGAAAAGTTCGTATTCCAGCTTCACGCTCCGTTCCTCCGCGCCAAGAAGTTTGCCCTCCATCTCCTTCAATTCCGGCGTGATGAACCGCTCGCCGCCCGCGACCGTCTGTTTGCGGATGTAATGCGGCGGAACCTTGTCAAGATTCGGTTTGGTGACCTCGATGTAATAGCCGAAAACCGAATTGAACCGCACCTTCAACGATGCGATTCCCGTGCGCGTGATTTCGTCCTGCTGAAGTTGCGCGATCCAGTTTTTCCCATCGCGCATTGCGGAGCGCAATTCGTCCAAGCCCGGATCGAACCCGTCGCGAATCAATCCGCCCTCCTTCACGGCAAGCGGCGGCTCATCGACAATTGCGCGCGCGATCAACTCAACCAGATCGGGCGACTCAGCGGTTTCGGACATCAGTTCGCTGATTAAATCGGGAATTATTTGCGGCGGTTCATCGTGGATTGACGGCAATTCCTGCGCGGCAGATGCCGGGCGCAGTTGCGACATCGTTTTCTTCAACACCGGAATTTTCTCCAACGCAATTCGCAGCGCGGCCAGATCCCTGCCATTGCCGGAACCTGCGCTCAAGCGGCCCATCGTCCGTTCGAGATCACGCACTTCGGCAAGGTCATTTCGAAATTCATCCAGTAGCGGCGTGTTTTCGAGCCAAAGCCCAACAGCATCGCGGCGCTTTGTGATGGCAATCACGTCTGCGAGCGGCTGGCTCAGCCAATCCCGCAATTTTCGCGCGCCCATCGGCGTCTTCGTCCGGTTCATTGCGCCAAAAAGCGAAGCGCTTCGAGGGGCGTCGGAATGGCGCGGCTCCAGAATCTCCAGATTTTGGAGCGACACCGAATCCAGCGTCATGAAATGCGAGCTTTGGTAAAACGACAACCGCGTTAATGCGGAAACGTCGCGGCGCAAATACTGCGTCAAGTAATGAATCACCGCGCCCGCCGCGCCCGCCGCCGCCGGACAGTCCTTCAACCCAAATCCGTCGAGCGACGCGACCTTGAAATGTTCACGCACTGTAAACACTGCCGTTTCCGGGGCGAACACCCAATCTTCGTAAGGGTTCAATGCTGCGCCACCGCCTTGCAAAAGGGTTGCCAATTTTTCCGCGCCTGCGGGGAGTATAATTTCTGCTGGCCGCAACCGTTCCAACTCTGTCAGCACCGCCGCCTCATCAGCAAGTTGCGTCGTTTTGAAATCGCCCGTCGTGAGGTCTGCCACGGCTAATCCAAAAATCTTTCCGCAGGCGCAAAGTGCGGCCACGAAATTATTTCGTTCCGGCGCGAGCAACCGATCGTCAAAATGTGTGCCTGGGCTGAGAATTTGCGTGACCTCGCGTTTCACCAATTGGCCCGGACGCGCCTCCTCCACCTGATCGCAAATGGCGACTTTTCGTCCAGCCTTGAGCAATCGCGCGATGTAGCCATTGGCGGCGTGATAAGGCATGCCGCACATCGGTATTTCGCCGCGACGCGTCAGCGCGACATTGAGCAATTGCGCGCCGATTTTCGCGTCGTCGAAAAACATTTCATAGAAATCGCCCAGGCGGAAAAGCAAAATGGCCTCGCGAGGCAGTTCGCCCTTGATACGGCGATACTGCGCCATCATCGGAGTCAACTGAGTATCATGGCCCAAGTTCGCACAGATTAGAAACTTCCCGCTTGGGTGTCGAAGAAAAAGGGCGCGAATGGTGGGCTATCAGAAACCGCCGCCGCCATCGGTGGGCCTTGCATTGTCCAGCGCGATAACCTAGGCTGACAACGCTGTGAAACAACCGATTGTCAACGTCGGGGAAAATATTGACCGCATCGTCGGACGGCGCACTCCAATGCCGGACAGTTGGCAGGCGGGGATGCAATTGCAGGAAACTGCCGCGCAACTTCACAAGTCATTCAAACATCGTTGGATGCCCAAAGGCGTTTATCGTTTTAAAACCCATGAAGAGGCTGACGAATGGATGAACAAAATGCTGGCTCGCAGCAATCAGGCGAAAACCTGATCAGCCGGCCTCCCACTCAAGCCGATTTGGCGAATTTATGCCGCGAATTGAACCAGCGCGGCGCAAAATACATGGTGATAGGCGGATTTGCCATCATCGCCGCCGGACTTCCCCGCACCACAGCCGATGTTGATTTGTTAGTTGCGACCGATTTGGATAATGAAGCTAAAGTTTATTCAGGACTTTCCACATTGCCAGACAACGCGGTGCGAGAGCTTCAGCCGGGCGACCTTCAGCAATACGGCGTAATTCGTGTTGGCGACGAAATTGTGGTGGACCTGATGCGCTCGGCGGGAGGAATTGAATATGCCGAAGCCGCAAGAGATGCGGTCTCCCGTGAACTGAGCGGCGTAACGATTCCGTTTGCGTCCCCGCGTTTGCTCTGGCGAATGAAAACGCTCACGCATCGCGAGAAAGATGCGGGAGATTTGGTCTTCCTTCGACAATGGTTTCATGAACACGGCGAAAATCCGCCGGACGTCTAATCGACGCGCTCAGGTCCCGTTCGATCATGGCAAGACACTATGCGCAAAATCCAGCCAGCCTGGTTCTTGTTTTTCTTTGCGCCGCTGACCGTCGAGTATGTCAGCGGTTCTTCGCAATACCTGAATCCCTTCGTGCATGTGGCGAATCTTCTTCTTTACGGCGCGGGTACGATTCTGATTCGCGAGGCTCGCGTTCGCTGGCGCGCCGGTTGGCTCGCCGTTTTCATCCTCGCCGTGGCTTACGTCATTGCTGAAGAGGGACTGATGCTCAATACGCTGTTCGATCCAACGAAAAACAATACCGGTCGTTTATGGGGCGTGAATTGGGTGTGGACAACCGGCATGTTGGTCGTCCATTCGCTGATGAGCATTTTCGTGCCGATCCTTTTCGTCGAAGCCATCTATCCCGAACGAGCCAATGATTCGTGGGTCACGCCGCGAACGAGTGCCATCGTCCTATTGCTTTTCTGGGCGAACGTTTTTGGGCTGGGCCGATTGATCGCTCCATACAACCGACCGGGTGCGGCATATTACGCGGTGGAATTTGCAATCATCGGCGTTTGCCTGCTGCTGGCCCATTCCGCTCGCGTATCGGGTGCGGAACCGTCATCTGCTCCGGCAACCCGAACGCCGCGCTGGTTGTTCATCGCATCCTTTGTCGGCATTCTGATTACGATGGTGGTCGCCGTTGCGTTTCCGTCGATTCCGATTCCGCCCGCGATAATCATTGTAATCATCCTCGCCATTTATGCGATGTTCCTCGGTTTTCTTCACCGTATCCGCGCATTTGATCGCAGCCTCGACCCGCTCGCGAAATTCGCCATCGCCGCCGGGATGATTTCTTTTTTCATCGCTGTTTCCCCATTAAAATCTTTCGGCGGACACAACCCGGGCCCGATTATTTGCGGTGTGATCGCCGTCGTCATTCTGTCCCGCCAACACAAGCAACTCAAACGCCGCCTTGCGAGAAATATCCCCGTCTGATCTAATCCCCGCGTTTTGTTCTACGATACTCATGCTCATCTCGGTTTCCCGGATTTCCAGCCGGACCTCGCCGACGTCGTTCAACGCGCGGCGGATGCCGGAATCACAAAAATCATAACTATCGGCACCGACCTTGTTTCGAGCCGGCGGGCGATTGAAATCGCCGAGACCTTTCCGAATGTTTATGCGGCGGTAGGCTGGCATCCGAATCACGTTCTCGACGCGCCGGAAGATGTGCGCCCTGGCCTTCGCGAATTGGCGCTGCACTCAAAAGTCGTCGCGATTGGTGAAACTGGGTTGGATTACCATCGCAAATCGAATGATGCCGATTTTGAAAATTACAAACGACGCCAGGCCGAGCTTTTTCGTCAACAAATGGAACTGGCTGTGGAACTTGGATTGAACTGCATCATCCACCAGCGTGATTCGTTCGAGGATACGCTGGCCGCGATGGTTCCGTTTGCTGGAAAAACAAAAGGCGTCTTCCACTGCTTCTCGGAAAGTGTTGACTCGATGCGTCGCGTTTTCGAGATTGGCGCTCTCGTCAGTTTCACAGGAATCGTGACGTTCAAAAACGGCGCAAACGCCCGCGAAGCCCTGGCCGCCGCAAACCTTGGCTCCTTCATGCTGGAAACCGATTGCCCGTTCCTTGCGCCTGTCCCGTATCGCGGCAAACGATGTGAACCCGCCTATGTCAAAGAAATAGCCGCAGTCGCCGCCCAAGTCAAAAATTGCTCTGCCGAGGAGTTAAGCACTGCCACTTGCCAGACGGCCCACGCCTTTTTCCCGAAGTTGGGAATGATTTGATTGCGCGTTCTCCCCGTCGTCAACTAGGAAGCTAAAAGGTTTTTGACGGAATTCGATTGCCTGATAACAGAATTTAGCCACCAATCAAGCTGGGACTAATTGACGGCCACGTATTTTCTTTTGGGCAGAAAAGCGTTTCTTCATCCTGTAAGAAGGCGAAACAAATGAATGCGTCGGATTACCCGCGGAGAAGGGATGCTTTTCCTCAATTTTGAGCAAGGCTTCCCACGTCATTTTCATCTTGCGAATTTTCCGCATATCAAATTCTCACATAGCCATTCAGACCGCGCAAGTGCGATTATTGCCACGCCACGAGCTTGAATTGTTGCAGGCAATGACGGCGCGTGCGTCCCCTGATAAAAAAATGGTCGAGCACACGCCGAATAGACAGAGCCTTCATGTAAAACTTGGCTGAATTCCCGGTCGCTTCGCCCCAAATGGTTCGTACGTCAAGGCTGTCGGCCACTTGGACCAGAGAGTACAACATTCCCGCGCCCACTCCACGCACTTCACCCCCAGCTGGCCCAATGGCATTTGGGTGCGCCGCCGCGAAATCCAGAACCACATGATGGCACCATGTTCTTCGGCAAAAGCAGAATCCAAGAATTGGTGAAGGTGTATGCCAAAGCGCCCGGGCCAACATCACAAACACAACCTCAGCATTCGGGTCTTTATTAATTGCTTGCTCGATTTCCTGCAAAGAGCCTGCGGTCCTTCCAGTGACCTGATAGGTTCTCCATCGCTTGCTCGCAAGCCGGCGATATTCGAGCGCATCCTGAACGTGCGGATTATTCCGAATCCTTTGCGGAGAACGCCAGTGCTCCAAATAAAACAAGTCCCTCTCCACCGCGAAAATAAATTCGACTGGCAGGTCTTTTTCGCCTACGCGCACTCGAAAATTCATCGTGAATCAATTGGCGGAGTTCCCTGATTAAAATATCTCTCCGTGAGATTGTCGAGCATTCGAATTGTTTTGGGAAGGAGTAAGAATTTCTCAAATTATTACCTGAATTAATGCAGTTAATTCTTGTCGATATTTGATTGCGTTTTTTTTGCGGCCCGTAGCAAGATGCCCGCAACAACAAATGGCTGACTCCGCCCAACTTCGTTACAACCGGCTCCTTCTACTTGTCGCCGGTCTCGGCGGACTACTTTACGGTGTGGATGTTGGAATCATTTCTGGCGCGCTGCCTTATCTTGAGGCTACTTCGGGCCTGAACCCCAGCCAACTTTCCCTCATCGTCGCCGCAGTTCTGCTGGGCACCGTTATTCCGACGTTTTTTGCCGGAATGCTCGCCGACTGGCTGGGCCGCAAATGGATGATGACCATCAGCGGCGTTTTATTCGTACTGAGCGTTCCAGTGATTGCACTGGCGAAGGGGTATGAACCGCTGATGCTGGGTCGTTTGTTGCAGGGCGCCAGTGGCGGACTCATCGGTGTCGTCGTACCGCTTTATCTGGCCGAATGCCTGAGCGCCTCCGATCGCGGCAAAGGCACCGGAGTCTTTCAATGGCTTTTGACACTGGGCATTTTGGCGGCGGCGCTCATCGCCATGTATTTTTCTTACCGGGTCGATCAAGTGGCCCAACTTAACGATGCGGCGAAACTCTTCGCGTTTAAGGACGGCGCGTGGCGCGGCATTTTTTGGGTTTCATTGCCGCCGGGAATTCTTTTTGTCATCGGCAGTTTTATGGTCACGGAATCGCCTCGCTGGCTCTACCGTCGCGGGAATATCGAGGCCGCGCGAACAGCCCTGTTGCGCTCCAGAACGCCGGAACAAGCGACCCTTGAGTTGCAGGAAATGGAAACCACTGCCGCTGCCGAGAAGGCGAAGGCTGCTGGAGGTGGGCAAACTGCCGGGGATTCCTTGCTTCGGCGCAAATACGTCATTCCATTCGTGCTGGCCTGCGTCATCCTGGCCTGCAATCAGACCACTGGCATCAATTCGATTATTGGATATAACACGACAATTTTTCTTCAAAGCGGCCTTTCGGACTTTCAGTCGCACTTGGGATATGTCATCCTGACGGTGGTCAATTTTCTTGTCACCATCGGAGGCGTTGTGCTCGTGGACCGAAAGGGCCGCAAGTTTCTCCTCAGCTTGGGGAGTGCCGGGATCATCGTGTCGCTTTTTTGCGTGGGGTTGTTGTTTCACAATACCGAAAGCCATCGTGTCGATTCGCGGGACGCCGTTCAGGCAATGGTCACGCCCGATCAAAAGCTGTCCGTGACCTTCGACGAAGCGACTGCGGCCAAACTCGCGCTAGGCATGGGAGGAAATCAACCTTCGACATTGGTCGTAATCTATTCCTACGGCGATTTCCATTCAGCGACCTCTGCTGCTCGATCAGACGATAAAGCAGCCAAGCCAATCACAATCAGCCGCGATAGTTGCGTCCCCGACAACAAAGTGGTAGCCTTCTTTTCAAATCCCTTTGCAAACCTGGATGCCGCAAAAACCGCTCCACTAAAAATCGACAATGCGCTCATAACCCCTGTCCCCAGCCAGCAATCCGGGTGGATTGTCGCCATTTGCCTCTTTGTTTTCATGGCGTTCTTTGCTGTCGGCCCTGGCGTCTGCGTCTGGCTGGCGCTCTCAGAATTGATGCCAACCCGCATCCGCTCCAACGGCATGAGCATTGCGCTCCTTATCAATCAAGCTGTCTCCGCGACAATCGCTGCCATTTTTCTTCCCGCCGTGGGAAAATACGGTTATTCCACCATGTTTTTCGCCTTCGCAGGTTGTACAATAATTTATTTTGTGACAGCGGCATTCTTCCTTCCGGAAACCAAGGGGAAAACTTTGGAGGAAATCGAAGCTCATTTTGAAGGCCGCGCCGAATAATCAGTCCAATAATCGTCTTATGAAAGCATCCATCAGTCAGGTTCTCGTCGCACTGTTTTGTCTCGCCGCAACGGCCCGCGCCGTCGAACCGGCGATTATTCCTGTCCCGCAGGAAATGAAATTGCAGGACGGCGTCTTCACGCTTCGCGCCGATACTAAGATTCTTGCGGATGGACGCGACCGGGAAACGGCGATGTTCCTGGCGGAAAAATTGCGTCACGGAACTGGTTTGACGCTGCCGATTCGTTCGGCCGTGCGCCCTTCCACGGGTGGCATTTTGTTGACCACAAAGAATGCCGATCAAAGTTTTGGGAAGGAAGGCTACGAATTGACCGTGACGCCCGATTCCGTGATAATTCGCGCCGCAACTGAGGCCGGTTTGTTTTATGGCGCGATCAGCCTGATGCAATTGCTCCCGCCGCAGGCTTTGGGCAGCGCTGCATCAACTGGCGTGGCCTGGGAAGCGCCTTGCGTGACTATCAAGGACGGTCCGCGTTTCGTCTGGCGCGGGTTGATGCTGGATGTCAGCCGTCATTTTTATACGCCGCGCGAGGTCGAGCAGGTGCTCGATGCGATGGCGTTGCACAAGTTAAATGTCCTGCACTGGCACCTTGTGGACGACCAGGGTTGGCGCATTCAAATTAAAAAATATCCCCGCCTCACCGAAGTCGGCGCATGGCGCAAAGGCATCAATTTCGGGCTGAATCCCAAGGATACTACGTCATATGGACCTGACGGGCGTTACGGCGGTTTTTACACTCCAACGGACATCAAGGAAGTCGTCCGTTACGCGGCGGCGCGTCACATCATGGTCGTGCCGGAAATCGAGATGCCCGGCCATTCCAGCGCGGCGTTGGCGGCGTATCCGCAATACAGTTGCAAAGGCGGGCCGTTCAACACGGATGTCAGCGGCGGAGTTTTCCCAGGCGTTTATTGCGTTGGCAATGATGAGACGTTTGATTTTCTTGACAATGTTTTGACCGAGGTCTTTGACCTTTTCCCCAGCAAATACGTCCATGTTGGCGGCGACGAAGTTCCGACAAAATCATGGAGCGAATGTCCCAAATGCCAGGCGCGCAAGGAAGCCGAGCACCTGAACAGCGACCGTCAACTCGAAAGCTACTTTATCCAGCGCATTGAAAAATTCGTCAACGCCCACGGAAAGACGCTCGTCGGCTGGAGCGAAATTCGCGAAGGCGGCCTCGCCAAAAATGCCGTGGTCATGGATTGGATCGGCGGCGCGGTGGAAGCCGCCAGCGCGGGGCATGACGTCGTGATGACGACGCAAAAATATTGTTACCTGGACCATTACCAATCGAAGGACCACGTCAAGGAGCCGAAGGCCATCGGCGGTTTTCTTCCGTTGCGCGAAGTGTATTCTTTTGACCCGATTCCACATGATCTTCCCGCGGAATTTCAATCGCACATTCTTGGGCCGCAGGGAAATCTCTGGGCCGAATACATTCCCAACATCAGGCACGCGGAATACATGATTTTTCCCCGCGAAGCCGCCCTGGCCGAAATCGGCTGGTCTTCAAAGGATTCCCGCAACTTCGATGATTTCCTTCGTCGCCTGAAGATCGACGAACAACGCCTCGATCAAATGGGAGTCAACTACCGCCACGATCCGACCAACACGGGCGAAAAATAATTATCGTCCAACGACCGCGCGATAAAAGTCCTGATTATCGGCAAAAGGGATTGAGATCGAGTTGGTTATACTCGGGCAGAAATTGGTGGACACCGGAGTCCAATTCACCAAATCCAGCGATTGTTCAATGAAATAGGTGACGTTGCTCTGGCCTTGTAGTGTAAAATTTATTCCAGTGGATGAAAGGTTCGGCCAGCTCAAAGAGGGGGGAGTTAAAGCATTATAGGCCTGGATAATTGGAACAGAGACTGTTGTGGCTTGATTGCTGCCCGGAGGCGAAAAGACGCACCAAGCTTGCTCGGATAGATCCAGCGCATAGAGGTTGCCAATATTGTCCCACGCCACATCAACGTACAGATGCCCGTAAGTCCCATTGATGTTGGTGTAAAATTGACCGTTGGTTGCATAATATAAATCCAGAAAGTAGCCGTCTCCTGGAGCTTCAGCATCGCCGGCACCGCGCACGGCGACTGCGGCATATGTGGCGGTTTGATCAACCGCGATGCCATAGTCGTACATCTGGTTTGACTCTCCAGTGCCCGCTGTCCAAACAGCATTCGTTTCTGTAAAACCCTCATAGGGAGGAAAGCTCATAATCGGGACAATTCCCGGATTGTATGGAGTCTCCAATTGAATGGTGTAAACGAATCCGTTCTTATCAACCGCAATATCGTAAGGCGCAGACGACAATGGCGAACTGTTGGTCACCGGCGCAATGACGGTTCCGACGTCGTTGGTTGCCGCATTGCCGTTGGCGTCCAACTGCCAGCGAAGAATGCCAGCCGATGAGTTCGTGTTCAGGTCCGTCATCCAAATGAAGGCGTTAGTGCCTGAACCTGTGATGTAAAGTCCGCTCAGGAAGGGAGTTGGATAAGGGTAATTGACTTCCGATAAGGCCTCCTGGTAATTCGTTGAAATCAGTTCATCAAAGGCATAAACAACGCCAAAACCGGAGAAATCGTTAATATACACTTTGTCATTGGCTCCGATCGCTATTTTCCATGGGCTGAAAAACACGTCCGTGGCGTCCGCACCAGCTCCCCAGGACAGGCCGCCATTGCTGGACCCGCCCTCGTCACCGGGACTTCCGTCTGCGTTGCACTTCAGGATTGTGAACGATGGGTAGGCGCAGCCAACGAAGACTCTTCCGTAATACGGACTGTTGGTATTCCGATTGACGTCAATACCCGTAAGCCCGATGGCGGTAAAATTGGCGCTATCGTCCGTAATATTCGTCCAACTGTCGTACCCATGCGAAGCGGCGGTGATGCTCACGGTGTAAACGCCCGGAGGAACGTTGGAGCCTGCTTCATTGGTGCCGCCCCAAATCAGGGAATTCATTCCAGCCACAGTGCCAGGGCTTCCGCCTGGCATCGAAAACGTCTTAACCACAGCCAATCCAGAGAGTATCTGAGCAGTGACGCCCGCATTCGCATTGTCATTAAGGATGTAGCTGATCGTGAGTTGCCGGTCGGGGACGACAACCCCGGCATTGAGGGAACCGTTCATGCGGATGTCCGTCGCGTAAACATTGGCGCGAACGGAATTGGTACAAAAAAGAAACAGAAAGAGGCCGACAGCAATGTTGCGCAAACCTTGGTTTAACTTGATTGGATTCAACAATCCTTTACCTCCGACTACATGACTTCTGTGATAGACGAAACGGGTTCAACTGATAATCGAAAATAACCAAAAAAATTCACCGTTGACAGTTTTATATTTATCAATCAATCTATCCGTATTCGTTGATATAACGAATCTCATTGAGAGTGGTGGAGGGACTGGCCCTGCGAAACCACGGCAACCGGCGGCAGCAAGTTCCGCGTCAGGTGCCAAATCCAGCTCAGCGTCCGCAAGCGGTTCTTGTGGTCGCCGGGAAAAAATGAGAAGAGCCTCTTTTCAGACCTCTTCTCCCGATGAGACGGGCATATTGCCCTGTGTAACGGAAGGTTTATGGAAAAGCATGCCAGTTTCATGAAGGCGCTCAAATGCCGCGAATGCGGCCGCGAATATCCCCTGACCGCCAACCACGTTTGTGAGTTTGATTTCGGCCCGCTTGAAGTGGTCTATGATTACGACCGCATCAAGCAAAGCATGACCAAGGCGGTCATTCAGTCCCGGCCCAAAGGGATGTGGCGGTTTCGCGAACTTCTTCCGATCGCGGGCGAACCGACGGTCGGCTTGCAAGTGGGTGGGACGCCGTTAATCAAGGCGGACCGGCTGGCGCGTCGCCTGGGCATTCGTGAATTGTGGGTTAAGAACGATACTGTCAATTATCCGACACTCTCGTTCAAAGACCGCGTGGTTAGCGTCGCATTGAGCCGCGCTCGCGAACTGGGTTTTACGACGGTCGCTTGCGCTTCCACTGGCAACCTCGCGAACTCCGTCGCCGCCAATGCCGCTGCCGTCGGATTGAAGGCCTATGTTTTCATTCCATCGGATTTGGAGCAAAGCAAAGTCGTCAACTCGCTCATTTACGGCGGCAATGTCGTTGCGATCAAAGGCCATTACGACGAAGTGAACCGCCTTTGCGCCGAAATTGCGGGCAAATATCCTTGGGCGTTCGTCAATGTCAATATGCGCCCCTATTACGCAGAAGGCTCCAAGAGCATGGGCTTGGAAATCGTCGAGCAACTCGGTTGGCGCATCCCGAATCATACGGTCGTTTGCATGGCCTCCGGTTCGTTGCTGACAAAGATCCATAAGAGCTATCAGGAAGCGACGAAACTGGGATTGGCGCCAGAAAACAAACACAAGATTCATGGCGCTCAGGCAACTGGCTGCTCGCCAATTTCTTCCGCACAAAAGGCCGGGTTGGATTTCTTCAAGCCAGTGAAGCCCAACACCATCGCCAAGTCCCTGGCCATCGGAACTCCTGCGGACGGCTTTTACGCCTTGAAAGTGATGAAAGAAACCGGCGGTTCCGCGGACGACGTGACCGATGACCAGATTCGCGAAGGGATCAAACTGTTGGCCGAATGTGAGGGCATTTTTGCTGAAACCGCTGGCGGCGTCACGGTGGGAGTCGCCAAGAAATTGATTGCCTCCGGGGCCATTCCGGCCAATGATTCCGCTGTGTTATGCATCACTGGCAATGGCTTGAAAACGCTCGATGCTGTTGTCGGCCACGCAGGTCACCCCCGGGAGATCAAGCCAAGCTTGCGGGAATTTGAAACCTTGCTGGAATCGGAAGGCCGAACACCAGCTCACGCTTAACCCATTGTTTTTAAGGTAATTATGCCAGTCAATGTTCGCATCCCAACCCCGCTCCGAAAACTCACGCACGACGAGGAAATCGTCCAGGTCAACGCGGCGACCGTCGGCGCTGCCATTGCTGAATTGCAAGGCCGCTTTCCTGGCATCCAGGAACGCCTGACCGACGACGCAGGCGCAGTGCGTCGATTCGTCAACGTGTACGTCAACGAGGAGGACATTCGTTTTCTGCAAAACCAGAATACGGCCCTCAAGGACGGCGACGAGATCAGCATCATCCCGGCGATTGCAGGTGGTTGAGGAGAAAAGACTTATGGCAACTAGAAAATCGACCAAGAAGTCGCCAGCCGTAGCTTCGGAACAAAGCCAGATGCGGCTTTGGCTCATGTACCCGCCGAAGCAAATCACCAGCCCGGTAATTTGGGAATTGGCGAAAAAATTTCCGATAGTCACCAATGTTCGCCAGGCCAGTGTCACGGACGAAATTGGCATTGTCTGCCTTGAGATCAACGGGCTCCGGACTGATTTAAAGGCGGCCATTGCCTGGCTGGAAAAGCAGGGGATCAAGGTGGAGCCTGTCGAAATCGGCGTGATCGAAAGCTGAAACTTTCAGCTTGACAATTTAGGGTAAGCCCTTACTTCCCTGAAGGTTTTCCCCTACAAAAATCTACACGATAGTCGTAATACCTTCTTGACCCTTATCGACTAATGCTTTACAGCTTGACTGATAATATCAGTTAAAAAATGATTCGGGCGCAGGCTCGGCTCAGGACGATTTTCTAAAACCTATGACGAAACGTGATCTTGTAGTTCGCATCAGCGAAGAAACGGGCATCGTGCAGCAGCAAGTGCTCACGGTGGTGCAGCGCACGCTTGATCATATCTCAGACGCCGTCGCCGCGGGGACAACCGTTGAATTGCGGAATTTTGGCGTGTTCGAGGTTAAGATCCGCAAGGCTCGCATTGGGCGCAACCCGAATCGCCCCGAAACCGATGTCCCAATTCCCCGGCGATCCGTCGTCAAGTTCAAGCCCGGCAAAGAAATGCGCGAAGCCGTGTTAAAGCTTCCGCCTCCGACCTCCGTTGCGGCTCCCGCATCCAAAAAAGCTGCCACTGATGGCGCTGAAGCGGTTTAACGCAAATCGTTCTGAATCTTTTTCCGGACTGGAATTCCGGGGGAGCGCGGGCGTCTCGCCCGCAGTGTTTGGCGTCCCGCCAAACACACTTCTCTTAAGACACTTTCCGAAATGCAGGACGCGAGACGCGTCCCGCCGCGACCGAGACGGTCGCGCTCCCCGGATCCACTGAAAACGTCGAAGAACCCTTTTGATCCCCAATTTTCGATCTTCGTCAACCGCCAAGGTAGGCGGCGCGGACTTTGGGGTTTTGCCGCAATGCCGCGCAGGTGTCGCGAAGAATTATCCGGCCGGTTTCAAGAACACAGCCGAAGCGGGAAATTTCGAGGGCAAGATTTGCGTTTTGCTCCACCAACAGAATGGTGACGCCGCGCTGTTTGTTAATTTCGACGATTTTCTCAAAAATTGTTTTGACAAGTATTGGCGCGATGCCGAGCGACGGTTCGTCAAGCATCAGGACTTTGGGACGGCACATCAAAGCGCGGCCAATGGCCAGCATTTGCTGTTCGCCGCCTGAAAGCGTGCCGGCGGTTTGCTTGATGCGCTCGGCCAGCCGGGGAAATATTCCGAAGATGTATTCGCGATCGCTTTGCGCGGCAGCCTTGTCTCTTTGAAGATAGGCTCCCATCTGGAGATTTTCTCCGACAGTCAAATTTGCGAAGATCATTCGGCCTTCGGGCACATGCGATATTCCGGCGGCGACAATTTCGTGCGGGCGCACACCGGACAGATCTCGGCCTTTGTAAAGAATTTGCCCGGTGGATTTTACAAGGCCGGAAATCGCCCGCAGCGTCGTCGTTTTGCCTGCGCCGTTGGCCCCGATCAGCGTGACGATGTCGCCTTCCGCGACTTCGAGGGAAATTCCCTGCAACGCCGCAATCGCGCCGTAGTTTACGCTCAAATTTTGGATGGACAACATTGCTACTTCACAGGGCAGGGCGGTGCTCCACGCCGCCTGGAGCGTTTCCACAAAAACTGTAACCGAGATTTTGGTGCCCCTCTCTTTAATTCTCTCCCCGCTTGGCGGGAAGAGAACGGATGCGAAGCGCCAAGAGAGGGGTGCTTTGGCTTGCCGGAGCTTTTGCGCATTGAGAAACCGGGAGCAAGCTCCACGCACTCCAAACGCTTCGCGCTTTGGGTCCGCCGTTTTCGTTCTAAAGGTTTCACTTTAATAGCAATTTTATTCCTTCGCTTGACCAAGGTAGGCTTCGATAACTCTCTTGTCCGCGCGGACTTCTTCCGGTGTTCCTTCCGCAATTTTCACGCCGTGGTCGAGCACAATGATCCGGCGGCAAATCCCCATGACGACCTGCATGTCGTGTTCGACCAATAGAATGGCGATCTGGAATTTCTTTTCGACGAACTCGATCAGTTTCATCAACCCGGCTTTTTCAGTTGGGTTCATTCCTGCGGCAGGTTCGTCAAGTAAAAGAAGATTCGGTTTCGTCGCCAGGGCGCGCACGATTTCGAGGCGGCGCTGGTCGCCGTAGGAAAGTCCATTGGCGAAGGAATCCCTGAATTTGCCCAACTGAAATATTTCCAGCAATTCCATGACTTTCGCTTCAATATCCACTTCCTCCCGCAAAAAGGAGCGCCCGCGCCACACCGAATCGCGGGAATCGTGCTTGAGGTGCAGGTGAAACGCGACTCGCACGTTGTCGAAAACTGAGAGCGACGGAAAAAGGCGGATGTTCTGAAACGTTCTTGCGATGCCGCGCGCGGTGATTTCCCACGGTTTCTCGCCGGAGATGGTTTCACCGCGATAACGGATCACGCCGCCCGTGGGTCGATAAACGCCTGTCACAAGGTTGAAGACGGTGGTTTTCCCCGCGCCATTGGGTCCGATGAGTCCGACGATTTCCGGGCCGGACAACTTGAGGCACAAATCGGAGACGGCGGTCAGTCCGCCAAATTGCACGGTGCATTCCTCGAGTTGCAGCAGAGGCGCTTGCGCGGCGTACGTGCTCATGCGCGCAGAGCCGGCCGGGCCCGGCGTTTCCATGCGAACAACCCCTGCGGTCGTGTCAACATGAGAATAATCAGCAGCAGTGAATAAAAAACCATTTGGTACTTTTCATATTGGCGCAGGAATTCCGGCAGCAGCGTCAGAAGAATCGCCGCTGCGACGACTCCCCCCGTATTGCCCATGCCGCCCAAAATCACGATGACCACGATTTCGATCGAGCGCATGAAACCGAAACCCTTGGGATCAATGGACAAAGTGTAGTGGCCATATAATCCGCCGGCGATCCCCGCAAAAAATGCGCCGACAATGAACGCGACGATTTTATAGCGCGTCGTATTGAGGCCCATCGCTTCGGCAGCGACTTCGTCGTCGCGCACTGCCAGAAAACCGCGTCCATAAGTGGAATGGACCATCGCCAGAACGACGTATATGGAAATCACCGCCGTTCCAAGCACCCAAAAAATATTTGTGTACGAAGGAATTCCATTGAGGCCGAGCGCGCCGCCAAGGGAATCGATATTGCGGAAAACGACACGGATGATTTCGCCGAAACCCAGGGTGACAATCGCCAGATAATCTCCCTTGAGCCTGAGCGACGGCGCGCCAACAAGAAATCCCGTGATGGCTGCGGCAATTCCGCCAAGACATAGAGCCGCGAGAAACAGGGCTATTGTCCCTGGGTTGAGGGGATTTGCTGCTGCGGAACCAAGGACTTTCGGACCAACGAACATTGTAATTGACGCGGAAGCATATGCGCCGACGGCCATGAAACCGGCGTGACCGAGGGAGAACTGGCCAGTGTAGCCGTTGATTAAATTAAGACTGACGGCGAGGATGATGTTGATGCCAATATTAATCAAAACTGCCAGGTAATAGGGATTGAGGCGGTTCGATAAAAGCCAGAAAAGGTAGCACCCCGCAAGCAGGGCCAGGAGAATCGCCTTGGGCCAAGCTGAGAGAATCATCTTGAAACGATTCATGGCGTCACACTTTTTCAACCTGAAATTTTCCCAGCAGCCCGGCCGGGCGAAACAGCAAAATCACAATCAACAGTCCGAACGCGATGGCGTCGGTGTAAGTGGAAAATCGCGTGCCTTTGACGAATGTTTCAATCAGGCCCAGCAATATCCCGCCTAGGGCCGCGCCGGGAATATTTCCGATGCCTCCGAGGACTGCGGCGACGAATGCCTTCAGTCCCGGCAGAATTCCCATGTAAGGATCGATGCTCGGATAATTCATCGAATACAAAATGCCGCCCGCCGCCGCGAGGGCTGAGCCCAGGCCAAACGTAAATGAAATGACTCTGTCGTTGTTTATTCCCACAAGCGACGCGGCTTGCGCGTTGAAGGAAACCGCGCGCATCGCCGTGCCGGTTCGTGTTCGGAGCACGATCCATTGCAGCGCAAAAAGAAGCACGGCAGTGACGACGAACACCAGCAGTTGGTTGCTCGAAACTCGAAGACCCGAACTGCTGACATAAACTTTGGCAGGGAAAAGTTCGGGGAAATATTTTGGATCGGCTCCAAATACGAGCTGCCCGACATTTTCCAGCAAGAGGGAGACGCCAATGGCCGTGATGAGCACCGCGAGGCTCGAGCCGCCACGCAACGGACGATACGCCAGCCGCTCAATGATGATTCCCAAGGCCGCGCAAATGAGCATTGTCAACACAATGACCAGCAATCCACCGCCAAGCGAATGCGCGGGAACATGTTTCCCCATGTAAAACCCGCAAAATGCGCCGACCATGAAAACATCGCTGTGGGCGAAATTGATGAAGCGCAGGATGCCATACACCATCGTGTAACCCAGCGCGAGAAGGGCATAAACGAAGCCCACGGAAAGGCCGTTGATGAGTTGCTGGAGGAACTCGATCATGCAAGTGACGGAATTCTCATTGCGGGGCGATTTTTTCGACGAGATGAAATTTTCCGTCCTTGACCTGCAGGATAACCAGCGGTTTGGTGGCGTTGCGCTGGGGGTCAATTGTAATTTTTCCGGCGACCCCCGGAAAATCCTTTGTTGCCGCCAGGGCGTCGCGGACTTTGGGGCCTTCGGTCGAGCCGGCGCGCTTCATCGCGTCAACCAAAAGCATGGCAGAATCGTAACCCAGGGCGGCCATCGCGTCGGGCGTGACGGAGTATTTCGCCTGAAAATCGTGGACGAATTTTTCCACAACGGGGTCTTTTTCCTCCGGCGAGAAGTGCGTTGAAAAATAGGTGCCCTCGACCGCCGCGCCGCCAATGTTTACCAATTCGCTCGACTCCCAACCGTCCCCGCCGAAAAGCGGCGCTTTCATTCCAAGATCGTGCGCCTGCCGGGCGATCAATCCGACCTCGGTGTAATAGCCGGGAACGAAAAGCGCGTCTGGATTCTCACCTTTGATCGAGGTAAGTTGCGCGCTGAAATCCTTGTCGCCGCCGCTGTATTTTCCTTCAGAAGTGATCTGACCACCCGCCGCGGTAAACGCGTCCCGGAAATAATTCGCAAGGCCAACGCTATATGCGCTGGCAGCATCGGTCAGGATGGCGACTTTATGCGCTTTGAGCGTGGTGTGGGCGAATTGCGCCAGGACTTTTCCCTGCTGAGGATCGGTGAAGCATACGCGAAAGATATAATCGCCGATCTCGGTGACTTTAGGATTCGTCGAGGAAGGGCTGATTTGCGGGATTTTATTTTCCTGACAGACTGGTGCGGCTTCGAGGGAACGGCTGGAGGCGACTTCGCCGAGCAGCGCAACAACGCCGTCGCGGGAAATGAGTTTTTTGGCAATGGTCTTGGATTCGCCTTGCTTGGATTGATCGTCCTCGGTGTGCAGTTCAAGCTTTTGGCCAAGGACACCGCCGGCGGCGTTAAGCTGGTCGATTGCCAATTCGGTGCCGTGGTGGGACATCTGTCCGAAGGTGGCTTCGCTGCCTGTCAATGAAGCAAATTCGCCGATTTTGATGGCGCCACCCGTCGAGGAAGAAGTTGCGCCGGGCGTATCGCTGGACTTGTTGCAACCGGCTGCCAACGCGATGCAAACCAATCCAGCGGCGACGGAAAGTATATTTCGTCTCATTGGCTGGCAAAGGTAGAGAACAAAACGGACGGATTCAATCCTGAATCGTCACAGGATTGTAATTGCAAGTTTCTGGGGAGCGCGACCGTCCCGGTCGCGGCGTCTGGCGTCCCGCCAGACGTTCTCCTCAAAGCAGCCTTACAGATTTATTGACGTGAAAGGTTCCGTCGGCGAGACGCCAACGGGTGCGACCGGGACGGTCGCGCTCCCCCCGCTTAACACGACAGCCCTTTGCAACCAAACAATCTTCTTTCGCGAATCCGCTTGGCGACTTCGGGAGGAACCATCTCGTCCCAGGACGGATCGTTTGAGCGGATTTTTTGCAGAACGTCGCGCGAGAAAATTGAAAGCAGCTTCTCATCGTAATCGCGAACGGCCTCGATGAACCGGTTTTCGATGAGATACGCGTGCAAGTGCCGCAGATTGGGTGCGACCCGCAAATTGGCGGCGTTGATCACCGAGCCGGTTTTTGCGTCAAGTAAAGGGTAGACGTAGAGCTTCAGGTCGTTTTTGAACATTCGGCCAAACGACTCCAAAATTCCCCCCGAAAGGTCTGCGTAATATTTTTCGTCGAAGATTTCCTTGAGCGTCGGCACGCCCATGACAAGGCCGATCATTTTCTTGGTGTAACGGAAAAAATAGGCGGCGAGGCGGTGGTATTCGCCGAAATTGGAGATCAACACCGTTTTGCCGAGCGACGCCAGAATATCCACGCGCTCAAGGAAGTCCTGGTGGTCGATCTTGTCGCCTTCGGTGAGGTTCTTCAGCGTCATCTCCATCAGCGTGAGGACTTCCTCGCCCTGGACATTCGGTTCCTGGACAAAATTCGCCTGGGCGCACTTCAACATGTCCAGCGTCACCTTGGTCACCGGACGGAAACTGCCGCGTTCGACGATGATGCACTTTTTGTAAAAGGCGTCGGCGGGCTGGATCACTTCGCCTTCGGATGTGAACAGGGCGGCGTTGGTCAACCCGCCCTGGACCAGTTGCAGGGCCATCAGGCGATTATCCAGACCCGCGAATGCCGGCCCGGAGAAGTGAATCATGTCGATTTCAACGCGTTCGACCCCTGCGTTATCGACCAACGAATGAATCAGCGCCGCCGGTTCGCAGTGAAGGTATAACGCGCCGGAAACCAGGTTGACCCCGACGATGCCGAGCGCTTCCTGCTCTTGCAAATTCTCTTTGTCCCAAAGGCGGACGTGAACGATGATCTGCGACGGTTCGCCGCCGGGTTCAGTCTGGAATCGAATTCCCAGCCAGCCGTGGGCGTCGTCGCGGCGGGAATAACTTTTCGCCACGATGGTGTCGGCGAAAACAAAGAAGCGGGTCGTCGCGCCGCGTTTTTCTTTCAGCCGCGTCAGGAGCAATTCGTATTCATGGTCCAGCATTGTCTCCAGGCGTTGTCGGCTGACGTAGCGTTCGGAGTGCCCGTAAATGGCGTCGCTCACGGTCATGTCGTAAGCGGAGATGGTTTTCGCAATGGTGCCGGCGGCGCCGCCCACGCGGAAAAACCAGCGGGCGACTTCCTGTCCCGCGCCGATCTCGGCGAACGTGCCATATTTGGAAGGGTCCAGGTTGACCTGAAGCGCCTTTTGATGCGTGCTTAAAATTTCGCGTTCCATGCTCAGTTTAAATCAAATCGTCCAGCCTAAGATCGGAGTATTGTTGAGGCAAGTGAAGCCGTATTCAACTCGAAACTGCCGGTAAAAACCTGCTTGCTATCCCTTTGTGGCAACGCCAAAACAGTGTGAGAAACCGTCTTCGTCCGTAACAAAGAACTCAGTCTGTCCATATTCTCGTTCCACAATATCTGAAACCGCAAACCCGAGCCGCTTTAATCGTTCCCGAACCTGCTGGATGTCGGATGGAGTCCAGTAAAGTCGAATACCTTCGTAGTTCTCGGGTTTGACTGGCGTCCCTGCGCGTTGATTGAGCCAGAAGTATAAATTCTGGTTGTTGTGAACCATGCAGCCGATCAGCTTCCCTTCGTGTCTCATTTCCCGATCTACGGTAAGACCGAGGCCCTCGACCCAAAAGCGCAGACTCTTGTTGACATCTGCGCTGGGTATCACTGGTATGCAAGAATTAACCGTCATATTTTTGGCAGCGTTTAAACCGCTGAAAGCGCCGCATCCAATACGTCAATCATAAATGTCGCATCGGCCTCCGTCAGGCACATCGGCGGCGCGATTCGGATTGTCTGGCCCCGCAAACCGCCTTTGCCGATCAACAATCCCAGGTCTCGGCAGGTTTCAACGACTTGCGCGCACTCGGATTTTGCGGGTACCTTCGTCGCGCGATCTTTGACCAGTTCCATTCCAAGCAACAACCCTTTCCCGCGAACGTCGCCGACGATGCTGTGCTTCGCCTTGAGCCTTTCCAGCCCGGCCATAATGACGCCGCCGATCTTCAGCGCGTTGGCCTGAAGTTTTTCTTTTTCGATAACCTCCAGCACCGCGTTGCCTTGCGCGCAAACAACCGGATTGCCGCCGAACGTGTTGAAATGCACCCGCTGCGTCAGTGCCGCGGCGATTTCCGGCGTTGTGACGACCGCCGCGAGCGGGCAGCCGTTGCCGATGCCTTTGGCCATCGTGACGATGTCAGGAATCACGCCCTGCGTTTCAAAACCCCAGAAATGCGTCCCAGTCCGCCCGAACCCCGTCTGAACTTCATCGGCGACGCACAAGCCGCCAGCGGCCCGAACGTGCTCATACACATGCTTCAGATAACCGTCCGGATAAACCACGCAGCCGCCGACGCCTTGAATGGTTTCCGAGATAAATCCCGCGACGCGTCCGGAGGTTGCGTAGTCAATTAGACTTTTAACATCCGCCGCGTAATTCTTCCCGGCATCCACGTCGGCCTGGCTCCATTGTCCGCGATATGGATCCGGCGTGATTGCGTGATGAACGCCAAAATTGTGCGGCACGTTGAATTTCCAATTGCTGTGCGCCGTGACGCCCATCCCGGCCATGTTGCCGCCGTGATAACCATTGCGAAGCGCGATAAAATCGAAATTGCCTGTGTGAGCGCGCGCCATCAAAAGCGCAAGGTCGGTCGCCTCGGAACCGGAATTCACGAAGTAACAAACCTTCAAATTTCCAGGCATTTTTGAAGCGAGATGGCGCGCGTATTCGGCAATGTTCGGATGCAGATAAATCGTGGTGGAATGCTGCAAGGTCTCATTCTGCCGCTGGATCGCCGCCACGACGTGCGGATGACAATGGCCCACGCTGACCGTGACAATTCCGCCGAGTCCGTCGAGATAGCGGCGGCCTTTCTCGTCGAATACATATTGCGCTTTGCCCTCAACCAGCATCAGCGGCTTTTTGTAATAAAGAAAAAGACCCGGACTGAGAAATTCGCGGCGCAGCTTCAGGACCTCATCGGCAGATGGGCCGGTATATGGCTTCGGCTGAAAATCGAAAGCAGGCAGTTTTGGCGTGTTCATACTTTGGCAACGATGACAGCGAAGACTATCGCGTTTTGAACGGATTTACAAACGCCGCAAGAAGCAGATGAACTAGCAAAGTCACATACGGCGCGTTAATATAAGATTCTGATGGGATCTGAAAACCGCCGGCGGCCATTTCCACAAAGCCTCGGTGATCACAGAGGTAACGTTGGGAGCAAGATTTTCGGCCACAACGTTGACGTTGAAGCCACGCTGGAGCAGCAACGCGGTAGTCAGGCTGCTGACGCCGCCGCCGATGACGGGTAGTGCTCTATCGAATTGTTGCTAAATGTCGCCTTCTGCTAATTATCAAATCAATCGGAAGAATGCCTTCTTCAGAAACAATAAAGTTGCGTATTTTGGTATCAGTAACGACAATTCCATCATATTCTCGGATCCAATTATAACAGGAATTTGGAAGCAGCTTAAATCCCAGTTTTGTCATCATGCCCGCTATTTCCGCCTCAGACGGATGCTGGCGATTTTTATCTATTGCTTCGATAAGGCGCTGTGAGGTCACTATATACGGCTTTAAATTTCTTTGCTTTTCAATATCAGGATTTTCCAACGCAATTCCCTCAAGGCGCAAATCTGTAGGGAATTCCTGATTCATCAACTCAAGTCTCTGTAAATAAAACAAAGGGGTTGCGTCGCAATGTCTTCCATATTGTCCTCCAGCGCCATGCCCCAAACCAAATTTTCCCGGTTTGGTGCATTTAACAACGCGTCGGTCGGAATGCCTCAAATAAACCGCATGCTCTAACGTGTCTGGCTCAAGCTCAATTTTTTCCAGACCCTCAGTGCAGGAGTCGGTTAGGAGGAGGCCTCGTTCCTTTGCCCATTCGACGAGGCAAGCTGCCTGTCGTTTAATTTCCTGCTGGATTCCATTGCTGCCCTCCATTGCTCCCGCGCTTTCTGTAAGGTAGGCGGCGGCCTGTGATGCAAGGCTTCCATGCGTTTTATTAGCCATAACCGGGCCGACAGTGAATCCCTCTCAACCTCGAGGGGGAACACCTTTTCCCAAAAATTGCCAGATTCATCGTTGATGAATACCCCATTTTTGAAAATCTCAAGATCGCCGTGTAAGCCGGGGTTTGTATATACGTGTTGCAAATCATATGTCACCCATGATCCGGGAACATCATCTGAAGGTGCAACGCAGCCAAGAGGCAAAAAGACTGTATAATTTAGATGAGGATTCATTAGCTCTAAATTGCATTTAATCTTTTCAGATTGTCTCCAAGAGTTTTGTAGAATTCGACCGCAGCAGGCACCGAAAAAATAATATCCACCTCCATTTCCCTGATGACGCCTTCTTTTGAATCTCGCAGTTGCACATCTTCACCCACGATCATTCCCTGCTCGTTGACATTGAGCACCATCTTTTTAGGAATGGCAGTCCGTTCGTTGAAAAATGTTAAATGCAGATTCCGCTCGGAATCTCCTCCATACCAAGCCCCGCACGCATGAACCACTCGGAAATGCGAACTTTTTATAAAATGGATCGGCAATTGAATCGTGCGTTGTGCGGCCTCGGGGGCGTTGGGCGCGTTTTTTGGGATTGTTTCGCCCATAATCTTGCTTTGTGATGTGTTTCCTGTCGTCCTTTGAACAGGTGTCGCTTCGGTGGTCATAAGTTGTTGCATTCCGATCTAAGAGGTCGCAAACTTATCATCTTTTTATCGGCTTTCAACTTTTCAGTGCCGCAATCTCAACATCATTTAAACAAATCGGCAAGCCGTTTGTTTCTTTGCATATTGCCATCCACTCCCAAAGCGCACGGATATTTACCATCGTTTTTAATTTTTGCCAGAGACTCCCCAGTCGCCCGTCCTTTTGACGCGAACTAAGGGACGCAAATTCTCAACTTCTTCTCGGTCAACGACAATGCTCCGTGCTTAATATTAAAACGTGTCGGGTTTGTTTACATGGCGAAAAAATGCCTTAAGTGCAATTTTATTTGATAATTCACAAGTTGCTAACCCACAATGTATTATGCCTATTCCGTAAGAATCTCCCTCCAAACCAAAACCGCGTGGAGCGCAAAACCTTGTCGGATTTTCTTCCACTCTTCAGTCAATAAACAAAACATGGTTTTGGCACAAGTTGTTATCGATAAGCCGATTATGAATAAGGATGAGCGTAGTTTTCTCGCTGGCATGGAACTTTCTATAGGGTAAACGACTGAGTTTAACTGAGTTTCTTATGAAAACGTTTGGAAATATTCTGGCATGCGTGACGATTGTGGCGGCAGGTTTTTCCGTAACTATTTCGACATTGAATTTGGTCATGCTCGCAATTTTGTCCCTGGGTTTCGTTGGCATCGGGTCATTATCCCGTCCCGGACTTCGTCCTTGCTCCATTCGTGTTGAGAGCAAAGCACGGCGCCGACGGTAAGCTGCCCGGCGGGGTGGAAACCTCCCTTGTAAAAACCAATTAGACGCTCGCTGAAAGGCGGGCGTCTTTTTTTATGCTGGCATGTCAATCCCCGCAGTCAGGCGGCGATGGAATCCATTGATCAATTAGGCCACGTCAATTCAAGGCGTGACGGTTTCCAAAACGCCAAACAAAGCGAAGTCGGACGGGTTTGAAGTCAACAAACGGCGAACGCCATTCGTGGCCAGAATAGCTGCAAGATGCGTGTCAAGGATGCGTTTGCGGCCTAAATTAAATTGTATCATCCATTGCAGCGTTTGATCCAAACTTGCCTGCGTTGGCTCAATCAAACGGACCGCTGGATTGGCCATGAATTCCTGAATCCACGCCATCGCGTCGAGCATGTTCAATGGAGGTGAAAATCTGCGCCCGTCCGTCGCAACATGAAGAAATTCAGTGATGATTAGAGAAGGGAAAACCAAGTCTTCGCCGCTCTCGATTTCTGCTTCCACGATCACTTGCGTTTTTTTATTGGCTGGATGTTCGGCGAAAGCAAGCTGAACCAGAATGTTGCAGTCCAAACCAATCATGGTCGGTTGAACATTTCTTCAGCCAGCTCTTCTTGTGAAACGTTGGGAATCAATACCTGATGACCGGGAATCGAGCGTATGGGAACCGCCTTGCGGGACACGGCGGAGTTTGCGGGTGCAGCCACAAGTTTGGCCACTGGTTTGGCGTCCTGCGTAAGCAAGACCTCATCGCCCGCCTGAACCTGCTTTATCAGGTCGGCCAATTGCCGGGTTCCAATTTCCGTCGTGACAATCATGCCTGTCATTATACATGGTTTTGGAGGCGGAGTCGAGAGTCCTTAATTTGCGTTATGGAAACCGTATCCTCCAGTTCCGCGCAGGAGCTGAATATATTTCGATTTCATAACGGGTCTTTTGCCAAATTGACCACCAATCATCGCGGATTTTGTTTCCCTTTGCGCGACTTAGACTTTACAACAGCGGGGTTCGATGAAGACATTTTCCGAAATGGGATTGCCGGGGAGACTTATCGCGGTCGAAGGCCTCGACGGCTCCGGCAAATCCACTCAAATTTACCTCCTCAAACGCTGGCTGGAACTCCAGGGACTCAAGGTTTTTTTCAGCGAATGGAATTCCTCAACGCTTGTCAAGAATGCCACCAGCAAGGGCAAGAAGCGCGAACTCCTTTCTCCCACGACTTTCAGTCTGATACACGCCACGGATTTTGCGGATCGTTACGAGCGGCAACTGCTTCCGCTCCTTCGCGCCGGGTATCTGGTTTTGTGCGATCGTTATATTTTTACGGCATTCGCGCGCGACACCGTTCGCGGTTGTCCTCCCGAGTGGGTCCGCGGCATTTATAATTTTGCGGCGCTTCCCGATTTGGTTTTTTTCTTCAAGGCGCCACTTGAAACTTCCCTACAGCGCATTTTGGATGGCCGTCCGCAGTTGAAATACTTTGAAGCTGGAATGGACCTGGGGCTTTCGACCGATCCTTACGAAAGCTTCCGGATTTTTCAGGGCCGAATTCTGGAGCAATATTTGGCAATGAGCACGGAATTCAATTTCCTGGTGATGGACGGGAGCCAATGCATCGAAGCCCAGCAATCCATCGTGCGGGACCTGGTCGCTGCGAAGACTGACCTGAGCAAGTACGTGCTCCACAAACGCTATCAAAAGAAATGAAAGCCAAGAAAGCGTCCCATCCCAAAAAAGCGCACAACGGGATCGTTGTTCCGCGAATCAAACCGCGCCGATTCTATGGGCAAGGTGTGCCGGGTGTTGATCTTTCGCGACTCGCGGGAAAATTGATTGTCGTCGAAGGCGCGGATGGTTCCGGGCGCTCGACGCAGATTGCGCGTTTGGTGGAATGGTTGGAAGGCACCGGACACGCCACCATCCAGATCGGGTTGAAGCGCTCGTCCCTGGTCAGTGAAGAATTGGACAAGGCGCAACAGGGCAACATTCTCAGTCATACGACATTGAGTCTGTTTTATGCGACCGATTTTGCGGACCAGTTGGAGAACAACATCCTGCCGGGGTTGCGGTCGGGTTCGATGGTCCTGGCCGATCGCTACATTTACACATTGATGGTTCGCGACATGGTGCGCGGAATGGACCCCGGATGGTTGAAAAATCTATACGGAATTGCGCTCGTGCCGGACGTGGTGTTTTACTTGAACGTTCAGCCGCAGGAATTGGTCGAGCGGACATTTGCCAAAAAGCAGGCGCTTAATTATTGGGAAAGCGGGATGGATCTGGGGTTGTCACGAGATATGTTTGACAGTTTTTTGCAGTATCAATCCCTCGTGACCGCCAAGTTCAAGGAATTGCAGCGCACCTACGGTTTCACGATTGTCGATGGCCACCGTTCCCCGGACGAGATCAACATCGAACTCCGCCGCAGGATCGAAAGCATCCTCGCGGAGTAAAACGGCACAAGAGTCAACAAAAGGACCACCATGCCTGAAGCCACTATAAAAGCCGAATACTACGTGGGTGTCGATTTAGGCGGCACCAAGATTCTGACCGGAGTCTTTGACGAAAAACTTGCCTGTCTCGGTCGCACGAAGATGAGCACGAAGTCCGAGCGCGGGGCCGATGGAGTCATCGACCGAATCGCCCGCTGCATCCGCGACGCCGTGGATGAATGCGATTTGGACATCAAACAAATCAAGGGCGTCGGCATAGGCGCGCCGGGGGCAATCGATTCCAAGTCGGGCAGCGTCATTTTTGCGCCGAATCTTAACTGGCAGGACATTCCGCTGAAGAAAGCCCTTGAAAAGCAGATCGGCGGAATCCCGGTCTCCGTCGAGAATGATTGCAACGGCGCAACGCTTGGGGTTTTTGAAAAAGAACTGCAGGCCAAGCCGCGCCACATGGTCGGAATTTTCATCGGCACTGGAATTGGCGCGGGAATTATTGCGGACGGAAAACTGTATTCCGGTTTCAACGGCACGGCTGGCGAAGTTGGGCACATGGTGATCCAGGTCGGCGGGCCGAAGTGTAATTGCGGCAATCGCGGCTGCTTTGAAGCTCTCGCAAGTCGCGGCGCAATTTTCCGTTCCATTTCCGCCGCGATCAAGGCCGGCCAAAAATCCGTCCTCACCGAAATGCTCGGCGATGACCTGGCCGATTTGCGCAGCGGTGATTTGCGCAAGGCCGTCAGGAAAGGCGATAAACTTGTCGAGAAGATCATTGAGGAAGCCGCCGAATACACCGGGGTTGCGGTCGCCAATCTGATCAATATTCTCAATCCGCAAATCGTCGTGCTTGGCGGCGGCGTTATTGATGCTCTCGGCGATGAGATGATGGCCATCATCGTTGAAACCGCCGAGGATTACATCATGAGCGGCACACACAAGGGGATCGAAATCATCGCGAGCAAAGTCGGCGATGACGCAGGAATTATCGGCGGCGCTGTCCTGGCGCGCCGCGCGGCGAAGCAGTTAAAAGAGTAAAATGGAACAGGTTCACGATGAACCCGAGCAGTCCAAACCGGCGAGCCGTGATCGACGTCGGCACCAACTCGGTGAAACTCCTGGTTGGCGACGTCGCAGGGAGTCTGGTCACTCCAGTCATTGAAACCAGCAAGCAAACCCGCTTGGGCGCGGGATTTTACGCCACCAAAAAGCTTCAAGCCTCCGCAATTGCCGCCACAGCCGAAGTGGTGAGAATTTACTCCGACGAAGCCCGAAAACTTGGGGCCAAGTCGCTTCGAGTCATTGCCACCAGCGCCGCGCGAGACGCCAGCAACGCCGCAGATTTGATTACCGCCATTCGGAAAAGCAGCGGCGCGGAACTGGAAGTCATTTCAGGCGATAAAGAAGCTGATTGGGCCTTTCGAGGAGTCACCAGCAATCCGAAACTTGCCAAATCGCCCGTGCTGATTGTGGATGTGGGCGGTGGAAGCACGGAATTCATCGTAGGAGACAATGCCGTGCCGCAATTTCGTGACAGTTACAACCTGGGAACGGTACGTTTGTTGGAACAATTGCGCCCGGGCGATCCTCCCGGTTTGCGGGCGTTGATGGCCTGCCGCGTTGGGTTGAAGGAATTTCTCAAAGGGCAGGTGGTTCCATTGGTGCGACCGGCGTTGACGGCGTGCAAGCGATCGGTGCAATTGGTTGGAGTGGGAGGCAGTGCAACGATCCTTTCACGTATTCACGGGCATCTTGAGGATTACGACCGTGAAAAAATCGAATCTAATCCGATTCCGCTCGAAGTCGTGCGAGAACAATTGGAATCGCAATGGCAAATGCCGCTGAGCGAAAGACAGAAAATCGCCGGCCTTCCAGCCGACAAGGCGGATGTCATATTGACAGGGATTGCCATCTACGAAGCGATCATGGAACAGCTTGGTTTTACCCACCTTACCGTGAGCACGCGCGGATTGCGGTTTTGGGCTCTTCTTCGGCAGTAATTCCGCAAAAAAAAGGGCGAACGCCATTGCAGCGTTCGCCCCCCAACAACCAAACTAACCAACCCTTGACCTCAAGCGTATAACCGGATGGGAAAACCAAAAACCCATTCGGCCTCTTGCTTGAGGCTATTAGTATGACGCCTGAATTTCGCGAAACGTTCAAATCTTTTTTTTCGTTTCAAGAAGAAGATGAAGGCTGGCAAATATAGCTCTTGTCCGTTAATTTGTGGAAAGCGTTGTTAAACATTCGCTTAGCAAATGAAGGCCAATGCCGGGTGTTCCGGAGGTTTACGGCGTAACTTTGCTTCTGTTACATGCGTATTACAAACCTCAACCCTGATACTGACATTGGCGCAAGCGCCTGGCTCGTGGAATTAGATGGTTACCGGCTTCTCATGGACGCTGGAATGCATCCCAAACGCGATGGCCGGGCCGCGTTGCCGCTCTATTCCGTTGCCGATAACCAGGAAGTCGATGCCATTGCCATTTCGCACTGCCATCACGATCACCTTGGTTCTTTGCCGGTGGCGATGCGCCATTTTCCGACCGCTCATGTGCTGATGACTGAGTTAAGTCACGCGATAGCAGGCCGGGTGCTGCATAATTCCGTAAACGTCATGCTTCGGCAGCGCGAAGAACAGGGGATTCGGGAATACCCGCTGTTCACCCATCACGAAGTCGAGGACCAGGAAGACAAGTTTCAAGCCTTTCGATACAACCGCGAGATCGAATGGGGTTCCTTTAAGAAAGCGCGGGCAGGGATGCCGTCGCCAGTGCTTGAATTCTACGATGCTGGTCATACCTTGGGATCAGCGGGAATTTTGGTGAAGGGCAAGTCTGAAAACCTCTTTTACACTGGCGACGTTTGTTTTCACGACCAAACCCTTCTGAAATCAGCAAATTTTGAGGGCATCCGGCCAGATGTTCTCATCATGGAAACAACACGCGGAAATCGCGTCCCAACCCCAGGTTTTACGCGCGAAGCTGAGATAAAACGTCTCGGTGAAGCGATTCAAGGCGTGTTGGCAAGGCGTGGAAGCGTTTTGATGCCGGCATTCGCATTGGGACGCACGCAGGAAATCCTGGCGATGCTCAGCCAGATGATGAAAGCAGGCCAAATTCCCAGGCAGCCCATTTACATTGGTGGTCTTGGGCGAGTGTTCACGGAGATTTACGATCACAAGGCTTACATCACCCGGCGGCATTTGCCCGATCTGACTCTCTCGAAAGACTTGCAGCTTATAGTTCTGGAAAGGGAAGAGTTGGAGACCATCAAGCTCGGGGCCGGGCGAATCTTTGTGCTCACTGCGGGAATGCTGACGGAATGCACTCCCGCGCACGATCTTGCTGAAAGAATGTTCCCGGACCAGCGGCAGGCGATCTATTTTGTCGGTTATGCCGATCCCGGAACTCCTGGTGGGCGGCTGAAACTTTCCAAACCCGGCGAGCCGTTCATTTTCAGCGCGAGTTCCGGTGAAGTGACGCGAAATTGCGAGATTCAGGAATTCGATCTAACGGCCCACGCGAATCGTGAATCACTTTTAGACTTTGCCTGTTCGCTTGCGCCTCGCACTGTTTTGCTTGGGCACGGCGAAGCGGATTCGCGTCAATGGTTTGAGGACCAAATCCGGGAACGCCTTCCCAAAACCAAAATCATCCAACCGATGCCCGGTGTGCCGGTCGATGCTCTATAGCATTTTAAGTACAACTGTAGCCACAAATTTTGGTGCAGCAGGGTAGCGCGACCGTCTCGGTCGCATCCGTTGGCGTCTCGCCGACGGAACAATCCAACACTACGGTGGCGAGTAAAATGTTCGACAAGAGCGTCTGGCGAGACGCCAGACGCGGCGGTCGAGACGACCGCGCTCCCCACAGACCGTCCGAACAGGCTGGCTATAGCTTCATTTGAACCCCGCTATAACTTGGCGTTGTCGATCAGGCGGGTCTTGCCGAAAAATACCGCCAGCGCCATGCGGGTTCCGTTTCCAACGCTGCTGACCGGTTGAAGCGTTTGCGGATCGAAGAACTCGATGTAATCCAGGCGCGCTTCTGATTTTGTGGCAATCAGCTTGGTTAGCTGGTTCCTTAATTGCGTCGCAGGAATAGCACTAGAGGCGACAGTTTTTTTTGCGTTTTGAAGGGCAGTCCAAAGAATTACCGCCTGTGAACGTTGCTCAGGTGTCAGGTATTTGTTTCGGGAACTCATCGCGAGTCCATCCTTTTCCCGGAACGTCGGCGCCACGATGATTTTCAGCGGAAAATTGAGATCGCGAACCATTCTTGAAACAACGGCGGCTTGCTGAAAATCTTTTGCGCCAAATACGGCCACCTGCGGCAAAACAATGTTGAAAAGCTTGGCCACAACCGTCGCCACTCCGCGAAAATGAGTCGGTCGCGACGAACCTTCCATCCCGCGCGCCAGGGATTCCTCAACGACGAACGTGCTGTAACCCGGCGGATACATGTCGCCGTCCGGCGGGACAAACAAGACATCGACGCGAGCCTCGGAGCAAAGCTTCTTGTCACGGGCCAGATCGCGGGGATACTTCGCAAGGTCTTCAGTCGGAGCGAATTGCGTTGGATTGACGAAAATACTGACAACCACTTTGCCATTTGGTTCGACGGCTCGGCGGGCGCGTTCAACCAGGCTGATATGCCCGGCGTGCAGGTAGCCCATCGTCGGCACAAACGCAACCGGCACTTTGGCCGATTGCCAACTGCGGACGAGACGTTGCATTGATTGCGTTGATTGAACCACTTTCACGCCGGAAACGTTGGGTAAAACCGCCGAAGAGGCAAGTTTTTAGAGCGCTCTATCGTGTGTTGGAGGCTGTGGCAGTCGCTGAAACACGCAATGCGGCGCGTTGCCTGTCCAGGCCATCCAATTGCGTCGCCGCGTCGGATTTCAGGAAGGCCAGCGCGGACGGATGATTTTTTCCGGCAGTCCACTCCAAGCCAGGTTGCTGGATGGCTTTGGCGTAGGTTGCCAGGACTTTCAGGTATTGATCCACCAGGGGCCGATATTCCGGCGGAGCGCGGAAGTGGAGAAATCGGAGTTGCTCCATGCACTGTTGCAGAGCTAAATGCGCGTCGCCTTCCGGCCATTTCTGAATCACCTCCTGCAACGTGATCTTCGCTTCTGCCGGAAGCCGTTGGGAGGCGAAATGCACCAGCACAGGAACATCCAGGGCGTTGCGCAATTCCTTCGCGCAGTTATCGGATTTCAAGGGTTCCGCAATATCGCCGCGGGCAAAATTAACGGCGCTTAGGCCCCACCACTTCTCGACATCGAGCAACTGATGAAAATGCGGGCGGAACGCGGAGAGGAACGCCGTTTGCCAATTGTAGTCGCCAGGCAGTTCGTGGAGCATTTTCGCGAGGAGCCGGTTTCCATCTTTAAGCTGGAGCAGTTGCTCCAGGAATAATTGCGCGCAACTGCGGAACAGTTCCCCTTCAGGACCGTCGGCATCAACTTCGGTCGGCCAGCTTAATTGCTGAAAACTGAGCGGTGGATGTTCGCGCAATTCCTGACGGACGGTCTGGAGTCCTTTCAATCTGAAATTGGCCCCGGTCATTTGCTCGCTTGGCTGGAGGAGATCGGTCGGCAGGGTGAAGGACTGCAAATGGGCGCCCATCCCTTCGTAAAGCCAGAACGGGATTTGCGCGCTGTGACTGCCGGCATTGCGATTGGCGACTTCCAGAAACAAGGTATCAACGACGACGCGGACAAGAAGCCGCTTTGTAATCGTTTTCGGCAAAGTAATATTGTAACGCCATCCGTCGGGGTGGTATTCGGCGGTCAATTGAGGCCGGCTCGACTCGGCGAGCGCGGGATTAATCAATAGGTTAACCTTGCCTTTCCAGTCATCGTCCAGCCCCATTTCCTGAAGAAAATGCGACTTGAGCCGTTCGCAAGTGACGACGAGCAGCGACGGCTCCAGATCAAGGTTTGTCTCGTCGGTGTTCGAGGGATTTCTCGGAGCAACGAGGATGTAACCCCACGTTCCAGCCATTTGCGCGCGAACGGGCTTTGGGGACTGACCGGGATAGCGCAGGGAACGAATTTCCGTCGCAAAAAACTGCCCGGTCGAACTCCTTGCGGTCAAAATCTCCGCCGACACCGGATGGCAGAATACCCCTGCAACCAGCGAGGAACAAAGCAGGAGAATCAGAGCCTTCACGAGTTTTCCATTATGCAAAAACCGGGGATTTCCGTCAAGCCATTGAAGGGTGAGATTTACGAAATCTCAGCCTTGATTCCACCAATTGATTGACAGCTTTCGCACGGTTAGAGCGGTTTAAGTAAAACTGGAGCCACAAATTTGGCGCTGCAGGGAGCGCGACCGTCTCGGTCGCATCCGTCGGCGTCTCGCCGACGGAACAATCCAGCTCTACGCGGCGTATAAAATGTTCGACAAGAGCGTCTGGCGAGACGCCAGACGCGGCGGTCGAGACGACCGCGCTCCCCGAAGACCGTCCTACCCCGGCGGATACAGCTTAAGTTAAACTGCTCTAGCGCCCCGTTTGTGATCATCGGTGCGGGAGGAAAAATGGGAGAAGCTTGACGCGGTGTGGCTTGGCGAGAACTGCTGCGCGGGAAATCCGCAACAGCAGTTCGCAATTGCCGGGCCGGAGATGGGATAAAAGCGCGCTTTACGCCGGGCAAACTATTCAGGCAAAACCCCGAAATTGAACAGAAGCTAACAAAGGAAACGAAGAGACCAAGCAAAGGCGAAATTAAAAAACGGCGCGATACCTCTGAGATTCCTTCGTTGGCTTCGTTACCTTCTGTTCAAGTCAGACGGGTTTCCGTTTACGCTGCGGGACTTTCGCCGACTTGGTAGCGGACAAAGCGGCGAATCGCGATCTCGTCACCGAGCTGTTTGGCGATTCCGCCGATGTGCTCTTTGACGGTGACTTCAGAATTACGCTTGACAAAACCCTGGTCCACGAGGCAAACGCCCTGGTAGAATTTCTCCAGCTTGCCTTCGACGATCTTCGCGATGGCCTGCGCCGGTTTGTTCTTGACCTGGTCGGCGGCGATTTCCTTTTCCTTGGCGAGAATCTCGGCGGGAACCTGCTCGCGGCTAATGACGGTCGGATTGCCGGCGGCGATTTGCAACGTGATGTCGCGCACCAATTGCTTGAAATCTTCGCTGGCAACAGTGGCGTCCTTGCCCGCGCCGACTTCCACGAGCACTCCGACTTTCGCGCCGGTATGAATGTAGGCGGCGACGATTCCGCTGCCCGCGACTTCAAAGCGCGTGAACCGCGGGATCTGAATGTTCTCGCCGATGCGCGCCACGGCAGCGACCCGGTCGGCCTCCAGCGATTCAATTGAAGCGCCGCCCGCGAGTTTGCGGGCCACTTCGTCGCACATGGCGCGGAAGGATTCGTTGCGTCCGACGAAATCGGTTTCGCAATCGACTTCCACCAGCACGCCGACTTTTGCGCCGGGTTGAATGTGCTGAGCAATGACGCCTTCCTTCGTTTCGCGCGTCGCCTTCTTCGCGGCGGAAACGCCCCCGCGTTTGCGGAGAATATCGACGGCGGCGTCAAAGTTGCCCTGCGCCTCAACGAGGGCCTTTTTGCAATCCATCAAGCCTGCGCCAGTGGTCTCGCGCAGCTTGCCAACATCGGCGGCGGAAAAATCAGCCATATGTCAATTCCAGGTTAAAGGTTAGGGCTGGGCCGTCGCAAGTCCTGCGAGGGCGGCGGGAGAAGCTGGTTCGGGGGCGGGCGCTTCGGCTGGAACAGCGGGAGTCGCGGCAGCGGCGGCTTCCGCGGCTTGCTCTTCACGGCGGCGGCCATACTTGGCTTCGTATTCGGCGCGGGCCTGAATCACCGTTTGCACAACAGTCTGCAAAATCAAACGAACGGAGCGAATCGCGTCGTCGTTGCCGGCGATGGGATAATCGACCAACTCTGGATCGCAATTCGTATCGACAAGGGCGACGATTGGAATTTTCAGACGGCGACCTTCGGCGATGGCGTTGTGCTCGCGCTTGATATCAACGACGAACATGGCCGCCGGATATTTATCCATCGTGCGGATACCATCGAGGTTCTTGAACAGGCGGGCGGCCTCGCGGCGGTACATCGACTGTTCCTGTTTGACGTAATTGTTTATGCTGCCGTCGGTTTCCCATTTCTCGATTGTCTTGAGACGCGCGATGGAGCGTTTGATGGTGTTGAAATTGGTGAGCGTTCCGCCGAGCCAGCGTTCGGTGACGTAAAGCTGGTTGCAAGACTTGGCCGATTCCTTGACGGCTTCCTGGGCTTGCTTCTTGGTGCCGACGAAGAGAACATGACCGCCCTTGGCAACGATGCCGTGCAGGAAGTTGCACGCGGCTTCGAGCTGCGTAAGGGTCTTGCTGAGGTCAATGATATGAATGCCGTTGCGGGCGTCGAAGATGAAAGGCTTCATCTTGGGGTTCCAACGCTTTGTTTGATGTCCGAAATGGACGCCTGAATCGAGCAATTCTTTGATGCCAATACTGATCACAATTTTCCTTTTGTTAGAAGCCCGGGCCGTCATCCGGCGCGAACCATCCCGCGGAACACGGGATTAATTTTAGTGTTATTATGGCCGCCCAACCCCACGCGGGGACGGATTTGAGGCCGTTTCCTTCCAGACGACAATCGTCCAAAGGGACAGTGAAGCTAACAGAAGTCCGCTGGAACGCAAATCAATTTATTCGAGAAATCGGGAGCGAATAAAAGCCTTATTGGTGAATAATCTGAATCTTTTTGACGACAAGGCGCTGGCCTCTTGTGAATTGTCCACAATCCAGCCGATTCTGTAGCTCGAATACTAAAAGATCAAATCGTAGAGAACCATTCGAATGAAATGCGCGTGGCCCTAACCCGAGCGATTTAATCCTACACCCTCCGATTGTGGACTCGGGCGTTAGTCGGATTGCGGGGCCTGGAAGGATCAACCTGCGTACAACCAAATGCCCTTCGGATCGCTGATTATCGAAGATGAACTCTATTTCTACCTCTATGGCGTCTTCCCAATCCATAAATTTGAAAAAATATTTGCCTTGTTCACTGGCGGTCTTCCTCAGCCACATTTGGTAATCGAAAGCGGCAGAGGGCTGCCGCACTCCACGACGCTTCGCGTTGCTTATGCGTCGATTTGGCGGATGCGGGTTTCGTGGCGGCCGCCGGAGAAGGGGGTGTTGAGCCAGATTTTTACGATTTCCAGCGCGAGTTCGGGCGGCATCATGCGTTGTCCGATGGAAAGCACGTTGGCGTCGTTGTGCTCGCGGCCCAGGCGCGCGCTTTCAAGGTTCCAGCACAACGCGCAACGGACGCCGTGAACTCGGTTGGCGACAATGGCTTCGCCGTTTCCTGAGCCGCCGAGAACAATTCCCCGCTCGACGTCGCCTTTGGCAACCGCCTCGGCAACGGGCCGGATATAAACAGGGTAGTCCACTGGTTGGGCGCCGCTGTTGACGCCGAAGTCGCGAACTTCGTGGCCCAATTGACGAAGCAATTGCTTGATTCGCTCTTTGTATTCGAACCCAGCATGATCGGATCCAATGCCGATTTTCATGTGGCAAGTGTGAGGTTTTTTCGGGTCATTTCAAACCTTTTACAAAACGGCCCATTCGCTCGGCGGCGATTTCAATGCGATCAAGCGCGGTGGCAAAACAGCAGCGGAGAAAACCTTCGCCGCTTGGGCCGAAGGCGCTTCCGGGAACGCACGCGACTTTTTGTTCTTCCAACAAGCGCCACGCGAATTCCTTGGAAGTCAGGCCGGTCGAACGAATGCACGGAAAGGCATAAAACGAACCGCGAGGCAGATGGCATGTCAAACCGATTTCGTTGAAGGCGTTGACGATGAAATTGCGGCGGACACGGTATTGCTCGCGCATCTCGACGGTATCGGGTTCGCCATGCTTGATGGCTTCCAACGCAGCTTCCTGGCTGATAATGCTGGCGCACAACATCGAATATTGGTGAACGCGCATCATGGCTTCGATGATCTCCGCGGGGCCGCAAGCGTAGCCGATCCGAAAACCGGTCATCGCGTAGGCCTTGGAAAAACCGTGCAGGAAAATCGTGCGCTCCTTCATTCCGGGAAGCGAGGCAATGCTCGTGTGGCCGCCTTCAAACGTCAGCTCGGAATAAATCTCGTCGGTCATGACAAGAAGATTGTGACGGCGCGCGACATCGGCGATTTTTTCCAATTCCGCGCGTTCCATAGTGCCGCCGGTCGGATTGGTCGGGAAGTTGAGGACTAAAAGTTTGCTGCGAGGCGTGATCGCCTTTTCAATTGCCTCGGCTGTCACGGAAAACCCGTCTTCGGCGCGGCACGAAACAGCGACAGGAATGCCGTGGGCAAGGCTGATTCCGGGCGCGTAGCTCACATAGCACGGTTCGTGGTAGATGACTTCGTCGCCGGGATTGATGACCGCTCGAAAACCAAGGTCCATTGCCTCGCTGACACCAACGGCAATGAGGATTTCCGTCTTGGGATTGTAGGCGACCGAGAAGTTCTTCTCTACGCTTGTGGCGATGGCTTCGCGTAGCGAGAGAAGGCCGAGATTGGACGTGTAGGAAGTGCGCCCGGCTTCGAGTGCGTAAATCGCCGCCTCGCGAATGTGCCACGGCGTGACAAAGTCGGGTTCGCCGACACCGAGGGAAATCACGTCCTTCATGGTCTGGACGATGTCGAAGAAGTCACGAATGCCCGAACGCGGAATTGCGCGAACGGTCTTGGCTACGAATTTATTAGGGTCGAAGTCCACAACGTTTGTGTGGCGGGACGCAACGAAACGGCCCGCGGTTAGATCAGGCGGCGGCCTGATCGCTCTTGCGACGGATGACCGGCGCGGATTCGCCCAGAACGGCTGAGCGGGTCACGGTCACTCCGGTGATATCGCCGCTGGTGGGAGCGTCGTACATCACGTCAAGCATGATTTTTTCCACAAGGCTGCGCAAGGCGCGCGCGCCGGTGCCTTTTTTGATCGCCTGCGCCGCGAGTTCGCGAAGGGCGTCCGGCGTAAATTCCAGTTCGACGCCCTCCATGAACAGCAATTTGCTGAACTGCTTGATGAGGGCGTTTTTGGTCTCCGTCATGATCTGAATCAACTGATCTTCGGTGAGTTCCTCGAGGACGGTGACCATTGGCAGGCGCCCGACAAATTCCGGGATGAATCCGAAGCTGATCAAATCTTCAGGCTCGACCATTTGCAGGACTTTGTCGCGTTCAATACCTGCGACCTTGCGGCTTTTTTCGGCAGCGCCAAATCCCATGACGCGGTTGCCGAGGCGGCGTTGAATGATTTTCTCCAAACCAATAAAAGCGCCGCCGCAGATAAATAAAATCCCGCTCGTATCCACACGAATATATTCCTGCTGCGGATGTTTGCGTCCGCCCTGAGGCGGGACATTGCAAACGGTGCCTTCAAGAATTTTCAGCAAAGCCTGTTGAACGCCCTCGCCGGAAACGTCTCGCGTGATGGAGACATTTTCGGTCTTGCGCGCAATCTTGTCGATTTCGTCAATATAAACGATTCCCATTTGCGCGCGCTTGACGTCGTAATCGGCATTTTGGAGGAGGCGAAGGATAATGTTCTCCACATCTTCACCAACGTAACCAGCTTCGGTCAAAGTCGTAGCATCTGCGATGGCAAAAGGGACATCCAAAATTTTGGCAAGCGTGCGAGCCAGAAGGGTTTTGCCAGAGCCTGTTGGCCCGATGAGCAGAATGTTGCTCTTTTCGATTTCAACCTCGTCGTGCCGGGCGGCATTCAATTCATCGGGAGCCTCGCCAGCCGGTTTTGGCGGTTCTTGAATCAGGCGCTTGAAATGATTATGGACGGCAACCGAAAGAGTTTTCTTCGGGTGCGTCTGGCCGATGCAATGATGATCGAGGTGGGCCTTGATTTCGCTCGGTTTTGGAATCGAGAACTTGGGACTGGCCTGCTTCGTTTCCGCAGTCAACTCCTTGTCGAGAACACTTTTGCAAAGCAGAACGCAATTGTCGCAGATATAGACTGCGGGGCCGGCAATGAGTTTTTTGACTTCCGCGTGCGATTTACCGCAGAAGCTGCACATTGTCATATTGCCGGTTCTTGCCATGTCTGAAATTAAGGGATTTTATCAGCGGGCGTTGCATCGCCCAGAGTGGGAATCTGCTTGCGCGATTGGACGACTTCATCGACCAGCCCGTAAGCCTTGGCTTCCTCGGAGGTCATGAAATTATCGCGGTCGCAGTCCTTTTCGACTTGTTCGATGGGCTTGCCCGTGTGCTTTGAAATAATAGTGTTGAGACGGTTCTTGAGCTTGAGCATGTACTTGACGCGAATCTCAACGTCAGTCGCCTGGCCTTCGGCTCCTCCGAGGATTTGGTGGATCATGATATTGGCGTTGGGCAGTGCGTAACGTTTGCCCTTTGTTCCGGCGCACAAGAGAACCGCGCCCATGCTCGCCGCCTGCCCGATGCAATAGGTGTTCACGTCGCAGGTCAGAAACTGCATCGTGTCGTAAATCGCCAAACCCGCCGTGACGCTGCCGCCAGGAGAATTGATGTAAAGGTGAATGTCCTTCTTCGGCTCCGCCATCTGGAGGAAGAGCAATTGGGCAATAATTAAATTGGCGACCATGTCGTCCACGGGCGTGCCGAGGAAAACGATGCGGTCCACCAGAAGCCGCGAGTAGATGTCGTATCCACGTTCACCGCGTCCGGTCTGCTCGACAACCATTGGGACTAAAAAATTTTGCATAATCTCACTCAAAGGTGCATCGCCAAGCTAATGGAAGGCGCACACAGCGTCAAGTAAGAGTGCGGTTTGCCCCAGACGCGGCGAATCGTATCCAACATATCCCGGTGAAGCCGAGCGCAAGAATGATGGAGACCGCGCAGGTTCCACTGCCGGGGATGCTCGGGAAAAAACCAAGCGCAAGCGCGGCGATAGAGGGTCCTGAGCCTTGGCCAAAGCCGATTGCGGCTTCGTGAATGCCGCCGCCTTCGCCTTTGTTTTCGCCAATATCCATTGAGTAGAAGAGCGACGAGTAGTAAATAAGCCCCAATGCCATGCCAAAGAAAATTTGAGCGAAAGCAAGAATCCACGGATTAGGCGCGAGAAGAATTGCGGCGAATGAAATAATCAGCGTCAGGTACGCGGAGGCAAGATAGCTGAAGCGATAGTGCCAGCCAGGCCATAGGCGCAGCGCCACAAAAGTCACCGAACGCGAAAAAAGCCAGATGGAACAAATGAAGCCGGCGGTCGCCCGCGAAAAATTCATCCTTGCGGCAAGGTTGGGAACTGTGGCGATGACCGTGTTGAGCGCAAGGTAAGCCATGGGGTTTGCCAGCCACGCCATGTTGAGAAATTTTTTTGGCGGCACGGTGGCATGGCAGCCTTCTGGTTCGGCGTGAAGCAGGGGAGGCGTTATTTCCGTCATGACCGCCGGCTGGCGATCAACGACTTTTTCAAGGTAATTGATCAAGAATAATTCCAGCAGCAAAAGCGCGGAGGGCAAAAAGAAAATCGAGCGTCCGCCAAATTTCTCCATGATTGCGCCGCCGCTGAAAAAGGAAATCGCGCCGGTGATTGACCAGACGAAATTGTACAAGCCAACAAGCGCCGGCAATCGCGCTGGCGTTTCGCCCTCGCTGACCAACGCTTCAATGCCGGGCCAGGTGAAGCCCATGCCGACCGAGCCAATCATCGCAAGGCCGACGACGGCCCACCAGGTTGCCGAAACAAAAGCGCATGTGAGAAATGTGACAAGCATCGTCACGATGCCAATTCGAACGGCCGAGTAGTAGCCGAGAGTGTGAGCGGATCGACCTCCGAAAAAGGAGCCGATGCCATAAATAAATCCCAGGACAGCGGCGAGCCAGAGATTTTGGATCGCTGTGAATTGGAAGTTAGACCTGGTGAAAAAGTAGATGTAGTAAAAAAAGTACGTGGTGGACAGTGAGTTCGCCGCTTCGAGCGCGAACGCCGTGAATTTTAGTTTTTGGGATGTCAGGCCCCGATGAACAGGTTGCAAAGGCGGCATCTTGATTTTTCCGTCGCGGGATGGAGGATGCGACGACGGGGAGGCGATGTCGAGCCTTCACACGAAACGAGGAAATTTACATCAGAGAAACGACGAGAACGAAGAATTCTTGCTGGAGCTTTCGTTGATTGGTTGAGGCCGCAGTTTTGGAAAGTGTGGCTGCAGAAAGGGGGCGTTCGCCTTGACTCTCCGCGGGTATATAATGTAATAGAATGCGAGTTGTGAAAACTATATCCACCCTCCAACGTCTCCTATTTACGGTTCTGTTTTGCCTGCCGGCTTTTGGTCCGGGAAGCGCGAAGGCACAGACTAGCAATACGTGCATTTCGCCGTTGAACGCCGATTTTGTCACGAAGTATGAGATTATTGAAGCTGGCATATATGTTCAGACCAATTCAGCGGGAGCTGTTCCAATAGGCACAAACAACGTTGGTTTCGAAGCGTTGATAAAGCTCGCCACCAACCTGGATGGCACTGCGAGCGTGGCGATACTGTCCTTGCCGGGCGGGCAGCCGGTCTCGATGAAACAGGAAGGCGGGACAGAGTTTGTTGTTTCAATGTCAACTGACGCGTTTACGAACATTGCGCCTGTCTATCCGGACGGCACTTATCAGTTTACGATTTTTGACAACACCGTTTCAGTGACGCTTCCTGACGGGGCCGCGTTGCCGAATCCGCCGACCTTGAGCAATTTTGATGCTGACCAGTCAATTAACGCGAGAAAGGATTATACCCTGAGCTGGGAACCGTTCATGACGGGTGGGAAAGCCGATTATATCGATGTGACGATGGTGTCGGAAACGAACGGGGGCACGGTCTTCCAATCTGGGGAGTTTGGTTGTCCAGGGTTGTTGGACGGCAGTTCAACGTCAATTGTAATTCCCGCCAACACGCTGGCGTCAAACACAACGTACAGGACGACAATTCAATTCATCAAGGTTTATACTTTGGATACCAACTCAATTCCCGCAACCGCTTTATTGGCGGGGACGGAAACTGAATTGAGCGCGACGATTTCCACCGGTCCAGTGGCAATAAAGGCTTCGGCTCCTGTTTTGGCGAACGCTGCGTTGCTTCCGGGCGTCAGCGTGCGGTTTGATTTTTCGACGACTCCGGGGTTGAGCTACACGGTGCAATTCAATTCGAACTTAAGCAATTCGGCGGGTTGGACTGGATTGCAAACCACGGAAGCCACTGGAAGTGTTTTGTCGTTTACGAACGGCCCATCGTCGAGGGAGGGATTCTTTCGGGTTTTGCAGCGGTAAATTATATTTTAAATTCAAAGGTGAAGTGGGTTCGCCGACGGATTTGGGCCCAGATTTCTTTGTGACGGTCCTCTAATTGTCTGAAGGCTTCCGCACAGGCTACAAGGACAATGACACTCCGTGTTTGATTGACGAGAAATACGAGCGATTGAAGCCTTTTCGCGTCGCACTTGCCGGCATTTTCAACGACCAGGACTGACGGCGCGCGCGCGGACGGGATTGGGTCTGCAGGACCAATTCGTATTGTGCCGGAACATAGCGCGAGCGCGGGGGCGAGTTCGGGTCTGTTTGAGTGGCAGATGATGATTCTTTGATAATCGAAAGGCGGCTTGAAGACACTTTCCTCGGTGGCAGAAATCACGGCTTTGAAAGTGCGGGCGTCAGTTGTGTTGGAGGCGAGAGATTTTGGTTGCGTTTTGGTTTTCATGTGAGAGGTTTTATGAGATAACATTTTTTAGATTGTTTAGTCAAGGATTAATTGTTATCTTATAAAAATCACTAAAATGGACGCGACAAAAGAAGAATTTAAACGGCTGCTGGAAATTTCGGGTTGGTCGCAAACTGAGGCGGCCCACAGGCTGGGCAACACGCCCGGAGCCATCAATCATTGGCTCAATCCGGATCATCCTAATAAACCTCTGGAGACAACATTGAAGCTGATGAAGTTGCTCCTCGCGCGGGAGCGGGGCGGCAACCCCAATGCACGGAATGCCGGATCGAAGGCGGCGGCTACGCGTGGCGGGGCGCAGGCGACGTTGACAGCGAGGGAGCGAAGGTTGATCGATGGTTTGAGGACTTTGCCGCGTAAGGAGCAGGAGAGGATTTACGCGGTGGTTGATACGATGATCGCGACTGCTACGAAGTTGAGACCGGCGAAGGGGAAGAAGGAGAAGAAGGGAGATTGAAATTTGGCGATTGGTTTGATTCGGAAAAGTTATTTTTTTCGAGGGGAGGGTTTTCTGTGGGCGTTTTTTTTCTTCTATCGGGACTTTGGGAGGGGGGGAGATTTGAATTGTCAGGATT
>DASXZW010000002.1:0-6428 GCA_036501665.1 Verrucomicrobiia bacterium
TTGCTCCTTGGCTTCAAACTCGGTCCGAATCACTTTCCAACTCTCCCCCAAACCCAACAACTGATGAAATGTCTCTTCTGGCGTCACCCCTCCATTGTCCCCAATCCCAACCTACCGTTCCACTGAAAATGTCGAGGAACCCCTTATTTCGGGATTAGCAGAATTGCTCAAATGCCTGAAAATCCGTGAGCCATTCGGGTCTAATAGATCATCCTTAGTGAAAAGTAGTTCGTTCTCGCCTACAGCCTGGGGATTAAAAAGGCTGGGGTTATCGCTCAACGCAAGTAAACAGAGATACATAGCCAACGCTGGAAATCGGTCTAACCGCTCGTTAAAATGAGACTCGTCCGTCTTTTTCAGCGGATGTTGCCATGATGGGATGCCGTAGGCAACGCACTTGAGCTTTCGTGGGCGCAAACTTGGCACAAACATGGTGTCTAAATCGATCAGCCGAATGACTCCCGTGGTCGTGACCTTGAGATTTTCTGCTTGAATATCCCCATGAGCAATTTCCTCTTGTTCCATCATAAGTGCGATGTGTCGCCACTGCTGCGCTAAATCTCGAAATGCTTGCCCATCTTTTCTTGCTGCTAGTTTGCCGACATGCTCTCTTAAAACAGTCCCCCCCACATATTCCATCTTTATATAAGGCGTGTACTCTGAGCTCCAAATAGCTCCTTTCCTAGGCCCTTCTCTATATTCCAACTCGATGAAATGAGGAGATTTGAGCTTTTTCAGCGCTGCGTTGATTTCTTCATACCGAATTTCCAAGTCAGGTATTTTTTGGAAGAAGAGTTTGACTCCCCATTTCCTTGCTCCCGAAAGCATCGGAAAGCAGCCCGCCATCGCTCCCGAATAAAACACAATTTTATTGGGTTTGGTCGGATGTGGTTCAGGACGGGCGCTGATGAGGTCAGGATCGTTCCTAAAGAAACTGCTACTATCGGATTCGATTTGTTTTCGGTACTCCGTGACACTAAGATAAGCTTCGCGTCTAGCAGCCATGATCGAATGGTTTTATTACGATTAAACCGACATCATCATTTTTTATGCCGCCCTGCTTGCGATTTAATCGCACGAACTCCTCAAAACGCTCGCAAGCGGCAATTCTCGCGGATGATAACAATGCGTTGATTAGACCAATCAATTCGAGGTGATGCGCAGTCTCGAAACTCCTGAGGACGAATTCCGCAAACGCATCAGTCGCGAGCAGGAGCACGTCGTCAATCATCATTGTCTCTTCCCAGGACTGCCAGTAAAGAATGTACTTCTCTTCGTAGCCCGGTCGCGTCATTAAAAGCCTCGGGTCGTAATTAAATTGCGCAGCCTGTGCTATTGGCCGAGATGAAAGCAATTGGTTCTTGCGCAGATGAATCACGCATGAGTCGCCCATCGCCCAGCCGCGAAAACGACGCTCATCGATAGATTCTGATTTTAAGAATTCTATTCCCGCTATTGTTGCCCCAGCGCCTACTTTAGCCTTGTTGAACATTGCCGGACGGACAAGTCGTTCCCACGGGATTTCCGGGGACCAGTACTGCATCACGGGATCAAGCCAAGCTTTTAGCTGGACTGCCATATTGTCGCACGCCCCTTCCGAAAGGGGCAGATTGCACGAAACTACGACAGGAGGAGGAGATTCTATGGAGTGCTGGCAAAGGGATCGGGCCCACTCGGCGGAGTAGGACGCTGTCGTAGCTCCATCTGATATTACAAAATGGTGCTTGTTCTTATCACAGATTACAACGTCTTCGCATTGATCGAGCGCATCACCCTCCTTAGGCATTAGGAACGCCGCAACCTGAAGGTCTTCCCGATGTCCTGCGGTCGGTTTCAGCGCCTCGGCAAAGAATGAAGTCGCCAGTTTCATCGCGGAACTGGCCGAGATAGATGGTGCTGCTTCAAAGCATCTGGTTGTCGCCAACCGCGTAATTCCTGAACTACCAAGGCTTTCCGCGACTGCTTCCCCGCAGGGAGAAGACATGCGGAAAAGGCTCTTCACTGTGGGATTCGATTGCGCCTCGACGTCTTCATCGGTAGGGAACAACACAGCGGTATCGTTTGTCAGCCATACGTTGCAGACGCACCCAGGAGCGCCGCGAAAACAAGAGGCCGTTTTTAGGATGCCGGCTGCACGCTCCACTGCCGCAGAATTGGCCCCTTTGCCGTAAGTGATGTGAAGGATAAACACTGGCGAATTTGACTGCTCTTGCCGCATGTTCCATGTAGCCACAGCCATCAGAGCTGATTCTGGGGTTAAGAAGCTCGAACGTCTATCAAGCGGCGACGGATCGTGATGGGCTGTTTCAACTTCTTCTTGGAAAATTGTGAGGCCGAACGTGACGATGCCGCCTGTAGAGGCCGGAACACTGTTGTCAGAACCGTACGTAACTATTGCGATTTCTAGCTTGTTTGGTCTCTCTTCTCCGAAAGCTGCCGATCGCAAATCGGAGTGTAGCCTTTTGATAATCTTTTCCGGGGATGGCGACGGGATACCGGAAGTGGATGGGTCAACTTCCTCGAAGATCAAGGCGAATACTGGAACTATTCCGGGCCTGTTCATTGTAAAAAAGCCCAGGCCATAATCGTTTCAGTCTGCTTTCGCAGATGGCGCAGTGGGCGTTCAACGCTCCAACGCTTCACTATTGATCGAAGCTGGAGGCAGAAACGACGGTGCCGATTCTGAGAAATTTGATGAGTTGGCCACCTGCGGCGTTATAGACGAAACCACGGCTTCCCGGAACGACTTCAAGTTTTGCGTCCTGTGCCTTCTTTAACATGGAATCTGGAATGTCGCTTGAAATGCTAAACAGCCACTTAGACTGTTCATCTGGCAGGGCTTGATCGGAGGTCGGGTATTTTATGGCCGCGAGTCCAGATGCGGAAATGTGACAATTGAATAACAACGTGTCCCCGTCATTGGTGCAGACTTGACGCAACCCTTGAGCCGCAAGCTCTGCAGGCTTTGGTTCGTTAGGTTCGCCATCGGTAATATTCAGAACGATTGGTGGAAAACTGTTTGGGTAGGTAGCGACCCACTTTTGCAACTTCTCTGTCGCCAACTTCAGCGCCTCATCCATCGGCGTTCCGCCGCTGTAAACAGGGTCGAACCATTTGCTCCTCTTTTCGATCTTCAATTTCCCCGTGCCATCGTCCTCATCCTTCTCGATTTCTTCGATCTGAGCCTTGCTTTCGAGTTCGCTCGTAGTTAGAAGTCCGGCTGGGCCACTACCGCCCCCCAAAAGCTCTTGGGCCGCTTTAGCGCCATACCCGATCACACCAACGTGAAAATAGTTACGGACCGATTCTCCACTAGTGCATTGATCGACCAGTTCTTCCAAGGCAGTATTAACCGCGCGCGCCGCAGCTACCGCTTTTGAACGCTTGTCGGCTCCGAACTGCTCGGACATAGAACCAGATTGGTCCAATAGCAATACGAGGCAGCCGGGTAGATTTTTTGAGGCGCTAATTTGCTGTTTGTAGGTTCCTGGCATATTTTTCCTTTCGTTAAATGAATTCTGATTTGTTACGGTGGCGTTGATGTTGGCGGATGGTGGGATGCTTCGTAATTTCCCATGAGTTCCCCAATCACTACAGTGTGCGTGAGAGTCCCATGCGCCAAGTCCACATCTGGCAGGAAATCCTCATCAAGCGATGCCAAGAGCTTCGGTACATCTTCCTCCTTCCAACCAGCATTTTTGAGTAAAATGACCGTCCCACTGGCCGTGCCATTCGCCAAATAATGCAAATCCACCGCAGCTACTTCTTGACCATCTTTCATAGCCAGGAAGCGTTCTGAACTGGAAGTCCTCAAAGTTCTTTTCCAAGTCACCATGATATTCTCCAAACTACGATGCCTATGAAAATCGCCACCAAAACCAAACACCCCAAGCCGGAACCAGAACCTGATTGATTTGACGTACGATAGCCTACGCCTGTTCCTGGTAAGCTGAATGTCGAATACCGCTTGCCACCGGCTGATACACCAGTGCGGAAACCACGCCCGCCGACCGAATACCCAACCCCTGATTTACTCAGGTTTACTCGGAACGCCCCAAGGCTCACTGATTTGAGATAATAAAATCCCATACAATTTTGGCTTGAAAACCAATTTGCGTGGTGTAGTCTGTCCTGATCGGTAAAACTTTGGCAATTATAAATTTAGGCATGTTTTCTACCCAGCCCGCCCCCGTTTTTTGACCGCCGAATTTTACCTTCCTACCTGGTTCAAATGATGGAATGATGGTTCGTTCGACGTCGCGCTCTCAGTGGGGAAAGGAAGTACTCAGGGTCCCCGAAGATTTAGGAATCCGCTCCGACCAAATTTTGAAGGGTGGTTCGGAGCCGTTTGGTCTGGTTAATGGGTCGTCGGCCAGCCCGACTTTACGATTAGTGAAAACCGCTTAACGATTAGTTTACGATTCGCTGCGGGATTTTAGTCGGTATCGAGTGGAGCGTCCAGAGCCGACCCTTTCAGCCAAACCCAATAGAACCAAAGCCGCAAAGTCTTTGGCCGTTATTGGACGGGTGACTCCGAATTCGACCTCACAGCGACGGCTGGTCAATTCTTCGCCCGCCACGAGAAGCGCAGCCATTTTCTTTTGCCGCTCATTCAATTGTTGTTCCACCGATGGAGGTACAGTTTTTCCCGCCCGCCCTGGGGCAACACGCAGCCGTTTCAAATCGTTCCCTGGCCCCGGAAAAATGACTTGGAAATAGCCTGTATCCGTCGCCAGCCGAGGCTGGTCAAGTCCGTGGTCAATCATCTGGTCGTTCATTCGCCGGAAACCGCTGCCACGTTCCTCGATGCGATGAAAAAACGAAAGGCATTGGGCGAGAATCGGGTTGCGCGAGCACGGACGATATTTCATGGAGCGCAGCTTTTGCAAGGTGATTGGCGGCGGCGGCAGCCCCGGACTGGAGATGACAACTCGGTCGGGAAACACTTCCAACATGATTTTGCGAGAGCCGTCCTCGTAATTGCGATGAGCAACAGCGTTGACTAGGGCTTCCCGCAACGCCTCAGACGGATACTCGTCCAACCGCACACGATCAAGTCCGAGAATACGGATCGGGTGGCGAGTATTGCGCTCCACAAAGGCAATTGCCTGGTCAATGGCAACCGGCATCGGAGCGCGTAAATCAGTATGATCGGATGGATCGCCGTCCGGTTCGATGGCGCGATAGGCATCGGCCAATATCCGGCAATGTGGAAAAACAACGGATGGGTCGCGGGCGAGCAGAACGATTCCGGCAGCCGTTGGAAAATGGCCCCCGGTGTCCGGGTCATTCCAAAGAAGTCCACGCGAGAGCAGATTGCGAAGCAATTCATCGTCTGAAATGGTACGCGCTTCTTGTCGTTCGGCGCCTGAAATCAGCCGCCGAGCGGTTTCGTGGTCGAGGTCTTCCCAACGGAGACGTTTGAGGGCTTGAAGCTCAAAATTGGATGTGGCGGTGATTGTCTGCTCGGCGATTACATTTTCATCGGATGTTGGTTCAATAGCGAACCGATCCTTCAGAATTTGTAGCAGCGAAGCGCGGACTTCCCTGAGCAGTTCCAACAAATTGCCGAAGCGTTTGTATTTCAGCCCGTCATTGCCGATTTCCTTTATGAAGTCGGATGTCCCCGGTTCTCGCTGGAGCACTGCGTCGCCTTTGATGAACGCCAACACCGGCAGGCTCTCGCTTCTCGCCAGATGATATTCCTGCCGCGTGATTGAGACTCCGTCAATAGCGTGGCCATACTCCTTCCAAATGATAGTCAAACAAATGTCGCATTTACCGAGGAGCGCAAGACATTCCTGTGCGGCCTGTTTCGGGGAGGCTGGTTCAAACTCATAAAGCACCGCCTCACAGTGACCTTGAAGAAATGCGTCGGTTGAAATGAGCGAGAGAACGGCGAGCCGTTCGTTCTCCAATTCCTTCTGAACGGAACTGACAAAGACCCGCAATTTGCTCATGTTGAGCCTCCATTGTGACGGGAAACGACTGTCGCCTCCGAAGCCGTGATGCATCTGACCCCAACAACAAGCAGGTGTTTTACTGGCTGGTGGCAGATTCTCGCTATTTTTGCTCGATCAGCGGCCATAAATTGAACGTCCAAGACCGGGCGAAAATACCACGATGGGATGGGCAATGTCACGAGTTGAGGACTTGTTCGGCTGGACGATCAAAATGAAAGCATCGGATCAGAACCAATTCCTTTTATACCAGGACGAGACTTCGCCATCAGGTTCCAACGGTGCAAGAGTGGTTCGTTTCAAGCCGCGTTCACAATGCACTAGAACGCATTGGTGTTTTTTCATGTGCCTCAACTCGTAAGCCTTGATTTTATGCTCCTCCTGCTCGTAATAATTGCGCGTCATCATGCCGTTTGAATATCCCCAACTACGCTTGGTGACTTTTTTCTGCCCCAAGAAATCCGCGCT
>DASXZW010000003.1:0-4792 GCA_036501665.1 Verrucomicrobiia bacterium
GGCCAGCATTCGCCTGGACCGCTCATTCAGGTGCGGCCAGAGATGCTGCAACTTCCGGCGCATATCTCGAAGAGATACCACGCCGTGATGGATAACATCACCCCAGTGAGTTGTAAATGTTATTTATTGACGCCGCCTAAACACAGAACAGAACGCAGATTTTTTAAAACTTGCTGACAAGTATTACGATTCGGCAATACAAACCAAACATACTGACCTGGGAGGAAAAGACGTGCGATTGGGTTTTGGCAGTTGCGCTCTGCCTCTAATTATTGAACACAATACGCCGAACAATTCGATTGCTCTTCTCTGGGCGGATACCAACGGCGGTGAAAAAGCACCTGCCATGCGCCCTTTATTTCGCCGCAGGCAACGCCATTCTTGATTCTCAATGGACAATCCATTTCTTAAACGTGCGACAGACTTTGTAAGAGACGAAGAGGCTTTCGTTGCGATGGTAAGTCCTGAGCCGATCCGGTATTTTTTGGCGAAACGGGGGCAGGATGGGTTACTGTATGATCGCTTAATAATTATTCGAGGTACACCGGGAAGCGGCAAGACTACCTTGGCAAGGCTTTTTGATTATCCAGCGATGACGGCGTTGTTGAGGAATACCTCCATAACCGGCTACAAACAAACCTTAGCCACATTGGTTGATTGCGGTGCTATCAAAGATGACAGCCCAATTATTGTCGGGTGTCGCCTACCAATGGAGGTCGATTATCGCGACTTTTGGGACTTTCCATACTCTGAGGAACTGAGGCTTGGCTTAATGATGGCACTGATCCAAGCGCGAGCGATTCTTACGTGGCTTCGCAATTTGACCGGGGCGGGGCATGACTTAGCCAATATCGAAGTTGTTCCTCGCAAGGATGCCGAAGCGTCGCTCGACTTTATTGGAGGTACCAACTGTCAATCCGTACTCGCAAAGGCCAAAGCGGTGGAAGCCGCTGTTTATCGTACCATTGGGGCATTGGTGGCTCCGTTGGAGAGCGAACTAGAAACGGAATCTACAAGCGCGTACCGTCCGTTCGATGTGATTGAACATTTTGCGGTAAAGGGCAATCCCGATACCTCGACGATAAACTTGCTTCCCTTGGTTATTTTGGACGATGCCCAGGTGTTGCACCCAATTCAGTATCGTGCCCTGCAACGTTGGCTGGCGCGGCGAGAATTGCGGATTGCAAGATGGCTTTTGACCAGGCTCGACGTGCTTCATCCACAGGAGGCATTAACCGCCGTCACGGAAGGATCGTCGCAACCCCCTGACCTGCCAGGAATAACGTCTTCGCGCGATTATGTCGAGATTGTGCTTCAGAGCAGCCCCGATGACCGACGGGGCCAACGAATTGCTTTCAGAAAAATGGCGAAGGACATGGCCAGTAGATACCTACGGCAGATGCCACTGTTCAGTGGGCGAAATCTGACTGCTTTATCGGACCTTCTGTTAACTCAAGCCGAGCCTATTGCGACTTCAAAACGCACCGAATTGGAGGTGCATTTGGAAACCACGCGCAAAAGACTGGCTGTTTCTGAAGCTCGTTTTAAATCTATAAAGGAGGAAGCTGATAAATATCAATCAGCGGATGAGCAGATTCATGCAGATGTGCGGTTGGCCATGACGGCGGTGCTTTTGCACCGATACGCAAAAAGGACACCAGCGCGGAGCCTATTTGACGACTCCTCCGCTGACATCGAACCATCCAAACCACTTACGGCCGATATTTCGGTCTTTGATGCTGCGAAGCTTCATTTGTTGCATAAATATGACAGGCCATTTTACTGCGGTATTGACGATGTTTGCGACGCCAGTTCCGAAAATGCGGAGCAATTTCTTAGACTTGCAGCCGCGTTGGTCAATACCGCTGCGACTCAAATAATTAAAGCAAAAGCTCCGTCTTTGGACGCGAAAACTCAACAACGATTGTTGAAAGGAACAGCAGAAGAGGTGATCAAAGCGTGGGACTTTCCCGAATCAGAACGGGTGAAGGTGTTGGTCACGAAAATCTCGGCAATGTGTTTGAAAGTCTCCTTGGAAGGGAACGCTCCTTTGGGACCCGGTGCAAACGCTTATGGAATTCTTCAAAAAGATTTTGAAGCTGTGGTCAAGGATTTCCCGGCACTGGCCAGGGTTCTCCAGTTTGCCGTTGCTTACAACGCAATAAGCCTGGTCCCGCATTACCCGTGCAAGAAACAGGAATGGTGTCTTTTGGAACTCGGGGGAATGGTGATCCTGAAACATGGCCTTACACTAAAGCGAGGTGGATTCATTGAGGGAGATTCTCGTCAACTCTCCCAACTTTTGGAGGCGGCAGGCGATGACTAACGCGCTCAGATGGGAACCCTGTGTAAGCCACCGAGGCCACGATGCCACAGCATTCTTACAACAGTTCTTTAGCCAAGACTCGCGACGTTTGCTCTTGATCGCGGGTTCGGGATTCGATCCTCGCGCATTGGCTGTAACACGACTGCTTGCACCGAATTTGAAGGAGAGAATCTCGGGATTGTTCATTCGAGAGAACCGACCTTCGCCGTCAAAGGATATTCTCGCGCGCGCTGATGAGAACCAAAAGGAAATGTGCAAGCTCGTAGGTAGCCATGAGGTTGCTCAAATTGACATTTTCGCCACAGACGGTGCTGTGATTGGTGGAAAGGAGATAGTCAAAATAGCTCAGCAAATTAAATTCGATGGAATTACTGACGTACTCGTAGATGCCAGCGCCCTATCGACCGGAATAATCTTTCCACTTGTAAGTTTTCTTCTCAAGCGCGCAAAACAACTCGGCCAGAACATAAACCTCCACCTACTTGTAGTTGACGATCCGGGAACAGACAAAAATATTGTTTCAGTCGGAGACGATTCGGCGACTATTCCCCACGGCTTCAAAGGTGGATTCGGGCTTAATCAGTCCCTAGATGCCGCCAAGTTATGGATGCCGCAACTTGTTTTAGACCAGCATTCAACGCTCAGGAAAATTCACTCATACGTGAACCCGGATTATGTCTGTCCCATTTTGCCATTTCCTTCTAGGAATCCAAGGTTCGCAGATGAATTGATTGAGCATTATGAAGAAGAGTTGCTGTCTTGGGGCGTCGATTATCGGAACATCGTATATGCTGCGGAGGACGACGCCTTGGATTTGTATCGAACAATATTGCAAATCGATGCTGTGCAATCACGCGTCTTCAAGGACGTGGGCGGTTCTTTGACCATTGTTTCCCCATTGGGAAGCAAGTTGCTGGCAATCGGTGCCCTGATGGCGGCGATAGAGCGCGATTTTCCAGTTGTGAGCGTCGAGTCCCTGTCGTACAAAACAAAATTTAAAATGCAAAAGTCAGACAACCCAATTGATGGTGACGTTGTCCATCTATGGCTCGCTGGCGAAGCCTACCTCACGGCAGAGCAAGAAAAACACACCTAGACATGAAATCAAGAAAGAAGAATTCCCAGGAACTCAACGTGTACGGGACTGGTTTAATCGCCTTGGATGTTGTATTTAGTCCAGGGAGCAAAACACCTCAGCTTTGGGCGGGGGGAACGTGCGGAAATGTCTTAACGATACTTGGCTTCCTAGGTTGGAATGCCTTCCCCATTGCGAGATTGGCGGCGGATTCTGCGGCGAACTATGTTAAAGCCGATTTGAGCAAATGGAAGGTGAGAGATCAGTTTCTGCATTTGGAACCAACCGCTGAGACCCCAATAATTGTTCAGAAGATCAAACGAAATGCTGATGGCAAGGTGAGCCATCGATTTTCCTGCAATTGCCCTGAATGTGGGGCTTGGCTTCCGAGTTACAGACCCGTCCTCGCGAAGGCGGTTGAAGACGCTGCTGAGGCGATTTTAAAACCAAAAATCTTCTTTATGGATCGCCTTTCCAGAGGCTCTCTGTTGTTGGCCCTTAGTTGTGCCAAAAAAGGGGCTTTGGTGATGTTTGAGCCGTCCGGATTTGGTGACAAAAGGCTTTTTGAAGAGGCTTTGGAAGTTGCCCACATCGTCAAGTATTCAAACGATAGGATTGATCGTATGGAAGGGATTGCGCGGAAATCCATTCTTTTGGAAATTCAAACGCTTGGGGGAGACGGAATACGTTATAAGAGCAGTCTTGACAACTGCAAAACTACGGGATGGGAAGAATTAAAGGCGATTCCAGTGAATAATTTAAAAGATGCCGCAGGTTCGGGGGATTGGTGTACGGCTGGCATCCTAGACAAGGTTGGAAAGTCGGGACTTAAAGGATTGAGAGGCATCAATCGGAATGTACTGAACACTGCCCTCGCCTATGGTCAAGCTTTAGCAGCATGGAACTGTCGCTTTGAAGGCGCAAGAGGCGGCATGTACGTGGAAAGCAAGCAGAAGTTTCATTCTTCTGTAAAACAGATTCTGGAAGGCGCTCAATCTGTTCCAGAAATGGAACGCCTGAGCGAGGGCTTTCAAAAGGTTTTCACGGGTCTTTGCAAAACGTGTCGGCTGCGCACAGTGAAGAAATGAACTTCTACGCGAATACCAATCGTGATTCAAATAAGATGGGTCCGAGGAGGAAATGGACGACGTCAACCGTGCCGGAACTCCGGACATATTTGGGTTCACGGCTGACAGATTCCAATTCGCAAAATGATCCGGCAGATACTCAGATTTCGGGTTGCACGTTTGCAACGTAAGCGGTTAAGGAGCGACCGCATTGACAATGGGCGTTCCAACCAAGTGTGGCGTGTTTGGGCGGGCCCGATGGAGTTCAGGCGGCTAGCTTTGCCTGAGCTTCACGTTCCTTTTGCCAATTTGCGGGCGTCAGGG
>DASXZW010000004.1:0-12318 GCA_036501665.1 Verrucomicrobiia bacterium
TGCCTGCGCGCCTGCCCCTGGGCCGAGGTTTACTACCGACAAAAACGGGAGCAAGGCAAGAGCCACGCCTGCGCCTTGCGCTGCTTAGGCCAGCGGCTGCTCAAAATCCTTTGGCGCATGGTGCAAACCCACCGGCCGTACGACGCGGATCTCCACGCCAAAAACCAGCAGGCCCACGGCTCCTGGGTGCTCAAACTCGCGCCCAAAACATCTGCTTGATACTTGTGAACAACTCCAATGAAAAAGTCATTTACAACACAGAGAACTACTTTGCGCGAGACCAACTTCTGATCTTTCAATAGAAACGCTGCGAACGACGGGTCGTTCGAATCGTTTATGCACTGGACGAATCTGAAAAGTTCTCGCGCAGAGACGCAGATGACGCAGAGGTTAATTCAGAAAAAATGAACAGAAGACGGGTAGGCATGAAAATTTACGCCTGCGGGGGCGTTCGGGTCGCATTCCGGCACTTTGGAGTTGCAATTGGCGGGTTCACTTCAATATTGGAGGCGCAACATGGCAGACACGAAAAAGAACATTTACGACGAGAGCAAAATTAAAACTCTGTCGTCCCTGGAACATATCCGCCTTCGCACCGGCATGTATATCGGCCGCATTGGCGACGGCTCGAATTACGACGACGGGTGCTACGTTCTGCTGAAGGAAGTGGTCGATAACGCCATCGACGAATACATCATGGGCCACGGCAAGGAGGTCCAGATCAGCATCGAGGGCACCACCGTCAGCGTGCGTGATTTCGGGCGCGGCATTCCGTTGGGGAAAGTCGTGGATTGCGTTTCCAAGATTAACACGGGGGCGAAATACAACGACGACGTGTTTCAATTCAGCGTTGGCCTGAACGGTGTCGGAACCAAGGCGGTTAATGCGTTGTCAAAGGAGTTCGTCGTTCGGAGCCATCGCGAGGGGCAGTTCGTCGAGGCGACGTTTAAAGCCGGCAAACTTAAAAACGAGAAAAGCGGCAAGGAAACCACTGAGCCGGACGGGACGTTTATTCGGTTCGTACCCGACCCGGAAATTTTCAAACAGAGTGAGTTTCGACCGGAATTCGTCTCGAGGCGGTTGCGGCATTACAGCTACCTCAACTCGGGGCTGAAGCTGATTTATAATGGCGAGACTTACGTTTCACGGAATGGCTTGCTGGACCTCGTGCTGGAAGATTTGCGCGACGACAATTCCGAGGCGCTTTATCCGCCGCTGCATTACACGAGCAAGACCTTGGAATTTTGCTTTACGCACAGCAACAGCCGTTACGGCGAAACTTTTTTCTCGTTCGTCAACGGACAATACACCGGGGATGGCGGCACGCATTTGAGCGCGTTTCGGGAAGGGTTGCTCAAGGCTGTCAACGAATATTCCAAAGGGAAGTTCGAGGGCGACGACGTTCGCGAGTGCATGGTCGGCGCGGTGGCGATTCGCCTGAAAGACCCGATTTTCGAGTCGCAGACGAAGAACAAACTTGGGAACACGGAGATTCGCTCGGACCTGGTCAACACGGTTCGCGAGGAATTGCTGCATTTTTTCAATCGCAACAAGGAAGTGGCCGAAAAAATCATGGCCAAAGTCCAGGACACCCAGCAATTGCGAAAGGAATTGCAGGATGTTAAAAAACTGGCGCGCGAACGGGCCAAGGCGATCACCATCCGCATTCCGCAGCTCAAGGACTGCAAAACTCATTTTGACAAGGCGAAGGGTAAGGGGAAAGGCTCGATGATTTTCGTGACGGAAGGGCAGTCTGCCGCCGGGTCGATTGTGAGCACGCGCGATGTCAATATGCAGGCGATTTTCGTTTTGAAGGGAAAACCGCTGAATGTCTGGGACCTGAAACGCGATGTCGTGTATAAAAATGACGAAATGTATAATTTGATGCGCAGCCTCGACATCGAGGACACTGTGGATCGCTTGCGGTACGAGAAGGTAATTCTCGCGACTGATGCTGACGTGGACGGCCTGCATATTCGCAATTTGTTGATCACGTATTTTTTCCGGTTTTTTGACAGCCTTATTCACGCGGGACATTTGTATGTTCTGGAAACGCCGCTGTTTCGCGTGAGAAACAAGGAACGCACGATTTATTGTTACAACGAGGCGGAGCGGGATGAGGCGTCGAATTCTCTCGGCAAAAGCTGTGAGATCACGCGGTTCAAAGGATTGGGCGAAATTTCTCCCGGCGAATTCAAACAGTTTATTGGTGACAATATGAAGTTGAGCCAGGTTGAGTATGCGACGAAGGCGGACACCGCCGGGATTTTTGGTTTTTACATGGGAAAAAATACCCCGGAACGGAAAGATTACATCATGGATAAGCTGGTGGTTCCGGTTGAGGACTAGAGCATTTTCAATTTAATTGTGGCACAAAGAACGGCATTGTCGGCGGAGGGTTTGGGGAAAAGCGGCAGAGGACTGCCGCACTCCAAGACGCTGTCGCGTTCAACGGACGGACCTTAAAAAAAATTTTCCAATCTTTGAAATTGATCTATGGCAGCTAAGCGCAACAAACCGTCCGACCAACCTGAATTGCCGATTGAAGGGGCCGCGACCGCCGCTCCTTCTCCTGAGAAACCTAGCAGTGAAAATGGCGACACGCACGTCCAGGCTGAGCAAGTTGAGACGCCGGTTCATCGGCCCTTTGTGCCGGGAAGCATTGACCTGGCGCTGCACCGGCGCGTCGATACTAATTTTTTGGAGTATGCAGCGTACGTCATCCGCGATCGCGCGATTCCGAATCTCGCGGACGGCTTGAAGCCGGTCCAACGGCGGATTTTGTGGACCTTGCATGAGAAGGACGACGGGCGATTTATCAAAGTCGCGACGGTCGCCGGAGCCGCGATGCAGTACCATCCGCACGGCGATGCTTCGATCAACGACGCGCTGGTTGTGCTGGCAAACAAGCGGTATTTAATCGAAGGGCAGGGGAACTTCGGAAACATTTACACGGGCGACGTTCCGGCCGCGGGTCGATACATCGAATGCCGTCTCACTGATCTCGCGCGCAACGAAGTTTTCAATGACGAGATTACGGATTTTGTGCCGAGCTACGATGGGCGCGCGAAGGAACCGGTTACGCTGCCGTGCAAATTGCCGTTGCTTTTGATGCTTGGCACGGAAGGCATCGCGGTCGGAATGTCGGCGCGGATTTTGCCGCATAATTTTGGGGAATTGATCGAGGCGCAAATTGCGATTCTTAAAAAGCAGCCGTTCAAAGTGTTGCCCGATTTTCAAACGGGGGGATTGATGGACGCCCGTGAATATCGCGACGGCGCGGGACAGATCAAGGTTCGCGCGAAAATTAAAATCAAAGACGAATCCACCGTTTTGATTAAGGAAATTCCGCCGACGACCAACACCGATTCTCTGACTGCTTCAATCGAGGACGCGTCGCGCAAAGGGAAGATCAAGGTCAAGAGCATTAACGATTTCACCTCTGAAGATGTGGAAATTGAAGTGCGCGCGCCGAGCGGGGTGAGCGCCACGCAATTGGTCGATGCGCTTTATGCGTTCACCGATTGCGAGGTGACCATTGCCAGCCGGATTATCGTCATCAAGGACAAGCGGCCTTTGGAAATGACGGTTTCCGAAGTGCTCCGCGACAATACGGAGCAACTCGTTGCGACGCTCAAGCGAGAATTGGAGTTGAAGGAAAAGCAACTGGAGCAGGACCTTCATTACAAGACGCTCGTGCGGCTGTTTGTGGAAAATCGAATTTACAAGCGGATCGAGCAGGCGCGGACGAACGAGGCGGTGATCGAGGAGATTCACGAAGGGTTCAAGCCGCTTCGACGGCAGATGCGGCAGGATTTGACGGTGGAAGATGTCGAGATGTTGCTGGGCATTCGCATTCGCAGGATTTCTTTGTTTGACATCAACAAGCACCGCGAGGAAATGGACAAAGTGAAAGGCGAGCTGGAGCAGACGCGGGCACATTTGAAGAATGTGACGAAGTTCGCCATTTCGCGGCTTGATGCGCTACTGGCAAAGTATGGGCCGCTTTATCCGCGCATGACGAAGTCCAGCCGCTACGACGAAGTCGATGCGCGCGAGGTGGCATTCAAGGGGTTCAAGGTCGCTTACGACCGCGAGACGGGTTACATCGGGCACAAGGTTTCCGGGGAAGAATTCAAGTGCGACTGCACGAAATTCGACAAGCTGTTGATGGTTTTCAAGGATGGGCATTACAAGGTCGTGGAGTTGCCGGAAAAAATGTTTGTCGGGCCGGATTTGACGTACGCGGCAGTTCCGGATCGGGAAAAAGTCTTTACGCTGGCTTACACGAACCGCGAGGCGACGTATTTGAAACGGTTCACGTTCGGGGGCACAATTTTGGACAAGGAATATTTCTGCATTCCGCCGAAATCGAAAATCCTGTATTTTGAACCGAATACGCCTGCGGAATTATTTATACGCTACAAAGCCGCGCCGCACCAAAAAATCAACCAACAAACCTGCAAGCCGGCGGATGTTGAGGTCAAAAGTCCGAAAACGCGCGGACGGCAGATTTCAATCAAGGAAGTTGCTGCCATTTCGAGCAGGCCTCCCCGCGGTTGGGACGCGGAAGCAACGACGACGAAGCTGGAATTTCTCTGATTTGCGGGCGTGAACTAATACAACCAGGGGAAAATTTTGTCTGGGAGGAGTTTGGCTTCCAACTTTTTAGTCCGACGCTTTGCTTCGGCTTTGATTTCCTTCTCGATGCGGTTGCGATCTTTCTCTGTCGCTTGAGCCAGTTCAGTTGCCTTTTCCTGGCGCAACTTTGCCTCAAGCTTTCGGCGCTCGATCTCAATCGAGTAGCCGATTGGCATTATTGGGTGGCGCATGTCGGGAAATGGCAGCTGGGAAATTTTACTCGCTGGTTTTCTCGCTGGCTTTTCCAGGTGAGTTTTCAGCTTGGCTGGCCTTTTCCGGGTGAAGGCGCTCAAAGCACGCTGCGCATAAATGCTGAACCTGAGTGCGAGTGTTGTCAGATCCCATGAAAGTGAGATGAAAATTTGCCGAGTGTTTTTTGCAGTTTTCGCAGATCATTTTGTTCGCTGTTGGATTTGTTACTTTTACCACGATTTCGTCGGCAATACAAATCAGGCGCACTGGATTTTGTCGGCGGCCTTCGCTTAAAACTTGACCGGTTTCGCGATGACCCCGATTCTTTCTCGGATTGATAGATTGATGAACGCAATTCTCGCACTTGAGGACGGTTCGGTTTTTCGCGGGCAAGCATTTGGCGCGCGGGCGCAAGCCTGTGGGGAAGTCTGTTTCAACACCTCGATGACCGGTTACCAGGAGATTCTCACCGACCCTTCCTACAAAGGGCAAATCGTCACGATGACCTATCCGCTGATCGGCAATTACGGGGTCAACGAGGCGGACGTCGAATCGTGGCAGCCGCATGTGGCGGGATTCGTCATTCGCGAATTATCGCCGGTGGTCAGCAATTGGCGCGCAAAGTATTCGCTGGCGCAATATTTGGAAAAGAACGGAATTCCTGGCATCCAGGGGATCGACACACGCGCGTTGACAAAGAAGCTCCGGGTTCGCGGCGCGCTCAACGGATTTATTTCGACCCTTGAAATCTCCGACGCCGACGCTGTCAAGCAAGCGAAGGAATGGCCCGGGTTGGTGGGCGTTGACTATGTGAAGCAGGTAACGCATCCCAAGCCATTTCTCTGGGACGAAGACGATGCGCAAAGCAGGAAATTTGAATTGTCCCGTGGCGCGGATAATTCCTCCACACAGACGGATTTGCCGACGGCGGATATTCCGATTGTCGCGTTCGATTATGGGATGAAATACAACATCCTTCGCCGCTTGCGCCAACACGGATTCAAGGTGCAGGTTGTTCCCGCCACAACCACCGCCGAAGAAGCGCTTGCGTATAAACCCGCGGGAATTTTTCTTTCCAACGGCCCGGGAGATCCGGCGGTTTTGAATTACGGGGTGCGAACCGTCAGCGATTTGGTCCGCAAAGGGCCGCCGATTTTTGGCATTTGCCTGGGACACCAGATTTTAGGGCAGGCTTTTGGAGGCAAGACATTCAAATTAAAATTCGGTCATCGTGGGGGGAATCAACCGGTTAAGGACCTTGCCAGCGGGAAGGTCGAAATCACCTCGCAAAACCACGGATTCGCTGTGGACCCGACGAGTCTTCCTCCCGAAGTTTCCGTGGATCGTGTCAATCTAAACGATCAGACCGTCGAAGGAATGCGCCACAAAAGCAAACCGATTTTCTGCGTTCAATATCATCCCGAAGCATCGCCCGGCCCGCACGATTCGACGCCACTGTTCGCGGAATTTCGAAAGTTGATAGAGCGCTCGTAAACCAACTTGTAAGGCTTTACCTCACAAAGAAATGTTTTTGTATGGCGAAAACCGTTTGACTTGTGCGGCGAGCCGGACATAATCGAAGGGGTCGATATGGCACGACTGGTAATTCTCAGCGAAGGACTGACGGGCAAAGCTCACGAACTGACGGTGGAAAAAACCACCATCGGGCGCGTTGATGACAATACTTTTCCGATTCCGGATGGCTCGGTTTCCAGCCATCACTGTGAGATATTACTTCGCGGCGCGCAGGTGATTGTCCACGATCTCAATTCCACCAACGGCACTTTCATCAACGGGAATCAGATTACGGGTGAAGCTCCGCTCAAACCTGGACAGATTCTTCGGCTGGGTCAGATTGAGCTTCGCCTGGAAGATGCCAACGCCCAAAAATCGCCGCCGAAAAAATTGCCGGATCAAACGATGGTCATCCCCCAAGGCGTCAGACTTGGGCAGGAGCCTGCCACCAAAACGGTGCCTTTTGAGAAGAACGCTTTTGCAAAGAAGAGCAACAACGGGACGAAGATTTTTATTGCCGTCGTCGTTGTACTAGCTGTTGCAGTGGCGATACTGCTGTTTATCGTTTGGAATAAATCCAGCGGGTAAAATTATTACCCTTCCTTAAGCCAGCGCGCGGCCTCCACTGCCGAGTAAGTAATGATAAAATCCGCTCCGGCGCGGCGCATGGCGTGAAGCGTTTCGAGCGTGACCTGACGTTCGTCGATCCAGCCTTTTGCCCCTGCGGCTTTAATCATTGAAAATTCTCCGCTGACCGAATACGCCGCCGTGGGATAACCAAATTCCGCTTTGACGCGCTGCAAAATATCGAGGCAAGCCAGCGCCGGTTTCACCATAACCATGTCCGCGCCTTCTGAAATATCCATCGCCACCTCGCGCAACGCTTCCAAAGAATTTCCCGAATCCATTTGATATGCTCGCCGATCGCCGAATTTCGGCGTGGATTCAGCCGCTTCCCGAAAAGGCCCGTAGTAAGCCGAAGCGAACTTTGCCGCGTAGGAAAGAATCGGCATGTCCTCAAGGCCGTCCGCGTCCAATGCTTCACGGATCGCCGCTACCCGTCCATCCATCATATCGCTGGGCGCGACGATATCCGCGCCAGCCTCGGCGTGACTTACCGCGGCGCGCGCGAGCAATTTCAGCGAGCGGTCGTTGTGGACGCGTCCGTCCTTATCTTTTTCGATAATCCCGCAATGCCCGTGACTCATATATTCGCATAGGCAAACGTCTGTAATCACAAGGAGATCGGGCAAAGCCTTTTTCAGTTGCCGCACAGTTTCCTGGACGATTCCATTGCGAGCGTACGCGCCGGAAGCTTTTTCATCTTTTGTATCTGGAATTCCGAAAAGCAAAACTGCCAGCACGCCGGCTTCCCGCGCGGTTTGGGCTTCGCGAACGATTTCGTCCGGCGACAATTGAAATACTCCCGGCATCGCGCCAATGGGTTGGCGGAATTTCCGTCCAGCGCGGGCGAACAACGGCAGGACGAGCCGGTCCGCCGAAAGCGAACTTTCGCGAACGAGTCGCCGCAACGCCGCAGATTGCCGGAGCCGTCTCGGTCGGTAGGCCGGAAATTGTCCCAACACGCTGAAACTCATCCGCGCAGGGTAACGATGGAAACCGGCTGGCGCAAAGAATTTCAAGAGGGCAGACGCATCCAAAAAGCACAACGAGTGAAAGATCAATTCTTATCTGTTGCACGGACGCCTCGGCGAGGCGTCCCTACCAAATTTCAGGCTTTGAACTTCGTGCATTGATTCTAAACTAACGGCGTGTTGAAAAAGGCGGCCATTGCCGTAAGCGTGCTTGCGATTATTTTCGCGGCGGGGCTGTTTTTGGGCGCAGTTTTTTACCGGTTCGTCGTGCCCCAGAGCCCGCGAATTCTCAATACGGCGACGCTGCTGAAAAAAGTCCAGACCCTGTCGCAATTCGTCACCGTCAAATATAACCTTGAAAAAGTTGTCGTGCTCGACGATTTGAAATGGTACGGCGACAGCCATGTAACGTTGGTTGCGCATGGTGTTGTCAAAGCGGCCATCAATCTCGATCAACTGACCCCCAACGACTTTCAAATTTCCGGCAGCAAGATCAGCATCGACTTGCCGCGATCTCGTGTTGTTGACGCGTACCTTGACGATCAAAAAACCCAGATTGTCGAGAGGTCCACAGGCGTCCTGCGCATTTTTGACAAGGACCTCGAACAAAATGCCCGGCGGCAGGCCGTGGAGGAGCTAAGACTGGCGGCCTTGCAAAATGGCATTTTGGATCAAGCTTCGGAACGCGCCCGCTCGCAATTGGCGTTGCTTTTCTACCAGGCGGGGTTTACAGAAGTTGAAGTGCGCACTAAATCGACCATAAATAATTCGATAAATTCCATTAAACAGGGTCTCGAACTTCCTTCTAAAAACGAATAACGCGATCCTAGTCTCCCGAGTCAAAAAAAAGCTGAAATTATTCCGAGGAGATTTTGCCCACGAAATTTGAAAGGAACCTCCCTCTCCTCCACGCGGCAGCGTGGAAGAGAAGGAGAGAAGCACCGCCAATGTTAATTATTAAAGAAATCAATGACTCACGAGACTAGTGCAGTGTCACAGAAGTTTGTTGCATGATGCTGCGCCGGGGGCAGAGGAGGTTGTCAGAGGCGGCGCGGCAGCACCGCCCTGCTACATTATGATGAAGAAGTGTTGTGCGGAAATTATTGGGACGTTCGGGCTGGTGTTTGCGGGGACGGGTGCGATTATCGCGAATGAGGCGAGCGGGGGTGCGATCACGCATGTCGGCGTTGCGCTGACGTTCGGGCTGATCGTGTTGGCGATGATCTACACTTTTGGGGATATTTCCGGGGCGCACTTGAATCCGGCTGTGACGATTGGGTTTTGGGCGGCGCGGCGATTACCGGGTCGGGATGTTTTCGGTTACGTTGCTAGCCAGGTTGTTGGAGCGCTTCTGGCCAGCGGCGTTTTGCGATTTCTTTTTCCGCATAGCGCAATGCTTGGCGCGACGATGCCGTCGGGGACGGAGGCTCAGTCGTTGTGCCTGGAATTCATTCTCACATTTTTTCTGATGCTCACGATTCTGAATGTTTCGACCGGCTCGAAGGAGAAAGGGATTACGGCGGGAATTGCGGTCGGGGCGATCATCGCTCTGGAAGCCTTGTTTGCCGGGCCAATTTGCGGGGCTCGATGAATCCGGCGCGTTCGATTGCTCCGGCGCTGATGTCGGGGCATTTGGAGCATTTGTGGATTTATGTAGTTGCGCCGATTCTTGGAGCTTGCGCGGCGGTGTTGGGTTGCCGATGCGTTCGCGAGGAAGGGTGTTGTGTGAGGAGTGTCGCGTAGTATGGTTGGTGAAATTCATCGAAAAGATCTGACTGAGAAATAATGGGTCGTTTGCGCAGCAACCCCGTGGACGCCTCGGCGAGGCGTCCCTACCAAAATCAGAGGTGGAGTCTAAAGCGAAATTATGAAGAAAAAGATTCTTTTTGTTTGTATTCATAACAGCGCGCGGAGCCAGATGGCTGAGGCTTTCGTGAACCAGATTTGTGGTTCGGAATTTGAGGCAAGTAGCGCAGGGATCGAACCCGGCTCGCTGAATCCGCTCGTGGTGGAGGCGATGTTGGAAATTGGTATTGAGATTTCAGGGAATCAAACGAAGTCGGTTTCGAGCATGATCGAATCGGGGCGTGTGTTTGATTTCGTGATCACCGTTTGCGATGAGACGAGCGCGGAGCGGTGTCCGGTTTTTCCAGGAGGAACGAAGAGGTTGCATTGGGGGTTTCCCGATCCGTCGGGGTTTCAAGGGAGCGCGGAGGAGAAGATGGCGCGGACGCGAATGGTGAGGGATGCGATCAAGGCAAGGATTGAAGTGTGGTGTGAGGTTGCTTGCTGTTAGAGTTAGTGGCGACGGCGCACCGTCAACAGTAGATTATGATTCATTGGCGTAGCAACGCCATCCACGGACGCCTCGGCGAGGCGTCCCTACCAAAATCAGATGCGACGTCGAATGCACGACCTAGTTTGAAATAAAAAAACCGCGTCCTCGGCTGGGCGCATCTCAGTTTCTTGCGGGGTTGAAGGAGGTGTGAGGAAAAAGGAGATGCCATCGTTGGTTGCGCCAGAACATTTCCAAGCATAACAAGGCTTCGTCGCCGCGCTGGCTCCAAAACTGGCCCGGTCGTTTGAACCGGCATTGAGTTTGCCGGCACGTTGCCTCGACGGGGCCGCTGCCGATGGGTTCGCCCGCCCGCCGCCCCGCCCGATAATCCATGCGCGACTGGTGTGCTTGAAGGTATTCTATTTCTTTGGCCACCGTTTGGGCTGGCTCTCCGGCAGGCATCCGTTCCAGCGCCTCTTGCAGTTGGCTGATGACTTTGACTGCGGATTGACTCTTAAGTTGCCACACCAGAGGTTTGAGCCAGCTTCGATATGTCTCTTTATCCTCTCCAAAGAGTGCACGCCCCACCGAGGCCAGATGTTGCACCGCGTGATAGAAGTCCAGCCGTTGCCGGGCCTCTGGAAAACGGTCGTCGGCCAAACGCCAAATCCAAGCCGCCCCATCCGCAATGACCAACGCGCCCGCCGCCTGGCCCAAGCCTCTCCGCATGGCTTCGGCGTGAAGTTGCTGGCGCAACGCGCGGATGCCTTGGCGGGTGGCCACAAAACCGCGCTCGCTAATGACGGGCCGTCCGCCCGCTGTCTGCCCCCGGTGATCCAGACGAAAGACCGTGCCAGTATAGACCCAGTGCCACCGTTCCGGTTCCTGTCCCAGGCGACGCCGCGCCGCGCTCTGGCCCCAGTGATCTCGTTTGCGAATGTTCCAGGCGTCCATTTGAATGATCATCTGATAGGGTTCCAAAGTCAGTTCCATTTGCGCTTTGGCTGGGGCGGCTTGTTGGTCCAATTGGGTGCGCAAGGCTTGAGCGCGTTCTCCCTGGCGGCGGGCTTGCCGGTCCAATGTGGCGCGGGGCATCTTCATGCCCGTGAGATGTTCGAAGACCGCGCTGGCCTCTTGGACGGGCATTTTGCTGGCCAAAAGGGCGGCCGTCTCCTGCACCGCCGGAGAATGACCGGCCCCTTCCTCCAAACCCAGGGCCGTGTCCGCTGGCACGCGCCATTTGCGGCAGCGTTTGCAGTAACCCCTGGTGCGTTTGACGGTGATGGCCCCGTAGCGTGTTTGAAACATGCGCGGATGGTCGGCCGACAACCGCGTGAGCTTTTGCTGGCAGACTGGGCAGAGTGGCAGAGCACCATCGGCTTTGGCCTGCGCCCCGCGCTCCAGAGCCGCGCGCAGCAGTTCTTTGACATCGTGCGCCACTTGGACTTCCAAGTGCCCCAGAGTTTGATCCTCGGAGTCGGCGCAACGGATGATGGAGGCTTCCAGCGCACACCCCGCCCGAGCCGCCAGCACAGCCAGCGGTTCAGAGGCTGCTTGCGCAATGGAATGGGACGAATGGCAGTCAATGCATGTTTCATTCATGCCCCGCAGCTCACACTACCCTGCAAGAAACTGAGATGCGCCCGTGGGGCCGCCAACGATTCGGTTAGTTTGATCTCATTCTTGCATTTCAGGCAAATGATAGTCGGCTCGGCCATAAGGGCGCATTATATTGGCAATCCGCCTTTCATTCAATCGTCTATCGGAGAGCGAATAATCCCGCCTCACGCCCCCCGGAATCGCGGCGACTGCGGCAACACGTTGACGGGAGGTTTTGACCCTTTCAGCGCCGCCTCACGCCCCCCGGAATCGCGGCGACTGCGGCGATTCTTAATTCCTCATTCCTAATTTTTAATTGACCCGCCTCACGCCCCCCGGAATCGCGGCGACTGCGGCGGCAAACTTGCCTTTGGCTTATGTGGGTTATGACGCCGCCTCACGCCCCCCGGAATCGCGGCGACTGCGGCCCAGAAAGATGCCCCAATCTTTGGCGAATAAACCCCGCCTCACGCCCCCCGGAATCGCGGCGACTGCGGC
>DASXZW010000005.1:0-24005 GCA_036501665.1 Verrucomicrobiia bacterium
TCAACGGGGCCGCGCCCGCGCGGGCGCGGAATGCGTGCCGACGATGTAGGCTGTGTCGTCTGGAAGCTGGCTTCAACGGGGCCGCGCCCGCGCGGGCGCGGAATGGAATTTCCCGCTGCAACTCATCAACCCGGCTTTGGAGGCTTCAACGGGGCCGCGCCCGCGCGGGCGCGGAATGACCTCTCTTGTAACTCTTTCCAGTGCAGGCCCGCAACAATTGAATTGCGACTGCCTGCGTCCTTTGCACTACCCTTCTGCTCATGCTGTATGGCGGTCTCATTACTATTTGCTTGAAATCAAGCGGTTACGTCTTGCGAGCGCGGGCCGGGTTTTCCGCATCATCTCACCGCTCGCGGGTTAAATTGTCAAAGATCACCAACGTCTCAAACCACATAACACGGCGCATCCAGCTTCGTGTAGGGCAGGCCAAGCGCGGTAATCACCCGGTCACCTCGACCTTCGGACGGTCCCAATCCGACAAAAATCACCTGATCTTCGTCGTGATTGATTATCTCACCCAAAGCGGTTTCCAATTCAATCTTTTCCGACGGATTCAAGTCGCACTCGAACACGGAGAATTGCAGATGGTCGCCGAAATTTCCACAGGTTTTAAACACCTTTCTCAATCGCTTGTCATCCGCAATATCGTAGCAAACTAAGTAAGTTGTTCGCATAGGTTACCTCGTCATCAAGGGAATGTATTCCGCGATTTCGCCCGTCAGCGTTTTTGCCAGCATTCGTGCCTGCAACTCCAGCGCCCGACGATAGCTGACTTTGTAGTCAAACAGCGGATGCGTGATGAGCGAACTCATGCGCTGCTCATAGGTTTGGAAAAAGCGTTTGCGTCCCGGCGCGCTGAGATTCACCGCTTGGCCGGCACGCACAAAATCCTTTTCCGTGATGACGCGATTGTTGATGCAACTCAATACGGTGGATTCCGCCACTAACGGCCTCATTTCTTCCATCAAATCCAATCCCAAAGCCGGTCGTCCGAAGCGCGGCTGGTGGTAGAAGCCAATATATGGATCGAAACCGACCGCCAGCGCCGCGAGCGTGCAATCTTTGGCCAACATGCTGTAGGCCAGGGAGAGCATTGCATTCACGGGATCGGTTGGTGGCCGACGATTGCGATTGCTGAAGTTGAAGTTGAACGCGAGTTGTTTGCCTTCTTTGCCTGGCATTTCGAGACCGGGCAGGTCGTCGTCTTCCACCTTGACCATGCCGTTGAATTGCTGGAAATACTGGCTCGCGGCCGCGCCCTCGATTCCGAGAAGTTCCGGGATTGAAGCGGCGGCCAGCGCATCTTCGGATGCCCGTTTGAGTTTCAAGATGATCGGCTCCGGGGGCTCCAGATGATTCCGCATTAACAAAGTGCGATGGTTACGAATTTTCCCATGTACAAACTGCCTTGCCAGCGACAAACACACGGTTTCGTCGCGTGCGAATCGGAATTGCTCCATGCGTAAAAACACATTTTTCAGGGCATGGCCGCGTGTGATACCGTAAAACCAGCCGCCCATTGAAAAGTATGTGACAGGAATTTCCTGTTCGCAGAGCGCCTGAATGGCCTGGGTCGAAATTTGGGTGTTGCCGAACAAGGCGACATGGGAGAGATCCCGCATCCGCACTTCCTCAATGACCCTATCTTTTTCTTTGACAGTCAATACTTCATCTTTGCAGCCCACGCGATAACCTTGCGTGTTCAGATAGAGAGGACGTGTATCATCTCGCGCGGCAATCAATCTTCGGGGTGGTTCACATGGTATTGCGAGAGATTCGCTGGTTGAAGCCGGATTCTCCTGCGCGGTCGTTTCAGGAGGCAAAGAAGACAGCGCCAGCATCCGCGTTTCGTCAGGCAAACAAATGGGCGCGAGCGAACAACGCACGCATTTCGGCGAATGAACCAATGGAACCGGGATTGGCCCCGTAGTCACGCGCCTGGCTTCCGCGACTCTTTCTAAAATCCAGTTTTCCAATTCAGCGGTGATGGGCAAACGAACGCGCTGTTTGGTCGCGCGATAATAAATGACGCCTTCGTTGCAGGTATAACCATTTTCGCGCAGAATCAATGCCTGCAATCCAAGCTGCATTTTGTCCGTGTCCCATAGTTCGTTTGCCTCCTCTCCCTCTTTTGGTGCGCCCGCCTTATAGTCAACCGGGCAAACTTCCAACGCGGTAAATAAATCGCCCTTTTCCGCTTTGGATTCAACCAAGTCCATCTTGGCAACAACTCCCAACTGCTCTGAACCCATTTGCACAGAGCGTGAGTGAATCATTTCAGGTTCCGGGCTTTGTGGTGCCGCTGCCTTCGGAGTGGATTCAGCAACGTCAGACGTTGTTCCATCCGTTTCCTTTGGTTTGGTAGCTTCCGTTTTTCGCTTGGCTTTCGGCAAAGCACCGGTGCCCGAATCAACGCGCTTATGAATGGCATCGCCGCGAAGAGTGTCCGCGCTCTCGACGAAAACTCCTTCGACAAATTCGTAATAGAAAAGCCGTTGACAATAAACAAACTCGTTCAGCATCCGCGCGGGAATTTGCTGCGGCTCGTTCTCCTGGCGAGAGGGTGATGGTAGGGGCTGAGGCAATGTGGGCGGTGGAGTTTCGACCGGAGGTGGTGCAACGCTGGCCAGTTGTGACTCAACGGCCTCTATCCGCAATACAATCTTCACCGGTTTCGGCTCGCTGGTTTTCTGAGATGCCTCCCGTTCGCCGCCCAATCTGGCCCCGCCTGCACCAGGCGAAAGACCCCTCGACATCGGTGACGATTCCGTTTCATTCAAACGATTTTCGGACGAAGCCGATGGGTCTTGGTCGTTCATATTTTCGATTGATTGCGGGCCGACTCTTAGGAGTCGCCCGAGATGGGTTGCACGGTCCCCATATCCGTGATCGGCAGAAACAGACCAAGACCGAAGTGGGAACCGTAGCCGAATGCGAGTGGACCGTTGACTGGTTCGGGAAATGTGATGATGAAAGCATTACCAGAATTGACGCCGCGATGGCCACCGCCATCGTGCCGAATGGTCTGGAATTGCAGCGAGCGGAGGTATCGGTTACCAAATTGAAATGGGCGCTCGCGTTCGTCGCATTGCTTAATGGTGGCGGCAATGCCATGCGGGTGTAGGGCGAGAAGCCGGAGCAGGTCGTGCGCGCCGGAGCCGATCTGCCATCCGCTGGCGTCCATTTTCGGGCGGCCATCGCGGAAAGTTTTGGCATGGCGCGTGGAAACAAAGGGCGTGAGGGAGCGCCAAACTCTGGCTTTTCCGACAAGCGCACAGTCTTTAAAATCGCCGGGTTGGCCGATCCCGTAGAGGACGAGGCGAATGTCGTGGCCGCCATGTCCCCAGACTTTGTTCATCCTGCGAAGCGCGAGACAGGCTGCTTCGTCAAAACCCATCCTCGCCCAGATGGTGATGTGCGTTACGGCGTCGCGCGGGCCATTGGCTTCGCAGAAAATGTGGGCATGGCGATGGTCCGTGCGCGGTTTCCCGTCTTCACCCAGGCCAGTGAACACGGTGGCGCGGCCTTTGCCTTGGTCGGACCATTTGCAAAGCGCATCATGCACGCGATCTGCGATGGACACCGACTGCGTGATACTTGGCGCAACGGCACTCACCACGGCGAAGCGCGCTACGCTTGGCGGTTCTTTGCCGCGACGGGGACGCGGCTTGGTGGCCGGGGCGAAAGCATTTTCCGGCCGGATATAGTTCACGAATTCAGCGCCGGGCGGGAAATTCCAACCGGCGGCTTGAAGTTCGCCGGTGTCGGCGTGGAGCGCGGCGAACAAATCTTCGGGAACGCTTAGCACCATGGCCGCTTTGGACTTTTTGCCCGCCTTTTTTTTGTCATCGGACGGTGGTTGGTTGGTTTTGAGGAAATCATCGCGCCATTTGCCGAATTCGCTTGGCTTCATCGGCGCGAGCAGGCGAACCAGTTCGGTTTTTTTCGGCAGTTTTTCGTCTTTGCACAGCGGCACGGCATTCGGTTCAATCGCGCTAACGCCTTCCAGCACGCGCACCTCGACTAGACTTTCTGCACGGCCCAAATAGCCAAGGCGATCAGCGAGTGTCTTCAAAGCGGCAAGTTGGTCTGGAGGCAAGTCTATGTGCCAAGCGACAAGCACAGATTCCTTTTCTGCAACTTGGATGAAGGTGTCGAAGACCTTCGTGGTTTTCTCGTTCTTACCCTCGTTGTAGGGCATGTAATGCCGCGTATGGGCAGTCGTGGCGTGTGGCAGGCGAAAAACGGGCTGCTGACTCAATGCATCCACAAGCGCGCGAACGGTGCCCTCTGGAATTTCATTATCTTTGCGCGCTTTCAAATACCAGGTCGCAATCAACGCGCGAACGATGCGCCACGGCGAAGGCGGCCATTCGACCGCGCCTTCGTTCACATGACGACCCCACGGCGTAGCGTGGTAACGCCCGGCGAGGAAGCGCAATTCAAGGACGGTCATATTTATTCCTCAAAGGTGAGGTCGGTGGTGCGAAAGTTGCCTGTAGCTTTTTTGATGAGTGCTGGCAGTTCTTTTTCGAGTTCCGCGAGAGGAGGCACGGTGAAGCTTTCGGGACGTTGCACGGTGAGTCCGTCAACGAGTTCCAAATCGCAAGCCGTCCGCAAACGCATTCCATCACGGAGCAAGCGTTGGATTTTGAAAAGTGCAATGGCGATGAGCATTTCTTCGACATCCTGGCCAAGTCCGAAACCGCGAATGAGCGCCAAGTCGAGATTAAAGAAGGCAGTAATGTTCCCGCAGTATTCATCACGGTGGAATGGAACATTGCCGAAACCCTTTGCAGTGTCGCCAGAAGGATCAACGGCGTCGTTCTTTACGCCACCACTCGCTGCAACCGTCACGCCTTCCGCCTCAATGAATGCAGTGAGCGCCCGGGGCAGTCGCATCCGGCCACCAGCAATTTCCTTTTTGGCTAGGAAAATGCCATGCAGCAGCGCATTCGTGTCATATTTCAAAAGTGTTGCAGCAAGTTTTTTGAGGTCCACGATGCCCTTTTCTGCGATGGCGAGTTCGCTCTTTAGCTTGTCCAAGAAACTCTTGTCCTTGCCTTCGAGGATATACGGGCTGTTCAACCGATGCGCTTCAAGCAAGGAATTCGTGAGGGGTTTGCCAGCCTTATCTTTCACTTTCACGACCGGCAATCCCTTGAGCGGCGTCACCCAATCATCCGTGACGGTGTCCCAGCAAACGGCTTCGAGCCGGTTCGCCATGCTTTGCGCAGATTCTACGAGCAGCATTTTCCGACCGTCCGGGCCGTCGTATGTGGCCGCCCCGAGGTCGGGGAAACCGGTGGGTTGAAAGCGCGTGCCCTGAAGCGGCTTGAGAGCCGCCTTGAGGAGTAGGCGCGGTTGGTCTTTGAGTGCGGTGAGGTTCATGTGTTTTATTTTTTTGATGGTTGAAGGATGCTGCGTTCGATCTGATAGAAATCCTGTGGGGCGATGGGAAAAAGCATCGCTGCCGCCGTGCGCCGGGCGATGTCGCCGCTCACGGGCAGGTCTTTGACGAGCGGCGCTTTTCCCGATCCGCGCAACCGACGGGCGGCGAGTTGAGATGCGCTCTGGCCGTCGCCATTTATTGCGCGACGAAGAATCGCGGGCACAAGTGGAATGTCGTCGTGCTTCCCATTAGCTGGCCGAAAGCAAAGCCGCAGCATGGCGTAAAATGAGGATGGAATCGCTTCCTGTTCTTCACGATATTCAAACGACGATGGTTTCACTTGCTGCCAGTCGAGTAGGCTCAAACCCCAGATCAGGTCAGCGAGCAAAGCGTTGTTTGTGTGTCCCTCGATGAAATAGGTGATGTCCTCCAACCGGGCAAACCTTGGCGAAACATCCGGCCAGCCTTTCGCGCCAGACTGCCCCACGCGTAGAACGCGCCGCGAGAGAATGTCGTTGAGCGTGTCGGTCAGGTCGCCGTCGTGCCAGGCTACGTCGTTACTTGGCGTGCCATCCCATTTAACCCACGACTGCTCCTTGTTCGACGTAATTTCGAGCGGTTCAAGATGCTGTCGAAACCACAACGTTTCGTTTCCAAGCCAAGCACGCGTGCAGACAATGGATTGGGCAAGGCGGAATTCATGTGAATGGTCGTTCGCATCTTCGAGCCAACGTTCTTTCAAGCCGTGTAGCGGTCGAAGATACGCACTGGTCGTCCACTTGAAACTCCGTGCCAACGCCCGCTCAGTTACGCCAAGTGCGGCGATAAGCGATTGCAAGTTGGATGGAGAATCGTCGCGGCACAGCTCAACAATGCGACGCTCAAGCTGGTTCAATGCACGGATGACGGACGACGGCGGCTCTGGATTCGCCCGCGGCCCGGCTTTTTGCCGCAGGCGGTCGTGCCATTGCTCGATATCCGCCAGCAAATCAGCCCGCGCATTGCGGCGTACGATAACACGCTCCAATGGCGTGGCGAAATAAGCGAGGCCATTGCGGACTTGAAAGCCATATCGTTGAAACGCAGTGATGCCACGATCCACACCGAGTGTGACTGCGGCTTGGGCGAAATCTACACCACTGCGAGCCGGGCGACCTCGCACCTGCGCTCGGCCTTCGCTGAAAATTGCGCGCAACTCAGACAGCGTCGTCGGCTCACTCCACAGCGGCATCCACATTTCGCAGCGCGCCTCGGCTTCATCCGCGCCTGCTGCACTCGCATAGCCCACGCCTGCTTGTCGCACACAAAAGGGATACACGAGCGCACCATCATCGCTGCTCTCCAATCGTCTTACCGACGCGGCAGCGAACAATAGCGCTCCTTCAATCATCAAAATAAAATCCCATGGGTTTACTGCCGATGGCGCATCGAAGCCTGCTGTGGCATTCGCTCCACCTGCCGCACCCGGAAAAAACTGGCCGATGGGTGATTTCGTAGCCAGTCCTGGAGCGGCGTTGCCAAACAAAGCGGCCTGCAACCAGCGTGTAGATTCCGCCGTCGGCTCGCCGGTCGCCGGGTTCATCACTTCGGTGATGCGCTGCATGAAATTGTTTGTGAATTCCAGCCGTCCGTCGTTGCCGCCAGTGCCGAGCAACGGCGGAAACTTCGCCCCATCCCGTCCAAGCACAAAGACTGCATCCAGCCAGCCGAGAGCGTTCTCGGGAAAAGAGTTGCGGCAACTTTGGAGCAGCAGCGTTTTCGCTTCGCCATCGGGCTTCGCCTTCAAAGCGAGTCGTTTTACTTCCCGGCGCGCTGCGGCGATGCCGTCGCGATATTGCTTCATTCGTACTGCATCGCTTTTTTCTATCGCCGTCAACGCTTCATCGTTGTCTTTCGGAAAAAAGCCGCTGCCGCCGTTCCATGGCGCGAGCACTGCCGTGGGTTGGTAATTGTGCGCGAAAAAATTCACAAGCTTCGCTTCGTCCGCTGTCGAATAGAGTGATAGTTGATCGTTTAGCCATGAAGCACATACACCCATATCCACCTGTTCTGAAACAAGCCGCAGGATGCCCAACGCTTTCAAATAGTGAGCGAGCGGGACAGGGGCGCAGCCGTTGAGAGTAATTGTTGGCATGGCGTCAGGGTGTTGGTTTACGTGAGGCGCGAGCATCGGCGGCGCGCAGCAGAGTTTCAAGGTAGGCGAGGCGGAACGGGCCAAGGTCTTTTCGATCGCGTAATGCAACGGTGCGGGCCAGCCATGAAGGACCATGCACACCTTCACCCATTTTCATGAAGCTCAGGTCGAGAAGAACTTCTGGCGTGGTGAATTCACCAAACGAAACGGGAGGCAGTTTGTCGTCCTGCCAGATGCCACGGGCAAATAAGGCATCCATTTTTTCTGGGTTACCGGTTTCTTCCGGCAGCGAGCGGATCGAAAGGCGAACCTTGCCATGATGCGCAGCGATTAGATAGGCGACGAGATCGCGCTCGATGGAACCAGGTTTGCCGGGCGCGTGAGGGGATTCGGCGAGCAGCCAAGCCAGGGCGGAAGCAAGTTCGTGGCGAAAGCCGCAACGGTTGCATTTGTCGTTATTGTTTTCCGATTTCGCCCAAAGTGTGTTTTGGCGTGAAATGTCGTTGCTGACAAGCATGGCCTGAAATTCGCTATGCGCCTTTCCGAGGTCGTGCCACAACGCGGCGGTCTGGAGCAACGCGGCGTCTGCGTCGCTTATGGTAAGTGCAGCGGTGATGGCCTTCATCTCGCTGACGACTTCCGCAGTGTGCTCTGCGAGCGACTGCCACTTGCGAGCAAAGGTAAGGCGATTGCCAGAGTATTTGGGAAGCTCGCCATCCTTCGGAGGATGGGGCGTGGGTTTGTCCTTCGGGTCGCCAGTCCAACCAGTGGCGTCGCTGCATCCACCGCTTGTTACGTCCACGAGATAAACGAGACCGGGCCGGGCGATTTTGGATTCTTCCCATTCCTCGGAAAGCGGATTCCAGCGCCATGCTCGGGGCTTCTTGCCCAGGAACTTCGCCGCGTCACTGATTGAGACGCGGCAGAGTTCATTGCGATGCGGCGGAGCCTCTTTTTCCGTCGGCGCGTCTCCTTCGATGCTGCGCCAGAAGAATTGCACATCATTGTCATCGCCGTCGCGGATGTAACGGGAGACATCGAGGTCTTGACCGCAAATATCCGGCGTGGTGTCGAACAAGTCCACGAGGTCACGGCGGCGGATGACGGGGCGAACAACCGGTCTTTCCGAAACCTCAATTTCGCTCAACGCAAAAGGGCTGGCGTTAGTCAGTGTGCGAATGGCTTTCCTTGCTTCGGCAAGTTCAGCCTCTGCGTAAGGCAGCAAAAGATCGTCCTTCTCATCCTTTGGCTGGACATCCACCCACAACACTTCCGCATCTGGAATGTCTGCGCGCCTATTGCAACGGCCCATGCGTTGCACGAGTGATGACCACGGCGCGAGTTCGGTGATGAGCAACCTCGCGGAAACATCCACGCCCGCCTCGACGGCTTGTGTAGCGATGACAATCCGGTCACCCGCGCGGAAAAGAAGATTTGTGTGCCGTTCCCGATCCACAGGACGGAAGCGCGAGTGGATCAGCGCAATTCTCTCCCGGTCAAAGAGCGGAGATTTTCCTGTCATGAGTGCTTCAAAAACTTCCCGCGCCCGTCTGACGCGATTTACGACGACGAGCGTGAGCGTGCCGGTTTGGTGACGTTCTTTAACGAGCTTGGCAAGCTGCCCGGCGTAATCTTTCATCGCGGAATTGAGCGTAAGCGAAGCAGGCGAGAGCTTTTTTTGCGCAGTGATTAGTTTATGCGGTTCGCCGCCGGACTGTTCGGCGGCGCTGAGTTTTTCGACGAGCCATTCATCAGCGGGCTTCTGCTCCACGGTGGCAAGTCGGGTTTTTTCGAGTGTTGCGCTCATCCACCACGTCGGGCACACGCCGAACGTCGGCATTTTTCCATCGCGGCGGAAACCGTCGAGTTGCGCGCTCGTTTCCACACCGACTCCCATGAGTTGCGTCTCATCCATCACCCACAGGCAGTCGTTGTTGAGCAAGCCGAAGTGCATCGGCCAGCGGTAACGGCTCATTCCGTAGCCGCGATTTAGCGCACGGCTGAGAAGCATGTCTTGAGTCCCGATGAGGATCGCCGGTTTCTCAGGATGAACATCCCACTCACCGGCATCTTCGCCGCCCATAAGGAGGACGGGCGAATTCTCGGACAGCCATTTCAAGTCCTGCTGCAACTGTCCTGGCAGGTTAAGTTCGTCGGATTTGTTCACCAGGTTTTGGAGCCATTTGCGGACTTCCTTTTCCGTCTGTTCGACGAGTGTCCGCATTGGCAGGCAATAAACGAGACGGCGCGGCCAATTGGGGTTTTGGGGGCGAACACGATTCCAAAGCCATGCCAGAACGGCGGCGGCTGTTTTGCCAAGACCAGTTGGAACGTTGATGAGTTGAGAATGACAGACCGCACCAGCGTCACCTCCCGCCAAGCGGGATTGGTAGCCATAGGGCGTACTACCACCCGTAGCGGATCGAAAAAAGGCATCGAATGAAAGTCGGCTCATGGTTCGCTGCCTTCTTTCGCTCGCACAAAATGCCAGTTCATTGGCTGCATACGTTTTTAAGCGTCGCGCCAAGACCGCATCCGCGCGGTATTTTCCTCAGCGTGGCTTTATCCCGGTATCAGATAAAGTTATCAATTGCGAGCATGAAAAGCCGGCTAAAATTGGCTTGATCAAGTGCTTCGGTTGGGATGTTGGCTGCCGGGGAACGGAGCGGTTCCACCATGAAGCGTCTAGCGGAATGGCAAAAGAAGCGGAGTGACCGGAGACAACATCCGTACGACGAGGAGTTAAAATGGCTTGCGTTGGCTTTTACGGTCTTGCTTAGGCCGATGGTGGAAACTGTGGATCGTCATGGACTCAAGGGCCGCTTTCTGAGGAAACATATTATTGCCGTGGATCGGTTCTATCGGGAGATTGATAATGCGAACTTGAAGAGCGAATCAGCCGCAAAGTTCAAGGATCGCTTGCTGAAGAATCGGCATAAGCTGTTCACGTTTCTCAGTTTTGACAGCGTGCCATGGAACAACAACAACGCGGAGCACGCTGTCAAACCCTTTGCGGCGCCCCGGCGCGTCATCGGAGGAGTCACTACAGAAAAAGGTCTCCGCGATTACTTGTTCGTTTTGAGCGTCTGCCAGACCTGCAAATACATGGGTGTGGACTTTCTCGATTTCCTCCGTTCGGGCGAGAAGGACATCCATATTTTTGCTGACAGCCAACGCAAGGAAAGGCGACGGCCTGGCTCAGATTGTTGCGCCGCCGTCGAATCTGCCGAGATCAAGGTGTCCTGACTTGGGCCGTCAAGGGCGTTGATGTTTTTCGCTCGGTGTTGCAAGGCGGCACGGTATATTTGCAGGCGTGTCACACGCATTGGCATTATCCCCCGGCGGACATTTGTTGGTCGAGGCGGACGATCAGGCGGAGCCGAAGCTTGATCCAGCCGCCGCAACGCGACTAACCGAAGCGTTCACCGCGTCGGGCGCGCGCGGCCTGGAGATTCTTGCGTCCGAGTTTCTACACGAGCCGCTGCCGCCGACCTTTGGCTTTTGGCGCGGGGTGGCCCGGCGTTATTTCACGGCTCTTTGCCATAATCCGAATTTGGACAACGCCACCAGCCTGATCGTCGCGAGGCCGGACGAGAGCGAATGGGCCGCGCTGGTGGAAACCGCGCCGCCGATGAAGGGGCTTGAGTACTTGACGAGCCTTGTGCTCTCGCGGTTATGGGATGAATTGGACGCTTGCGTTCACTCTGCCATCGCCCAAAATCCCGGCGGACCAGCGGCTTATCTCAAAAGCTGCAATCCGCTTTGGAACGCGGTGGGGCGCGTGACGTTTCATCTGGCGGAGAACAAGCGCAATCCGGCTCAACCCTTCGCCTTTCTCGCCACCTATACAACTCGGGTTTCCGAGCAAGGCAAGGCGCAGCATTTGCCGCTGGGGCGGGCTTTGGAGGAATACGCTGGGGCCAAAAACCGGGCGGTGCTGGCGGCGTTGCTGTCGCCGGTGCAACGGGCCGCCGAACAAAGCAAAGTAGCGCGTCAATTATTGGATTCCCGCGCCATTTTTCATCCGCAGGTTTGGCGGCCGGAGCAGGCCTTCGCGTTCTTGAGGGAGATTCCATTCTTTGAGCAAAGTGGCTTGGTCGTTCGCATTCCCGATTGGTGGAAGGCGGGGCGTCCGCCTCGGCCGCAAGTGAGCGTGCGTATCGGCGAAGCCAAAGGGCATCTCATCGGCAAAGACAGCCTGCTGGATTTCCAGGTGGATATTTCGCTGGAGGGAGAGCCGTTGACCGAATCGGAATTGAAGGCGATTCTGCAATCCACCAGCGGTCTGACGTTGCTCAAGGGCAAATGGGTTGAAGTGGACAAGGACAAGCTTCAGCAGGTGCTCGACCACTGGAAGAAAGTTCAATCCGCCGCCGGGCCGGACGGCATGCCGTTGTTGGAGGGACTGCGACTCCTGTCAGGTTTTCAACCCGGCGAGTCCGTTGAAGCGGAAGCCGTTATGGCGCGCGCGGATTGGTCCAGTGTGATCGCGGGACAAGAATTGAAGAAACTGCTCGATGAAATGCAGCAGCCGGAGGTTTCCTCTGAATCCGACCCTGGCCAGGAACTACGGGCGGAGTTGCGTCCGTATCAACGTCAGGGCGCGCATTGGCTCTGGTTCATGAACAAACTCGGCCTGGGCGCGTGTCTGGCCGATGACATGGGTTTGGGCAAAACCATTCAAGTCATCGCACTATTGTTGACGCTTAAGCGCGGGCGGGCGGCGTCCAAAACCGCTGACGGGCCTGTTTCCAGCCTGCTGATTGTGCCCGCTTCGCTCATCGCCAATTGGAAAGCCGAAATCCAGAAGTTCGCCCCGTCGCTGCAAGTTCTCTATCTGCATCCTTCGGAATGTCCCGGTGGAAAACTCGCGGACGCGGCAAGCTCACTTGCTGGCAATGACCTTGTCATCACTAGTTACTCGATGGCACTCCGATTGGGCTGGCTCAAGGAAAATTCGTGGAACATCGTTATTCTTGACGAGGCCCAGGCCATCAAAAACGCCGGGGCGCGCCAGAGCCGCGCGGTCAAGGAACTGCGTTGCCGCCATCGCATCGCGCTCAGCGGCACGCCCATCGAAAACCGCCTTTCCGATTTATGGTCGCTGTTTGACTTCCTCTGCCCCGGCTTGTTGGGCGGCGCTAAGGAGTTCGCGGCGTTTGTCAAAAGTCGGACGCAGGAAAATCAAAATCAGTTCGCGCCATTGCGCCGGCTGGTGCGGCCTTACATATTGCGCCGGCTCAAAACCGACAAACGCATCATCAGCGATTTGCCGGACAAAACCGAGATGACCGCGTTTTGCCCGCTGACCCGCCGCCAGGCCGCGCTCTACCAGCAATCTGTCAACGAACTGGCCGAGCGCCTTGACGCCCCGGAGATCGAAGGCATCCAGCGCCGTGGCATCATCCTGGCCTTCCTGACCCGGTTCAAACAAATCTGCAACCACCCGTCCCAATGGCTCGGCGATGGGGCCTATGCTCCGGCAGACAGCGGCAAATTCCATCGCCTCCGCGAATTGTGCGAGGAAATCGTCTCCAAGCAGGAGAAAGTTTTGGTATTCACCCAATACCGCGAGGTCACGGACTCGTTGGCGCGGTATTTGGAATCCGTCTTTGGCCAATCGGGTGTGGTTCTTCACGGCGGAACGCCCGTTTCCAAGCGCAAGGAGTTGGTGGATGCTTTTCAACGCGACGGCGGGCCGCCCTTTTTCGTCCTTTCGCTCAAAGCTGGTGGCACCGGCCTCAATCTCACCGCCGCCTCGCATGTCATTCATTTCGATCGCTGGTGGAATCCTGCGGTCGAAAACCAAGCCACGGACCGCGCCTTCCGCATCGGCCAAAAGCGGAATGTCATGGTCCACAAATTCACCTGTCGCGGAACGCTGGAGGAACGCATCCACGACATCATCGCTGGCAAGAGCGCATTGGCTGAGGACATTCTAGGCGAAGGCGCTGAACGATTGATGACGGAGATGAACAATTCCGAATTGCTTCGTTTTGTGGCGCTGGACATAAAAGCCGCCGCCGAAGATTAATTGCCTCGCCTAGGTTTTCCCCTCGGAATCCCTCTTCAAGCGCAATTCGGTCCTTTATGTTTCACAGTGAATAACATGTCAAAAGATGCCAATAAGTTCAAATTGCTTGCTTCCGGCCAATTGAATAAAAATCGCGCTCGATATGAGTTGGCATTCCTTCAGGCCCTATGTGCCGGTGGCGCAACGCCGCGCCCAGGCCGCGCGTGAACTTGCGAAACTGTCAAAAAAGAATGGCCAAACCGCGTCGCCCATCCTGTTGGAGAGCCGCAAGATCGCTGGAACTTTCTGGGGCAAAGCATGGTGCGACAATTTGGAGGCTTACAGCGACTATGCCAACCGCCTGCCGCGCGGCCGCACCTATGTTCGTAACGGCTCGGTTGTCCATCTCGAAGTCAGCCAGGGCAAAGTGACTGCCTGTGTTTCAGGATCGAGCCTTTACAAAATTGAAATCAAAATCAAGCCGCTGGCACCGAGCCTCTGGAAATCCATCCAAACGGAATGCGCCGGGAAAATAGATTCCCTCATCGAATTGCTCCAGGGCAAACTTTCCTCGTCTGTCATGCAGATCGTGACGCGCCCCGAACGAGGACTTTTCCCGACGCCTAAAGAGATCGAATTGGACTGCTCTTGTCCGGACTGGGCCGATCTTTGCAAGCACATCGCCGCTTCGTTGTATGGTGTGGGCGCGCGGCTGGACCGAAGCCCTGAACTGCTTTTCCTGCTTCGCGGCGTGGACCCCGCCGATCTGATCAGCAAGGCTTCCGCCGCCGAAGCGGTCCGACAGACTGCGGGCTCTGAGGGGGCGCCGACTTTGACAGACAAAGAATTGACGGATGTCTTTGGCATCGAACTGGCCGACACGCCAAAACCTGTCCAACCGAACGGGAAGTCTCACGAGTCCGTTGATGCAAATAACGGCTCGCCTGTCCCGGCGTCCGTTAAAGAACCAAAACCCAAGTTGCCGAAAAAGACCCGTCGAAGAATAAATTCAGCGACTAGGGCAAAGATCGCAGCGGCAGCGCGAGCGCGGTGGGCAAAAGCCAGGGAACAAGCGCGTAGCCGGTCAGCCACCCGAAAATTGAGCGTCTCAGCCAAAGCCAGAATCGCCGCCGCGACGAAAGCCCGATGGGCAAGACATGAAGCGACCTCCGGAGAATAAAGGCCGGGAAGACCGGTTTATGGAGGAAGTGCTCGTTGACGCTTATGGCGAGGAAGAACGGGCGATGGGCTGGTATTATTATGCCGCCGACAACATCGTTTTTCCCTTCAAAGCTCAGTGCATGGCAAAACGCGCCACGTCGCCCCTCAAAGTCGGAGAGGCAGTCAAGGTGACAGGCATGGCCGACGCCGATGACTGTGCGCATGAGTTGATGGTTCTGATAAAATGGCAAGGGAAGACGCTGGCTGTTCCCTTCGATCAACTGGAAACCTCAACGCAGTCCAATAAATTGACCCGGCAGGTTCTGGCAGACTGGCATTACTGGGTGGAAAGAGGCTACTGTTTTTGAGAAATCCGCAAACAACACTTGTATTTCTTGTTGCTGCGATGGGAGCACGATTCCTTGCGACCGCTGTGGGTTTGGCAGGCGTGTGACGAGACGCGGGTAATTCGCTGGCATCTATTTGGATTGCGCCGCATTCAAAGGGATGATCTTTCCGTTCGTATTCCTCCAATGGCGGCAAGATGACCTGAGCTTTCTTGGAGTAGGCCCGCGCCCATGCCTTACTGTTGTGCCCAAGAGAGATTTAGGCGTACCGTTCGGGATACCCCGATGCTTTCACTCTCTCTGCCCATGCATACCGATAGCTGTGCAACGTCACGCCTTCGATGCCCAGACCGGCGCAGCGTTGCTTAAATTCGGTCGCTCGGTCGCCGGGACGCAAGTTGATGAGATAAGGAAACAGCGGGCCGGATTTCGGCAGACTCGCCAGAATTTCCTCAACACCTTTTCCGAAGCGAACCTGCGGCGGGGTCTGGTTGCGGTGGCGCAGTTTCATTCGAACGAAGCTAATGATGCGCGTTGACCAATCCACGTCTTCGGCTTGCAAATGCGCCAAGTCCGATTGAGACGCGCCCAGATGCCACGCTAGTTGATAAAAGGCTTTGCGTCGACATTCTTTTCACGGTCCACAATTTGATGATGTTCCTCCAAGGTGATGGCACGCTGGTCTTTGAACCGCACAGCGGGCCACTGACGTTTGGGAATCAACGGCCACGGCAGCCAGTTCATATCCACACAAAAGTTGTGCAGTCGCCGAAGATAAACGTTTGTGGAGACGGTTCCCATTTGCAGAACTTTCAAAAGTTTCTCAGCCTTTGTTTCGATAATGACCTGATGCAGCAATATGGCGAATGCCTTGTCCTTGGCGGCGGTTTTCCATCGATGCTGGTTCGCCCCTGCTTTGTGCCGATTAACGCTTCCAAGGCACCCTGCCATGTTCGGGTCGTGATGCCGTTATCGCTTCCCGCCAGATACGCTTTGGCGATTTGCAGGTTCAAAACGGGTTGGCGTTCGGAGTTGTTCTTGGCCTCGATAATTTGTTGGGCGTCGTCCGCATTGGTGGTGCCCAGGCTGGTGCGTTTGCCAGTTGTCGTGTCCACACAATAATAGGCTCCGCCGCGGATTCCACGGCAGATGAGACGGTAACGTGCTTTCATGTTTTTCACGCAACCACGAGAATACCTCAGGCCGAATCTGATGAGGTAGCCGATAGGCGGCGGATTAAGCCGGACTATGCTGGTTTCCTACGGATTGGAAAAAGGATGTCCGTTTTGGTGTCCATTGCGGACCCTTCACCCTCAAATTCGTTGCTGCTCATGCAGTTAGAACTGGAGGCGAGGGTCGGAATCGGGCGACTCACGCCCGATTGACGCTGTCACAATCGCTGATTTCATTGGGGATTTCAACAAAAATCACCTATCCAAACCTAACCAGTTTTAACCTCGTTACTGAAGGTTTCACTGAAGATTTTACTGAAGGTTGCGAGTGGCAAAATGATGCCGCCTGCGTTGCTTAACCTACGAGTCCTGCGCGCAATTCCTCGGCTTGCTGGCTGAATTTGCGCGGATTGGATTTCTTGAGCTTGGCGAGGTTCTGGAGTTTCCACCGAATCGCCGGAAGCTGCGAAAGGTGCGAACACTTCATCAACTGCCAGTCGGGTTCACCGGCGACAAGGTCGAGCAAGAATTCTCGTTGGTTTCCTGTCAGTGCGGCGGGCAATTCCCTTTTTTCAGCCTGCGCCGAACTGCTTCCAACTCTGCGAGCGTGACCGGATCGCGGGTCATGCCTACAAATTCATTCTCAAAGGCTGCGGACATGTCCTGATCTCGCGAAAACAAGACCTCATGCACTGGCCGATTGTGGCCGGATAGATAGCAGACAAAACACTCGACCACTTCTGCCGTCAGTCCGCCGCGCTCGAACAGGCCGCGAACATCAAAGAGATCGCGCGGATGCTGGCGATCCATCGCAGCAACGAGTTTGCTGCCGTAAAGTTCTGGTGCGGCCAGAACCGGCACGGACAATTCGGTTGTGAAAAGTTTCCGCGCTTCGTTGCCAAGCCGACGCTTTTCCACCGGCAGCACAGTGCCGCGAAAAACGTGATTCACCTCTACTTTCACTTGATTGCGCTCCCGCCGGATGAACAGTTTGATTTCGTCACCGTCCTTGGTGGCTGACACATCTGCTTCCAGACCGGCTTTGGCAAGTCGCTTCCGCACGGCTTCCAACCCTTGTGAAATGGATTTCAGGGCTTCGTCGCGAGTTGCCTGGTGGTTTGTGTAAACCACGTCAATGTCCACCGACAAACGTGGCATGTCCTCGATGAACAGATTGATCTCCGTTCCGCCTTTCATCGCAAAATGCGGCGTCTCAAAAATCGCAGGCGCGCTTTCGAGCAGTAGCCGGACAACCTCTATGTAGCTTTTGTCCATCATGATTTCAGCACGAGGTATGTTCCGTCCTTGAGGCGATGCATCCAGCGACCGCGACCCAATCGCTTCTCGGCGGCCTTTTTCGCAGCGGCGGCCCACGGCAGGTTAAGTTCATCTGCCCAACTCACGCAAAGCCGCACGACTTTGACGCGCCGGCAGTTCTTCAGCAGCGTGGTCAACGCTTCTGGCCGGAGAGATCTTGTGCCTTCCATGATATTGCGCGCCTCCTCGATTCCCTGATGCACACCCACTTCGCTCAACATTTCCAGCAATGCCCGCTCCGGCACGGAGACGAAAATTCCGTCGGGTGTTTCCGGCAGAGGCTGCAAACCGAAATTCTTCGGCAGCTTGGGCGAGAACGGGTTTCGAGTCGTGTAGCGCGACGGAAACAGCTTTTCAAACCATTCAGGCAAGCTGGCCTTTCCCTCGCCCCACAATGAAAGAGGTTCGCGCGCTGGCAGATTGTGACGAACACCTCGCCAGGCCAATGCTGTTTTCCCTCCGACATGAAAGCCTGGCATCTGCCGCGACAGAAACTTCAAACAATCGTCCCGACGCAGCGTATCGTTCGGAAACATGAACACGCCGCGCCCCAGTCGCGTCAGCCAGCCCGACTTCAAATAATGGTGCGCCAACGCCGACGACACGCCTAGTTTTGCCAGTTGTTGATGGTCAAACGGCGTCCCGCGCGAGAAAGCCGTTTGGAGGCTCTTGATTAGTTTATGGCGCGTAGTTAAAGCCATGCTTTAACAATACCGACTAAACTAATCAGATGACAAGCCGATTTCCCCGGCCTTGAACCAGACATGCAGACTCCCAGCGTGCCTTCCTAAGCGCCATCCCTCCCGGCGAAGCGAGCGCGGTCAAGGTGGAAACGCAGGGTGCAGGGGCGTTCGACCTTGACGGCGGGAGCGAGCTATACAATTACAGGCGCGAGGCACGCTGCGGTTCACATTCGGGCCGTTTGCCCGCCTTGGATGCAATTCGCATCGCGTGACCGCTTGTGTTCCGGCATCCTGTTTGCGGTGAATGCTTCAACACCCATTGAGCAAAAGCTGGCCGAAGCTTTGGCCGAGTGCGACCGATTGCAGGAGGAAAACCGGCAATTGCGGGATCGTTTGGGAATGCCCATAGAGAAAAAACCCGTCCAGCCGACATCAACGCCTGTCACAAATGGCACGTCAGCCATCAACTCAAAGTCCAGCCCGGAAGAAAAGGTAAAGTTGTTCCGCAACCTGTTTCGCGGGCGGGATGATGTTTACGCGGTGCGCTGGGAGGGGCGCAATGGCAAGACGGGCTATTCACCCGCCCACCGTCGAGTCTGGGGCGTTCACCATTCCGAACAGCCAAAGGAATACTTTCTTCTGACGGATCAGGTCATCCACGATCATCTCACCGGGAAACTGACGGCTGGAGTTTATCCACTGCTGACTGACGAAACCTGCTGGTTTCTTGCCGCTGATTTCGACAAAGCGACATGGCAGGAGGATGTGGGTGCGTTTCTTCAGACCTGCGATGAATGGCAAGTGCCCGCCGTTCTCGAAAGGTCACGCTCCGGACGTGGCGGTCACGTCTGGATTTTCTTTGAAGCGCCGTTGCCTGCAAGTCTCGCCCGCAAGCTTGGCGCGGCCATTCTGACACGCACGATGGAGCGTCGGCATCAGCTTGGCCTCGACTCCTACGACCGTTTCTTGTATGCACTGCTGGCCGAAAACAAGGCCCGCAACGACCTCATCTGTGTTGATCTCGTTCGCGCCATCAAAGCCGGACGTTCACCGATAGTCCTGACCGAACGCACCAGCCAATTGGATGACTTTGCCGCACGATTGACCGGGTTGGTGAAACACATTGTCGTGTTGAAGGGCGGCATGGGCGCAAAACAGCGCCGTTCCGTCGCCGAACAACTGACTTCGATCCCCGACGGTGAAGAAAGGCTGCTGCTCGCCACGGGCCGCTACATTGGCGAGGGCTTTGACGACGCCCGGCTCGACACGCTTTTCCTCGCCATGCCGATTTCCTGGCGTGGCACACTGCAACAATACGTCGGTCGCCTGCATCGTCTGCACGACAGCAAACGGGAAGTCATCGTTTACGATTATGTGGACGGCTGCGTGCCGGTGCTGTCGGCGATGTATTCCAAGCGCGTGCGTGGCTACGAGGCCATCGGTTATCAAATCCAAGACGACATGGAGAATTCGCTTTGACGCAAATACGTTTGAGGACGCGCATGACAGACAATAAATCCGCTGGCTGGCAAAATGTCCGCCGTAAATTGGACGACTGGTCGAAGCCCGCCTTGATCGGGCTGGTCAAAGACCTCTATGAGGTTTCGTCCGGCAATCGCGATTTTCTCCACGCCCGCTTTCAGGCGGAAGCAGACGACGGCACGGCGCTTGAAAAATACCGACGCAAGATCGCGAATCAGTTTTTCCCGGCGCATGGCGATGGAAAGCTCAAGCTGGCCGAAGCGCGCAAGGCCATCCGCGACTACCAGAAAGCCACGGGCAATTTAGTCGGCGGAATTGATCTGCGGCTGACCTATGTGGAAAACGGCACGGAATTCACCCGTGAATTCGGCGACATCAACGAATCTTTCTACAACAGCCTGGAATCGGTGTTGAACGAGATGGTCTCCCTATTGTTGCGTCAAAGCCCGGAATCCTATCCGCGCTTTCGGGAAAGGATTCAACGACTGGCCATTCTTGCAGGCGGCATCGGCTGGGGGTATGGCGATGCCGTGCGCGACCAAGTGTTCATCCTCGAAGAAAAATTGGGGCGAAAGGAGTAGGCGAAAATCTAATGCGAACGAACATCCCCGAAAAGCTGCTGAAGATCGCCGATGACATCAGCGAACACGGCAACGTCAATTTAACCCGGCTGGTGGTGTTAAAGAAATGGTTTGAGAAACCGGAGCGCCTCTCGGCATTTGCAATCTGGATTGCCGCCCGCGCCACTTCGCGCAAAGGCAAAACCATCGGAACGGCGGCGGTGCTTTTTCGTGAAGCGAAGGCGTTGCTCGCGGGAGCGGATAAATGCCGTCCACAGTTGGACCGCCAGAAAGCACAGGCGTTGCACGACCGGCTGCGGGGTTTTCAGGGTGAATACGAGAACCAGCGATGGGGGGCGGTGCGCATCGTTCACAACTGGAATCTCATGCTAGTCGAACATGGCCTGGCGATTCAGCTCTGGCATACGAATTCCCCAGCTCATGGATACAGACTGGCCGCAGCCTATTGCCAGAATTACGACCCGCGATACGGAAACGGTTTGAATGGCCCGAGCCGGACGAAAGTCGAGGAGATTGTCCGATTCATGTTCACCATCGAAGCCTTGGAGGATGCAGCGGAATGAAACCGGCACTTGCGGACACGGGTCACTGACAAAGGAATGCTACAATTCGGCGCACAAGTTTTTCCTGTCGTTTACGGACAAGCTCATGCTCCCAGACGCGCAACACGCTCCAGCCTCGTAAGCGAAGTGTTCTCCCGACAAGCCGATCACGGAGTTTGTTTGCGGTGAGCTTCTTTCTCCAGAAAGCGCGGTTGTTGACCGGTAAATTGGAATGCTTTGGACAGGCATGCCAAAAGCAGCCGTCCACGAAAACTGCCAGCTTGTGCTTGGGAAATGCAAAGTCCGGTCGCCCGAAGGTGTGGTAATGGCGTCGCCAGCCAGTAATTTTGTTTTGGCGCATCAGTCGGGCCAAGGCGACTTCAGTTTCCTTGTTGCCGCGCCCGCGAATGCGGGACATGACTTGCGAGCGTTTGGCCTTGGTGAAGACATCGGCCATGTTCAAACCAATTGGTTGAAGAAGCCCAACGTCGGATGCTCCGGAGTTCAACGAGTCGAACAGGCCATGCTTCGGCGGGGACGGATCAGAGCCGCTCCGTCCAGCACTTGCACCACGCTTGTAGCTGTATTCTCCCATACTTCACCTTTCGCTTCGTGCTTCAGGTTTGTGCGGATTTCTCAGTTTTGCCACCCGGCATTGCCGTCGCTGCTCTTGCGAGTGCGACTCGCGTTCAATCTTACTACTGTCGAACCGGTCAGTTTTTGCCACCGGGCCGAAACATTTTTTCAACGGTGGGTCACCGTCCTTTACCACCACCGCCAGTGCGGACACATCCGCCATCGTCCCCTTGAATTCCATGAACCATGTTGTTCACCACCTTTCTACTACTGGCCAGAATCACAGATTTGGCCAGCGTCGTTGCCGAATTGAGTCGGAGAGCAAAGAGGGGACGCCGGAATCGGCGTCCCCTTGTGTTGCTCGCTGTTGAGCGGCTCAATGACCGCGCGAACCCGTGCCGCCGCCGGTGCTGCCGCCACCGCCACCGCTTTGGCCGCCCCGAACCGTCACGACCGCCACCGTGCCCACCTGATCCACCTTTTGCCATAACGCCTCCGTTATTCTTTTGGTTTTGTGTCGGATACTCGACGCTGCCACTCAGCAGCTTCGCTGCACCTGAGTCGGTGCGATCCGCGTTCACCATCTTCTACTGGTCAGTCTGTCGGTTTTAACCACCCGTCGGATCGTTTCTTAAATTGCTTTGCGTTCGTGTATGTCACGGATTCAATCCCGGCTTCAATCACCATCGAACTCGCAACAATGCGGCTCGTAGTTCTCTCCAATTAAAGGCGGGAGTGGTTCGGGCGGCGGGCGTGACAACCCGAGCGGTAGATAAATCACGCTGACATTTGCAACATTCGTGCCTCGCTTTCCTGTCAGCAGTGTGCGCCGCAAACCGCCGCACATCACCCAAACGAGGAACGGAATCGCCGCGTAGGCGAACAACAAGAAAAGGATGTCGCCATAGTCGCGAATGATGCCATCGAGGAAATGAAATACTTGTTGTGAGATTTCAGGTGCGTTCAAGTGCATGGTGGCTTCCTTATGCACCGGCGATTTTCACGACGGGTTCGGCGACCTTGCCTTCGGCGAACATTTTGCGTTGGCGTTCGTATTCGCCCAACGACGGCAACTCCACCTTGGCCTTGCGCGCGTAGGCGCGATGCACCGCCTTGCTGTTATGTCCGAGCGCTTCCTGCGCAAACCGTTCGGGGTAGCCAGCAGCCTTAGCCCGTTCCGCCCAAGCGTAGCGGTAGCTGTGCAACGAGACGCCCTTGATCCCGAGGCCAACGCAACGCTGATGAAATTCCGTCGCTCGATCGCCTGCACGGACAGTGCGCAGATACGGAAACAACGGGCCGTTCCCCGGCAAGTCTCGCAGGATTTCCGCCACGTCTTCGTCGAAGCGCATGATGGCGATTGAGCCGGTCTTCTTGCGCGCGAACGAAATGAAGTTGTGCTCCCAATCAACGTTCTCGGCCTCAAGGAAGGCGATGTCCGATTGCGCCGCGCCCAAGTGCCAGGCGAGTCGGTAAAACGCTTTGCGTTCTGGATTCAGCTCGCGGGCAACGATGGCGTGATGTTCTGCCAATTTGATAGCTCGTTTCTCCTTGAACTTGATGGCGGGCCAGCGTTTCTTGGGCAGCACCGGCCACGGCAGCCAATTCATGTCGAGAGCGAAATTGTGAATGCGCCGCAGATAGATGTTGGTAGACACGGAGCCGTGCTCCAACACTTTCAGGAAATGCTCGGCTTGCGTTTCCAGCACCACCATATTGCGCACACAGTCCAGTGCCTGGTCCTTGATCGCGGTCAGCCAGCGGTGGTGCGTCTCGCCCTGTTTCAACTTGGGGATTTCGTCCATGACGTGTTGCCATGTCCGCGTGGCCCCGGCCGGGTCGCCCGCTTTCCAATACACCCGCGCCAGATGGAGGCTGAATGCGGGAGCGTCCTCGTTTTCGTTCCGGGCGGCGACTATGCGATAGGCTTCGTCTTTGTCGCGGGTCTTGAGGGTTTCCTGTTTCTTGGTAACGAGGTCTTCGCAGTAGTAAACACCCCACGGACGGAGGAACACACGGTATCTTTGTTTCATGTTCACTTTCATATTTTGAACATGAACCAACCTGACCCGGTCTCGTCCGCGAGTAGTGGCCGAGGTTGCCTCGGGTTGTAGCCGCATTCTTCGGCTACTGAAACTTCCACTGAAACTCGACCGTTTTTCCTCCGGTTTCCCAGCAAAAAGGGCTGGAGGCGAGGGTCGGAATCGAGCGCCTTTGGGGGCGGACGACAAAGTTATTTTGCCTTATTTCATGGGTGATTCAAGCGGATTGTGTCACTATTGGAACATCCGGTTTCCACTTGGTTTGTTAGCCATTTTGTTAACCATTCTGAACGTTCTTCTTTACTTCAAGCGGACTGAATGTCAGCGGGAAAGTAGGTGCGATATTTGGCGCGAGGGTCGGCTGGATGCGAGCCGAACGGGTCAAACTTTCCGCATGGATGCTGCCAGAGGCCGCGCCGGTCGTTCCAATGAAAGCCGAGCGTCCAAAGCATTTTGGACAGGACGGGTTTTCGTGCGGGCGAAATCTCCAGCCAAATCCACCTGCCGACGACCTCGGCCAATTCATATTGTTGCGGCAATTTCGTCCGCAGATAATTTAAAAC
>DASXZW010000006.1:0-24205 GCA_036501665.1 Verrucomicrobiia bacterium
GGGAATCATCCTCATGTTGCGGATGGAATCTTCCGTGATGCACCAGGCACGAGCGAGGTGCATGAAATCGCAATCCGAAACATCCGGTTTCAGCAAGTGATTGAATAGGATGCACTGGATTTCACGCGCCCGTAAATAGGACCGGGAATGGTGCGGCCTCGTCTTTGGACTCCGATTCTCTGGACTGACGCGCGGAAACGGCATAGGCCAAAATAACGCCACGGGGACAACATCAAGCCCCCCATGCCCGCCTCCGTGTCGGCTTCTCGGCTTGCATGACGCTTTCTGGCCCTTAGAATCCCTTCCGTATTCCGAGTTTGTTCTCGCATGAGTATTTCTGCCAACGAATTTGCTGAGGGTGTTGTTTTGCTTGGTTCGCAGTTCAGCGAGCCAATGCGAATCATCGGCAATCCCACTGTCGGCGACGGTTTCGTGCTGGCGAATCTGGTTGGCACACGCAGCAGCATCTTTCGGCCCGGCGTCACCCTTACAAAGCAGGACCTCGAATCCATTCAAATTGAGCGGAAAGAGGAGTTGTTCAACGGAAAACCCCGGCTTTTCAAACTTGGCTTGGAGGCGCTCCGCATATCTTTGGCGCAAGAGTACGACCCGTATTTCGGCCTGTCGATCTCCCGCGTCGATCCCCTGCCGCACCAATTGGACGCGGTTTACAATCATCTTCTCAAGTCGGCCCGATGTCGTTTCCTGCTGGCCGACGATGCTGGCGCGGGCAAAACGATCATGGCGGGCCTGTTGCTCAAAGAACTCAAGCTGCGCGGTCTGGCCGACCGGGTAATGATCGTCTGCCCGGCGAATCTGGCTTTCCAGTGGCAGCGCGAGATGGCCGACCGATTTCAGGAAACGTTCCACGTCTTACGCGGAACCGATCTCCGCGTGCAATACGGTGTCAACTTCTGGAATGACAAATCGCAAATCATCACGTCAATGGACTTGGCCAAGCGGGACGAAATCCTGCCCAGTGTGCGCCAGGCGGATGATTGGGATTTGGTCATCGTGGACGAGGCCCACCGCATGTCGGCGCGAGACTCAGAGCACAAAAGCGAGCGGTACAAGCTCGGTGAACTGCTGAGGGAAAAGACTGCTCACTATCTGCTCTTGACCGCAACGCCACACAAGGGCGACCCGGTAAATTTCAGCTTGTTCCTCCAATTGCTCGACCAGGAAGCCTACGCTGACGTGAAATCCATACACGACGCGATGGAACGGCGCGAGGCCGCGTGTTATTTGCGCCGGACCAAGGAAGTCATGCTCAATTTCCCCAAGCCGCAGGCGGACGGGAGTTGGAAGGCCGTCAAGCTGTTTAAGAAACGCATTCCGCACACCGTTGCCTTCTGCCTCGAAGGCCAGGAAATGGAGCTTTACAAGGCCGTGACGCAGTACGTGCAGCGGCAATCCCAACGCGCCGCCGAAGCTGGCGACGACCGCAGGGCGCGGGCGGTTGGGTTTATCATGGCCATGTACCAGCGCCGGATGGCCAGTTCGACGTACTCCCTCAAGCAATCGCTTATTCGACGGCAAAGGGGACTCAAGCAACTATTGGTAACAGCCGTCCAGCTTGGTGACGTTCAAATGCCAGAAGTTCCGACCGAAGACGAATGGGAGGAGATGGACGACGCCGAACGCGAAATCAAAGAACGCGAGCTTGAACGCGCCACCCTCGCCAAGCGCAAACCCGACTTGGAGCAGGAGCTAAAGGAAATCGCCCAATTGATCGCCCAGGCCCAAGCCGTTGAGGACGGCGACCACGAAATCAAACTGAAGTGCCTGAAAAAGCAGTTGACGGAGCAGGGGTTTTTCGCGGATCGCAACCAACGACTGCTGTTGTTTACAGAATACAAGGACACGCTCGATTATCTCGTTGCCAATTTGACGAAGTGGGGATTGACCGTCGGCCAAATCCACGGCGGCATGAAACCGGGCAATCGGGATGAGGAAGGCTCACGAATTTTTGCGGAACGCGCATTTTGGGAACTGCGCACTCAAGTTTTAGTGGCGACAGAAGCAGCGGGCGAGGGAATCAATCTCCAATGCTGCAATTACCTTTTCAACTATGATATTCCGTGGAATCCAAATCGGCTGGAACAGCGCATGGGCCGTATCCACCGTTACGGCCAGTCCAAGGATTGCCTGATTTTCAATTTCTTTGCGCAAAACACAGTCGAAGGCCGGGTGCTCCACAAATTGTTGGAAAAACTTCAAGCCATTCGTGACGCGCTGGACGAGGATTCGGTTTTTAATGTCGTCGGTGAAGTCCTGCCTGCCAATCAAGTCGAACGTCTCTTGCGCGATTTTTACGCCGGAAAGTTGAGTGCGGATGATATTGAGGCCCGTCTTGAAGTCGAAGTCCAAGAGGAAGATTTTCGCAATATCTGTAAATCGGCGCTGGAGGGACTGGCCAAGAGGAATCTTAATCTGCCGATGTTGGTTGAGCGTCGGGCACTCGCCCAGGAACGCCGAATTGTCCCTGAAACCGTGGCCCGGTTCTTTGAACATGGAGCCAAAGAAGTCGGCCTGCCATTGACGCCGATGAAGGATGTTGAACGCGCTTTCACTGTGGGGAAAATCCCGACGGCTTTGTATTCCCAAACTCGTGGCAAAGACTGGCGACTTCCGCAGCTTGCCAGGAACTATAGTCAAATTTGTTTCGACAGAAGCACATCCGATAAGGATTCCCGTTTGGAGTGGGTGACGCCGGGGCATCCGTTGTTTGAAACCATTCGTCGGCATGTGTGGGAGCAGATGCAGCCGCAGTTGCGCCAGGGGGCTGTTTTTTACGAACTTCAGCGCGAGCAACCTGCTTTGTTGGAACTTTTTATCGCCAGCGTCACCGATGGTATTGGCAATGTTCTGCACCGCCGTTTATTCCTGGTTGAGACAAATTCAGACGGCACCCGGCGTCTGCGCGATTCGAGTTACCTGCTCGACCTGATTGTTCCAGAAAAGACGCCGAAGGTATTGCCGACGATTCCGCTGGAAGAAACACGTTCCCAGGCGTTTCTATTTGAAAAGGCTCTTCAACCGTTCCTCACGGAAATCGCGGGCGAGCGCGAACACGAATTGTCACTGATTGAAACCAGCGTCCAAACCTGTTTCAAGGAACTAATTGAAAAACGTGACGTAATTTTGGCCAAGCACCTCGCCGCCCAGGAGCGCGGCGATCCGACTGCCATCGGCCTTGCCGAACTTGAAGCGCAAAAGTTGCAGGAACTCCAACGCCGCCGCGATATGCGTTTGAACGAATTGGCGCGGCAGCGTTCTCTTTCTTTGCAGGGAGTCGAGCGCATCGGGTTGGCGCTGGCGTTGCCCCATCCCGAACGCAATAATGCGGCCAACGTCAACTTGAAAACAGACCCGGTGACGGAACGGCGAGCTGTGGCGGCCGTCATTGCCTACGAGGAGGCGCGCGGCTGTAAAATTGAGGACGTGCAAGACCAGGACCTGGGCTTCGATTTGCGCAGCCTGCATCCGACAAGCGGTGAACTGCGGCTAATCGAGGTTAAAGGCATTGGCGCGACGACCGGAACGATTCTGCTGTCACCAAACGAAAAGCGCATAGCAGAAGACCGGCGTGACCTTTACTGGCTCTACATTGTCACGCATTGCGACACAGCGCCGAAGTTGGAAGACCCAGTTAAGGACCCAGCCCGTTTCCCGTGGCACGAAGTAAAGAAGGTCGAACATTACCGGCTGGACGTCAACGCGATGACGCAGCCGATGGAATTGAAAGAAGAGCCGGGACCATTTCAATAATCTCAAGTAAATCGTTAGGCACAAAAACACATAAATGAAACGGACCTGAGCTATGAATATTAAAACGAATGTTTCAGGAATCTACTGGTGTGATCCGGCGGCGAACTATGCCTTTAAGCCTGCGTCGTTGTCATTGTCTTCTGCCGAATCTCCGACTGTGGCTTGGCTCGATGGCCTCCTTCACGGTGGCATTACCGTTCCAGAATCCGCTGGTAGCGACCGCAAAGCGATCACGATTCTAATCACCGGGCCTCCTGGCACAGGAAAAAGCACACTCGCGACTGAATTGGCATACCGCTGGTCCCAGAACACAGAGTCTAAACGATCTGGATTCAGGACGTTATACATAACGTCCGAGATACATGCTCCTTGGATGATCGCAAATGTAAAAAGCTTTGGTTGGAAAAACGTCGCAAAGGTGTTTGGCCGAGTGCCATCCCTGAGCGCGACAATCGAGAATGGGCACGTGGGAATTCTTAGCTTCCCGTCCACTAAGGATATGGAGAAAGCCTCCTCCACAATTGCTGATAATAATGTTCTTAGCCAGATCGCTGCTAGACTTGGTTATGAAAACGCTGACCTTAAAGCCGATATTGTTATTGTCGATAGCCTCAACGTGATCGGTCCACATGACGACCGCTGCAAGTTGTTTAACGACTTTCACACCGTTGCGTCTAAGGGTCCGCTTATCCTTTGCATCATTCTGGATTCATCGCCTGATCAGTTGTCTGCGGATTTTTGGGAATTCGCCAGTGATCTTGTCGTAAGGCTTGATAGGCAATACCACGATTCCGGGTACATGATTAGAACGATTGAGATTCTCAAGGCCAGGTATCAGCGACACGTTTGGGGGCGGCATCAACTAAAGATCTACGAAGGATCGTCCCTTCCGCTTCAGCCTAAAAAGACTCCTCTTTCTTCTCTCGACGCTTGTGAACGGATGAGAGCGCACCCGTATCGGACTGAGGGAGGAATTTTTATATTTCCATCAATCCATTTTGTGCTGTCTTTATATAAGCGGCGAACTCCAATGGAGGTGCAACCTGTTATTGAATCGCGTGTAATCAACCTCGGTAAGTTGCTTGATAAGGGCTATCCGAGGGGTCGGTGTACTGCTTTTATAGGCATCCGTGGTGGTCATAAGAGCCACCTCGGATACGTGGAGGTCTTATCACAATTGGTATCAAAAAAGGACGACACTGAAAAGGCATTGATCGTCTCGCTGCGGGATGACGAAGGTGTAACGCGGCAGACTATGCAAAAGATTTTGACACGATGGGGAGAAAGCGACACGATGCTCGACGAGCTAGAGCGAAAGGGGCTACTTGAAATAACCTATTATCCGCCAGGATATATCACGCCGGAGGAGTTTTTTCATCGGTTGCTGCTTACGATTAATCGGCTTAAGTCGTCCGGACCAAAGACGCACATTACCCTTTTATTCAATAGCTTGGACCAATTAGCCTCTCGGTTTCCGCTCTGCGCCAAGGAGCCGATTTTTATACCTGGAATTATTCAAATGCTTTCAGCCGAAGAGGTGACTAGTTTTTTTGTTGCAGCGCAAGTGCCACAACATCCAGAATATTACGGCTTAGAATCTATGGCTGAACTTGTCATCGAGTTTGAACGCCATCTCTTTCCCAAGCAGATTTATGTCCAGCATTTAGAGGACGCATACAAGGATCAGATTACCGCTGTTCAGGAAGCCAAGGGTAAGCTGCAAGACAGCCGGCAAACTATTGTTTTAAAAGTGGGCAGATATGCAGGTGGTCAAGCGGCTGGTTCGGAGGGCATACTGGAGTACGTTGAGATGGGGAAGGGCCATCCGTTGGAAGGGTTGGCGGCGAAAACGGACCTGCTTTTTATCCCTCTCCCACCTGGTCATACTGAAGAACAGGAGAGGAGAAAGGATGAATGAGCCTTATTGAGTTACTTCTGAAGGGTCTCTACGTCCTCGGTGGGGCGGCCTCGTTTTTACTGACAGTGACCCTCGTAGGGATTGGACTGTGGAAGATTTTCCTCAGCGTTGGGCGATTTTTGGGATTTCACTGGGCAGGAGTCGATTTGACTGAACCTATGAGCCAGGCATTAGACGGACTGGAGTGTATTTTCTTGGCTCCGTTGGCTTTTTTGCTGTTTAAAGGAATTTGGGACTTAATGCGAAACGTGATCCTTAAGAAAGCGACGGATATTGAATCGCTAAAACGTTACGAACATTCAAGAGTTTTTTGGCTTGAGGTGAAGGCTCTGATTTTCGGTTTGATGGTCGCAGTGCTGGCGACAGACTTGTTGGAGAAAATACTTTCAGGAACCAAGCTTACCTATGAAATGACAATAAGTCAGTGTCTAATAATCGGGACTCTGGTTGGCTGTTCATTTCTGCTGGAGAGACATCGGGATGGCTCCTAATCCATTCGAATGATCCCCGCCACCTGCAAACGCCTGATTGAAGTCGATTTTCCGATTGCGGCGGTGAGCGCCCATTCGGCGCGGGAGAAATCCATTCGGCATGGGCATCCATCGACCTTGCATTTGTGGTGGGCGCGGCGTCCGCTGGCGGCGTGTCGGTCTGTCCTGCTGGGTTTGCTTTTGCCCGATCCATACGACAAGAATTGTCCTGCGGATTTCAAAGCCACGGCGCGTGAACTTCTGGCCAAGCGATATGGCAGCGTCAGTAAATCCGACGAGGAACTGCGCGAATTGCTCCTGAAATTCATCGGCGAGTTTGCCAATTGGGATCACGCGACTAACGCGCTGTATCTGGAAATTGGCCGGGGACTGGTCAAAGCCGCGCATCCCGAAGAAACGCCTGTGGTGGTGGACCCGTTTTCGGGCGGCGGCTCGATTCCGCTTGAAGCCTTGCGCCTCGGATGCGAAGTCTTTGCCAGCGACCTCAATCCCGTCGCCTGCCTCATTCTCAAAACGCTGCTCGAAGACATCCCGCGCTACGGAAACGCGGAGTTCAAACTGGCGGACAACGAAGGAAAAGAAATTGTCGTTCATGGCCTGGCGGATGCGTTGCGCCATGTCGGCAAACAGGTGAAGGCGGCGGCGGACAGGGAACTTGCAGAATACTATCCGCTCGACCCGGACGGCAGCCGACCCATTGCCTACCTTTGGGCGCGGACGGTGCGGTGCGAAGGAATTGGCTGCGGCGCGGAGATTCCGTTGGTGCGGTCGTTTTGGTTGAGCAAGAAGCCAGGAGGAAAACAGGCATTGCGTTGTCGAGTTGAAGATAAGAAAGGCAAAACTCGTAGTCTCGTTTTTGAAATCTTCACCCCCAAGAGCGAAACCGAAGTCGCGCCACGCACTGTGAGTCGAGGAAATGCTACCTGTCTATGCTGCCATACTGTATTGCCTTCGGAACGGGTAAAAGCCCAACTTACACTGCAACATGGCGGAGCAGACGCGGATTTCGACAAGCAGGGTCAGCGGTGTGGCGGAGCGATGCTGATCGTGGTCGTAACGTCTGGGGCTGATATGAATGGACGCCGATACCGACTTCCAACCGACCGGGACTACTCCGCAGTCAACGCGGCACAGCGAGCGGTTCAAAAGCTCCCCAAGGATGCAATTCCTTACGAACCCATTCACACAGACAATCGAGGCAATTTTTGGGTTGTTCTCTATGGGCCGAAGCGGTTCGGCGATTTATTCACAGCGCGGCAAAAACTCAATCTTGCAACCACTGTCGAGAAGATTCGGCACCTATCAGGGGACAACGAAGCGCAGCGGACCGTGGCAGAAGTTGCTGCACTCGCCTTGAGCCGATACTCAGACATTAGCAATGCGTTATGCAGGTGGGAGAGCACGAAAACCCAAGTGCGCAATCTATTCACCCGCCAAGCAATACCGATGCTTTGGGACTTTGCAGAAGCCGATGTCTTCGGCGATAATGCGGGTAACTACCTCGTCACCCTCGAAACTATGGCGCGGGTAGTTGAGCGATTACAGGTTTTTACTGGCGGCGGGCAGGTTCAACAAGCGGATGCACGCAAGTCGCCGTTGGATTATGCTAGTGCAGCCGTCTGGTTCACTGACCCTCCTTATTACGACGCGGTTGCTTATGCGGGACTTTCAGACTTTTTCTTCGTATGGCTCAAGCGAGCACTACCAGGGCACGCACTCTTGCGCGACAAAACAGACCCCGCCAACCCAGCGACACCAAAGCTACAAGAATTGATTCAAGATGGAACTGCATTGCCGAACGGAAAATCGAAAGACAGAGCGTATTTTGAGGACGGTGTGGGGCAGGTCTTCCACGAAGGGCGTCGGGTGCTGCGCGACGGCGGTGTCGGATGCGTAGTATTTGCCCATAAATCAACTGAGGGATGGGAAGCATTGCTGTCTGGCATGATTTCAGGTGGTTGGACAATTACCGCGTCATGGCCAATCACAACCGAGTTAGGAAATCGTCTTCGAGCCAAGGATTCTGCTGCTTTAGCAGGAAGTGTCCACCTTGTATGTCGCCCGCGCCCTACCAACGTCGGCGTTGGCGATTGGACGGAAGTGAAAGCCGCGATGGAAAAGCGGATTCGGGAATGGTTGCCCACGTTGGTTAAGCACGGGGTTCGCGGCGCGGACGCCATTTTCTCCTGCCTCGGCCCGGCGCTGGAATCTTACAGCAAATTTGAAAAAGTGCTCACCGCTGCCGACCGTGAAGTGCCGCTCGGCGGCGACCCGGATGCCATTGAGCCGGAGCAGCGCGGCTTCCTCGCCTACGTCTTCGAGACGCTTTCCAAAGAAGCCTTGCGCCAGGTGCTCGGCGACGCGGAGACGGAAGGCTTTGAGGAAGATTCCCGCATGACGGCGTTGTTCCTCTGGACGCTGCAATCCACCAAGGCCAACGGCAACGGCGGGAAGAAACCCGAAACCGCCGAAGAGGCAGAGGACGAGGGCGGCGACGACGAGCACGAGGGTGACGGCAAGCCGAAAAAGGCCAAAGCCGGATGCTCCATGCCGTTCGACACGTTCATCCGTATCACGCGCCCGATGGGAATTCACTACGCCGCCCTCGAACATCGGGTGATCGAAATCGAAAAAGGAATCGTGCGTCTGCTGCCCGTGCGCGAGCGCAGCGAACAATTGTTAGGCGAGGCGGCAAAGCGTCCCGGTTTGGAAATCAGTCTGGACGATGTACGCCAAATGGAATTTGCGCTGACAACCAAAGTGGCCACCGAAGCGGCTATGCCATCCAAACCCAAGCGAGGCCAAAAGGCGAAACCCGCGTCCGGCCAGCCAGCACCGGAGAGGACGTTTACGACTCTTGACCGTTTGCACCGCGCCATGCTCCTTTTTGGGCTTGGACGCAGCGCCCTATTGCGGCAAGTTCTGGAAACCGAAATGCGTCAAAACAAACGATTCGAGCGCCTCGCCCTGTCGCTAAATGCCCTCTACCCGGACGGCAGCGACGAGCGCCGTATGCTCGAAGGCGTCCAGGCCGCGATGAGAGGGATTAAGTGAAACCACTGAATTCAGAGCGCAATGTTATGCTCGACAAAAAGTGAGATATGGCAACAATACTCAACGACAATGAATTGAAAAAACTGCTGGGAAAGATTATTGTCAACGGCGATCCCTCATGTGTGCGCCCTAATTCTTACATTCTCCGCCTTGGTGACGAAGGAGAATTCCTGAACGCCGGCAAAGAGTTTACGCTTGGGAAGGCAAAAAAGGGCATCCGCGTCCAACCAGCACATTCAGTTGCAATTACATCGTTAGAGACGATTGACTTTCGTAAGGAAACTGTTCAGAGGCTTTACCCTGATTGTGCATTTCACGCAATTCTGAGTCCCTCCACCGACCTCTCACGCGAAGGGATTGTAGCGCCAACGACCCAGATTGATGCGGGCTACAACGGAACCCTCAATTGGACGATTACGAATACTTCCAACCAAGAACGCCGGTTTTTGCAGGGGGAACGCATATATCGAATCACGATTCTAAAACTAGAAGGAGATGAAGTTCCCCTGAATTTTTACCAAGGAAGTTATCAGTGCCAAACTGGTTATGTGCGGTCTAGGCGGACGGGCGCTCCGATTGGAATGCGCGAAAGCGAGTGGGAGGATGCTGTTGCTGAAGGTGGCCCGGAAGCACTTCTTGAGAATTTGATTAAGGCGGGTTATCCGTGGGGTGCTCTGGCTCAAAAACTAAAAAAAATTGACCAACAGTTCAAAATTGTTTCTGAGGAATACGGAGCCATAGACGATTCGTTGATTGGAATAAAAGCCGATGTCGATGTTCTTAAACAACAGCAAGGCGAAGCCTCGCGGTCACTTCCACAAACTATCGCTGCTGCTCTAAAGGAAGAAGCCACCGCGCTTCAAAATCGGTGGATGTTGACCTCCGGCTCATTTTTGGTGGCTTTGCTGGGATTGATTGTCTCATTCACAAGCAGCCAAAATGCTCTCGGTTTTCTAAAGTCGAACGGCGCATGGATCGGAATAATACTCGTCTTAATCGGCGTCGCCGCTGTCTTAGCCGCACTCCGAAGGCCAAAATCCAAAACGCCGAGGCAACAGTAGGTATGGAACCCTGGTACAAAGTCGTTCTGCCACGTCAAGAATTGCGCGAAGGCCGTTCGCTCGATCCGAGCGAATTCGCTGTTCATCTTGAACAGGTCGTCGCCCGCACGGCCCCCCGTGATTACGTAGAACCGGAAAAATTCTTTGCGCGAAACTATTTCTCCAAGGCGCTGGTTGACCACTGTGGCATGGTACTCCGTCGTTTGAGCGGCGAAACGGCAAACACCGCGCCGGTACTTTCGCTCATCACGCAGTTTGGCGGCGGTAAAACACATACCCTCACCGCTCTTTACCATCTGTGCAATAGGGGCGGAACGGCGAAAAACTTTGCGGGCGTTGCTGAAATGATGAATACAACGGGACTGACTGCAATTCCCGAAGCCAAGGTTGCCATTTTCGTTGGAAATTCCTGGGATTCCACGCCGGGCCGCGAGACCCCCTGGCTCGACATCGCTGAACAGTTGGCCCCCGGCAGAGCCGGGGCGCTGTTCAGCCAGAAGTCCGCCCCCGGAACGAAGGCTATCGGTGATTTGCTTCGATCAGTCGGCAGGCCCGTTCTGATTTTGTTTGACGAAACGTTGAATTACATCGGCAGGCACCCGGATCAGGCCAGCCAATTTCATTCGTTCATGCAAAATCTGACCGTCGCGCTTACGTCAGCGGAACGGGCCGTGGGCCTATTCAGTCTGCCCGCGTCCCCGACTGAAATGACGGAAGAATTGCGCGAGTGGCAGGATAAATTGACCAAAGTCGTGGGGCGCGTCGGCAAAGACCTCGTGGCCAATGATGCTTCCGAGGTCAGCGAGATTGTGCGTCGGCGGCTGTTTGAAGATGCGGGCCGCGATAGCATGAGGCGGGCGGCGGCGCGACAGCTTGCCAGTTGGGTTTTCAGCCGACGCGACCGATTACCTCCGGAATGGGGCCAATTGTCCGAAGATCAAATCCGAGCGCAATTCGAGGCGTGTTATCCATTTCATCCGGCAACGCTCACGGTTTTTCAAAGGAAATGGCGGGCCTTGCAGCAATTCCAAGAGACACGGACAACACTCGCCATGCTCGGCATGTGGATTTCTTGCGCCTATCGCGAAGGTTACGGCAAGGCGAGGCGCGAGCCGCTGTTGACGCTCGGTTCCGCGCCGTTGGCTGACCGCGAATTTCTTTCAGCCGTGCTTCGCCAGATGGGGGAAACGCGATTACAGGCGGCCATTCACGCGGACATTGCCGCGCCGGGGGGCCTGCCGAAGTCCCACGCTGAAAGTTTGGACGACGAGGACGGCGAAGGGTCGGGCCGGACTGCCATTCACCAGCGCGTCGCCAAAGCATTATTTTTTGAATCGTGCGGCGGACAGACCGAAAAGGCAGCGCACCTGCCGGAACTGTACTTTGCCGTCGGCGACCCGGACACGGAAACGACGCTGGTTCACACGGCAGTCCAAAACCTTGAGCGGCGTTGTTACTTTCTCCGGGCCGTTGGATCGGATGGATGGCGCTTCGGCCATGTCCCTACGCTCAAAAAAGTTCACGCCGATAGAAAGCAGGCCCTCGATCCCGAAGACGTGAAGCGAAACATGGGGGAACTGGCCAAGACCGTCTTCAAAAAGGACGCTGAAATCCACCTTTCACTATTCCCGAAGGACTCCACAGACATAGTTGACCAGGCAATGTTGACACTGGTGGTCATGCGGTCCGACGAAGGTTTGGAGATGGAAGAAGAATCACCGTTGCGCCAGCGAATCACGGAATGGACACGGAAATGCGGGCAGTCTTCGCGGCAAAATCCGGGTGGAATCCTTTGGATAACATGTGAGGGCGGCAGTCCGCTCAAGGCCGCTGTCGAAGAAATGCTGGCATGGCAGGCGGTCACGGATGATGTAAATCGGAATCTTCTCGGTGATCTTGAGCCAGCGGATGTTAAGCGAATTCAAAGAGAATTGAGCGAGGCGAAAGAGCAAATCGTAGATCGTGTTTGGAGCGGCTACAATCACTTGCTGCTTTGGGATGCCAGCGCGGGAAAACTGAAGGACATCACCCTTGGCCAGCTTCATCCCAGCGAAGCAGGAAATATCACGTCCGCAATTCTGGCTCGGCTTCGCCACGATAGTCTTTTGAGCCGGGAAATCGGGGCGTCGTACATCGAACGCAATTGGCCCCCGGCTTTGAAAGAGTCCGGCATGTGGCCGCTGGCCAGCCTCAAGGCTGCATTTTTTCAGGGACAATTCACCCGGCTGGAAAAAGCGGACGAGGCATTGAGAATGACAATTGCCCGCGCCGTCGGCCAAGGTTTGCTTGGCATGGGGTCGGGCCGGGATGCGGCGCGGTTCGACCGCGTGTGGTTTAAAGAGCCAGTCGAACAAGCCGACATTACATTTGACTATGACACCTACCTGTTGACAGCCGCCAAAGCGAAAGCCTTAAAACAGGCCCCCGCCCAAGCGGCGTCCAGTCCTGTTGTACCCGGCACGAGCGAAACATCGCCGCAGCCCGCCACGTCGCAAACCGCACCTCTCCCAGGTTTGCCCGCCGAACCGACAGCACCAAAGGTCACGTCCGTCGCTTGGGAAGGCGAATTGAAACGCGAGCAGTGGAATTTATTCAGCCTGAAAGTCCTTACCCGCCTGGCCCAATCTGAGGACTTGGAAATCAGCGTCAAAGTATCCGCGAAATTGAAAGAAGCCCAAACCCTGGAGCAGTTGAATGCGGCATTGAAGGAATTGGGAATCGCCGATCAATTCAGGAAGGACTGAGCAAAACGCGACGGAATTCATCCGGCATCACGCGGCAATACCAAACGGGCGTGGACACGCCTTGAGCCTGGTCGCCAAGAATTCCCCAATTGCTTTGGCGTGTTGGGCCGTCGGCGTGCGGCTCACTACCGCAGCACAATGCAGATTTCGGACAGTTCCGGTTGTGTCCACGAGCACATCGAGCGTCCCTATCAGTGGGCTTCGCGCCCGTACGCATCCAACATAGCGTGGAAGTGAAACCTCTGAGCAAAACCGCTCTACTTCCACCGGGCCAAAGCCATTTTTCTCGAATAACAGTTCTTCCACGTAAGCGTGTCCCCGCAGAATCGAGCCGTCCAATATCACGTCTGGCACAGCCACTTTAAGCTCCTTGACACAGTGCCATTGAATTAACTTCGCAACTTCGATCCCCACTTCCTGAAGCCCTCCGAATGAAAGCCTGATCTTTGGATGCACAGGGATAAGAATATGTGTGACAACCCACTTCTCCTCAACCTTGACTACGCCACGAGGAAGATACCGGAGTGACGCGCAATTCGTGTTCTTTTCAAATAACGTCGCGACATACGGCCCCCACCTGTCATCGTGTACGTAAGCGCCCGTAAGCTGTGCCGATTGCTCTGCAATTCCGTCTGAAATGACAGGAGTAAACGGCTCTGCGAGCTTGATTCCCGCCACCGTGACGGCGTGTCTCTCTGTTCCTCCATCCCGCTGAATTATCAATATCGAAGACATTCCCGACATCGTAGCCGAATAAATAATGTTTTGCGCCGTATTGAAATCCGTGGCCCGATGCAAATGCGGCGAAACTCCCATGCCTTGGATCGCCTGACACATCTGCTCCATCGACAGCCCTTCGGAGGGCATTGAGCGACCGAAAGGCAAGCTGTAACGCGAGGCAATGCTCGTAATTTGCGCCGGCGTTGCCGCAGCAACCTCCTCGAATCCTCGAAAGTGATGCAGCGCCGCCCAAATCGCAGTGGTTGCACAGGCGCTCACGCCCGTGTCCTGCTGTTGGAACGGGAGACCGTCAACCACAAGCTCGACGCCCATAAGGTGAGAACGATGTCGGCGCACACATGGAAAGGTGCGCTTGTAGTCCCCCTCTCCCCTGGAATCGAATGTTCGCAGGATTGTCCTGCCTACAGGACACCCGTGCAGAGGTTTGACAACCGACCAACCAAGATAACCGGCTGCGCTAAGCCCCTGACACGCTTCCTTGTACGCCGCGACGCCTTTCTGGCCGACTTCGACGGCTGCTCTCATCCGCTGTTTTAGGTCCGCCGCTTCCAAGGAAAAGAAGTGCAACCTTGTGCAGTAATTTGGGTATGAAATGAAATTCCGAGAATAAAAGGCCCCATGATCCTCGATGTGGTCGCGGTCAATATAATGGCTTTCCACAACCACAGTGGCACATTTCAGCGCCGCCACGTAAGCCTCGACATATTGAAGCTGCCGAAAGGGCATTTTCGTCCTGGCAAAAGGCGGGACTTCGAGGTTCAGAAGCTCGACAAGCGTCTTTGACCCGAATGCGTAGAACTCGATTGCCTGACGATTGTCAGCCATTACGAAGACATGATTGGCCCACGAGGGCTATTCCCGGACGTTAATGCGGATGGCGAAGTCCTCCTCGCTCAGTCGCTCTGATTCCCGACACGCTTTGATTCGCGCCGCGAACTTCTCATCGAGGCGGCGGAGTACTTCATCCTGTTCCTCAGTCGCCGTTCCGTAACTTGATTCAACGACTGTCACAGAAGTCGTCGCAGGTTCGTTTTCTGGATTCATGCGCTGGTCCCGTTTTTCATATTTGTATTAACTGTATTGCCGCAGCCAACGTGGCCACGTCAAGGGGCGAAATCCTAATCGCCCGCCAGTCGGAGTCAATCCCCATTCAAATCCATGTTCAGCTTCTTCCGCAATTCCAAAATGGACGTTCCTCGCACATGCCACTGTTTCTTAAAACCAACTTGCTTTCCCTCCAATTTTCCGCTTCGACAGTGTTTTTTCACGGTATCTACCGTCGTCTTCAAAAGACCCGCTGCGGCACTTGCGTCGTACCATTTCGTCGGAACTATTTTCATCGCTCATTTTTTCCAGGGCAGCCTCAATTCACCGAGAACACCGTAAAATTATCAAATATCGCATGGTTGTCAACGGATTTTCACCTTTTTTCACTATTGTCCAGACTTATCTATAGAAAACCATAGGTACACATAGGAAATTACACATCATCATACGAGCACCGGACACTTTTTGCCACTCGCAGAGCGCCGTGCGAGCTGATACATTTCAAAGCATGGCGTCAATACAAGAACATTTGAGCCGCTTGGAAGGCGACCAATGGCGTTTAGCGCACCCGTTCTCTGAGGACATCAAGACCGCTTGCGATGTCCTCCTCAACCCGTTCGCCCGCGATGATGAACGGAAAAGAGCCGTTCGAGGTTGGCTCACGAAGAATCAGCCTTGCGTTTTTGGCCAAGTCGCCGCCAAATCCGACTTGTTGTTCATCTCCATTGTTGACGAGCAGTTGATTTCTCAGGGAGATGAGGTGGTGAGGGAAAAACTGAAACTGGACCGTCAGACATGGAAGCAATGGTCCTTGGGCGAAAAAGGGCGACACGGTTTTCTTCTTGTGGTTCTTTCCCCGAAAATCCATCACGCCGCGCCCAATCGTGCGCTCAAGGACTTGGCGCAACAGGTCAGAAACCTATTCGCCGAAGACGTGAAGCCCGATCCTGTCGGGAACGACATGGTTTATGAATGGCTTTATTTAAAGAATCTGCAAACTGGTCAATTCCACAAATTTCGAGTCATCTTGGACTTTTTTGCTTCCGCTGCGGACCAAAGATGGTGGCACGACCACAGGTTTCCCGGCGGAATCGCATTTACGTTCAATAGCCTGGGCCACATGGCCCGCACGAAGGAATGGTACGAGAAAAATGCGACTCCAACCGAGTGGGCCGCGAAGCTCGCAATGCACACCATCGCAAGCGCCTTTCCCCATTCAGTCCACGGTTCAGCAACAGCCCTGCTCGAATTGAATAATGGTGCATCCCGCAAGTCAATGGCCTGTCCTTTCCGCAGCCTACAGGCGCTCCCGGAAAAGATCAAGGGGAAGGATTGGACAACCTACGCGGGCTATCATCACACCGACCATTCGATACGCGGAGAGTTTTTCGATGGCCGGGAGAATCCAGATCGAAGCAGAGGGCCTTACTTTTTGGATTTCTCGTACATTGCGGGCGGCGACGGCGGAGAAAATCGTGAGTTAATGGACGGCATAGTCGTGGAGCAGGCGTTCTTGGATTCCGATCTTGGCCCGGTCGAGGAATGGCGGTTCGCGAAACCGCTCACAAAAGTCCCGTTGGTGGGTGAGGAGGAAACGCCAATTTCTGCTGACGCTGTGAGAACTCCGCATCGGCCGGTTGAGGAGGATCAGAAAATAAGGCGGGCCTTGGCAGTCTGTGACGAATGGTTACAGAGCGAAATAATTCATTAGCACAGAGCCATTTCCAAGTCTCCAAACAAGTCCCTTGCCCCCATAATTCTGTCAGACATCTTCCCTTAAAAACTCGGTGCAAAACTTCCCAAAAAATTAGTCCGCGCAAAACCGGGGCATAACGCAATGACCGGGGGCCTGATTCCCCTCCCCACCCGGCACCCCGCCGGGACGGGTCTGGCCGGAGAAAAGAGATTCCTTACGAAACTTTGCGCGGCCTGCCCTTCGGCCATCCACCCTTCTTAGCGTTCTTGGCGCTGGCCGCGAGTTTGGCCGGACTCTTTGATGCGCCGCCCAGCTTGCCAATCTGCGAATACCATTCCCGTACGGCGGGCGGTGGTTCCAGTTTCTTCTTCATCGTTTCGCCTTTCGTTTGCCCGCGCCATCCGGGCGACGGCGCGGGCTTCAATCGTTACTCGATTACGCGGCCAACGTTACGAGGTTGGCCCCCAAGCGTGCTTCAATCTCGGTAGGTGTTTCCACCCTCAACATGATTTCCCCTGTTGCCATCGGCACAACCGCAACGCGGCTTCCGGCTGGAAATCCGAGCCGGGCCAACCATTGTCCTTGCAGTCTGATTTTCGGAAACGTCTTTTGCCGGAAGGAATCCCCGGCCATTTCGATCTTTAACGAACGAGTGTTCATCTGTTACCCTTTGGTGGGCCGTGCCGCCCGTTGACGCGGGTTGCCATTGGTTAGTTACCCTTTCCAACTGGCTTGGCACGGCCATTTTGTTTCGCATCGGAAAGGGCATTTTCGCTGTCACACTGGCAAAATACCAAAGCAGCTTAGGGTTGCAACAAAAATCTTCAAAAATCGTTGTGTGGGTTCCTATCGTTTCCCCGGTTGGCTCGGGAAAAGCATTTTGCCAAGTCAACCAATGAATCTTTCACCCTGCATCGCGGTTTTGCCCCTCGTTGGTTTAGTGCAACACAGTGCAACAACGGAAGTGCGGAATTGTGCATTTTTCCGACAAATGCGATTTTTCGGCAAAATGCGGTTATCTCCTTTATTTGCAACCCTTTTACGCATGTTTATGTCGCGGTCACGAAACAGCACAACTGCATTCGTAAAGCATGGGTCGCCGGTTCAAATCCGGCAACTGGCTCCATTTCTAACTGCGTGTGCAGCAACAGGTTGCGAGTGCTGGACTGGCCACTGTCAGTGAAAGTGCCAGTAAATGCGTGTGCGGGTTCACTACTCGCCCCAACTTGCCAAAACTTTCCTGAAACTCGCCGAAACTCGCGTTCGTGAACGCGGTCGAAACCGGACTGGTTTCTCGATTCAGAGAATCATCTATGAAATCGAGATTCATTATGTTCCGACGAGGGGGCGTGTTTTACGCCGAGGAAACGGCGACCGGCAAACAGCAGAGCCTCCGCACCAAAGACGAAGGCGAGGCAATCACGCTCCTAAACACCAAGAACGAAGCCACACGGCAACCGGCCATGAACCTGCGAATCGCCCAGGTCTATTTGCAGCACGCCGACCCGACGATGGCGCAGAGGACATGGCAGAACGTCATGGACGCCATGTTCCCGCTCAAGACCGGCCCAACGCAAGCGCGGTGGGCATCGGCCATCCGGGACAAATCCTTTGACCTCATCCGCAGCCGGAAATTGATCGAAACCGCGTCCGAGCACTTCTTGCAAGTATTGAACGCGGGCACGATCTCCACCAACATGTTCTTGCGCCGCCTGCACAACTTCGCCATCGGGATGCACTGGCTGCCCTGGCCGGTCCTGCCCAAGCTGAAATGGCCCGCAGTGGAACACAAGGAGCGGCGAGCCATCACCGCCGATGAACACCGCATCATCATCGGGCGCGAGCACAACCCGGAAATCCGGGCATACTATCAGCTATTGTGGCACCTGGGCGGCTCTCAGACCGACATCGCGGAACTCGCCGCCGAGGACATCGACTGGAAAGACCGCACCATTTCTTACCAACGCCGCAAGACCGCCGTGCCGGTCGTCATCACCTTTGGCGCGGACGCCGCCAGCGTTTTGGATTCGCTGCCGAAGTTTGGCCCGTTGTTCCCAAGCATGGCGCGAATCAAAGAGAACCACCGCGCCAAGATGTTCATTAAACGGCTCAAGACGGTGAACATCACCGGCGTATCGCTCCATAGCTACCGTTACGCCTGGGCGGAACGGGCGAAGACGGTGGGAATGCCCGAACGATTTGCACAGCAGGCGCTTGGACATAGCTCCAAAGCCTTTGCGCGGGCGTATTCCAAAAATGCCAAAGTCATCGTTCCCTCGCTGGAAGATTACGAGGCGAAAATCGTACCGATGCAGGCGGCGGCGGTGGCTTGATGTGGCGGTGCCGTTCTTTCCAGATTTAAGCATTCAGATGACATCGGAGCCAAATGCGACGACCCACAGATTCACACCAGCCAGAACGGATCCCGTCCCAGAATACACTACCAGAGAAACCAAAACATGACACTTGACAATTAAAGGATGGCGCGTCATCTCGCCCATGAAAAGGGATGCCCTTTCCTTTTTAATACCCGACGCAAAGGCAATTAAAATTGCAGCCTTTAAGTGTCGCAACTCTTCATAGAATTTGCTTGCCAGCCGTCGGGGTTCAATCATGATTACCCCATGATTCACGCCATAATAAAGCTGCCCACCGGGCATGTCGGGCGAAGTTGTTACGAAAAATATGTGGAGGCCTGGCCTGGGTGCTCGGGGCGGAGGTGCTGGCAGAACCTTTTGCCATGCAAATACTTCGCTTTCGCGGCTTACATCATTGCACGACATTATGATCAATTCTTGAGTTCGCAAGGAGGGCAAATATAATCATGAACAGTATTGCCTCTGGAACGCCAAATGGAATTTGGCGCACTCACATTCCGGAACTCGATAAAATGCTTGGGGTTACTAGAGCTCCTTGGGAGCGGAAGTACGACCAGTTTAGCAATGGAGCGGCCCACCCGGTTGTCTTGTTGAGAGGGGCGCCTGGAAGCGGCAAAACGACTTTGGGCCTACAAATAGCAGCGAATCATCTCAGGGAGCAAGACGGTCGTCCGGAAGTCGAAAAGCGTCTGGTTATATTTTTATCGCTAGAAACCAAGGCTCGATTGGCAGTGGATGCGGCGAAAGAGCGCTTGCACAGGGATCTGGGTAAGTTTTTTGACGACCCCAAGACATTCTTAACAATCAGTCGGGACGAACTGGACAATGGTTTTCGTAAAGGAGACTGGCCAATAGTTGAAAAAGGACTCATATCGTTCTTTCAATCCAGGATCGCGAAAAGAAGCACAATGTTGGTATTCTTGGATTCCTTGAATATCTTTGCGGACATGACACGAAACAACATTGCTCAAGCCGACCAACATTATGACATGCGCGCGGGCATTTACCAGTTGTGGCGAATGTTGCGAGGAAACGCACTCTTTCCCAATGCCACTTTCGTTTCCACAGGCGAGCACTACGCCTCCGACCAAGCGCATCATCACAGCTTAATGTCCGAGAGCTTTGCGTGCGACATAGAAATCCTCTTGGCGGCCGAGCCAATTTCGGGAAGTCCGTTGACTCCCAATACAGAAGCCAGTGCTTTGGGCTACACTATTGAAAGGTCCCAAGTCACCGACCGCAAAAGACCACGTTCGCAATATGTAGAGATGCGCTCATTTTGCAGAGTACTCAAATCCCGCTACACGCCGAATCAATCCCGCAGATGCGCCTATGATATCCTGCCAAATGCTGGATTTGTGTTCAAAGAAACATTTGCAGGTGATGGTTCCGTGTTATTGTACGAGGAAAACAGCCAACAACGTAACAATTGGCTGATGTTCCTTGAACACGACATTCCAAATCACTTTCCAGCGCTCCGCTATTCTCTGTTCGATCGTCCAGACAAGCAAAGAACTTTTGCAGATCAACGCCAACATTTGGAATTCCCCCCTAAAATCGACGTCCAACTGGTATGTTTTGACAGCTATTGGCCGGATTGGTATCTTCAACTTGGCCGCCGTACCGCAATTAATGCTCTGTTGCACCAGAACTTTGATCATAGTTTTTCTCCGAAGCCGGGGGAGTGGCATAAAGACAACTTCAATTTACAAAGAAAAATTTGGTCTGAACGGCTGTGTGCAGTTGATCGCCTGTATGCTGCTGCGTTAGCAAAAATGCACAAGAGCACGCGGAGCGATGGTCTACTTGATGACCCGTCACGGGATATACCAGAGGAATTCATTTTCGGTTCGCCCATTTTTCTCGCAAGCGACATTACAAAAGCCTTTATGCAGGTGATCGCAAAGAGCAATGCGGAGAAAAGTCCAGGCACAATCATTTTGGAAGCTAAGTTAAGCCCATTGTCACGGGACTTGTTGTCTTCGCACCCACAAGATACGGATTGTGTCGGATTGCTCCGCGATCTCTTGGTCGACGACCTAAATAAGCTACTTGCGACACCGAACGCCTTCTCGGCTCAAGAAATTGAAGCAATTAGCCCACGGCCAACAACCGATGATCTTCCCCAAGAAAGAGACGGGGGGAGAGGCTTGATGCGGCTAAACCGCTTGCTAATTGAGTACGCCGTTCCCTGTCTTAAAACACGAAAAGAATGGGATCACACTGGGGTCAGACTGGCGCGCCGTTCTGATTTTGATGGCGGCAGCGAGACAGAGAATGATTATAAGATGCTTTGGGACGACCTCAAGTCCGGTCGAGCCAGCGTTTTACGTCCGTTGCCTCGCAGCAAGCTGCGGCTATTCGGCGAACGCAACTCTACGATCATCGCAGAATTGTTGGTCAAGCATCGCATTCCTAGAAAAATAGAAGTATTGGACCCCAATAACGCTGACATTCGAGAGGATTTTTATCTTTCGGTTCCCTATAATGCGAACGTTAGCTTCATGGTAACGCGCGAGGAACTCCTCAACGACAAGCGAAAGGCGCTACAACAGGACCAACGGAAGGTGTTTTGCGATTGCCTTTGTAACATATACGCCGCGGTTGAGATGACTGGACAGGCTCAGAATTTGTTTATGACAGCCGGTAGTAAGAAGGCTACACCTGACAATTTCCTGCATTATGCCGAAGAGGCTGCTGATAGATTAAGCAAGAATGGTGAATTACCCCACACTTGGGAAGAGGTTATTGCGCTTTGCGAAATGGAGCCAAAGCAGCATATGATGGTCGAATCAAGGGATTTGCCAAGTTACATGTGCTTTCTTCATGAATTGATTTGGGCAATGGGACATGATTTTGTAGTAACCGCACTTTATCAAATTCGTCAACGACAGTCATTCAAAGAAGCATTATTTCGCGCCTTGTTCTTGTTATCCGAGATGCTGGCTCGTGAAATAATTAAGCCTAACTGTAGTCTTGTCCCAACCGATTATGCTCGGAATGCCGGCAAGCCGGTTGGACGGTCTCTCCATCATAGTGGCCTTGCAGGAGGCCAAAGGAGCGGAAGCTCAATTCGACCGGATTGGCTATTCGCTCGTCACTGGCATTCCACATTAATTGACTTTCTTTCTGCGCAGAAGGAAGGCGAGTTTCTGTGCCCGCTTTCGCTCGCGACGCTTTCGCTTTCACCGCTTCCCTTTTGTTTGAGTGCGGCTCATCAGTATGAACGTGAAAAGGACATATTGGGCCTAGAGAAACCTTCTACCGAACCTGTAAGGTGGAATCCGGTCCAAGTTTCATGCTGGGGAGATTGGCATTTTGCGATCATGCGAGGAAGCGAGAATGATGCGCTCGGCGTGGAAATAATAAATAACCTCATGAGTAGCCATAAGATTTATGAGCGAGCGATTAGTGGTGCTGCGCTGCCTACCGTTGATGCCTTTTATGAGATTTATGGAGACCTGCCGTGCGTCCAGATAGAGGGACGGGAAGATATAGTTTGTGACATGAGCTACAAGAGACTGCGAAGCCAATTGTTTTCATGTGCCCGCACCAGAAATAGAGTTTTTGATTATCAGCATTGCTCCCGGGACCTTCATAGCCTTCTAGCAAAGGTCACTGTTATGAAGCGAACGGCTCAGCCGACTCTGGCAGAAGCTATCGAAGAGGTCTTGCTAAAAATAGAGCAGCATCGAGACGAGTCAATGATGATTCACTGATAACATGAAAGAACGAATTAAACAGTCAAGAAATTTCGGTTCCCTGCTGATTGCTGTTGCAATACTTGGTGGTTTGTTGGCACTTGCTGAGTGGTTTGTTATCCATCATTTGTTTCTCAAATGGTTGGCTCATTTTGACAGTCGAGATCAATTGCATTTTGCCGATTACATTCCACTGCAAGAAAAGTTGCAAATGGCGGCTCATGTAGGTGAAATGTTTGTAGCGGTTCATGCACTTATTGAGTTATGTATTTTAATCTTCGGGCTTTATACTTTTGTTCATGAGCGCCATCAACTCAGAGAAAGCCTTTTTCAAACCGCTTTTTTTTCTCATTTGGCACTTTTCAATGCGTATGTCGTCAATCTTCGTGAGGGACCATTGCGCGGCGCACAGTGCCTTGAGGAATGGCGGTCGCGAATGACTGGAGATGACCAAGCGTGTCGTGAGTTTTACTGGCAATCGATGAGTTCGTATTTTCTTCAGGTTAACAGCTTGCTACAGATGATTGAGCACAGCGAAATACCACCTTCGGTGAAGCGGCGGTATGCCCAAATCTTGGAAGCTTCGTTTTCTAATCTTGATAATGATGTGCAAGGATGTCTGTCTGGTATGAGGTTACAGCCTGCCGTCAGTTTGGGTCATAATATTCAAGCTTTGCGAAGGAAGTGGGCTCCGATCAACAGCACTGCCACGGCAGCATCATGAATTGTGGAACCTGTATGTTAAGTGGGTCGTGCGACCTAAGAATAATGACTAAAGTTCAATCAGCAATTTGCCGATTGATCATTGGCGCGTTTGCGTTATACTGTCTGGGTGCTTGAAAAGCACGAATTGTGCCATGTTTATGTGTTTAAATATGAGGTGTTTATGACGGAATTGCCGAAAGCAGATTTTTGTGCGAGGTATGGTTTTAAGTCGCTCGAACGCAGCGAAGCGACTTTTTTTCGCATAATACATAATTTGTCTTCGGATTACGTCGTTGCTCAAGGGGAAGGGTGGAAGACCAACGAATGCGAAATCCGTTTAAAAGATAGTGACGAGGTTGTAGGTAATTTTATATGCAACGTCGGGGGATCTGCATTCGTTACTCTCTACGTCGACAAATTGAACGTCCACAAGTCGCGATTGGAAGCCATGTTTTCCAGTATAGCAAAAAAACAAGGAGGCATTCTAGAACTTACCCAGACGCGCTAGCCTAAGGTTTCAAGGTGGGCGACCGTCCAGAGTGTTTGGAGCCGGGAGCAGGATACTGTCGGACTTAGGTTGCTGGCGAGTTGCAGGTTGTCCATGATAAACTCCTTAACCTTTTGGCCTGAGAATGTTTCAGTGTTGTGAGTCAATAACTTACACATTGGCCTCTCAGACACAAACACCGTTGTGCTTTCATGGCTCGCCACGTCCGCAGGATATAGATTTCAGCAGAATTCGACTCTTGGCATCATGAATTGGCCGTATTGAACGCGGGCACGATCTCCACCAACATGTTCTTGCGCCGCCTGCACAACTTCGCCATCGGGATGCACTGGCTGCCCTGGCCGGTCCTGCCCAAGCTGAAATGGCCCGCAGTGGAACACAAGGAGCGGC
>DASXZW010000007.1:0-65518 GCA_036501665.1 Verrucomicrobiia bacterium
GCGATGCGGCCAGCGCTGATTTTAGCAGGTCGCAAATTTTTTGTCGCGGCACAGTTATTCACCGTCGACTGCGGGGAGCTCTTCCTTCGGGCTCTCCTTGCCACCGGATGAATAACTGTGGAAACCGTATCAGGCGCAGAGTTCGCAGAGGGTTGATGAGGAACATTTTTTCTTCCGTGCGGCCTTCAAGAAACGTTGATTTTAACGGGGCACGGCGATACAGTGCGAGCATGGCGAAAATCACGCTTAAAGACGTTCCTGATGATCTCCACGCCCAGTTGCAGCGCGAGGCTGCAGCCAATTTTCGCTCGTTGGGTCAGGAGGCCATGGCTCGCGTCCAGCGCACATTTGACCTGGATGATCGCTTGAGCACTCCGATGGTCGATCAACTGATTCAGGAAGCCATCGACAGTGGACCAGAGGAAACGTTGACGCGCCAACATTTTGACGCGGCACGTCGCAAGGCTCGATTAAAGTTTGAGAGCAAACGCAAAGCCGCATGAAACGGCGGGTTCGTCCGGCGTTTTACCGAGACATGGCGGAACAGGAATTGTGGCTATTGGAAAATGCCGGGCCTGAGGTCGCAGACCGGTGGCATGAGGCACTGTGGAAAGCGATTGATTTTTTGGAACAGCAGCCGTTCATCGGACGCGAACGGCATGATCTAAAGCACCCGCGCGTTCGTTCATGGCGGATCAAACATTTTGAGCGGTGGCTAATCTTCTATGGTGTCCGTGATGACGCGCTTATATTCTACCGCGTAGTTTCAGGAACGACGAACTTGTTTCAGTTGCGCATAAAATAATGCCAAGTGTTTTTATTAAGACTTACGGGTGCCAGATGAATGAGCGGGATTCGGAGGCGGTTGCCGCCCAGCTCGTTGCGAAGGGTTATTCTCTCGCGCCGACGGAAGCGGTGGCGGACGTTATTCTGCTGAACACTTGCAGTGTCCGCGATATGGCGGAGCAAAAGGCCATCGGCAAAATGGAAAACATTGCGGTGGAGGTGCGCAAAAATCGGCCTAATGTGGTGCTTGGTTTCATGGGGTGCATGGCGCAAAGCCGGGGTCAACAACTCATCGATCAATTGCCGGATGTTGATCTGGTTGTCGGCACGCAAAAATTCCACCGCACGGCGGACCACCTCGATGAAATTCTTGCTGGTCGGCGCGACAAAATTGTCGATACCGGGGAAGAAGCCGGGAGCGAGGCGACGATCAAGGAACATCTGCTTTATGGAAAGCGAGCGTCAAACGGAGTTGCTGCTCCCGCTTCAGTGACGGCATTTGTCAGCATCATGCAGGGGTGTAATCAATATTGCACGTTTTGCATTGTTCCCTATACACGCGGTGAGGAGCGGAGTCGCACGATTGCGGATATCGTGGCCGAATGCCGTCAACTGGCCGTAAACGGCGCGAAGGAAATCACGTTGCTGGGGCAGATTGTGACGAGTTACGGCAAGCGCGAATTTCCGGTGAAGGACGGGAAGTCGGGGTTTGTTCAATTGCTGGAAGCGGTGCATGAGATCGAGGGATTGGAGCGCATTCGTTTCACTTCACCGCATCCAAAGGGTTACGGCGACGATTTAGTGGAGGCGTATCAGCGGTTGCCGAAATTGTGCGAGAGCGCGCATCTTCCGTTGCAGAGTGGGAGCGATCGGATTTTGAAGACGATGCATCGCGGTTACACGAGGTCGCGCTTTCTAGGGATTATCGAGAAACTTCGCAAAGCGCAACCGGGAATTGGCGTGACGACGGACATCATCGTCGGTTTTCCCGGCGAGACCGAGGAGGATTTCGAGGAAACGCTGTCGCTGGTGCGCGAGGCGCGGTTCGACAATGCCTACATGTTCAAATATTCGCCGCGCAAGGACACTCCGGCTGCGGAAATGGCGGATCAAGTGCCGCACGAAATCAAGGAGGAGCGAAATGCGCGATTGCTGGACACGGTCAATTCCATCGGACATCGACGCTACCACGCGCGCGTGGGCGAGACGGTGCAAATTCTGGTTGAAGGGCCGAGCAAGAAAAATCCGGCGCGGTTGTCCGGGCGAACGCGGTGCAATAAGATCGTTATATTTGACGGTGGATCGAGACATGTCGGGCAATTGATGGATGTGAAGATTACGCGCGCTGGGTCGTTTACGCTGTATGGGGATCCGGCGATTTTGAACTTATAGTGAGTGGGCGGGGGAAGCATCTGGCGGGACGCCAGACGCGGCGACCGAGACGGTCGCGGTCCCCCGAAGGTCAAAGTCGAGCTTGCGTTTCTTGCCAGGAGGGGGACATGGCTCTCAACTTGGCGGCAATTTTTGGGAAAACTTCCAGAACGTATTCGATGTCCGCGTCCGTATTGTCTTTGCCGAGCGAAAAGATGACGGCGGCGATTGCTTGTTCGGCATCTAGTCCGATGGCTTCGAGAACGTGCGAGGCTTTGAGCGATTTGCTGAGGCAGCCGGTTCCGCTAGCGACCGCAATGCCGCGTGTGTCCAGCAACAGCATCTGGCCTTCGCCTTCCGTTCCTTTAAGGGAAATATTTAGATTGACTGGGCTGCGGGCCGGGCCGGATTCTGGGCCGTTGAGCTTGATGTGCGAAATGCTTGAGCGCAGGCCGTCCCACAGGCGTTTTTGCAATCGGGCGCAGTGCATGGCACGCGAAGACAGTTCGCATTGCGCGACTTCCGCTGCAACTCCCGCACCGATGATTCCCGCGACGTTCTCAATCCCGGCGCGCCGTCCGTCTTCTTGATCGCCACCGTGAAGAAGCGGTTCGATTCGCGCACGACGCTGGCGATACAAGACGCCAACTCCTTTCGGTCCGTAAAAACGATGCGGCGAGAACGAAAGGAGGTCCGCGCCTAATTCGCGAACATCGACCGGAAGCCAGCCTGCACTCGCATCGGCATCGACGAACAGCGGAATGGATGCGTTGTGCGCGACCTCGGCAATTTCACGAATCGGTTGAACGGTCCCGATATCATGATTGACATGATGGACGGCGATCAAAATGGTTTTATCCGTGATGGCGGCGCGGATTTTTTCAGGATCAATTCGGCCTTCGCTATCGACATCAACTCGGGTGCTGGAAAAACCGTGCTTTTCGAGAAAGGCGACTGAGTTAAGCACCGAGGGGTGCTCGATTTTGCTCATGATGATGTGGTTTCCCTTCCGTTGATTAGCCCAGGCAGCGCCTTTGACTGCGAGGTTTGCCGACTCGGTCCCATCCGAAGTGAATATAATATCAGCGGCGGATTCGGCGTTAATAAAACGGGCGATTTTTCCGCGCGCTTCATCCATCGCGTCGCGGGCGCGAAGTCCCTCTTGGTGGAGTGAGGAAGGATTGCCATACGCCTCGGCGAAAAAAGGCTTCATGGCCTCCAGCACTTCAGGAAGCACCGGGGTGGCGCTTTGGTGGTCCAAATAGACGCGCCGCATCGGCAGCCTATTTATGGTCAGCGGTGCGCGAGACTTCGAGAGTGCTCTGGTGTTGAATCAAATCTTGCAACGTCGTCCGAGTGAGAACGTCCTTGATTCCATCCTGTGCGCGCTCGAAAAGCCCGCACAAGGCGCACCCGCCGGCATGTTCACAATCCGGCTTGTCCATGCGACAGCGCTGAATGAGGATTTTTCCTTCGACAGCCTCGATAATTTCAAGAACAGAAATGTCTGACGGGCTTTTCGCCAGCGCAAAACCGCCACCCGAACCGCGAATTGACCGGATTAAGCCAGCTTTTGCGAGGTGTTGGAAGATCTTGGCCAGGAAGCTCTTGGGAATGTGTTCCTCGCGGCTGACCTCGTCCAGCATGATGCGCTGACCCGGATTATGCCGGGCCAAATGCATCAACCCCTGGACTCCATATTCGCCTGCGCGCGTAATTTGCATTAGGGCAGCCTGTTTGCGCAATATAGGCAGGCGCAATGCGTTCGTCAATCGGAACTCATTTTCGATTTTGAGCCAACAACTGTAAAATTGTTGATTTTGGCTATTGACTTGGGGCCGGTCTTTGGTAGTTTCACCCCTCCTCGAATGAGGACTTGATGAAGACGTATTTGCCTAAGAACCATTTGGAGCAGCGTAAATGGCATGTTGTGAATGCCGACGGAGCAGTCCTGGGCCGTTTGGCCGTCCAGGTTGCCGATATTTTGCGCGGTAAGAACAAACCTGTTTACACCTCGCACCTGGATGCGGGCGATTTCGTCGTCGTTATCAACGCGGAAAAGATTCGCGTTACCGGCAAGAAGGAGTTGGACAAGGAGTTCATGACCTATTCCGGTTGGAAGGGCGGAGAAAAATACGCCACCGTCGCGGAAGTTCGCGCGCGCCATCCTGAGAAGCTGATCACACACGCCGTTCGCGGCATGGTTCCGAAGAACCGGCTCGGTCGCGTCTTGATGACCAAGCTAAAAGTTTACAAAGGCAGCAAACATCCCCACTCAGCCCAACAGCCCGCGAATCTCGTCGCGGCCAATTAACCTATTTCGACGCTTATGGCAGACAGCAAAGAATTTCTTGGCACCGGACGGCGCAAAACAGCCGTCGCGCGAGTTCGCATGGCGGCAGGCTCCGGCAAAATCGTTGTCAATGGCCGCGCCTTCGAGACCTACTTTCCCACGGACACGTTGCGCACCATGGCATCCTCTCCGCTCACAGCGACCGAGAGCGTCACCAAGTATGACGTTCGAATCAGCGTTGAAGGCGGCGGCCCTATGGGGCAGGCCGGCGCAGTTCGGCATGGAATTTCCCGGGCTTTGCTGGAAATTGACGCGGCGTTGCGTCCCGCTTTGAAATCGGCCGGCTTCCTGACGCGCGATCCTCGTATGCGCGAGCGCGAGAAATACGGCCAACCCGGCGCCCGCAAACGCTTCCAATACAGCAAGCGTTAATCGCAATTGCTGGAAGGGTGTTGGGGTTCGATGTATCTGCCCCATGCGGACAATACAATTGTCGAGCGTGAGAAGATAGTTGCCTACCTGCTGAACCCATCCCACCTGGACAACGCGGGAAAGGCTTCGTTCTTCAATAGTTTGGGTTTCAGCCAGGATGCTTGGGAGAATCTGGCATTGGCGCTCTGCAACGCTGCTCAACAACTCCCCGTCTCAAAAACTGTGGCGTCCAGTCACAGAATGAAATACATTGTTGATGGTCGTATTGTGTCTCCCAACGGCAAAACGGCGCAATTGCGATCAATTTGGATTATTGACGTTGGGCTCGACACACCGCGCTTGGTCACGGCATACCCGCGCGAAAAATGACGAACGATATGATAAAAGAGCATGAGCGAGTTGTGTTGAAGGCACCGATCAGTGCCGACGCGCTGGAGCCTGGCGACATCGGCACAGTGGTTCATGTCTATAAAGATGGTTTGGCCTATGAGGTCGAGTTTACCACGCTGGACGGGAAAACGGCGGCTGTCGTGACGGTGGAAGCTTCGCAAATTCGCCCTGTTGGAAAGCGCGAGATTGCTCACGCCCGCGCGCTCACATCGGCGTAATCCAGCAACGCGCTTAATATGTCTCACGATGCCAAAGTCGCCGTTGTAGGCGCTTCCGGGTATTCTGGCGAAGAATTGGTCAGGCTGCTCCTGTGGCATCCGTCGGTGGAATTGACCGCTGTCACTTCACGGCAATACGCCGGGCAATCGGTTGCGCAGATTTTTCCACGGCACGGCAATGAGGCGCGCGCGAAAGCTTTGCGGTTTAGCGAACCCAAAATAGACCTTCTGGCGAAAGCGGCGGAAGTTGTTTTTCTTGCGTTGCCTCATGGGGTTGCGGCGGAGTTTGCGGCGCCGTTGCTCGATCTCGGCTGTCAAGTCATTGATTTGAGCGCCGATTTCCGCCTCAAAAGTCCAGCCATATACAAAGAGTTTTACGGCCACGATCACCCCGCTCCTGAGCTGCTGCAAAAATCCGTCTATGGCCTGCCTGAATTTTATCGCAAGGAGATCAAGACGGCGTCCCTTATCGCTTCGCCGGGATGTTACCCGACGAGCATTCTGCTGCCGTTGATTCCGCTGCTCAAATCGGGGTTGATCCAGAGCGATGGAATTATCGCGGATTCGATGAGTGGAGTGAGCGGGGCGGGGCGCAAGGTCGAGGTGGATTATCTTTTCGCCGAATGCAACGAAAGCGTCAGGCCGTATGGAATTCCGAAGCACCGGCATTTGTCGGAGATCGAGGAGCAGTTGAGCGCGGCGGCGGGCGCGGCGGTTGTCATTCAATTTTCCCCGCATTTGATTCCCGTCAATCGCGGCATTCTAACGACACTATATTTGACACCAGCCAAACCTTTTGGAGACGGCAAAGAAATGGCCGCTTTTGAGGAGACGATCAGGGGCTGTTATGAAAAGGCTTACGCGCAGGAGCCGTTTGTGCGGTTGCTCGAAGGCAAAGCTTTGCCGGATACCAAAAACGTCACTGGCTCGAATGTCATCGAGATTGCCTGGCGACTTGATCCGCGCACGGGGCGGCTGATTGTCATGAGCGCCGTTGATAACGTCGTCAAAGGCGCCAGCGGCCAGGCTGTGCAAAGCATGAATATCATGCGCGGATTTCCAGAAACGGCTGGGCTGCACTGAGGGCTTTAAACTGTGGTCATGCAACGTGCATTTTTACTGACAAGACTCGGAAAAGCGGTAGAGGACCCCCGCACTCCAAGACGCTTCGCGTTCAATGGACATCGCCGCTAATTTTGATTCAGTTCGGCAGCGTATCGCGCAAGCTGCGGGACGGGCTGGCCGCAATCCCGCCGATGTTACGTTAATGACCGTTTCCAAGGGGCATACGGCGGAAGTTGTTCGGGCGGCGGCTGAATTGGGGTTGACGATGTTCGGCGAAAATCGGGTGCAGGAAGCTCGCGTCAAAATCGGGCTTTGTCCGAGCCGCCTTCAGTGGCATTTGATCGGCCATTTGCAGTCGAACAAGTGCCGCGATGCGGTTCATTTTTTCCGAATGATTCAGAGTGTTGACAGCCTATCGCTCGCGCAGGAGATCAACAAGTGGGCGGAAAAATCCGCCAAGACAATGCCGATTCTCATCGAAGTCAACATCGCGGGCGAATCGAGCAAATTTGGCTACGCGCCCGAGAAAGTGTTGGCTGAGTTGAAAGAGATCAATTCGTTGCCTAGGTTGGAAGTGCATGGGCTGATGACAGTCGCTCCATTCGTGCGTGAAGTGGAAAATGTCCGCCCTTTTTTTCGCCAGTTGCGCGAACTGAAGGCGCAATGCGAAGAAATTCTTGGCGCGCCGCTTCCGCAGTTGAGCATGGGGATGAGCGGCGATTTTGAAGTGGCGGTGGAGGAGGGAGCGACTATTATACGCCTCGGCAGCGCTCTTTTGGGACCGCGCTCCGCGCCAAAACCGCAGCCCGCAGATGACTAACTATGGATTTGACGGTTAAAACTTTTGAAACCGAGATTGCTGAAGCCCTGAAGGTTTACGATCGGCACATTGTCTGCATCGAAAAGACGCCGGAAGAATGCAAACAGGCGCTGCTTGCGCTCATGGAAAAGGCGATCAAGGCTTATGTCAGCCGCGAACCGCATTTGCGCCACGGCATCGCTCTGGACAAGCAAGTAACGGTGATTCTCAGCCAGACCGATACGGATTTGCCCTTGTGCGGAGTTTATTTCAATTTGCATTCCCCCTACAAAAAGAAGCCCGTCGCCAAAGCCAAAAAAGAGGATTGACAGTCGTTCTGAAGCCAGTCAAAATCCCGCCTTATCAAATGACGATTCGGCGCGAAATTCAGGAGCACGCAAAAACTCACAGTCGTTCCGGTCCCATTTCCATCAACTATTCGAACTTCCAGTTTTGGCTCACGCAGTTCGATCATTATTTCCATGAAATTCTTAACCAAAACCATCATTGTTGCCGTCGGAACGTTTATCGCAAATTGCGCACTCGCCGCGACTCACTACGTTAGCCTGAATAGCGCCAATCCAGTCGCGCCGTTTTCCGATTGGACGACTGCGGCGACGAATATTCAGGATGCGATAGACACATCCACGAACGGGGATTTGGTACTGGTCACCAACGGTGTGTATTCGACAGGCGGGATTTCGATGGATGGTTTTCAAACGAACCGCGTGACCTTGAATAAGGCGCTGACAGTGCAAAGTATCAACGGCCCATGGGTTACCACTATTCAAGGTACGCCGAACGGCACCTTGGTGTCGCGCTGCGCGTGGCTCACAAACAATGCGACGCTGATCGGGTTTACTTTGCGACAGGGGGGAACCAGGGCTGGCGGACCGGGAATCGGAGGAGGCGCATGGGGCGCGTCCTCCAATAATTCGGTTATTGCCAACTGCGTCATTGTTTCAAATACTGCATCACAATCCGGAGGCGGGGCTTATCAGGCAATGCTCCAAAACTGCCTGATAAGCAGCAACTTTTCCAGCGCTGGCAGCGGAGCATTCCGATCCGTGCTGAATAGCTGCACCGTCGTCAGCAATGCCGGTGGCGCCGGGGTTTCTGCCTCGTTCCTGACGAACTGCATCATTGCGTTTAATACAAATTCTTCCTTACGGACAATTCAAAATTATTCCACGCCAACAACTTTCTCCTATTGCTGTATAACCCCCCTTCCATCAGGTGTGGGAAACTTTACAAATTATCCACAACTATTCGTCGACGGTATCCATCTGTTCACCGACTCACCCTGCATTGGCAGTGGAACCAACATTGTCACCGGAACGGACATATTCGGCGCGTCTTGGGCCAACCCGCCGTCCATTGGGTGCGCAGAGTTACAACCCGCCCCTCTCTTAACCAACCCGCAACTCACCCTGACAAGTGACCCCGTAGGATTTAGCATATCGGTGGTACTGTCAGCAGAGTCGCCATTTTCCTGTTGGTGGATTAAAGACGGTGTGACGCTACAGGATGATGGCCGCTTCAACTCCACGCAGACAACGAATCTCGTTGCGGTGGGCGTCACTTTTGCCGATGCGGGAAATTATCAATTAGTGGCCAGCAATTCATTTGGAATGGTCACAAGCGCGGTAGCCAGCCTCGTCATTCATTGTGTGGATGCCGCTGGCGCAAACCCCGTCGCCCCATATTTGACATGGGATACTGCGGCAACAAACATCCAAGACGCAATCACTTCGGCCAACGTCGGCGAAGTCGTCCTTATTACGAACGGACTTTATGCCACCGGCGGAATTTCGATTGATGGACAGATTACAAACCGTGTGTCGATCACCAAACCCGTCCTGGTTCAGAGCGTCAATGGATTCACAAATACAATCATCGAAGGGACGCTCGATCCGGTGACTACGAATGGGCCGCTCGCCGTCCGTTGCGCGTGGCTTACTAACAGTGCAATTCTGAGCGGTTTTACGTTACGAGGAGGGGCGACCGTCCATGGAATACCAGCTTCGGGAGGAAGCGCGGGATCGGGCGGCGGGGTCGCAGGTTCTGGCGCACTGGCTCCACTCACTGGCTTTTTGCCAACCAATTCAGAAGTCTGCAACTGTTTGATCGAGGGAAACTATGCATATGCTTCAGGTGGGGGGGCTTATTTAGTCGCACTTAACCATTGTACACTCCGTGGGAATCAGGTGATTGACTCAGGAACTTTCGGAGCGGGAGGGGGTGCTGATCATTCCATACTCAACAACTGCTTTGTCATTTCTAATTCTGTATCTTCATCCAAGGGCGGAGGGACGGATCTTAGCATTCTTGCCAACTGCGCTGTGATGGGCAATTCCGCAAATTTGGCTTCAGCAGCCTATGGGGGATCGCTGGCGAACTGTACGATTTCAAGCAACATTGCAGTGAATTTTGGCGGGGGGACTGCGCTTTATGGAGCAAGGCTTACAAACTGCATAATCTTGGGAAACCTTCCCGGCGGTTCTCCCAGTTCGAACTACCAGAATTGCATCCTGAACTATTGCTGCACATATCCACAGGCCGCTGGATTTGGAAATATCGCGGCAGATCCCTTGTGGCTCATAGATGGCCTTCATCTTTCAAGCAATTCTCCGTGCGTCGGCACCGGGAACAGCAGCGCGGCAAGCGGCACAGACATTTTTGGGCGGTCTTGGAATAATCCGCCATCTATGGGCTGTGCGGAATTTGCTCAAATACCCCCGATATTGACTCAACCATTTCTCGAGCCTTTTTCCACCGGGCAACAAATCACCTTCAGCGTCAACCCCATTGCAGAGCCGCCCCTGTCTTACATCTGGCTCGCGAACGGGACGCCTATTCAGGATAACGGGCATTACGTCAATTCTTCGACGCCATTACTTTCAGTCCTTGATTTTGGTCTCGGGGATTCTGGAGCTTATCAGGTTATTGTTTCCAACGCTTATGGGGCGACTACGAGTCAGGTATTCCAGGTGAACATTCATGCGGTCGATGTGAACGGGACAAACCCTGTGGCTCCTTTTTTGACCTGGGCGACTGCGGCGACGAATATTCAGGATGCGATCGACTCTGCTGTTGCAGGGGACATTGTGCTGGTCACGAATGGCGTTTACGGCGCCGGCGGAAAGTCGATGGATGGCGCGCAGACGAATCGGGTGACTATTGACAAGGCGCTCACCGTTCTCAGCGTCAACGGTTATTCCGCGACCACGATTCAAGGGGCATGGGACCCGCAGGCAACAACGGGACCGCTTTCGGTGCGTTGCGCGTGGATGACGAATGGCGCCGTGCTGAACGGTTTTACGCTGGCGAATGGTTCGACTCTTCCCGGCGGGCTGGGAGGCGGCGTTTATTGTTCCTTCACCAACGCCATTGTTTCAAATTGTTTATTGACAAATAACGTTGCGAGCCGGGGCGGCGGGATTGTTTTTGGCACAATCAACAATTCGTTGCTGGTGTTCAATTTCGCCTCGCTCGGCCAGGCGGCTTACGAGGCGACTTTGAACCAATGCACCGTCCAAGGCGACATCGGGAGCCCCGCGTATATTGCCGCACCCGGAACGCTCCAGTGCCTGGTAAGAAACAGCATTGTGCTGGGATACAATGACAATTTTAGCTCAGCCTTTTCCGACACTTATCAATATTCTTGTACTGAGGATGTTGAATTTGGCACCATGCCTTCTGGCGTCAGCAACATCAACGCCCGCATTTTCAATCCGCAGTTTCTGGACTTGTACCACTTGGAATCCACAACTCCCTGCCGTGGATCTGGGAATCCTTTATACTCCTTTGGAACGGACCTCGACGGCAATCCATGGGCCAACCCACCTTCGATGGGTTGCAGTGAATTTGTGCCGTCAAGCCGTTCCGGACCTCTGACGGTGAGTTTCTCAGGCTATTATGTAACATACGAGACGAATGCAATTATTAACAATTTTGCCACTTACGGCGTCGCTGTAAGCGACACGGCGGCATCCTTGTTATGGAGTTTCAGTGACGGGACGACGCTCACGAACATCGGCGCAACCACGGCGCACATTTGGACAAACGCCGGGAATGAGTCTGTTACTGTCACCGCTTTCAACGAAACTTATCCCAACGGCGTTTCGGCCACTTTGCCGGTCAATGTTTTCACGTCGCCGATCACGAATTCGCCGGAGTTTGTGACGGCTTATGTGAGCGGCAATATTACATTTGACACCATAACGCCGCTTCTTTGGTTGGGGCCGCCGTATAGTTTTCAGTGGTATTTTAACGGTATTGCGCTGACTAACGATGATCACTATGCCGGAACGGAATCTGGCGCTTTGACGATTTCCAATGTGCAACCGAGTGACGCCGGAAATTATTATCTTACCGCCAACAACTTTAATGTCTCCGGCTCCAATATTGTGGATGTGCTTTCGGTGCAATACCTCGCGCCATCCATTACTCCGGGGCAACCTGCGTCGGCTTCGGTTTACGTTGGCGGTTCGGTGTCGTTGACGGGTGTGGCCATCGCGGGATCGTTTCCCTTAAACTGCCAGTGGTTCTTTGGCATGACTGCATTGCAGGACACCAACGAATACACGGGCACAACTTCTCCCACGCTGACCATCAATCCGGCGAGTTTCGCAGATGCCGGCGGTTACACCTTGGTGATCAGCAACGTCGCAGGCAGCGTGACCAGCCAGGTTGCGACAGTTACCGTGCAGGCCGCACCGCCGCCGTCATTTGTTGCTTATGGCAATGCCGGGTCTAATTACGTCCAAACCTTTGATTCGCTGCCGTATCAACCGAGCAATTCTGTCGCTCCGGCGAATCCTGTCAATATCAATGGCGCCGTGTATTCCCTTGGAAATCCGTACGACTTTGCGTTTGTTCCAGAAACGAGCGGTGCGGGCGGGTTGGGTTTGTTCAATGCGATGAATGGATGGTACGGGTTGGGAAACATTTCGGCGGGTTTTGGCGCAAGCCCCGGGGACCAGACCAACGGAGGCGTCCTGAGCTTTGGCTCCACGAACGATGCGATTTCCGCAGCCAACCGGTCGTTGGGTTTGCTTGCGACGGGCAGCAGTGGGGGGACAGCTTTTGGTGTTCGGTTCGTCAATACGACCGGGAAAACTCTCGGTCAGTTCAACCTCGCTTATACGGGCGAATTATGGCGGCAGACGGCGACCGCCAAGACCGTCACGAATTTCTATTACCTCGATACGACCGGGACAAATGGATTTCTAACAAACATCGTCAGCGGCTCGCTGACGAGCCTTTCTTTTCCGCCGGGGGATGCAGCCTGGGGCACAAACGGTCCGCTGGCTTCCAATGCGGTCTCTTTGACCGGCCAAACTTTCACCGCCAACTGGCCCGCAGGGGCGGCGTTGTGGGTTATTTGGGAAATGACGGATTCTGGAGAAGCCGGGCAAGGGATCGGTATCGACAATTTGACCTTTTCCGCGAGTCTGGCAACCAGCCTTGCCCCGGTCATCACGGCGGAACCGCAAGCTCAGACTGTGACAAATGGCCTGCCAGCATCTTTTTCCGTGACGGTTTCAAATCTTCTTTCTGGCGGTTACGAATGGTTCACCAATGGCGTGGCTTTGACGGACACAAACGAATTTAGCGGTTCAACCAACGCCACCTTGACGATCAATCCTGCCGGATTTTCCGATGCGACAAGTTATTACGTCGTCGTCTCGAACGCATATGGCTCAGCGACCAGCGTTCCGGTCAGTTTGACGGTGACTGCGGCGATAATCGCCCCTGGATTTTTGTCGCAGCCGCAAAGCGTGACCAATTTTGTCGGTTCCAACGCACTTTTTAGCGCGACCCCCTCCGGCACACAGCCAATTCTGTATCAGTGGCAATTTGATGGCACGAACGTCTCGGGGGCAACGGACGCCAGTTTGGCACTGACAAATCTCGCCTATGCCAACGCCGGAACTTACACGCTTGTTCTGTCCAATTCCGCCGGAACTAACATCAGCTTCCCGGCGACCTTGGCTGTGGTGACTTCGCCGCCGGTGCAGGTAAACTTCATGCCACAGGCAGTGGCAGGGGCAGTCGTTCTTCAGTGGCCCAGCTCGGGAGGGACTAACCTATTGGTGACTCCTGATCTTACGCAGCCGTGGGTTCCAGCCGGTTTGCCGGTTATTTCGTCCAATTTCATGAACTCCGTGGCGGTGCCGATTGGAACCGCAAGCCAGTTCTTCCGATTGCTGCAGTAATGACTGGATCGGTCCGGGCGAGGAAACTCTTGGCGTGATACGTCCCTGACGCCGACGTTGAATCGTAACCGCGATTTAGCTTTCCTGCCATTGCCCAATTGCGGCGGTGATGATTAAATCGAAGAACATGACAAAGCGATTTCTACTTAAAGTGACATTTTTATGTAAGGTTTTCCCCTACAATTAAAACCGATTCCGCCTCACAGACAATTCCGAAGTCGTCCGCTAATATCGTTCTAAGCAACCAGAAAAAACAAACGTGCCACCGCATTCCCAGACAATTCCCGCGATCATTTTGGCTTCCGCATTGTTGGTGTATTGTTTCTTCGTGGTTCTGATGTTTCGCAAAAACAGCAACGGTGTCCGACGCCGCTGGCACACGTTGGACTACGTCTGGGTTCCTCTTGGCGGGCTGACGATCGTGACGCTTTTGGCCGTTCTCCTTTATCGCCATTAATTGGGGTATTAGCCGCGCTCGACATCGAATTCTGGCCCCGCTAATCTTTGCGCAGTTGTCTGATGAGCCAGGATAATTATGACGCGCTGGTTATTGGGGGAGGCCCGGGAGGAAGCACCATAGCCGCTTTTTTGGCCCGCGCTGGAAAGAAAGTTCTCCTTCTGGAAAAGGAAGTTTTCCCCCGCTTTCACATCGGCGAATCGCTATTGCCATACAATATGAGCATTTTCCAGGAGCTCGGCGTGGTTCCGGCTCTGGAAGCCGCTGGTTTCCCGCGAAAGTTTGGCGGATTGTTTGAGTTGGGAACCGGCACAAAATCGATCACCTTCATTTTCCGCAATGGCAAATTTACGAAGGAGTTTCAAACGTTCCAGGTCGAACGTTCGATCCTTGACCATATCCTTCTCAAGAACACGCGAAGCCTTGGAGCAGATGTTCGGGAAGGCTGGACGGTATGCCGTGCGCAAAGCGATAAAAATGGAGCAACCATCGAAGCGGTTGATTCGTCGGGAAAAGCCACGACTTTTACCGGCTCTTTTTTGATCGATGCCAGCGGTCGCAGCAATATGACCGGCAATCAGGAGGGGTTGCGTGTGATGCATCCACGCCTCAAAAAACTCGCGCTCTTCGGGCATTTTCACAATGTCCAATTGGACCCGGGAGAACGCGGCGGCGACACTGTTATTACGAGGTTGTCCAATAAATGGCTCTGGTTCATCCCCGTTTCGCCTGTCAAGACCAGCGTCGGCGCTGTCATGGATGCCGAAGAGTACGCCAAATGGAAAGGCACAAAGGACGAACTGTTTCAACGGTTAATCCAGTCCAGCCCGCCCGCCCGAAAGCGGATGAAAAACGCCGAAATTGTGGAGCCTCTGCAAACAACTGCCGATTTTTCCTATCACAACCGCCGCCTGATCGGGGAACGGTTGATTCGCATCGGCGATGCCGCGGGTTTCTTGGACCCAATCTTTTCCTCGGGCGTTTACTTGGCGATGCTTTCAGGAAAACTTGGGGCTCAGGCCATTCTCGAGTACATGGGCAACGGCGGCAACAATCGACCGCTAAAATTGTACGAGAAAAGGTTTTTCCAGGGGCTTCATTTTTATCAAAAGATGATCGAAGGTTTCTATACCACACCATTCATGGAAGTCTTTTTGGAGCCGCGCGACAAATGGGACCTGCCATCCGCCGTCAACGCGGCATTGGCGGGCGAACTCCGGGGCCCCTGGAAACTTCGCTGGCGGATGCATTTGTTCTTTTTGCTGATTAAATTGCAAGGCCGCCGGCCATTTTTGCCTCGCATTCGTTTTCCATCCTCTGCTGTCGATGCGTAATTTATTCTTGTCCCTCGCGCTGGTGTTGCTGTGCGGATGTTACAGTCATCGTCCCTATGCGTGGCCGCCTTACGACCTTTCCAAACCAGGTTGGAAAATTTGGAACGGCCAGGCGGTCTGGCAGCCGCGCAAGTCAATACCCGAACTGGCCGGAGATGTGATGGTTGCAGTCAATACCAATGGAAGCGCCATTGTTCAATTCTCCAAAACGCTTCCGTTCGCGACAGCGCGTTTGGATGGGCGGCATTGGCAGATCGAATTTCCCGCCGGAAGCCGGCTTTACTCCGGGCATTACCCGCTGCCTTCCCATTTTGCGTGGCTCCAATTGCCGGCTCTCGCCGAAGGAACGCCGCTTTCGAAACCTTGGATTGCAAAGGGGAACCTGGACGAATGGCAGGTCGTCAACCGCGGCGCAAGTGAGACGTTGCGCGGCTTTTTAAACGCCCAATGACCGCCCCACGTCGCTGGTTTCTAGCCGTTTTGATCGTGGCAATCGTCGCGGGATGCATCCGCTTGCGCTTTGATGTTCAAATTTTGGACCTTCTTCCGCCGAACTTAAAAGTTGTCCAGGGCCTCAAACTTTATCAGGAAAATTTCTCCAACAATCGCGAGCTGATCGTGACGTTGCGAATGAAGGACGGGCCTTCAGCGGAGGCAGCAGCCGAATCGCTCGCTGCGGCATTTCGAGCGCAAAGCAATCTGGTTGAATCGGTCCGTTGGCGGCCTGTTTGGCTCGAAGACCCGACTCTTTCCGCAGAGTTGCTCGCTTACATTTGGTATAATCAGGCGCCTGCGGATTTTCGCGCGCTCGCCGACCGGCTGTCACCAACAAACCTCGCGACCGTTCTTGAATCGACGAAAGAAAGCCTCGCCACGTCGTTCTCGCCGACGGACCTGGCGCGGCTCGCCTACGATCCTTACGGCATGACATCGCTGCCTGAAAGCACGATGGCGCAAATTCCGCAGTCGATGCGCGACCAAAACTGGTTCGCGTCCGAGGACGGAACTTACCACGTCATATTTATTCAAGCGCGATCGCTGCTCGCCAATTATCAGGAGGGGATCGAATGGGTTGCGTCAATGCAGCGCGTTGCGGACGAATGGCAACGCGACAATACTAAGTACTCCTCGGCAAAAATCGCATTTACTGGCCCGCCCGCATTTGTCGCTGAAGCGGCGTCTGGCATGAAGCGGGATTTAACGGAGTCGTTTGTTGGGACGCTGGTATTCATTGGTCTGCTGTTCTGGCTGGCTTACCGCGATTGGCGGCCTCTGATTTTGATTGTTGTGCTGTTGACGTTGATAGTCGGAATCGCGTTGGCACTTGGAGGTTTGGTCATGGGAACGCTTAACGTCGTCAGCCTCGGATTCGCGGGAATTCTCCTGGGAATCACGGCGGACTACGCGCTGGTTTTGTATCAATCATCGCTCGCCGCGACTCGGACGAAATCTCCGGCAAATATCGCGGGCGGAATTCTCTGGTCTGCATTTACGACGGCTGGGGCTTTCTTGTTCCTTCGCGTCAGTGGTTTTCCCGGACTCGCGCAACTCGGCACCCTCTCCGCGCTTGGACTCATTTGCGGAGCCACCTTGATCCTGGCTTTTTTTCCGGTGGCATTCAGGTTCACCGGAAATCATCGCAAAATTCCGCGGCTTCCAGAATTCACTCAACGCAAAAACTTCGCGCTCATCGGAATGTCGGTCGTGATTATATTCATCGTGGCGGGATGGGCTTGGAAACGGCCCATCATTGATTACGGCGGCGATGCGCTTCAGCCTGTCAATAGCAAGCCTTACGCGGCGTTGCAGGAAATGGAACATGAACTTGACCGCTCCGAGGAACCTTACATCGCGGTCGTGCGAGGGAAAACAGAGCAGGACGTTTTGCGCCGCCTCACCGCGCTGGATGCGGTCTTGACCAACGCCGTCGGTCAACACGAAATAGCATCGTTCATGCTGCCGCTGTTGCTTTGGCCCCGACCGGAAGCGCAATCGGCAAATCGCGAAACGGCGCGGGAGTTGTCAGAACGGCGGGCGGCGTTGCGCGAAGCCGCGCTGACAAACGGGTTTTCCACAAATGCGCTGGTGCTGGCCGATGCGATTCTAACGTCGTGGACTCATGCGGCGGAAACGCCGGGCGTTTTCTGGCCGACGAACGAAATGAGCCGATGGATTTTGCAGCGCGTCGTTGCTCGCAACACGAACGGCTATCTCGCGATGGGGCCAATTTATCCGCTCAAGAATGCCTCGGCAGGCGCAGCAGCGGAATTGGCGCGGCAAATTCCGACGGACGAAACCTGGCTGGCAGGATGGCAGCCGCTTGCGGGAGAATTATTGCGCACAATCGGCGGAAAGCTGGCGTGGATGTTGATTGGTGTGCTCGCCTTGCTAGTGATTGCCCTGCGACTCGCGCTCGGAAATTGGGCTGAAGTTTTTTTGAGCTCTGCAGCCCTCGGACTGAGCGGACTTTTGCTTTGCGCGTTCATGCAAATCATGGGCTGGTCTTGGAACCTGATGAACGTCATGGCGATTCCGTTGCTGCTCGGCGCGGGTGTCGATTATACGATTCTGATGCAACTCGCTCTGAGGCGTCATCGCGGCAATCTGGCGGCGGTCCACGGCGAGATCGGAGTTGCGCTTGTTCTGAGTTGTGCAACTGCGGCGGCGGGTTTTGGATCGCTTTCCTGGGCTTCCAACGGCGGTCTTGCCGGACTCGGTCGTGTCTGCGCTGTCGGCATTCTCGCGACCGGGTTCATCGCAATATTTCTTCTGCCATTTTGGAGGCGAGGCTTGGCAGGAACCGATGAAACTCCATCGGCTCCTCCGCGAATCTATTCCACGATTTCATGGAATTTCGGCCTGGCCATCGCCCGCGTTGTCCCGCAACGGTTGCTTTATGCCATCGCGGAATTCGTGTGCATTTGCTATTGCTCGATGCGGCCCGCCCGCCGCGAAGCCGTGGTCGCCAATTTGCTGCCAGTGCTCGACGGCAACGAAGCGGAAGCGCAACGAGCGTGTCGCAGGCTCTATCGCAATTTCGGCCACAAGCTGGCTGATTTGTGGCGTTGCGAAGCGGGATTGCCCGCCGCGCCATTGATCGCCGAATTCATCGGTTCGGAGGCACTGTTCGAGGCGCATCAGCGCAAGCAAGGAGTTCTTCTTGTCACGCCGCACCTTGGCAATTGGGAAGTTGGCGGATATGCGTTAGCGGCGCGCGGCATCAAGCTTTACGTGGTCACGTTGAGCGAGCCGGCGCCGGGCCTCACCGAAACTCGCGCCCACGCCCGCGCGCGCAACGGGATTGAAACCATCGTCGTTGGGGAAAATCCTTTTGCCTTTGTGCAAATCATCAAGCACCTCCAGGAAGGCGCTGTCATGGCAATTCTCCTTGACAGGCCGATGACGGCTTCGCGCGTGACCGTGGATTTTTTTGGGCGACCGTTTCACGCGGCTGTCGCGGCGGCGGAATTGGCGCGCGCATCCGGTTGCCTTGTGCTGCCGGTTTTTCTCCCGTATATCGAGGAGGGTTATCGAATCGAACTCTTGCCGGCGATCCCGTATGAGAGGGATGAATTGGGAACGCGCGAGGCCCGACAGAAATTTACACAGCGGATTTTCGAGGTTTTCGAGCCGTTTGTTCGACAATACCCCGACCAATGGTATCATTTTATCTCGATGTGGCCTCCGCAAGAGAAGAGCCAACTTCCAAAGGAAGCAGCTGCAATCGCCGTCAAACCGGGCTAGTTATCGTATATACGCGTCCCGGAACAAATTCGGACATTCTGCGGAGGATTTCCGCTCCGAAGGGAAGAATATGCTCCAAACGATTGGATTTCGCGCGCAAAACGACGATTGCAAACAGATGCGGCGCGCTTCGATTTTGTGATGGCAGATTTTTGTCAAATGTAAGAAACAAGTCAAACTTCCCGGATACAGAAATCATCCGGAGAAGCTTGCCATTCTTGACGCTGGCCCCAGCCTGCTTGCGGTACTGTGGTAATTTTGTGGCCAGGAAATTCCGCGGCAAGGCCCTTGGGCAAACACTCGTCAAGGAGTATGCGCATTCAAACAGGCAGAAGCATTTTTTCCATGACTGCCTTGGCGGATTCCTCAAGGAAAGATACAGCCTGCCTTCGTGAGACAGTTGGGTATTGGTTCAGAAACTGATCAAGGGTCTCGCCGCCCTCAATGTAGTCGAGCAAGGCCCGCACGGGCACTCGTGTGCCAGCGAAGCAGGGCGTGCCGCCAAGAATTTCAGGATCGACTCTCACGGCGGACTTCTTCTTCATGCCAGAACTTAAGCTTCTTGCCACTGGATTGGCAACCTTGCAAATTTCCATCGGCCCGTACTGTATGGTGTAATCGTCTTGCAGACCACCCTTTGGGGTTGAGACAATCCTTATAGTGAACAAAATACTCTTTTTTCTTCTACTGGCAGCGCAAGCATTGAGCGCCGCGCCCAATGACCAATTGGTCGATGACTGGCTCAAGGCGCAATCCGCTGTGCGCGCGTGGTCGGCTGACTTCAAACAAACTCGTCAACTAAAGGCGCTTACGGTACCGCTGGTGGCGACGGGAAAACTGTGGTTTGTCGCGCCGGATCGTTTTCGTTGGGAAGTCATGAAACCCGCGCCGACTCTTGCGGTGCGGGAAAACGACGAACTCCTTGTGGTGTTCCCAAAATTGAAGCGCGCCGAGAAATATTCACTCGCGAAAATTCGGCAGGGACAATGGAAGGATTTGATGGGTTTGCTTGACACTGGTTTTCCCAGGAGCCGCGAGGAGTTCGAGAGGCAATTCCACGTGCGCGATGTCGTTCCGATTCCAGGCGGACAGCGCCTTCTCATCCAGCCGGTCTCAGCCCTGGTGCAAAAATACATGCCCGAAGTTGATATTGACATCAGCACCCCGGACCTGTCGTTACTGGCTACGAGCATGATTTTCGTGGACGGCTCGGTGCTGAAAAATGAGTTCAGCAATGCGCAAAAAAACCCGCAAATCGACGACGCCTTGTTTCATCCAACGCTTGGGGCGGATTACAAAATCACCGAGCCGCTTTCCGCCGCGCCATGAACGAGGCACTCGCGAAATTGCCTCACGGGCCAGAGTTCCGTTTTTTGGACGAAGTGTTGACGCTGGAGCCGGGCAAGAGCGGTACTGGCCAATATACCGTTCGCGGCGACGAGCCTTTTCTTCGCGGGCATTTTCCCGGCGAACCAATTTTCCCCGGCGTTCTGCTCGTTGAGGCAGCGGCGCAACTGGCCGGATGCGTCGCGCAGAGCGATCCCTCCGTTCCGCCGCTGGCAGATTTGAAGTTGACAGCGATCCGCAACGCGAAAATCACCGGCACCGCGCGCCCCGGCCAGACGCTCTCTCTCTCAACGACGATTCTGGCGCGAATGGGAAACCTGATTCAAGCCTCCGCCGACGCCACAGTAGATGGTGTGACAGTGTTGCGCGCCGAGTTGACGTTGGCCGGAGCCGCGAGGTAGCCTGCCAATCTTATGAAGCTGATTTCTTTACCTGTTTGTTTTGGCCTCGCGTTGGCCGCGGTTCAATGCCAATTGCGCGCCGATGGACTTTTGCTTGTCGCCAATAAAGGCGAGCACACGATGGGAATCATCGATCCTGTCGAGGGCAAACAGATCGCGACGGTGGAAGAAGACGGCGTCACAGGACATGAATTGGTCGCGTCGGCCGACGGCAAACGCGCGTTTGTGCCGATTTACGGCAACTCCGGCGTTGGCAGCCCTGGCACGGATGGAAGTTTGATTCGCGTGATCGACATCGCGTCGCGGCAAATTGTTGGAACCATCGGTTTCGGCAAGGGCGTTCGCCCGCACTGCGCCGTGATAGGCCCGAAAAATGGGTTGCTCTACGTCACCACGGAATTGGAAAACTTGATCTCCATCCTCGATCCCGCAACGCTTAAAATGGTGGCACAGGTTCCGACTGGCGAACCACAATCGCACATGCTGGCCATTTCGCACGACGGGAAAAGGGGCTACACCGCGAACGTGAATACCGGAACAGTTTCCGTCCTCGATTTTGTAGAGAATAAGTTTCTGCAAACGATTGATGTTTGCAAAACGACACAACGCATCGCGATTTCCATGGATGACCGCTGGGTTTTCACGGCGGACCAAAACAGCCCTCGTCTCGCGGTCATCGACACTTCAAAAAATGCGGTCGATCAATGGATTTCGCTGCCAGCCGTCGCATATGGAACGGCTGTGACGCCTGATGGTAATTGGCTCGTTGCGGCTCTGCCCATCGCTTCCAAAGTTGCTGTGATCAATTTGAAAGAGATGAAAGTCGCCAGCACAATTGACGTTCCGAAAGTGCCGCAGGAAATGCTCGTCCAACCCGACGGTTCGCATGCCTATGTCTCCTGCGACTCAAGCCGCAAGGTCGCAGTTATTGACACAAAAGATTGGACCGTCAGCAAGCTGATCGACGCCGGCAAAGGCGTGGATGGCCTGGCTTGGGCACAGTAGCCAACAGTCGTAGTCGTCGAGGCCAGCCGGGAGCGGAAATCAAATTTTTCCGTAAACTTCCTCGACCACTGATCGGAAGTTATTCTCGCCGACGTTGACGATCTTCATTTCGCGCTCGGCGCTTTCAACCGAATCACTGGCGTGCGCGGCGTTGACCATGATCGTCGAACCAAACTCCCGGCGAATCGATCCCGGCGGGGCCTTGGAAGGATCGGTCGGGCCAAGGACGTCCCGAATCTTGCCGATGGCTTCAACGCCCTCGTAAATCAAGGCGATGCATTTCTCGGTGCCCGGCTGGCGCGCTGTGGCGGCATCGGTTTCGGAAGGCGTTCTGCCTGCCATGAATTTGACGATGTTTTCGAACTGATTATCGCCAAACGCAGGGCCGAGAATGTCGCCGAACTGTTTTTCGTCCGAGGCCGGAATTTTGAAGCCAAATTCCTTCTCCAGCGCGGCTTTGGCTCGCGAAGCAACTGAATCCTTTAACTTCGTGCGCAAAACCTCGCGGACCGGCCCATAAAACTCCGCGGCTTCAACAACACTCATGCGGTGAACCTTGATTCCGACGATGTAAAGGCCCGTGCGAGAGAGAAAATCAATGACATTGCCTGGTCGGCCCGTGGCAAAGCGAAAGTTGTCCGGCTTGATGAGCACCAGGGTGCGCTGCGGCTTTTCGCTTGGCTCGTAAGTAAGCGTGTCATTGACGACACCGCCGTCGCTTTCGGAAAATCGCGCCCAAAGCTTGAGTTTGATTCCAGCTTCTTCGGGAATCGGCGCGGCAAGCACTGCCGGCTCGAAATAGCGCACCTGGTCGTTCTCGTCGAGAACAAGGTCGCCGTAGGTGTCGCGAATGGTTTCGCCTCCGCGCCGGAAAGCGGAAATGTTTCCAACGACGGAACGCACCTTGCGAACCGCTTCCTCGCCGCGAAACAATAAGACCATCGCGCGCCTCGGACGCTTGGTCTTCGGATCTGGGCCAAGGTTGCGGAGAATGTAATCGCGAATCAGTTCCTGTATCCGCCGATCCTGCGGGTCTGCCGAAGAAATAATGACTTCTGAATACTGCTGAACCAGGTCCAGGCTCGGCGCGAACATCCGCGCTGCGGCCAGTTCCAGTCCGGTGCGAGTTATCAGGCGCGCCAGAATCCCGCCCGTGCGGGATTTGTGGAGCGTATAGGGGGTGATGATGACGTAAGCGAGTTGTTGCGCCATAGGAATGTCAGGTCGGCTGGTTGACGTTTTTTGGCGCAGGGGCTGGAGCGCTCGCGGGAGTCGCAGTTCCGGTCGCCACCGCCGCTTTGCCGCCAAGTATCTTAAACATCACCACGCCGCACGTAGGACATTTCCCTTTGATCGCTTTCCGTCCGTTCTTCATCACTTCTTCAACTCCCTCAGCGATCTCTTTCTTCGCTTTGCACTTAACACAGTATCCTTCAGGCATAAAATTGGACTGCTCGACACTGCTTCAGGCAACGTCAGTCGCAGTCCCTATACTTTACGGGCCGTTTGTCGTTAGCGTCAACTCGTAAAAGTCTGTTTTTTTCATAAGTGGCTTGCTGACAGCCATATATGGTTTTGTTGGTCTGTTAAACCTCAAACCAGCTTCCGAAGCTCGGTTTTGAGCACTTTACCGGTAGCATTGCGAGGCAAGGCAGGCAAAAAAACGACCCGGCGCGGGACTTTATAGTCGGCAAGTCGGTCTCGAATAAAATCGTGTAAAGCCTTCTCATCCAATTGGATGCCTTCGTTGGCTGAGACAAATGCCAGCGGCTGTTCTCCCCGGCGTGGGTCCGGCGCTCCAATGACTGCCGCCTCCTTTATTCCTGGGAATTGATAAAGAACTTCCTCCACTTCGCGCGGATAGACATTGATGCCGTTGACTAAGAGCATGTCTTTCTTGCGGTCGGTGATATAAATGTATCCGTCCGCGTCAACGTAGCCAATGTCGCCTGTCAGGAGCCATTCGCCGCGCAATGTGGCAGCGGTTTCCGCCGGGAGGTTCCAGTAGCCTTGCATCACGTTTTCGCCGCGCACGCAGAGTTCACCAATTTGCCCTGTCGGCAAAGTTATGCCTTCGTCATTCTGAATCGTTACGGTCACGCCGCGAATCGGCACACCGATGGAACCGGCCTTCCAGGGCCCGCGCATCGGCGTGAAAGAAACTACCGGACTGGCTTCGCTTAAGCCGTAACCTTCCAACAGCGGAATGGGAAATCGCGCTGTGAAGTCCTTCAAAGTTTCCGCAGGCAATGGCGCGCCGCCGCTGATGCAGAGTCGCAACGGCATATCCGCCGGCAATGGACAGTGCGTAAAGGCGCGGAAAAATTGCGGGACCGCAGGCAACAACGTGGCGCGATGCTGGAGAATTTCCATGACTACGTTCTTCGGCGGATGGAGCGTCTTGATCAGAACAATCGAGCCGCCAATGAGCATTGGCAGCAGAATTCCAACCGTAAGCATGAAGCTGTGAAACATCGGCAGGAGCACCACAAACCGGTCTTCTCCGACGGCGAGAAGTTCGTGGCGACAGCTTTCAACATTGGCCAGCAAATTGCGGTGGGAAAGCATTGCGCCTTTGGGATGCCCGGTTGTTCCTGAAGTATAAAGGATCACCGCCAAATCTTCGGAACCGACGCTGGATTCCCCGTTGCTCGTGTCATCGCCGCCGCCTATTGTTTCGACGGCGAGCGATTTCAAACCGGGATGTTTTGCAACCAGCGCGTCAAAGGCTGGTTTCATTGATTCGTCGAGGATAAGGATATTGATTCCGGCGTCGGCGACGATGAATTGGACTTCAGCCGGTTTGAGGAAATTATTGATCGGCACTACGACCGCTTCGGCCTGCCAGACGCCGAAAAGGGCTGGGATGAACTCCGGGCAATTTTTCAGCCAGATTCCGACGCGGTCGCCGCGCTGAACGCCGAACCCGGTTTTGAGCCGCCTTGCAACGGTGTTGGTCTGCGCTTGGAATTGCCGGTAGGTGAACTGCGCCTCTCCCCAAAACAACGCGGTCTTGGAAAGATCACGCTGCGCCGATTGCGCGAAAGCCGAGGCAAGGTTCATTGCGGGAAGGATGCAGAAGTCAGAATCCTGAATCCAGAACTTGTTATGGATGACTTGAATTACTTGGAGGTTTTTACTGTTGCGAAAAACAAAGCATCTGTTGGTTTCGCGGATGTCCCCACTCGCCAATCAACTTGACAGAAAGCCCGGCGAATTTGGCCAGCATTTCCATTTCAGCCATCGAATAGTGGAATGGGTCTTTGTCAAAATAGGTTAACCCCGCGGGTCCTTTATCCAACGGTTCAATGTGCATCGGGGTCGGAGCTTGAAAGAATGTCGCGAAGAACTTTCCATCAGGAGCCAGAACTTTTCCAACCTCCACAAGGCACCGTCCTATATGATTGACATATAGGTGCGTGAACACCGACTGCGCCAGCGCGAAATCAAATTTTACGCCGAACTGAGTCATTTTGAACTGGCTGTTCACCTGAAGGTTTGGCCGCTTCTCGTGCAGAGCTATCCCCTTTCTGACTAGCTCCCTCTTGCCTGCCTCGATGAGGGAGGCGTTGATGTCGATTCCAAAGTAATTTCCATTCCCCAGATATGGCACGAAATGAATACCCGCCCGCAGGCAACCGCAACCTATGTCAATCATCCGATGATGCGGCGCCAGTCCCGCGCTTACCAAGAAATTAAATTGGCGCGGCCCCATTTCATCCCACATTCCTCCGATAAATTCGCGATGGAGGTTTGCGTCGATTTCTGCGGGCGTCAGTTGACGGTCGAAGACATTTTCGGCGGATCCGTCGCTGATCGTCAGGAGCGGTTTGATGTTGTGTGAATCTTTGCTCATAGAAATGAATACGGTTGATTTACTTTGCTGGATTGGCGCCTTTGAAGTTCAGCCGGATGGAATAAAGGCATTTGCTGGCGGTGATGAACAACGTCTTGTGGTCGCGACCGCCAAAGCTCACGTTGGAAGTCCAGGGTTCCTTTACGTCGATGTGCTCGATTTGCTTTCCCGTTTTGTCCATTACGGTGACTCCGTTCCCGGCGATATAGAGATTTCCATTCTCGTCCAGGGTCATTCCGTCAGCGCCGAGGGAACAAAACAGCGTTTTATTAGCCAGCGAACCGTCGGGTTGGATGTCGAACTTGTAGGTGAGGTTGGCCCCAATGTCCGCGACGAACAGCGTTTTGCCATCGGGCGTGCCGGTGATGCCGTTGGGCTTCTTCAAGTCAGTTGTCACGCGCGTCAAAGCTTTGCCGTCCGCCGAAAGGTGATAGACCTGCTCCGTGTCCAGGGCCATGGTCTGGTGGTCCCACCATTCGCGTTTGTAGAAGGGGTCGGTGATGTAAATTTCGCCGTTGGGGGCGACCCAAACGTCGTTCGGCCCGTTGAGATATTTGCCCTCGAAATTTTTGATCAGGACTGTTGTTTTTTTGTCGAGGCTGATCGACCACAACTCGTTCTTTTCGTCGGCGCACGCGATCAAATTGCCTTTCGCGTCCATGTACATTCCATTGGCCCGTCCCGATGGTTGCATAAAGGTGGAAAGACGGCCATCGACGCTCCATTTCATGATGCGGTTGTTGTTCTGGTCGGTGAAAAGGACGTTGCCTTCGGCGTCGCAAGTCGGACCTTCGGTGAAGGAGAAATCGCTGGAGAGTTTTTCGAGTTTAGCGCCGGGAGCAACAACGCTTTCGGCTGATGCAGAAACAACTACGGAGACGAGGAATCCAACAACGACCGCCACTGCGCCGGGAGAAATGTTCATGCAGCATGGATAACGATTTTAAGGCGCGCGGTCAATCTGTTCACAGTTTGCCCCACAAGGCGAACGCGTCCAACCCCGGGCCCACGTCGTCAGTTAATTACAGCTTGAACTGCGAGTGGCGTGGCTGCGGAAGAAATCTTCTTCGTTTGCTTGTTTTCTTTTTTGATAGACGTTTCCTCCGCAAACACCAGTTGCCCATAAATTGGATTGCCTTTGCTGTATCGGAAGGCCGAGGCCATACGCCAATCGCTATGGAAATCACCGGCAACTTTTTGCGCAATGTCTTCCAGCGACCCGTCGGACGGAACAACGGGCTGCGCGTCAGCACGATGGTTGTAATCCAAAAAGCCGCCCGCCTCTTTGATATAACAAACAACGTGGGTTTGCTGGGACATCATCACAACAACAAGTTTGGCGTTGTAGCCGTGGTTAGTGAGGACAATCGACGCCAGATTGGCAAAGTCCGCGCAGTCTCCGCGCTTTCTTTGAAGAAATGTGTCCGGCTCCTGCACCTGCGGCGCGAGTTCAAAACTGAAATTCGCTATGACTTGCGCGAGCGCCGTCGGGGTCAGGTCTTTTTGATTCAACAAGTTGCTCAGCGTTGTCGCTATCGCGCAGTGGGCCATCAAAAATATTCCCAGCGGCGCCGCTAAAAACTTTTTCCATCGGCCAAATTCCCCGGCTTTCATGGGCAATTTTGGCAAGGTGAAAGCAGGCTGTGTCCCCATTGAGAAAAGGGCCGCAAACAGACGATAGTAGCGCAGAAGAAAAGAGGGAGAAGCCCCGCGGTTTCCTGTAAGCGACCATGAAGGCCGCCGCAGCAATGGTTCCAGCATAAACAAGTAGAAAGAGTTAGGAAAAAGTATGAAAAAGACAATGAAATTCGACGCAAAATTCGTGGCAACCACGCTCGTGACGACGTGTTTGTTCACATTACCCGGATACAGTCAGAGCGCGATTACTCCCCAAGGCCAGCCAGCCCCGATCTCGACCCAGCCCGTCTCGCCACAAGTTCTGCCGCAAAATGCTCCAGCGGAAAGGATCGAATCGCCCGATGCTCCGACAAAGCTAAACAAGTGCAGCCAGTTGATCGGCACTTCGGTGAAGAACATGCAGGGCCAAAGAATGGGCAAGATCGAGGATATCGTGGTCAACCTTGATGACGGCAGAGTTTCGTATTGCGTGGTGAGCGTGGATCGCGGACTTCTCGCGTCATCGAAGTCCGTCGCCGTGCCGCTGTCCGCCATGCATCCGTCCGGCGACCGGTCTTATTTGACGATGGATGTGGACAAGGACAAATTCGCGAATGCCCAAGGTTTTGACCGCGATAATTGGCCGTCTGTGACCAATCCAACGTGGGGCGCTCAGCCTTGGCAGTCGAGCACACCTTCCTACAATGCTCAGCCGAATAATCAGAACAATCAGTATCCCAATACGGCGCCTGCGTCGGGGAATTATCAAAACTCAAATACGAACCCAAAATCTGACTTGTCAACCCCTCGCCAGGACGGATCAAATCCCAACCTGGACGGGGTAAGACAGCGGGATAACAATGGTTCGACGACTCCGTCGGATCCCACTCATTAACATTAACGGGTGAATGGAATGTCAGAGGCGGCGACGCAGCGCCGCCATACCAGAATTACATTAGTCTGTAAGCGTGAAGCCACCCCGCGATAAAGCGGGGGGCTCTCGCTTACAGAGCCTTCGGCCATAAAGCCTGATCGGTCAACATAATTTCCCGCAAGAGTGGCAACGGCGGAGTGCCGTGGCGGAGCAATTCGTTGTGAAATTTTTCCAGCGAATAATCTGCGCCTTGTTGATGTTGATAATCTTTGCGCAGTTTTAAGATCATCAGCTTGCCCAAAGTGTAATTTGCGTAACCGGGATCGAACGTGCCGCGGCGCGCTTCGGCATAAGCCGGCTTCTCACCGTAAAAACAATTCTCGTGGAAAAACTTTGCGCCGTCCGCCAGCGACATTCCCTGGCAATGCATCTTGATCGCCACGCACAAGCGACAGAGACGAAGCATTGATTCATCCAATTGCGCGAGACGGTATTTCGCGGCCTTGAGCGACTTCGGTTGGGCGCCTGCCGCCGGTCCGGCTTCGCCGAAGCCCTCATCGACGAGCATCTGTTCTGAGTAATGCGCCCAGCCTTCAATAAACGCGTAGCTGCCAAGAATTTTTTCCACCTTCGTGGCCGGTGAAGCGTTCATGCAAAGAAATTGAACATAATGCCCAGGATAAACTTCGTGGATGGAAACGACGTCGCCCGTGTAATAATTAAAAGCGCGCAGCCAGTCCTCTTTCTCTTTTGCCGTCCACGCGGCTTCGACGGGCGTGACATAGTAATAGGCCTCGGTGGCTTTCGTCTCGAACGGGCCGGGCGTATCCATGGAGGCAAAACTTCCCGCGCGCTCGAACGGCAGCGTTTCCTCCACACGCGGCCGCACCTGCGATGGAATCGTCACAATGTGGTGGTTAACGACAAATTTTCGGATGGCTTCCAGGTCTTTCCGCGTGTCGGGAATCAAACCTTTTGCGGTCGGGTGATCGCTTTGGATTTCAGTGAAGACATCAATTGGCTTGCGCTTGGGGTCGATCTTTGCGGCGGTCTCGGCGAAAAGTTTCTGCTCCCTCTGCAATTCAGCCAGTCCGATCTCCAGAATTTCATCGGGCGATTGCATGATCAATTCGCCTTCGCGCAACATTTTTGCGAAACTGTCCCGACCAAGCGCGAAGTCGAGAGTCGCCTTCGGAAGTTTTTCTTCCTTCAGGAACTTCACAAAGTCGCGCATCTCCACCACTGCCCGATGATCGGCAGCGTCGAATTCCGCGCGAAGGGTAGCGTCATTAACGTTTTTGAGAGCTTCGACCAGGTCATGTTCCAGAAAATCCGCCGAGCCGTCGCCAACTTCAATCGCCGCCTCGACCCACGGTTTTGGAAGGGAATCGCCGAGATTTGCGCGACCCGCTGCTGTGATGAGCGGCGCCTGGTTAAGTATGTCAATAATCGCGCGCATCCGTTGATTGAGCGGCGCAAAATTTCGCTTGATGAACGGGCTGACATCGAGCGCGCCAGCGTAGGTCATAGGATTGCTTCGGAATGTTCCCATTTCCTCGAAGCGAAATAATTCCCGGCGGATGCCTGCCCGCAAATCACGAAAATCGAAATAGGCGCGGGGACTGAGTGTCGAAGTGTTAAACCCATCCAGGCGCCGGTCAAAGTCCTTAAGCCTTGCGACTTCTCCCTCGATGGAAGCCTGGCTGAAATCGGTCATTTTTCCATCATATTCGTGGAATCCCAGCCCGACCGCTTCCAATGGTCGCCAAGCGAGGTACCCTGAAAAGTACCCCTCAGCAAGTCGGTCAAATGCGGCGTCGCCGCTGCCGACGGCGGTGGGAGTTTGTCCAAAAGCGGACGCCGTTAATAAAATGAATAGGAGAAAATGGATTGTTTTCATGTCACGTCACTGGGAGTTGACTGCAAGTCGCCTTGACAAGCAAGCGCGATGCAGGGAAGCGAGAAAATGGCATGGGCAGAAAAACAACCAGTTGCGAACCGGCTGCAACGCGCTATCTTACAATCATGGATTGGCAGCAAATAGCGGCATTGGCTGTAGTAGCAGCGACCGTCGGCATATTTATTTGGACAAAAACGCGGAGGCGCGCGTTCAATTTTGGAAGCGACACTCACTGTGGGTGCAGTTCTTCGGGGAATCAGACAAAAGGCTCGATTGTATTCAGCGCTCGCAAGGGACAACGCCCAAAAATTATCATGAAAGCAAATTAGTTATACGAAAGATGCCGACCATATTGCCGCTTGCAGAACCAAACCTAATAAGATACTTTCTCTTGTCGCCATGCAAAAAATAAACGCCCTGACCTTCTCCAAACGACGAGTCTCCATAGCAAAAGAAAACGACACCCACTGGGCGCCCAACATCGACGTCTATTGCACGGATTCAGGCATCGTCATCAAAGTGGAACTGGCAGGAATGCAGCGCGAGAATTTAGAATTGACAGTTGAGGGAAACAAGCTGCGCATCAGCGGCCAGCGCCCCGACGGTTGCCGCCCGCCCCGCTGCAAATTTCTGGTGATGGAAATTAATTACGGAGGATTCGAGAGCGTGGTTGAAGTCCCGGAGGGTTGCGATTTGTCCCTCGGCAAGGCGGTTTATCAGAACGGTTTTCTTCGAGTCGATGTCCCTTTTTCCTCCACCCCAACCAGCCCGCGAACAATCATGGTGACTGACTGATTGATCAGGCCTGGGCATGACGCCGGAAACAGAATTTATCAGTATCCTTGGCGCGGGCAACAATCCTGATGCTGCGGGCACGAAGGTTTGGTCCAAATCGCTCCCGGAAGCGCTTCCAATTCTCGGCCTCGCCGACATCGTTATTTTTCCTGGTGCGATCACCCCTCTTCTCGTCGAGACGCCTCAAAGCATTCGTTTGATTGACGATGTCGTCGCCGGCGACCGCTTTCTAGGCCTGGTTCTGCAACGCAACGCTGAAGTGGAAAATCCGACCCCGGAGGAACTTTATCAGCATGGTTGCGCGGGGCGCATACACAAGATGCTCAAATTTCCCGACGGCACCGTCCGCGTGCTGGTCGAAGGATTGCGTCGTTTTAAGATCCTCGATTTTACTTCGCAATCCCCATATCTCATCGCCCGCACCGAAAAACTTCAGGATCTATCTGATGATTCGCTCGAGCTGACGGCTTTGGCGCGCAACGCGGGGCGCGAATTTCAGGAAATCATCAAGCTTTCCCCCGCGCTGGCCGACCAGGTTAAGGTTGATGCGCTCAACACAGAGAATCCTGGAAAACTTTCCGATTTAATCGCGGCGAATTTGAACCTCAGCCTTGAGGAACGCCAGCATCTCCTCGAAATGCCTTCCGCAAAGGACCGCCTTACGCGACTCCTTCCGCTGTTGAGCCGGGAACTTGAGGTGCTTCGGTTGGGTTCAAAAATTCAAAACGAGGTCGTGACCTCGATGTCCAAAAACCAGCGCGATTTTTTTCTTCGCGAGCAAATCCGCGCGATCCAACGGGAGTTGGGCGAAGTCGAGCCGGGCGCGGCCGAAGCCAAGGACCTTCGCGAACAGATCGACCAGAATAATCTTCCTGAAGAGCCTAAAAAAATTGCCCTTAAAGAGTTGGAGCGCCTTCAGCAAATGCCGCCCGCCGTCGCCGAATATACGATGACGCGGAACTATCTGGATTGGCTGATCAATGTGCCGTGGACGAAATTCACCGAAGATAAACTCGACCTTGCTGATGCGGCGCGGTTGTTGGACGAGCAGCATTTTGGCCTGCAAAAAGTCAAAGAACGCCTGCTGGAATTTCTCGCCGTCATCAAATTAAAGCAGAAGATCAAGGGGCCTATTCTCTGTCTCGTCGGGCCACCGGGCGTTGGAAAAACTTCGCTTGGCAAAAGCATGGCGGACGCGCTTGGGCGAAAGTTCGCGCGAATTTCCCTCGGCGGCATGCGCGATGAGGCGGAAATTCGCGGCCATCGGCGCACTTACGTGGGCGCGTTGCCGGGGCGCATCATTCAAACATTGCGACGCGCGGAGTCGAGCAACCCGGTCATTCTGCTCGATGAATTGGACAAAGTCGGATCGGATTTTCGTGGCGATCCCGCTGCGGCGTTGCTCGAAGTCCTCGACCCGGCGCAAAACAATACTTTTGTTGACCATTATCTGGATGTTCCGTTCGACCTGTCGCGGGTATTATTTTTGACAACGGCGAACTGGCTTGATCCGATTCATCCCGCGTTACGCGACCGACTTGAAGTGATCGAACTTCCCAGTTACACGGCGTCTGAGAAAGTGCAGATCGCCCGACGGTATTTGGCCCCGAGACAAATCGAAGAGCACGGTTTGAAGCCGAAGCTCGTCCGAATTCCCGACGCGACCTTGCGCCATGTCATTGACGGTTATACGCGGGAGGCGGGCGTGCGGCAATTGGAGCGCGAAATCGCCGCGCTCACCCGCAAGGCCGCGCGCAAAATCGTTGCCCGGAAAAACAGCCGCAAACCGCTGATCATTTCTCCTGCACTATTGCGCGAATACCTTGGTCCGCCCACCGTTACGCCGGAAACCGCCGAGCGGATTGTTGATTGCGGCATTGCCATAGGTCTTGCGTGGACGCCCGTTGGAGGCGAGATTTTGTTTATCGAAGCGACTCGGATGCCGGGGAAGGGAGCGTTGATTCTCACCGGCTCGCTCGGCGAAGTGATGAAGGAAAGCGCGCACACAGCGCTTAGTTTTCTGCGCAATCGCGCCGAGGCGCTCAAGATCGACATGAGCGACTTCGATAAAAAGGACATTCACATCCACGTTCCCGCCGGAGCTACCCCGAAGGACGGCCCCAGCGCCGGCCTGACAATTGTCGCGGCTTTGGTTTCATTATTGACTCATCGGAAAATTCGCTCGGACGTTGCGATGACCGGCGAAATCAGCCTGCGCGGGCGTGTTTTGCGTGTCGGCGGAATCAAGGAAAAGGTTCTCGCGGCGGCCAGGTCCGGTCTCAAGCGTGTCATTCTGCCAGAGGGGTGCCGCAACGACTGGCTGGAAGTGCCGATGGAAGTCCGGCAAAAACTAAAGGCGCATTTTGTGGAAAATATTTCACAAATGATTCCTCTCGCGCTGACTCCGGCCTGAGTCAAGCCAGCCGCACGCATCTAAAACAGGGCAACACGTTGAAAATCAACCCCTATATTTTGCTGTTGACTGGTAGGGACGGCCCAGCATCCGCGAGCGGTGCATCCCACTTTGTTCTGACTCCGGGCCGTCCGCGGACGCCTCGGCGAGGCGTCCCTACCTCGAAGTGTAGATGCGTCAGCGCTATGAGTCGTGATTGGGTCAAATGAAGCGCATCATCGCTGGCATTTTACTGGCGGTTTCGGCGTGCGCCGCGCCTCAAGCGCCCATTCCGCTCCCCGCGGATTCCCTTGCGGCGGGGCAGGCTCTGGCTCGGGAACTTCGCACCGCCGCCCCGGATGAAAGCTCGGAAACTCGCGCGACCCTCATTATTCACAGCGGCAAAGTGACGACGACGGTGCCAGTTGTTTGCCGCGTCGTTGTGAAAGACGGAAATTGGGAAACAATTTACGAAACTTCCGCGACCGCGAACATCGGCGCTGAAAAATTGATTGTCATCCACAGCACCAACGGACCGAATCAATACCTTTACGCCCGCGCCGCGCAGCCGGGAAGTTCCCTTCCCGAGCCGACGGCAATCAAGCCGGCTGACACCAATATTCCACTTGCCGGTTCGGACTTTTCGCTTTCCGACCTTGGCTTGCAATTTTTGTATTGGCCGCAACAGCAACGTTTTCCAGACGAAACGAGACTTGGTCAGGCGTGTTACGTTTTGGAAAGCCGCAATCCTGAGGGGAGCGAAGGCGTCAAAATTCGTTCCGATATTGACCAGGAAACCTCCGGCTTGCTCATCGCGACTTCGTACGATTCTGGCGGTCACGTCGTGAAAGAATTTTCCCTTTCCTCCAGCGGTTTTAAAAAAGTCAATGGCCGCTGGGTGTTGGAGAAAATGGATATCAAGGACAAGAAAAAACACTCGCAAACCGAATTGAAGTTTGATATACAACAATAATCAATTCGGCTTATGTGGAATGCGCAGTCATATATTCCTCCGTGGAGCGCCCAGTCATTTATTCCTCCCCCAATGCGACCGCCCACATTTGCGAGCGCTCACCCTGATTCAAAAATCTGGTCCGTTCTTCTTCTGATTTTCTTTGCCTGGTACGCCTGGCGGTGTTTCGCCAACAGCGACGACCGGCGTGTTCTCCTTTACAAGTATGCCGCCTCCGTTGCGCTGATTCTGATCATATTTGTTTTAATGTTTCTTGGCCTGGGTTTTATATCCATCGGCTTCATGGTGATTCTCGCATTCGTCTGGCTTCCAAGCGTAGTCGATATGTGCATCAAACCGTTGACCGGCTTGTTTGACGGGGGCGCGGACGAAACAGAGCCAAAGCCATTTTACTTTATCGCCGCCGCCAAGCGAATGAAGGGCTTTCATCAGGAAGCAGCCGAGGAAGTGCGCAAGCAGTTGGAAAAATTTCCCGGAGATTTTGAAGGTTCTCTCTTGCTGGCGACGATTCAAGCGGAAGACTTGCATGATTTGCCAGGAGCCCAAGCCACCATCGACGAATTACTTGAACAGGCAACTTTGACCCCGCAACAAATCGCCACAGCGCTCCATACGCTGGCCGACTGGCAGTTGCAATTTGGCCGGGATCCTCAAGCCGCTCGTGAATCGCTGGAATGCATCGCGCAAAAATTCCCGGACACTCAGTTTTCTCATGCGGCGGACCAACGAATCGCGCGTCTTGGCGAAACTACCGCAACCCGTGACTTTCGCGAGAACGCGAAGTTTGAAGTTCGCCAGCGCGAACGCGATATTGGTTTGCAGCAAAAGACGCAGCCCACGCCGGAAACTTTTAATGCCGACGAAACAGCCGCCGAATACGTCAGACAACTTGAAGCGCATCCCGCCGACACAATCACGAGGGAAAAGCTGGCCATTCTGTACGCGGAACATTTCCAGCGGCTCGACTTGGCGGTTGATCAACTTGAGCAGCTCATCGAACTGCCCGATGAAACGACGAAACACGTCGCGCGCTGGTTGAATTTATTGGCGACTCTTCAAATTAACATTGGCCGTGACGAGAACGCCGCAAGAAATACTTTGCAGCGAATCATTCAAAGATTTCCGAAAAGCTCTCACGCGGAACTGGCCACGATGCGGCTGGCAACCTTGCGCAATGAGTTCAAGGCGAATGCCGCCACAGCGACCAAGACTTTAGGCACTTACGAAAAGAACCTCGGCCTCAAACGAGCTTAGAGCAATTTAATAAATATTGTAGCCGAGATATAAATGCCCCTCTCTTCAATTCTCTCCCCGCAATTGCGGGGAGAGAACGGACGCGAAGCGCCAAGAGAGGGGCGGTGAAAATGGCTACAGAATTTTTTTAATCGCCTTAGGCAGGTTTGACGGTGAATTCGTCCGCGTGGTACGAACTGCGCACCATCGGGCCGCTGGCGACGTGAACAAAGCCCATTGACTTGGCGATGGTTTTGTACTTGGCAAACACATCGGGCGAAATGAATTCCACCACGGGCAGATGACGCAACGTTGGCTGCAAATACTGTCCAAGAGTTAGAATATCACAGCGCGCGCCGCGCAAATCTTCCATCGCCTGCAACAATTCCGCCTCGGTTTCGCCAAGGCCCAGCATGACGCCGGATTTGGTGTGAATTGAATCGCCTCGCAACGCTTTGACTTTGGCGAGCACCCGGAGCGACCTGTCGTATGTCGCGCGACGACGGACGGATGGCGTCAAACGCCGGACTGTCTCCAGATTGTGATTGTAAATATGAGGATTCGCGCGAAGAACTGAGTGAATCGACTCGTCGCGATCCAGAAAATCAGGCACGAGCACTTCGATCACGATGCCGGGATTCAGCGCTCGCACGCGTTCGATGGTCTGACGAAAATGTTCCGCGCCGCCATCGGCGAGATCGTCCCGCGCGACCGCCGTGATGACGACGTGCTTGAGATTCATCCGTCGCGTCGCTTCCGCAACGCGATCCGGTTCGTCGCCTTCCAGCGCAAGCGGCTTCGCCGTCGAAACCGCGCAAAAACCACACGCGCGGGTGCAACGATCTCCCGCAATCATGAAAGTCGCGGTGCCCTTGCTCCAGCATTCCCAATGATTCGGGCACTTGGCGCTTTCGCAGACCGTGTGCAGTTTCAGTTCGTCCAAGAGGGCGCGCGTCCGGCCAAAGCTTTGGGATGTCGGCAACGTTGTGCGCAGCCATTGCGGCAGGCGAGGGCGAGCAAGCGCCGGGGCAACCGGGGTTTTCAATTTAGAACTCATTCAAATTGCTTCCAGAACTTTGCCAGTTGATCCGGCCCGAAGTCAGCCAGAATCTGTCCGTCCACGTCGATGACCGGCGCAAGGTCCTGACCCGACAAATCGTTCATCTCTTTTCTGGCAGCCTTATCAGAACTCACATTGATCGTTTCGTAATGGATACCGTGCTTCTTGAGCCATGACTCAGCCATGGTACACCAACCGCACCAGGATTTCACGAATAGACGGACCGACTTTGGTTTCATAACCGGTCAAATCTAGGGGCAATCGGCGATATCCGCCACCGCTTTTTCTTTGGCTTTCGGACGGGCCGTTCTGTATTCTGCACCTGGATTCCGAATTCTAAAAACTATGAAATCGAAACTCTCTCTCTTGTTGGCTGTCCTCTTCTGTTGTTTCACCGCTTCCGCCCAGGATTGGGCCAAGGCGCGGCTGAACTCCTCGCCGCGCCACGGCGAATGGGTCGAAGTCAAGAACGGCTCGCGGACCGTCAAGTGTTTTATTGTTTACCCGGAGGTCAAAGCGCCCGCGCAGGCCGTTCTCGTGATCCATGAAATTTTCGGTTTGACAGATTGGGCGCGTGGCGTGGCGGACCAATTGGCCGAGGCTGGATACATCGCCATCGCGCCTGACCTCCTTTCAGGCTTGGCGCCAAATGGCGGCGGCACGGCGGATTATGTGGACAGGGACGCGGTAACGGGCGCCGTTTCCAAACTGCCCGCGGCCCAGGTCACCGGCGACCTTAACGCGGCAGCGGATTACGTAAAAGCGCTTCCTTCCTGCAACGGCAAGCTGGCGGTCTGCGGCTTTTGCTGGGGTGGTGGGAAGTCGTTTCAATTTGCCTGCGATCGCGGCGATTTGAAGGCTGCTTATGTTTTTTACGGCCCGCCGCCAAAACCCGCGGATATGGGCAAGATTAATTGCCCTGTGTACGGTTTTTACGGCGGCAACGACAATCGCATCAGCGCCACAGTCCCAAAAGCAGAATCCCAAATGAAGGACGCCGGCAAAACTTACGAACCGGTGATTTACGACGGCGCTGGACATGGCTTCATGCGTTCCGGCGAACAACCTGACGCCGAGTCGGGAAACAAAAAAGCCCGCGACGAATCCTGGGAGCGCTGGAAAAAGCTGCTGGGCAAATCCTGAGTTTTTAAAATAAACAGCGCTAGCGGGCATCGGCACTGAACTGTGTGATGCAATATAAATGTCGAATCCCGCTATCGTGTGAATTCGCAATCTTGTTTTTAGGCGCAACGATTGAAACAAACTCTGGTCTCAATTCGAGTGAACCTATAGCCTCTTTCGACTGACTATGAGTGAACGACGGCCTCTCGAAGAGATTACGCTTACCGGGTATAAATCGATCCGGGAGCTTAATGACTTCCGTCTGGAAATCGGTCTTAACGTCCTTATTGGCGCCAATGGGTCTGGCAAGACGAATTTCATCCGATTCTTTGAGATGCTTGGGTACCTCATGGATCCGAATAAAGGGCTTCAAAATTACGTTAGCGCGCGCGGGCGGGCGGATGCTTTTCTTTTTCGTGGAATGAGGGTGACGCCCGAATTTAGCGCAAACCTGAAATTCGGACGAAACCAATACAAATTCACCCTTAAAGCAGCTGATGACCGTTCACTGTTCTTCGCGCAAGAATCTGCGCCTTTCGAAGGTCCATTTTATGGCGCGATTGTAAACGATCAAGGCAGCGGTCATAAAGAGAGTGTAATCGCGCGATCACACGGTACTGCGAGCCTGGGATGGGTGTTCGAAACAATTCGCGACTGGCGAGTATATCACTTTCACGATACTTCGCCGTCAGCCCCCGTGATGGGACTATGCAACATCGTTGATAACGACGTTTTACATGGGAACGCTTCTAATATCGCCGCCTTTCTCATGCGAATCTCTCAGGCGCATTCTGAAAGCTTCGCTCAAATTGAAGAAACAGTGAGACAGGTTGCCCCATTCTTTGGTTCTTTTGTGCTCAAGGAAATTGCCCCCGGGCAGACGCAACTGCTGTGGAAAGATCGTTACTCCGACCTTCTCTATTACCCTCACCAACTCTCTGACGGCACACTGCGCTACATCTGCCTTGCAACCTCCTGTTGCAACCTGATCCTGCTTCGACTCTTATCATTGATGAGCCTGAGTTGGGCCTGCATCCCTTCGGGATCAAACTGCTGGCAAGCTTATTGCACGAAGCTGCGGGACGCGCTCAGCTCATAGTTTCAACACAGTCGTCTCTGTTAGTCGATGAATTGAGGCCGGAACAGGTCATCGTGGTCAATCATCACAAAGGGGAGACGCAATTTGAGCGGCAAAATTCCACAAAACTTCGCGACTGGCTTAAAGAATACACGCTTGGACAACTTTGGGAAAAAAATGAATTGGGGGGACTGCCGTAATGAGTTGGGTGCGGCTTTATGTCACTGTCGAAGGACAGACAGAAAAGGAATTTGCGGACCAGATATTAAAGCCGCATCTTGCTGGCTATTCCATCGACGTCCGACCGCGCGTCGTAGTGACAAATCGCAAATTGGGAAAGCGCGGCGGCATCTTCGACTTTGATAAAATTAAAGGGGATGTCTGCCGATTGATGAAAGAAGATCGCAGCAATGAAGCGCGTTTTACGACGATGATTGACCTTTATGCGTTGCCCTCCGAGTTTCCGGGTTGGGCCGAGGCGCGAAGAAAGTCTCAATCTCTCGACCGAATCGGAATACTTGAAAAAGCCTTGGAGACTGAATTTGCTGACGCCCGATTCCTGCCATTCATACAACTCCATGAGTTTGAGACTCTGCTTTATTGCGACTTGGGAGAGTTGCAGCGACGAATCGCCAATTCAGAAAGCAAGATCAAAGCGCTCACGAAGGAAGTCCTCGATTTGGAACCTGAGGACATCAACGAAGGCGTTACTACGGCACCCAGCAAAAGAATCATACGTCATATTCCGATTTATGAACGAAACAAAGTTCGAGTCGGCGCTCCAGCAGCGGCCGCAATTGGTTTGAGCAAATTGCGTGCAAAATGCCCTCACTTTGGAAGCTGGATATCAAGGTTGGAGGCGCTTGGCCACCTCTCTCAGCCGATTTAACGGCAACTTCGCTTAACAAGAGAACGACAAAAATCGGGCGTCTGCGAGCCGCGCGCAAGTCAAACTTAAATAAATCCTCGTCGGTTACTGCGTCTCGCCGCGAGTAACGCGGAGGAAAACTTCCTCGAGGCCCAACTCATCTTCCCACAATCCCGTGAATTTGATCCCGCCGCGCACTAAAACTTCAGCCAGAAACGATGGGTCAACTTCGTGATTTGTGAAAGTCACCTTGACCTGTCCATCCACAGCGATGGCCTCGGTGACTTCGGGTCGGGCCTTGAGAAGTTCAATCGCTGGCGCGGAATTTCCCGGCACGACCACCCAATAAATCAATCCGGCCGACATCTGGTCGCGCACACCCTGGACTGGCCCGCTGTAAATCAATTTTCCCTTTTCGATGATCGCGACGCGATTGCACAGCGTCTGCAACTCGCTCAGGATGTGCGACGAAATGATGATCGTTTTGCCCATGCGCTGGAGTTCCTGCAAGATCGCCATCATCTCGATGCGCGCACGCGGGTCGAGGCCGCTTGCCGGTTCGTCCAGCAGCAAAACCTTGGGGTCGTGAATCAAAACTCGCGCCAAGCCCAGGCGTTGCTGCATTCCACGGCTCAACGCGCCGATGATCGCGCCGCGCTTTTCTGTCAAGCCGACCAATTCCAAAACATCGTTGACAGTCTTTTCCCGTTGCGCGGTTGGAATTTTGTAGCACGCGCCAAAGAAATCGAGGTACTCCGTCACTTCCATGTCTTTGTAAACACCAAAAAAATCTGGCATGTAACCAATGACGTGCCGCACGGCATCGGCTTCGCTGACGACATCGTGACCAAGGACTTTCGCGGTCCCGGACGATGGCGCGAGAAATGTGGCGAGAATGCGCAAAGTCGTTGTTTTCCCCGCGCCATTGGAGCCGATGAATCCAAACAAATCGCCGCGCTGAATCGTCAAGTTCAGCGAGTTGAGCGCCATGATTGAGCCGTATTGTCGCGTGAGGTTGAGAGTCTCAACGGCTGGAATTGGGGGTGCGTCCATAATCGGTCTCAGTTTATTCGTTCAGTGCGTCAGGAAGCGCGAAACAGTAATCGGGCAGAGAAAGAGCTACGTTTCTCCCGCTCCTCCGTAGACTTATGGAGGAGAGAGCCGGGGAGAGGAGGTTCCTTCATCCCGGTGGGGTTCACTTGCACGAGATTGTCTCTCAAAAAAGCCCCTCTCCTCAATCCTCTCCCCACTCGTTCCTCGCGGGGCGAGGAGGAAAAAGCTGGACTATCTTCGATTTTCGATGCTTTCGCTTTCATCGGCTTACTGTTGAGTGATCGGTTCCACAAGGCGCAGCAGCGTATCGCGCCGAACCCGCATTGGATTAAATTGATTCATCGCGGGCGTCAGCGAATGATTCGCGTCCCACGCCAGAAAAATCGCGTAATTTTTTTCGGCAAACCGGCTTAAATCCAGCGCGTCCGGCGCGCTGAAATTCTCCCAATTATTCTGGTTGTCGCGATTGATGTAACCAATAAATGAGGCTGCGATTGTGCCTTTTGCTATGTCAGGAATGGCCACCGAATTGTTGCCGAAGCTGTTGTGCCGCGAATTTACCGCGTCATGAAAAGCGCCAATGTATTGCCGCGCCATTTCGTCCACGGACGTTCCCATGTTCTCACCGCGCGAGAATGTTAATTTCTTTTGCTCCCCGGCTTTCAACGTTCCAACATCATAATAAGTTCCGGCAAGCACGACCCCGCACGGCGAAAGATTCCGGTCTAATTTATTCTCCAGTTCCACCGTCCAACTTTCGCCCGACGTCTTCGCGGACATCTTAATGGGAACCGGCTCGGGTTGAACCCAATCGTTGACAAGCAACTGGCTCGTCCAGACTGGCACATAAGTTTGCGCCTCAAAATTATTTCCCTTCTGCACGATTTGCGCGCGCGTATTCTCCTGTCCGCCGCCCAAATAACCAAGCGATTCTCCTCGCAACGCCGCAAACTTCTCTTCGCCGGCGAGCGCGTAATTGGCATTGTTCGGGGAATAGATCGAAACGTAAGTTTCGCCCCGCAAAACTGCGCGGTCGGAATCTGGAAGAACATCAACAACGCTCACTTCGTTCCATTCCAGTTCGCCCGCGCGAAGCCGGAATCCGATGTAATAAATCAACGCTGAAAAAATCACGACATAACATGGAAATGTGATCCATGTCAGCATCTGGCGATTGATTTTCTTCAACCAATACTGGTCGAGCGGCCCGATCACGATCAGGTAAGTGGCCAGCAGCGCCAGCAGCCAGCCGAGCGGCAATTTGCGCACCTGTTTTGTGTCAATCATAGCGCCGAAAATCCCATCGCTGCTCAGCCGCGTGGCGTTGACATTCGCGTAAGGTTGCTGGAACTCGCTCGCGCGAATCCCGGCCAGTCCGGCCCACAGCCATTTGCGATTTTTCCAGGAAATAAACGGCTCGCGCTCGGGATCGAACATCAGCACCGTGATTTTTCCGCGCCCGCGAAGCCCCTCCACCACAAAGGGTGCAGCGGCATCGCCGATCAGATAATTTCCATCGCGAAGAGAACCAGTCGCCACCGACAACGGCGAGGAGGTAAAAGAGTCGTCATCGACCCACGGTTGCTTTTCGTTGGATGGCAGACCCACCACCTGCATGGAGGGAAGCGGTTGATTGCGGTTGGGCGCGCTGCCATTCAGGACACGTGAGGAAGCTCCGCGGCTTGGGGGGGGCGTGACCGAGGGCGAGCTTGATGTAGGCAGCGCCACGCTTTTGGTCCAATCATCGAGCGCGGCGTGCGACGACAGCGTGACAGTTGAACTCAATTCGCATGGCAGCAAATCGCGCAGCCACGGCGTCGCGTTGACATCTGTTAATTGTTCCACGCCGAGAATGAGGTGTCCACCGTGTTGCAGCCATTCCACGAGGGCATTGACCTGGCCCACTGTCAAATTCGCCGCGCGCTCGGAACTGATGTAAAGAAGATTAATCCCTTCCAGCGCCAGTGGGTTGTCGGGAAACAACGCCGGTTGCAGTCGGGCCGCGCCATATTTTGCGTCGGAGTTATACGACGGCGGAAAATCGGGGAAGACCGGCAATCCTGCCGTCACGCGCGCCAAACCCGCCACCAGCGGCAGACCGTTTTTCACCGACCGACCGCGATCGAGCACAGTTTCCGAACGGACTTTTCCACTCGCGTCCAGCAAACGGACTTCCCAGGTCCTCGCCGTGGCGAACAGCGGAATGAAAATCCGCTTGCGCGTGTTCGTCGGCAAATCCAGCGGAAATCGGCGAACCTGTCCCGGGCCAAAATCGCGCGCCGTGATTTCGATCACTGCGTTGAACGGAGGCCCGTCGTTGTCCACTTCGCAAGTGATCGGGAACCAGCCTTGTTCCGGCACCAAATCGTCGTAGCCCATGAAGGCGTCAAATTGCAGGGCTGCGCGCGCGGCGGTGGCCAGGCAAAACAAAGCCGCAAAAACGGTCTGCAAAATGACCTTCTTTGGCGCCATAGGATCTTCGTTGCCGACAGTCTTAGCCGAACCCTCCGGGAAGCAAAGTCAAATAATGTCTCATATTCCTAAACCCAGGTTTTATAATCATTTGCCGCGCAACGAACCTGTGTTGCGCTTTCTGACAATGAGAAGACAATAAGCCGGTCGAATTTGTTGATTTTATTTTACCGGAATGTTATTTCTTGACCCAAACGGCCTTTGAATGACCCTATCTGAGGAAATACCAGCCAGTGAAAGGATTGAAAAAAGTTTTTGGCGGCGGCAAAGCGGCGTCTGCCAACGTTCCTACTCCGAGGGGAGAAAAGGAACTTTGCGCGGAGACCGGACTGCGGCCCATCGACGAATTTTCTCCCAGCGATGTCTTTATTGCCGGTTACCCCAAGTCCGGCAATACCTGGATGCAGTATTTGGTCGCCGGCGCCTTTTGCGGAATCGACTTGTCGGTGACGCCGGACGCCCTGATCCAGGATTTGGCGCCGGACGTTCACTTCAAGAAGTTTTACAAACCCTATTTTCCCGTCACATTTTTCAAGACGCATTTTCTCCCGCGCCCGGACTATCGCAAAGTCGTTTATCTTCTGCGCGATGGCCGGGACGCCCTGGTTTCCTACTGGCATTATTTGCAGGGGCTTTGCAAGGAGGAGATCGACTTTGCGGAAATGGTTCGCACCGGCGACAAGCTTTTTCCCTGCAAATGGCACGAGCACGTTGAACGCTGGCTCGCTAATCCGCACGGCGCGGAAATGATCACCGTCAAGTATGAGGACCTGAAGGCCAACACCGCCGGGGAATTGGCCCGCATCGCCGAATTTGCCGGAGTGAAGCGGGACATCGCCGTCTTCGAAGCCGCCGCCCGCAACGCCTCGTTTGGCGCGATGAAACGGCGGGAGGAATCCTTCGCTTGGGAAAATCCGCAAATTCCCAAGAACGGCCAGTTTGTCCGGCGCGGCCAGGTTGGGTCGCATCGCGACGAAATGCCAGCGGCCGCACGCGAAATTTTTTTGCGTGAGGCCGTCCCGGCGTTGAAGCGAACCGGCTACATTGTTTGAAATGTTATACGACGCCTGGCAGCAAATCGCGCGCGCGCGTCGCAACGAGTTGGCGCTGATTGATCTGGCGGACGGACGCCAATGGACTTTCGCGCAATTGGAAGCGGCGGGCGAAAGCAGAGGAGGGGAAGGTCCCGCAATTTTTCCAACAGGCGGCGGCTGTGAATTTATTTTTGACGTTCTCCGCGCCTGGCGGAATGACCATATAGTCTGCCCTTTGGATAGCGGGCAATCGCCTTTGCCCCTGCCGCAACTGCCGCGCGAATGGGTGCATCTCAAGACCAGTTCCGGCACCGCAGGGAAACCACAAATGATCGCGTTCACTGCATCGCAACTTGCCGCCGACGCAACGAACATCGTCGCCGCCATGGGCCTCCGTCCTGACTGGCCAAATCTCGGTGTGATTTCGCTCGCCCATTCCTACGGATTTTCCAATCTCGTCACGCCCCTGCTTTTACATGGCATTCCTTTAATTCTATTGCCCTCGCGATTGCCTGAGGCGGTCCGCCAGGTTTGCTCAAAATTTCCAAATCTTACATTGCCCGCGGTGCCAACCCTCTGGCGCGTGTGGCACGAAGCCGACGGAATTTGCCCCTCTGTCAAACTGGCAGTATCAGCGGGCGCGCCGATGTCTGCGGATATCGAAGCGGCAATTTTCGCGCGCACCGGAATCAAGGTTCACAATTTCTACGGAGCCAGCGAATGCGGCGGAATTTGCTACGACCCCTCCGATACTCCGCGCGCGGAAACCCAAAACGTCGGCGTCCCAATGCCCAACCTTTCTGTCAAAACCGACAACGACGGATGTCTCGTCGTCACAAGCGCGGCTGCGGGAGAAGGCTATTGGCCGATTGCTTCGCCCGCTCTTGGCGGGGGCCGATTCCAAACGGGCGATCTCGCCGAGTTCGTCAATGGCCGGGTCTTCATACGCGGGCGGCGCGGCGATGTCATCAATATTGCCGGTCGTAAAGTCGCGCCCGAGGCCATTGAGCGGGCAATTCTCGGCCATCCTTCTGTGCGCGATTGCGTCGTCTTCGGATTGCCCGAACGCGACGCCGCCCGCGGCGAAACCATTGCGGCCTGCGTCTCCGCCACAAACGGTTTGACGGAGGAATCGCTTCGGCGCTTTGTCGAAAAGTCGTTGCCCGATTGGCAAATCCCCCGTCATTGGTGGTTCGTCGATGACCTCGCCGAACCCGAGCGCGGAAAAATTTCCCGCGCCAAATGGCGCGAGCGTTTTCTTGCCGCGAAAGCTGGAGCAGTTAAAGAAAACATGCGGTCATAAACATTGCATTGGTACAAACAAAAGCGGCAGAGGACTGCCGCACTCCAAAACGCTACCGCGCGTTACAAAGTTCGGGGTTGAACGCGAAGCGTCGTGGAGTGCGGCAGTCCTCTGCCGCTTTTACATGAACAGCTCAAACCAGCGTAGGCTTCATAGCCATACTGTATTCTAAATCGCGCTCTAAATTTGAACTTTAAAGATTGGCCGAGCCTGCACAGTATCGTGGCATGACATCCCTATTCGATTTGACGGGTGAAACGGCGGTGGTGATCGGCGCAACCGGGGTGTTGGGAGGAAAAATGGCGGAAGGCTTGGCGTCCGCAGGGGCGAAAGTCGCTGTCGTTGGCCGGAGCGCGGAACGCGGCGAAGCGTGCGCCCGCCGAATTCGAGACGCGGGCGGGCAGGCGCAATTTTTTAATGCGGACGCAGTGTCGCGCCAAAGCGTTCACAAAGCCGCCGGACAAATTCACGACAAGCTTGGTCCGGTCAGCATTCTTGTCAACGCCGCCGGCGGCAACGATCCGAAAGTTACCGTGACCGCCGATTTTAAGTTCGAGCAAATCAAGGTCGAAGACTGGCGCTCGAATTTCGACATGAACCTCGTCGGAGGCATGCTCGTCCCGTGCCAGGAATTCGGACCGGCAATGGTCGCGCAAGGGAAGGGGAGCATCATCAACATCGCCAGCGTTTCCGCGCACATACCGCTTTCGCGGGTTGCGGCATATTCAGCAGCCAAGGCCGCCGTGATTAATCTGACGCAATTCTTGGCCCGCGAATGGGCGTCGCGAAATGTCAGGGTCAATACCATTACTCCTGGCTTTTTCCCCGCCGAGCAAAACCGCCGCCTGCTCTTCAACGAAGACGGCACTCCGACCCCCCGCGCCAAAAGCATTCTTAGCCATACCTCGATGGGCCGGTTTGGCGAACCGGATGAACTCATCGGCACGCTGATTTTCCTGGCCAGTTCCCGCGCCAGCAGTTTCGTCACCGGCTCCGATTTTAGAGTCGATGGCGGCTATTTGTCCCAGACGATCTAACAGTTTCCCTCCTTCCTAATCGTAATCCTACTCCTAATCGTTTTTAAATCAGCGGAACCTACTTCCAGTTAGTGGTTCTCTGTTCCAGCAGTAATTCACCCCAGTTCGAGCATTGAGAATCCCCGTTTACAAATCGCGTCGATGGGCCACGTTACCCAATGATCGCGCCATTTCGCGCAGGGCAAATTTTGTGTTGTTTATTATTGACTTCCACCATCGCCTTTTCCCAGCCCCTTCCAAAAATCGAACTCCACCCCGTCTTTCCCAAACTGGAATGCAGCAACCTTGTTTGCATGACTGAAGCGCCCGATGGTTCCGGGCGGTTTGCCATTCTTGAACAGGATGGCCGAATCCTTCTCGCGCGCAAAGGCAGCGACGGTTCGGCCGCCAAGCCGCTCATGGACATCAGCGAACGCGAGCCGCACGCAAGCACCGAACAAGGTTTGCTCAGCCTCGCGTTCCATCCCGGATTTAAAACCAACTCGCTGTTCTACATCTTTTACTGTCAGCAAAATCCGCGACGCACAATCCTGAGCGAACTCAAAATTTCCACGAACGACCCCGACTGCGCCGACACGAATTCCGAGCGAATTCTTCTCGAAATTCCACAGCCCGCCGATGTTCACAAAGCAGGTCTCGCGAGTTTTGGGCCCGACGGTTTTCTCTATCTCAGCGTTGGTGATGGCGGCGGTCAAAATGACGAAAACGGCGCGGCTCAAAACACATCGACCTTGCGCGGGAAAATTCTCCGCCTCGATGTCAATACTCGCGCCACTCTTCCGATGCACGGCTCCAACGTAACGCTTCCTTACGGAATCCCGTCAGACAATCCGTTCATTAATGAACAGGATCTCCGGGAGAATGGTGTGCGAAAAGAAATTTGGGCTTACGGCCTGCGCAACCCGTGGCGATACAGTTGGGACCGCGAAACCGGCGAGTTGTGGGCAGGCGACGTCGGCCAGGACAAATGGGAGGAAATCGACTTGATTGTCAAAGGCGGCAATTACGGGTGGGGCCCCCGCGAAGGGGCGCATTATTTTAAACCCGGCCCCGAAGGCGCACATTATATTGATCCCGTAATGGAATATCCGCATAAAACCAATCTCATGGCCGAGGCGCTTTTTCCATCGCACAGCATCGGAGCCTCCGTCACCGGCGGTTACGTTTATCGCGGCCACAAGCATCCTTCCCTGCGGGGAATTTATATTTACGCCGATTATGCGCTCGGGACGATTTGGGGATTCCGTTATCAAAAAGGGAAAGCGACCGATTCAGCCACAATGCTCGACCAACCAAAAAACATCACCAGCTTCACCGAAGACCTCGACGGGGAACTCTACGTTCTCGCATATGATGGCCGGATTTTTTCGATTGCCGCCAAGGGCGATCCATCGGACTAATTGTTGACAACGAGGCCAAAAATAAACCTTGCCGTCCAAGGGGCAGGCGTCAATATTCGCGCTTGCCGTAAACAACAGGAATAGTTTATCCCATGGCACACATATTTAATAACATCGTCGAAACAGTGGGACGCACTCCCTTGGTCCGCCTCAATAAAGTCACAGCCGGCGCAAACGCGACCATCCTGCTCAAGTGCGAATTTTTCAATCCGCTCGGCAGCGTCAAGGATCGCATCGGCATGGCGATGGTCGAAGATGCCGAGCGTCGGGGCGTCATCACAAAGGAAACCACGATCATCGAGCCGACCAGCGGCAACACCGGCATCGCGCTGGCGTTCGTCGCCGCCGCCAAAGGTTATAAATTGATTTTGACAATGCCCGACACAATGTCGGTGGAGCGTCGCACGCTGCTGGCAATGCTCGGCGCAAAATTAGTGCTGACACCAGGCGCGGAGGGAATGAAAGGCGCCATTGCGCGCGCCGAACAACTCGCCCGCGAAACCCCGCATTCCTGGATTCCCCAACAATTCGAAAACCCCGCGAACCCTGAAATTCATCGAAGGACGACCGCCGAGGAAATCTGGAATGACACCGACGGCCAAGTCGATATTGTTGTCTCCGCAGTTGGCACAGGCGGCACAATCACCGGTTGCGTCGAGGCGATCAAACCGCGCAAAGCCTCCTTTCAGGCAATTGCAGCAGAGCCGAAAGATTCCCCCGTCATCAGCCAGACGCTCGCCGGCCAGCCTCTCAAGCCCGGCCCACATAAGATTCAGGGCGCGGGAGCGGGATTCATCCCCAAGAATTTGCACCTCAAAGACAGCAAGGGAAATCCGCAGATCGTCGAATGCGTTCAAGTCACCAATGACGAATCCTTCGCGATGGCGCGCCGTCTTGCGAAGGAAGAAGGTCTGCTCGTGGGAATTTCCACCGGGGCAAACGTTGTCGCGGCGCTGCAAGTTGCCGCGCGACCGGAGAATAAAGGCAAGACGATTGTCACGATTGCCTGCTCCACGGGTGAGCGTTATTTGAGCACCCCGCTGGCCGCGGAGGCGAAGGCCGAAGTGGGGGCCTAAAAAAAATAGTTGCAAAAAACTGTTTTTGGACAGAATGTTGACATGTTGAAGGTCTGACCGGAGGCGCACCAAATTAATTAGCATGAATAGAGCGCGCTGGTCTTCTAAGAATTCCAAGTTCAAACGAAAATCGTTTTCGGGCAATTCGGGCTTTGGGCCTTCACACAATTTACAAGATACATTTATGAGTACAGCTCCCGGCGCGGCGACGCCTGATCACGGTGCAGGCTACCTTGAAATCTCTGAAAAGGGATTCGGGTTCTTGCGCACCAGAGAAAACAACTATCATCCCAAGCCCAGCGACATTTTCGTGACGCCCGACACGATCAAGCGCAATTTCCTGCGCGAAGGCTGCCTGGTCGCCGGCGAAACCCAGCCGCCGCACCGCGGCAACAGCCCCCAACTACGGACTGTCGAGAAGATAAACGATCTGCCTTTTGAAGCTTACACGAAATCCGTCCGTTTCGAGAACCTGACCACCATCGATCCGATCGAAAAGATCAATCTCGAAACCGCCCCGGACCTTTTGGAGACGCGAATCATTGATCTCGTCACCCCCATCGGCAAAGGCACCCGCGGACTTATCGTCGCGCCGCCGCGCACCGGCAAAACCACTATTCTCAAGCAGATCGCCAACGCCGTCACGGCCAATCATCCGGAAGTTTCTGTGATTGTGTTGTTGATCGACGAACGTCCCGAGGAAGTCACCGATTTTCAACGCTCAGTCAAAGCAGAGGTTGTCGCCTCGTCGAACGATCAAGACCTCGAAACCCACGTCCGCCTTTCCCGTTTCACCATCGAGCGCTGCCGTCGCATGGTTGAAAGCGGTCGCGATGTTTTTGTTCTTCTTGATTCCATAACCCGCGTCGCCCGCGCTTACAACAGCGTCCACGGCGGCAGCGGTCGCACGATGACCGGCGGCGTTGATGCGCGCGCTTTGGAAATTCCTCGTAAGATGTTCGCCTCCGCCCGCAAAATTGAGGAAGGCGGCTCGCTCACAATCATCGCCACCGCGCTCGTCGATACCGGGTCGCGCATGGATGAATTGATCTTCCAGGAGTTCAAAGGCACCGGCAACATGGAACTGATCCTTGACCGCAAACTTTCCGAGCGCCGCCTGTTCCCGGCCATCGACATTCCCAAGAGCGGCACGCGCAAGGAAGAAAAATTGTTTACGCCCAAGAACATCGAGCCGATCCGCAAACTCCGCCGAATGATGGTCGATCTCAATCCCGTCGAAGCGATGGAAACGCTCATCGCCGCGTTGAAGAAGCATAAGACCAACGACGAGTTGCTGACCAAGATCGTCTGAAGCCCAAGCCGGAAAAGACGCTTCACGCGCGCCCGCCGATGGAGCGGATGTTGCGCATCCACCAGGCGATTCAATCCGGCAGCTATCCCACGTCCATCACACTGGCCGCCGAATTGGAGGTCAGCGACAAGTCCATTCTGCGCGATATCGAGTTCATGCGCGACCGCCTTGGGTTGCCCCTGGAATTTTGCCGTCTTCGAAAAGGTTTCCATTACACTCAGGAAGTCACCAATTTTCCAACGCTCCAAATTACCGAAGGCGAATTGTTCGCCTTGCTCGTCGCGGAAAAGGCCCTCCAACAATATCGCGGCACCACCTTTGAGCGACCACTCGTCAGCGCCTTCAAAAAAATGGCCGCCGGCTTGCCTGATACGGTTTCGCTAAACCTCGCGGATTGGGAGCAGACCATTTCTTTCCACACTCGCGCCGAGCCGATCCTGAATCTCAAAATATTCGACGCCCTCGCCCGCGCCACCGCGCAACGCAAACAATTGCAGTTGACATACCGCAAACCTGGCGCTCGTGAAACCGAACTCCGCCTCGTCGATCCGTATCACATGGCCAACATCAACGGCGAATGGTATTTGTTCGCGTGGTGCCATTTGCGCCGCGACATCCGCACGTTCGTTCCGGCCCGGATTCAGGAAGCAAAACCGACCGGCAAGACTTTCGCGCGCCCGCAAAAATTCTCGCTTGAAAAACGTCTGCGCAATAGCTTCGGGGTTCAATCCGGCCAGGGGAGTCACGAAGTCGTCATCCGATTCAACGAGATGGTCAGCGATTACATTCGCGAAAAGAAATGGCACGAATCCCAGGAACTCCGAGAACTTGAGGACGGCGGCCTGGAACTGCGCCTCAAGCTTTCCAGCCTTTCAGAAATCGAGCGTTGGGTCCTCGGCTGGGGCGGCAATGCCAAAGTCATTAGCCCAAAGGAACTCGCCCAAAATATAACCGCCGCCGCCCGAAAAATTCTGGATCAAACCTCTGACCTCTCCGAATCTTAAATAAGGCAATCCCGATTATGAACACAGGTGTGGAAGTGCCATTTTCATCCGTGTCCTCCGTGAAATCCGTGGTTACACCCGCCGATTTCAGGATTTTTTTTGCTTTGTTATTCCCGGCTTTTAATTCTTAATCCTTGGTTCCTGATTTAAATCGAATGCTGATTGTTCAAAAATTCGGGGGAACTTCGGTCGCCAATCCGAAGCGGATCCTTAATGTTGCAAAGCGCGTCGCCGCCAGCCGCGCGCAGGGGAACCAGATCGTCGTGGTCGTTTCGGCGATGAGCGGCGTCACCGACAACCTCATCAAACTGGCAAATGAGTTGACTTCAATTCCCGACGAGCGCGAAATGGACGTCCTCCTCGCGACCGGAGAACAAACGACCATAGCGTTGACGGCCATCGCGCTCCATTCGTTGAACATTCCCGCTGTCTCCCTTACCGGCGCCCAGGCTGGCATCGTGACGGACCGCGTTCATACAAAAGCAAAAATCGCAAACATCACGCCCAAGAAAGTCCACGCATTGCTCGACGAAGGCAAAGTCGTGATCGTCGCGGGATTCCAAGGCCAAACCAGCGACGGCCAGGTCACCACCTTGGGTCGCGGCGGCTCCGACCTGACGGCCATTGCCTTGGCGGCGGCGCTCAAGGCCGACCTTTGCCAGATTTTTACGGACGTTGACGGCGTTTACACGGCGGACCCACGAATCGTCCCTGCGGCCCGCAAACTGGAAGAAATCTCCTACGACGAAATGTTGGAACTCGCCGGTCTCGGCGCAAAAGTCATGCAGTCGCGTTCAGTCGAATTCGCAAAGAAATTCGGCGTCGTTTTCGAAGTCCGCTCCAGTCTTAACGACAACCCAGGCACCATTGTGAAAGAAGAAACCCGCAGTATGGAAGACGTCGTCATTCGCGGCGTCTCGCTCGACAAGAACCAGGCAAAGATTACCATGATCGGTGTGCCGGATCGTCCCGGCGTGGCGGCGCATATTTTCAAAGCCATTGCGGATGCGAACGTCAACGTCGATATGATCGTGCAAAACGTCCGCAACACCCCGGACGCCGCGATGACCGATATTTCCTTCACCGTGGACAAACCTGAACTGGCAAAAGCGACGCGAGTCATGGATTCTTTGAAGGGCCCGGTCGGTTTTAAGCAGGCATTGGCGGATGAAAACATCGGCAAGGTTTCGATTGTCGGCGTCGGAATGCGCAGTCATCCCGGGGTGGCTGCCAAAATGTTTGACACACTCGCGAAAGAGAGCATCAATATCGAAATGATTTCCACGAGCGAAATTAAAATATCCGTGATCGTCGATGTGGCCAAGGGCGAACAAGCCATGCGCGCGATTCACGGAGCTTTCCTGACCCCTGCATGAACTGGCCGCCTGACTATCATATGCACACGCCGGCCTGCAATCATGCGGTCGGCGAACCTGCGGAATACGCCGCGAAGGCGGTTGAGCTAGGCCTTAAAGAGATTGGTTTTTCGGACCATTCGCCGATGCGCCGGGATGATTTTGATGATTGGCGCATGCGCTTGGACCAACTTGATGAATACGTTGGAAAAGTTCGACAGGTGCAGAAAGACTTTTCAAATCTCACAGTCCGATTGGCGCTTGAAGTGGACTATCTCCCCGGGCAGGAAGACTGGATTCGCAACCTGGCCAAGCGACATCCTTGGGATTATTTCATCGGCTCAGTCCACTACGTTTCCTACATGTGGGCGATCGACAATCCCAAGCACCTGAGCCAATGGAAAGAGAGCAACCCGTTTGAAGTGTGGACAACGTATTTTGATTGGCTGGGTCAGGCGGCGGAAACCAAGCTGTTTGAAATCATGGGCCACGCCGACTTGCCCAAGAAATTCAATACGCGCCCAAAAGAAGATTGCACCCCGCTCTACGAACGTTTCCTGGAACGCGTCGCCGCTTCGGACGTCGCGATCGAACTGAACACCGCCGGTCTTCGCAAGGATTGCCGGGAAATTTACCCTTGCCGATCATTGCTCGAAATCGCCGCGCGGAAGAAAGTCCCAATCACATTCGGTTCCGATGCCCACGCGCCCGGCGAAGTGGGAGCCGATTTCACGCAGGCGCTGGAACTGGCCAAATCCGTCGGTTACACCCACTCCTGCCAATTCATCCAACGCCGCCGAAGCATCGTCCCCATTCCTGGCAAATAAAATTCTGCCAGCTCCCACACAGAGAGAAATGGGCGGCAAGAGCGATTTAAAAAAATTCTGTAGCCGCTTGGAAAAAAGAGACAAGAGGCGATCTTTTTGAGTTCTGGCGTCGTTTCGGCTCCGTCGCAGGTCGCCTTGGACATGCTCCGTCGCCGAAGCCTTGCCAGAACTCAAAAATCTTCGCCCCAACCGACTACATAATTTTTTAAAGCGCTCTATTCTTCAATTGACATCACGCCATTGAATAGTAGTTGCCCGGCGATCCGGACAAACGCCGTCTGAGCTACAGCATCGCCTCCCGTCAGGCTTTGACGTTCCAATTGGTTTTGAGATTGCATCAACATTTCTTCATACCCTGCAGGCGCAGATGACTTGGTTTTATCAAGAGCAATTTTGCTGGCGGTCAACGCCATTAAGTTCGTCGCGATGGGCAGACGCCGTTGAGCCGCAGCTTCCACAGCATTCCAAAGGCCGGTTAGATCGCTCGCCTGCGTGAAAACGTGGTGATGGTGTCGTTGCAATGGATCGAGTCGAAGCAAATTGAAAACGATATCGTCGTGCTCCTTAGAGTCCATCATCACATGTTCGCTGATTCCTTCGAGTTTACCCCAGGCGTTCAAATAATCGGGATCCAATCGTACGGCAGCCTCGTAATTAGTGCGCGCTTCGTTGAAACGCTCCTCCTCTTCGCGCAGGTATCCGAGCAGATAATGCACTTGCGGTTTGTCCGGTCGTTCGGCGACGAGTTTCGTGAAGACGCGCTCAGCGATACCCTGCGACTGCTCTCCTTCAAACACCCGCTCACAGCCAAAACAATGGCTCTCGACCCGGCCAAAGCTATCCGGCATCAACTCATAAGCCCTCCGGTAGTGTTCTTCCGCCTCCTTATTTTGTCCCAGCGACGCCAACTGCACGGCAAGCCGGGATTGAATGCAATAGGCGTCGGCGAAATGGCTTAGTCCATCTTCGTACATGGAAATGGCTCGTTTCAGGAGGCCGGCTGCGTAGTATTGGTCGGCGTCTTCTGACACGCGAATCGCCGTGACGACCTGACGGTAAAAATCCGCGTTCTTTTTGTCTCCGCCCGCTTCAAGAATATCCGCCAATTCCGCATAAGCCCGCATACGGTCGCCGCGTCCTTCCTCTCCGTCTGAAGGGTCGATGGCAATAGCCTGCCGGACCGCTTTTTCCGCTTCCTGAAGTTTGTTCTGCTGGCGTAACAGGTGAGCCTTCCAAATCAGCGGACGCTCTTCAAATGAGTCGCGCGAAAACAATTGCTCCAATCGCGGGAGCGCGTCTCGTCCCTTAAGCGCAATTAAAAGTTCATAACCCCGATCCAGGCCAGGCTGGCGGTTTAATAGATCGTCAACAATTTTGGCCACCTGATCGTTTTTTCCCGCGGCCATCAACGCGCTGGCAGCGAGATACTCGATTGGCTGGCTGGACATCCCAACGTGCATGGACTCAAGGGAGAATCCTTCGGAAATTGCGAAATTTGCATTGCCCAAGTCGCTCAAATCCGCGGCGCCCCAATCGGGCGATTGTGTGAGCAGGGCGAGGATATCTTCTTCGCGCCCAGCCCGATGATAGAGCGCTGCCATCTCGGTCAGAAGTTGCTGCTCGATTGTGGGCGACCCATAGTATTGACGTTGGGCGTGGCTGATGCGGACTGCATTCGCCAGGGCATCCGCCAACAGCGCCTCGGCGTCAGGCCCTTTCTGAAGTTTAATGAGAACCTCAGTAATGGAATGCGCAATTCCACCAGTTTGCCAGATGTTAAATTGGTCCGCGTTTGAACTATTGGAGAACCACTTTTTGACAGCGGCGACGCCTTCGTCGCTCCATTCAGGTTTTTTCAGAAGCACTCCGATCTGCGCGAGCATGACGCCCAGTTCGCCTTTGTTGATGGAGTTGTTGTACGGCGTCGATGGCGACGCGTCCGAAGCCATCAGCTTGCGCATTTCTTCGACGCCTTCATCAACCTGGTCGGCAGCCAGCAGGGCCTTGAAGAGCACCTGGTGAATGGAGGCTTTTTTTACGTCGCTCAAATCGGCTCTCCCGGCGCTGGCGCGGGCCAGAGAAACCATTCGATCCGTCTCCCCGGCCTTGGCGGCAATGGGCACATATTGGTCCCAAAACGAGAGCGTCGGATTTTGAGAAAGCAAATCGAAGAAGAAATTGTCCAGCGCCGAAGTGTACCCCGCCCGCTCCATCGCTTTGAAAGCGTCCTCGGGCAAAAACATGCCTCGATTGCCGCCAATTTTTGTGGCAACGGCGACGGCGTCCTTCGACCGGTTTTCCGCGATTAAACCGAGCATATAATAAACCTGGGCATTGATTTTCTGGTCCATTCCCAAACCTGCGTTCTCAGGCGGAATCTCGACCTCCGGCATCCCGGGCAACGTCGCCGGCGCATTCGTTTGCTTGCTGAACCGCTTATCGAGCGCTTCATACAGCGGCACACTATCAAGAGAATCGACCAGTCCCCATTGCGGTGTTCTTAACTGATCAATCAATTCAACCGCGAGTTTCTGTGCCAGGCGCTGAGTCTCATTGCGCGAATTGAAAGTGAGTTGCGCGTTCGAATTCGTCAGCCTACGCAAAAACGCCTCCGCTTTTTCCCGGCCAACCTGTGCGATCAGGTTTGGCACTTGCAATTGAGGCATCATCCCCGTCGTATTTGGATCAAGCTGCCGCTCCAATGTTCGCACAATGGTTTCCGGATCGTTGGACGCTGCCAGCACGGCCTGGCTGATTTGCTGGAGTAACGAACCGTAAACGACGGCGGATTGAACGCCTCCGTCCTTGGCTTTCGCTTGTATGGCAACGATTACGCGCTTCCTGGCTTCGGCTTCGCCGGTCAAGGCAGACGCAAGAAGTTGAAGGCCGTACTCGACACTTTCACCATTGCCCTTCGGCATAGGCCGGCTGGCGATCGCCTTCGCCAGTTCAGGCCAATCCGGAGGCGGCGGCAAGGCGCGGAATACATCATCAGCGTTAATCGGCATTGAAGACGGATTCATTGCCTACCTTTGCTGAAGCTGGGTTTTCACCGCACGATCCACCAAATCGAGCCATTGTTTCGCCGAATCCGCCGGCGAGAGGGCGGGGGCGTTTTGAATGAAAGTCTTTAGGTCTCCGCGCAACTTGTCCTGTTCATCTGCTTTTTGATCTGCATTTGTCTTGGCGCTCATTTCCTCAACCCTGCGCAGAACAGCCTCCACGCCGAGATAGGTTTGCGCGCCGCTTGGAAGCGCGGCGAGCGGGACGGCCAGGAAAGCCAGGAACAGGAATTTTAATTTTGACATAAGAAAAAAGGAACAGGAGCGCCGACTCGCATTCAATGACATGCCGACCAGGCAAGTCAAGCAATTTTACTTGGCTGCCGGTCCTTCGCGTCGGACGAGTTGTACAAGGCCAAACGGGAGAAGTCCAATCCGCAGCGGTATCTAAACCAATATTTTATTGGTGGAGGCGGCGGGAGTTGAATCAACTTGACAGCGTGCGCGGTTGCGCTCCCTTGCTCAATTCCTATGGCGTGATCGCGAACCGATAGAATGTTGGCAGGTTGGGTCTGGTGAAGTTGGTCACGGTCAGAACGCCGCCAACGCTGTTGGTAACCGATACGCCGGGGACATTCGACCAGATACCGGCTGCCAAGTCGGTGCTAAGCTGCAATCGATAGGTTGCGCCTGCTATGGAGGATACGTTGAAAATGAGGTTGCTACCCAGAATTTGAGCAGCGGTGATTTGATTGGGGAGTTGGTTGAGGGGAAGCACCAGCTTGAATAAGGAGCCCAGGTAGTTTGTTCCCCCATTGTACATTGTCCCATAGAAATTGCCGTCGTTGCCCTGCATCAACCCTGTAACAGGTCCAGCCCCGTTGGTGCCACCGGCAAATGAGTAAATGTTCGTCAAACTGATGGCGGGGCCAATCTGAAAGATCGTGCCTTGCCCCTTCGCCCCGCCTGACTGGGTGGTCCCATAGAAATTGCCGTCGCTGCCCTGCAAAAGCACTGCTGCTGGGTTGGCCCCATCGGTGCCGCCATCAAACGACCAAAGAGTAGCCAGGCTTCCGCTCTGACTGATTTTAAACACCGTGCCGCAACCGAAGGGAGGATAATTCGTCAGCCCTCCGGCAAAGGTTGTGCCATAAAAACTGCCGTCGCTACCCTGCACCAGCCCGGCAAATGGCGCCGCACCGTCGGTGCCTCCCGTAAAGGAGTACAAATTCGTGAAAATCCCGGTCGAGCTTACCCGATAAATCGCGCCGTTGCTGTATATCCCTCCGACTTGGGTCGTCCCGTAGAAATTGCCGTCGCTGCCTTGAACAACAGGCGCTCCACCCCAACCATCGTTGATGCCAGTGAATGAGTACAGAGTCGTCAGGCTACCAGCCAAACTGATCTTAAAAACGGTGCCACAGCCGCCGGGGCAATTGGTGCTCAGACCACCAGAAAGGGTTGTTCCGTAGAAATTGCCGTCAGTGCTCTGCACCAGCCCCCCCCTGCGGATTGGCTCCATCCGTTCCACTGGTAAACGACCACAGATTCGATAAGCTTCCGCCCGTCGTTATTCGAAACACGGTGCCGACGCCGACATTGCCACCGGAATACGTCGTCCCGTAGAAATCGCCGTCGCCACCCTGTACAAGCCCGGCCTGCGGATAGGCCCCGTCGTTGCCGCCAGTAAAGGAGTAGAGATTCGTCAGGTTGCCAGCGGAATTAACCCGATAAACCGTACCCTGGCTGTATGTGCCGCCACCTTGGGTGGTCCCATAGAAATTGCCATCGCTACCCTGCACCAACCCGGCAACTGGAGACACACCATCCGGGCCGCTAAATTGATACAGATTTGTCAGTGTGGCGGCGCTTGTCATGCCAGACTGAACGGCAAGCGCGGCACCGATAAGCAGAAGCAAAGAACGTATAGGTTTCATACAAAGCTTTCTCTTCGAATCAAGTTATTACGGATAAATGGGGGATTCCCCTTCTTTAATCGATTCTGCATCGTCGGTTCCTAGATACGCCCAGTGGAACGGTAGAGAGGACCACGGACTGGGTGGAAGCGGCGGGGTGCAAGGCCCCGACGTCCCGGGTACCTGCAGATTAACTAATTTGGTGATATTGTACAATTCTATCTTTATCACCGCTACTTCCTGATCAAGAAAATCCTCCTTCATGGCTCGTAGGTAGTATTGTGCCGATGCCAGGTAAAGATCCTGCTCGGCCGCATAACCACGGTCCGGTGGATAGTCGGCAGGGTCGCTAGGATCACACTGGTTACGCATGTGCGTTATATTATTCCAGTCTGTGTCCAAAACATCTGGATCCGTAGTGCCGTGAGTAATGAACTGGTTCAAAATCGCGTCAACGCGTGCGTTCGATATTTTGTTTCCCGGGTCGGGCCCGATGGGCTGTGCAATCACTGTCACTGAGCCGGTGGCATCAACTCCATTGTAACTGCCTACAACAATGCCATAGGTAGGATAATTAACCGTATCAGTGTCGACGGTAAAGCTCACGGAAAGTTGGCTCGGTTGTACCGTGACAGAAGCAGGCGCACTAATCACATTCGGATTTGGCACAGAGATCGACGGCCAGAGCGTCGAGGCAGTCAAGTTTACCACTGCTCCTCCAGCAGGCGCCGGATCAGTCAAATATACTGTGGCGGTTGGCTGACTCCCGCCAATGGCAGATGGTGCGTCAAAGACAATAGACTTAAGGGTTGTCGCGATTGTTGGCTTTAGCGGAAAGGGCACCTGGACGTTTGAGAAGGGGGCCAGTGGTTCTGTGGCCGTGAACGTGGCATAACCCGAAACGGTGATCTGGATTTTCAAAGGACCCGGCACCAAGTAGGGCGCGAAGAATATCCCGGTGGCGCCTGTTGTTAAAGTTTGGCCGCCGATTATTACCGTCGCGCCTGCCAGTGGCTTCCCCGTCGAAGCATCTTGCACCATACCAGTGAAGCTGCTACCGTTCCCGGTGACAGTTGCGGTGCATGGAACGGTGCATATATCGTTGTCATCACCAAAGGGGGCGGGAAGGTTGATCCCAACTGTCAAAAGGCTATTTGTTCCATCATAATACAAAGCAAATGGTTCCGGATTTTGCGTTTCAGTTGTGGGAAGATCCAGGAACAAGCTGGAAACATTACCGGGGTTAACGCCCTGAAATTGTGGGCCGAAGAAGCCAGTATCGACCTGGTATCCTGATTCGGTGTAATTTAACTGGTTCTTCAAATATTCAGTGTCAGAAAAACCGTAGTCAGTCTCAGTAGCTGTGACGTTTAGTGTAATAGTCCCGTTAAAGTCCGCCGAGGCGGACGTGAAGAATGGACCATTTGGTTGCGGCGAATATGGATGAAATTGCAGATTGACCGAAATTTGATTTACGACGATAGACCCATCCTCGTACGTGTTGGTTTGAGTTCCTGATGCAGTGAGGTTTACCATGACATCTGTGTCAATTGGGAAGGTGGATTGAGCGCTCGCCAGATGCGAACCGAACAAGGCAATGACCGACAATGCTAAACGTTTAAAGTTCATGGTGAGGTTTGTTGATTTGTTGAGGCATCGAAGAACAGTTGTGAGTCGGAGGGTTGCAAGCTGGTGGACCAATCGGGTCCTGGGACATTGGTCAGGATTGTCCAATTAGTCAGATTAGCCGACGTAAGGATGTCGTAGTTTTGGTCGGGTATACCCAAAAGCGTCAGATTATACGTATTATTACCTGCTGGCGAGAGAGTCAGACCGTTGACTTGGGTGATGGCTTGACTCTGCTGGGGCGTCTGGCCGTTGATTGTCGCGGTCATTGTGCTGGGCAGCATTCCGGGTTGCTCTGGAATAACCGTGAAGCTGCCGGTCATGCGGGCCTCTTCATTGGTGAAGGACGGGAGCAGGCCCACGTCAAAGATCACTTCCCGGTTGGTGTTATCGTAGTGCCACGATCCAAAGCTTGACTGGGCGCCGACAAACTCCACTCCAGATGGCAATACGGCGGTAAGGGTGGTCCCGGTGTAATTGCAACTGCGGACGTTTACGAGGGACCAGCTATTGGTCAACGGCTTTCCTGCCGGGGAGTAAGCCGGAGCGGCGCTGTTGAAACCCCACCCGCCAAACGTGCAAGCCTGGCATCCGGTCAACCAGCAAATCCCGTCCAGAAACAGCGTATGCCGCTGCGCCAGGGAATCGGGGTCGTTCCCTCCGCCCACTTCAAAGTTCTGGGTGATAAGGCGGGTCAGGCCCGAATCGGCCACGTCATATCCAGGAATAGCAACCATGACCGGGGTAGTCCCTGACTGCGCAAGGACACTGGCATCGGCATTGGTGACGGTGGTTGAATCAAAGCTGGTTGCGTCGGAGAAATTGGTAAACGTGCCATAGTTTGTGGACAGAACCTCGTACATAGTCTGAGTTATCTCGACATTGCCATCGCCAGTCTTGCCTGTGGCGGGGGTCAAGCTGGTCAATTGACTCCATTGGAAGCGTTGAGGTGTATCCAATGCCAGTTGATCGGAAGCCAGAGTTCCCCCGCCAATCAAATAAAGCGGCATCCCGTTTGAATAAACCTGGCCCAATACCGAGACGGTGTTGTCAGTGATCTGGTTGGCTTGCCCGTTGAGATCGTCCCAAATGACTACGATGAATCCCGCCAGCGACCCAGCGGTTAAGTTGGACGGATCAAAGACCACCGAACCATACCCAATTTCAAAGAGATTGCTCCGCAAGAGGCCGATTTCAGGATCATCGGTGTTGCGCACAATGGCTATCAATCCCTGGCCGCACTGGCTGCTGACGCTGACTGTCGCCGGGCTGGAGGTGATTGTGCTGCCATCGGAAAAGGCGGCGGTGGCGGTCAAGGAATAGGTGCCGGCACTGGCGTTGGTCCACACGAAGCTGTAAGGCGAATTTGAAACGCTGCCTAATAAGTTGGTTGATCCGTAAAAAAGGGCGATGCTGGTGGGAGCCAGAGCGTTGCTGCTGAGTGAAGCCTGCAAAGGAATCGAATCATTGACGCAGTAGGCTGTCAAATTGGCCGGACTACTCAATGTGATGATCGGCGGTGATGTGGGAACAATGACTTTGAGAATGGCTGGGGAGCTATTGGTGGAACCAGCCGGGTTGCTGACGATGACTGAGTAACTTCCCTGGGCGTTGGTTTGAATACCACGAAGGGTCAGCATCGAGTCAGTTGCCCCAAGGATCTTCAAACCATTGGACTCCCACTGATAACTCATGGGAACCAAGCTCGTTGCAACCACGGTGAACGTCGCGGTTGCCCCTGAATTTGCGGTGATATTTTGGGGTGGTTGAACGATGATGGGAGGCCCATAGACGATCAACACAGCGTTGGAACTGGGCGTGGACCCTGCGCCATTGGAAACAAGAACCGAGTAAGGCCCACTCTGACTTAGGAGAACATCCGGCAGCAAGAGCGTTGCATTGGTTTGCCCCGGCATATTGGTTGTGCCAAACTGCCACTGATAACTCAAAGGCGACGACCCCGTCGCCACTACCGTAAACGCCACGTTGGCCCCCTGATTGGTGAAAACACCCACCGGCTCCTGCACAATAATCGGCGGAGTTGCAGGAACAATGACAATGACTGTGAAACTGTTGGTCACACTCAGTTCTGGATTAACCGGATCGAGACTATCGAAACTGGTTGCAATGGTGGTGATTAGGTTGGTGCTGGGACTCTGGACCTGAGTCGGAGTCCAGGTAATCACCCCGTTCGAACTAATTGCAACCCCTGCCGGCGAGTTGATTAACGTGTAACCCAATGTGGCGTCACTGTTGGGATCGGTCGCAGTATTCGTCACAGTTAACAGAGTTAGTTCATCGACTGTTTGTGTGGGAATGAATGGCAAAATCGGAGCCGCGTTCGGAACGAAAGGATGAATAAATTGCAGAGTGGCGCTCCCAGAACCGCCCGCCCCGGCGGTCTGGCTGACAATCACCCGGTCAACCGTTTGGTCTGGCGTAAAAACGGTTAAAGGTTCATTCAGGTTGAGATTTGAGGTCTGGGAAACCAGCAAGCCGTTCGTGCCATCCCATAGAGGAAAGGTTTTATTCGGGATCTCTCCGGTGGAACCGGGAAAGTTTTGCACTTTCCAATTCACCAATGACTCCGCCGCATAATTGGTGCCGCTCTTAATAAAGGCTTGGATGTGGTATTGTTCTACCCAGTCACAATCAATAAGGAAGAGATGATCATTCGGGGTCAAACGTGACGCAAAGTCGAATTCTATCGTTAACCCCAGTGACGTCTGAATATCCTCCAAGTCGCCCGGCATGCCATCACCAGTGCCATTGCTGGTTGCGCCGACAAAATTTGTGATGTAAGATGGGTTTTCAGAACCGTAAACACCGCCAAAAGAATCAATGTAGTCGGGAAGCAGAACCCCGGCCAGTTCTGTTATCGTCACATCATTGGTCCCTTTGAAGTCCGTCACAAAAGGAACTGAGCTGCTGAGGGTATCGTAGATGTCCTGGCCGGAATCATTGACCAAGTGAACAACTATCGCAGCGGCCCACGGGCTGGTTGGTCCGATCACCCTCAGTACCGCATTGGAACTAATCGCGGTGCCCGCCACGTTTGTCACGACTACCGAGTATGAGCCGGCTTGATCGGGTTGAGTGTTAGTAAGCGTCAGCGTCGCATCGGTCGCGCCAGCCAGGTCGTTGCTGTTAAACTGCCATTGGTAGCTCAAAGGCGCTGAACCCGACGCGATGACCGTGAATGCCACGGTGTCGTCTTGGTTTGTAGTGACACTAACGGGTTGTTGAGTAATGGCTGGCGGCTGGCGAGCATTTAAAAATTGGCTTGGTGAAAGCGCTACATCCGATATTCGCACTTCATCGATTAACCCGTGAAAGAATTGGTTGTCTTGTTGGATATCCGCATCAGATTCTACACTCCCAATTCCGAGGCCTGGGTTTGGGCCGCTAAGCAGGCCAAACGGCCTTTCTGCAGTGCTCGTCTGTGAAACTAAGCGACCATCTATATATAGCGACTGCGCACCCGTAATATTGTTAAGCGTTCCTGCAATATGATGCCAAATGTTTAAAGAAAGAGGCGCCTGCACACTTGAGATGACATTGTTGCCATCAGTGATAGCAAAAAGCAGATTTGTTCCGCTCAAACAGAGAAAGTATGGGTCCCATGCGCCACGATCGTCTCCGCGAAATACTATCTGGCTTTGACTAAATGTGCCTCCTCCTCCAGAAGAAGCGTTTATATAGGCTTCGATAGTTAGGCTATTCGTTAAAGCCAGTAGTGGATAATCGGGTATGAAAATACGACCTGAAGAGCCGTCAAAAGAGAGTGAAAGCAGATTAGTCCCCCCGGTTAGTGGAACGGGATTGGCAGCTACATTGGTGCTGTAAATCAGCGTTCCGAAGGGAGTGGCATTCAAAGCGTTTCCAGAGCTATCGATTATTGAATTCGTAACCACGGCAGATTTTCCGCTTGTTCCGCTTTCAAAGCGGTAGTATGCGAGGGTATTAGCTGAGGTCGATATAGTTTCAGCGAACAAAAATAGCCAAATGGCCGTGGCGACTGCCGACAGGCTTCGACCATTTATCACTAATCTTGATGACATTTTGTTACAAACAAGTTTTGTATGTGTTTTCATATTTTTCTTGTCATGTAATCGAATTTTTATCAAAAATTTAGGGTGTTGTACTGTGAACATGATATAACTGGGGCGTTAAATTATGAATGTTCTACTGTCCTCGCGGCTTCCAATCTTTGTTCATTCCGTCAGCGGTGATCAGATGGCAGCCTTGAATCTCCTTGATCCCTCGTTCTTCAGGGACTTGTTTTGGGAGGATATGACCTACAAAGAGTCCTGGCAGGATCTCCAGTCTCATGTACGCGGTCTTATTTTCCACGACCGTTAGATTGCACTTATCCGACCATTCTGTTGAGCATTTGATTTCATACGTTCCCGGGGCCTCGTCGGCGTAGAAAAAACAGCCTGGTTGGGCCTTGTACAATGGGGCGTCATTGACCTTTACCATCGGTTGCACTGCGGCGCCGAACATAGTACTCGGACGGTAAAACCAGACACGAGATTGTCCACCCTTCGGAGGAGGCACCGTCGGGCTGTATGTCTTAAAATCCGGGCCGCTGGCGCAACCGGCCAACAGGGCGAGCAATAATGCAGGGATAATGGTCCTGGCGAACTTATGCATTTTTGATGTTCCTTTCGTGTTTAGGTTTGGTTTTAAATTCTGCGTGCTATCGTGTTGACAGCGAAGGCCGTTTTTAAATCATTTTTTTGAATTTAACGAATCGAGTTTTGTCTTCCACACTGCGGCCTTATCTGACTTGTTCGAATCTTGATAACAAACTATCAACCGCTGAATTGCGTCCGCGATGGCGACCTTGTCGTCAGCCGGAATGCTTTCCGCCGTTTGCGCGAGACCCTCGTAGCCGCTCAGTAATAGCGGTTCGGCTTCGACATATTTCCGCTGCCCTGACAGGACACCGCCCAGGAGGCTGCTTGCGCGAAAGCGCTGCCAGTCGTTTCGCAACTCCTTCTCGGCGAAAGCTACAGCCTCTCGCGCCGGCAATTCTGCCTCAGCGTAACCTTGGCGAGCCAGCAACGTTTGAGTCAGGCGCGCCAATGAATCCACATAGCCCTGTGCGTTGGCCGGCGCCGGTGGAGAGTTTGTTCCAAGCAAATTACGCCAGATCGCGACTTCCTTCCGCTGCCAGTCCTCGGCGCCCTCAAAGTCCTTCTGGTCGAAGCAAATTTGCCCCAGTAGCCCCAGTGTGCCAGCAACGTCTGCATGTTCATTCCCCAAAAGTTTCTTGCGCAACGCCTGGGAATGGCTGGCATTTGTCTTGGCTTCGCTAAACTTGCGGTTCTTCCGGAAAGTTGGAGTCTGGGATAAGGATTTGGTAGTATGAGACATGAGTCAAAGTCTTTTGTATCATGCGTTTGGCGTGCGGGAAGGGTACAAGTATTGGCGGACCGAATACCAGGACGGTTGTGTGCGGTTT
>DASXZW010000008.1:0-133352 GCA_036501665.1 Verrucomicrobiia bacterium
AAGCAATGCCGTTTCAAGCGCCCGGGCCAATTTTGGACTCAACAAGGTTTTGGTCACCTGGCCGCCTTGGATCAAGCCCGTCGAAACAACCATTGGGATCAGCTTTGGTGCTATAATTAAGAACTATGATGAGATGCGCCCAGGGCGGCGCAACCATCGCAAATCACCTTGCGACGAGTGCATTTTCATACGATTATGGGTGTCCGGCGAAAAGACGGCAGACTTATTGACCCGCACACTTGGAAGAACATGGGCGACGATCTTAATGAGCTTTACCAGGAAGTGATCCTCGATCACTGCCGCAAGCCGCGGCATTTCCATGAGCTGCCCGAAGCCACTTGCAGCGCGGAGGGGAAAAATCCGTTGTGCGGCGATAATTTCAAGGTGTTTGTAAAACTGGATGGCGACGTGATTCGCGACATCAGCTTTCAAGGGTCGGGTTGCTGCATCTCGAAAGCCTCGGCGTCGATGATGACTGGCCACGTCATGGGAAAATCAGCGGCGGACGCGCGGAAATTATTCACCGGATACCACGACATGGTGACGACGGGCGCCGTGAACGAGGACGAAATGGGGAAACTGGCGGTGTTTGCGGGCGTCCATAACTTTCCGATGCGGGTCAAGTGCGCGATCCTGCCGTGGCACGCCATGCTGGCCGCCCTGAACGGCGAACAAAGCGCCACTACCGAGGAAAAGCCATGAGCGACGAAATTATTTTAAAGCGCGACTGCGAAGCGGTCCTGATTCCTGCCGGCACGAAAATCACACTGCAGGCGGGCGAACCGGTTGTCATTACGCAAAGCCTGGGCGGCAGTTTTACGGTCGTGATTCACGGCAACATGGCGCGGATCGATGCCAGCAATGCCGACGCAATTGGTCAAGCGCCTGCAACCTCTGCGCCCGCGGCGAGTCCAGTTGCAACAGAGAACGCGACCGTCACTGAAGATCAGGTGATGGAGAAACTTCGCACCTGCTACGACCCGGAAATTCCCGTCAATATTGTTGACCTTGGGTTGGTTTATGATTGCCAGATTCAGCCTATGCCGGAAGGCGGCGGCACTCGCGTGGAAATCAAGATGACTTTGACCGCGCCCGGTTGCGGGATGGGCCCGGTGCTTCAGCAGGACGTGGAGACGAAGGTTTCGGCGATTCCCGGCGTGAGGGAGGCGGCGGTGTTTTTGGTTTGGGACCCGCCGTGGAACCGCGACATGCTTTCGGACACCGCAAAACTCGAACTGGGATTGATGTGACGCACAAGGCTCCAGATTGGGACGCGATCCGGGACGATTTTCCGATCCTGAAACAAAAGGTTCATGGGCATCCGCTCGTTTATCTCGACAATGCGGCGACTTCGCAAAAGCCGCGCCAGGTTCTTGACGCGTTGAACAACTTTTACACTCGCGACAACGCCAATGTTCATCGCGGCATTCACGAATTGAGCCGCCGCGCGACCGAGGGATTTGAGGCTGCGCGCGAGTGCGCGGCGAAGTTCATCAACGCCCGCGAATCCGCTGAAATTATTTTTACGCGCGGGACGACCGAGAGCATCAACCTGGTTGCCCACACATGGGGCCAGAAATTCATCAAGGCCGGCGACTCGATTTTGCTCACGGAGATGGAGCATCACAGCAACATTGTTCCGTGGCAATTGCTCGCAACGCGGGTAGGCGCGAAGCTCGCGTACGTTCCAGTCACCGGGGATGACGGGTTGCTGGACTTGAGCCGGATTGATAATTTGCTTGACAGCACGGTCAAACTATTCGCTTTCACGCATGTTTCCAACACGCTAGGGACGGTGAATCCGGTCGCCGACCTTTGCGCGCGCGCCCGCAAACGCGGAACCGTGACGCTCGTCGATGCCGCCCAGAGCGCGGGACACCGCCGCGTCGATGCGCGGGAAATCGGCTGCGATTTTCTCGCTTTTTCCGGGCACAAGCTTTGCGGGCCCACGGGCAGCGGCGTCCTTTACGGGCGACGCGAATTGTTGGAGCAAATGCCGCCGTTTCATGGCGGTGGCGACATGATCTCAAACGTCGATTTCTTTGAGAGCACCTGGAAGGAAGTGCCGCACAAATTTGAGGCAGGGACGCCGGATTTTGCCGCTGTGATTGGACTCAAAGCCGCGCTTGATTATCTTTCGGCCATCGGCCTCGATAACATTTCGAAGCATGACGAGGAACTCGCGGCATTGGCGATGGAGAAGCTTTCGCGGCTGGGAGACATCCGGCTTTTTGGCCCAGCGAAAGGACATTCGGGCGTGGTCAGTTTTTTGATGAGGAACATTCACGCGCATGACGTTGTCACGGTTGCGGACCAGCGCGGCGTGGCGTTACGCGGCGGACATCACTGCAATCAACCCTTGATGAAGAAGCTCGGCGTTGAATCGACGGCGCGCGCCAGTTTCTATTTTTATAATACGGCGGCGGAAGTGGAACGGCTGGCGGAGGTTTTGCAGGAGATAAAAAAGTTTTTCGGCGAATGAGCGATTTGATTGACAAGAGCGCGACGATGAAGCGGGTTCTGGAAGTTTTTCCCGGAGCGCAGCGCGCGTTATTTCGCAAATATCACATCGGTGGGTGCGCCAGTTGCGCGTTTCAGGCCGATGAGACGCTTGATGCCCTTTGCGCGCGGAACAATTTAGTTGTCGGCGAAGTCATTGAGCACATCAAGACGAGCCACGAACAGGACGAGGAATTGCAAATCAACCCGAGCGAGCTTGCTGCGTTGCGCCAAAAAGGGTCTGTGCGCGTGGTGGATGTTCGCGCTCGCGAAGAATTTGAGGCGACCCATCTCGAAGGCGCCTTGCTGCTTTCGCAACCGGTGATGCAGGAAATTCTCGGCAAGTGGCCTCGCGCGGAACTCGTGGTGATTTATGATCATCGCGGGCAACAGAGCCTTGATGCCGCCGCATATTTCATCGGCCAGGGTTTCAGCAAAGTCCGCTGTTTGCGCGGGGGAATCGACGCGTGGTCGCGTGACATTGATCCCAAAATCCCGCGTTACCGGCTCGAATTGACGAAATGAACGACGATTTTGAAAAGCGAATCGAGGAAGCCCTGCGCGACCCGAAGAATTTGGGTGAATTGCAAGATGCGGACGCAGTCGGCACCGCTGGCAGTGCTTCTTGCGGCGACATGATTCGGCTCTGGATCAAATTCAAGGAACAATCCGGAAAACGTGTCATCGACCAGGCGACTTTCCAGAGTTTTGGGTGCCAGACCGCGATTGCTGTCGCGAGCTTGGCGACGGAGATGATCCGAGGGAAGACGCCAGAGGAAGTTCTGGCGATGTCGCCGGAAGAATTGGCGCCGAGCCTTGGACCGTTGCCGCCGGTGAAAATTCATTGTACACAGTTGGTCGAAAGCGCGTTGCACTCAGCGTTAAAGGGCGGCGAAACTCCGGTGCCTCCAGTCCCGGTTCCTGCGGCGGCGCCTGCTTCCAGCTTGCTTGAACGATTCAGTCAACCGGAGCATTCTGCCGGGAAACTGAAGATCGTCCTGCTCGACGGCGAGGACGCTAAATAGGGCGTTTCAATCGCGAGCATATTGAAATGAAATGTTCGCGACACGACCTTGAGGCGATTGGCGTCTGCGCTTATTGCGGGCGGGCGCTTTGCAAGCAATGCGTCCCGGCAACGGGGACGGCGCGTCTGACTTGCGCGGAAGAGTGCGCGGCGGCTTTGACCCGGCATGATCGGGCGTTGGAAGTCCTTCTCGAAAAAAGTCTTCAAAGCGCGAAGGCCAATTCAGTTTACTACTTTCTTTGCGGCATCCTTTGTGTCGGCGCGACCATTGCGGCGTACTTTTGGCTGCCGGTGCCGTTCCTGATGTGGTTTCTCGGAACGACGGCTGTTGCCCTGCTTATTTCGGCGGCCTGGTTCGGTCGTGTCGCCCGAAAGATGAAATCGTAGTTGCGATTCGCAATTGCGAGAAAATTTCCTCTGCCTTCGTTAGCTGTGGATTCCTGTTGTAAGATTCACATTATTAACCGTTTGCAGTTCAACGTCTCAAACTTGGGCAAGATTGTCTTATTTTGGTACGGTTAATGCTTAAGTCGTTGTGGGTAGCAAAGTTGCGAAGGAAGATTAGCCGAGAGTTTGCTTGACGCACTTCGCACGATGGGGATATTGTGAACATGGTGTTCTCAAAGAGACACATAATGGGATTTGTGGCGGGCGTTGCGATTTCCGCGTTCCGGTCTGAAGCAAATTCCATTGTCATCACCCAAGACCCCTATTCGCACACCATCGCTGGGGAGTTTGAAGCCGCCACAAGCGATAATTTCATCGCGAACTACGTATCCGAAGCGACGCTCGACGGGAACTTTCTGACTTTTTGTGTGCAGTCGGATATCTTTGTCGCGCCGGGCGTCCCTCATACATACGTGCTGGCGAATCAAGATAGCGCTGGGAGGCAGCTTTCCGAGGGCGCGGCGTTTCTTTACTCATTATTCGCGACAGGGCAACTGACCGATTACAATTACGCTAACGTGAACGTCCCACGGGTAATATCGCCCGGAAAGGCGCGACCCGCTGAGCGGGCTAATTTGAAATTCGACGTGCAGTTGAGCCGTTCGGAGGATGACGGAGAACTGCAAGCGGCTATTTGGGCTTTTCAGGGAGGCCAAAGCTTGCCGGGCTTCCCCGATTTGGAGACGGATCCGTTTTATTTGCTGGCGCTGGATACTCTTGGAGCGAACGCGAATAACCCAAACGATAATCTGTATAACGTCGAAATCCTGCAAATGTGGGATGACACGACGCCGCTGCAGAATCAGTTAGTTTACCTGGGAGTCGTGCCGGACGCAACCACAACGGGCGGTATGCTCCTTGTGGCTTTCGGTGGACTGACGTTTGTCGCGCGTAGATTTATTTCAAGGAATCCAGGCAAGCGCTGACCACGGTTTCAGGACTGATTTCTCGCAGGCAGCGCAGATCAACCGGGCATTCACGCAAAAAGCACGGGGCGCACGGTGTCGGCTGGCGAATGATTCGTGCGTTTTGAGAAAAAATGGGGCCGGTTAATTCTGGCGAAGTGCTTCCAAATATCGCAACAACCCTGCTTCCGACTGCTGATGCGAGGTGCATTGGGCCGGTATCGTTGGTCAGCACCAAGTCGCACAGCTTCATTGTGGCTGCCAGTTCGCGGAGGCTGGTTTTACCGGAAAGGTTGAGGGTTGGTTCGCCGATTTCGCGAGCGATCTTTTCGGCTGATTCACGTTCTGATTGCCCGCCGAAGACAATCCATCGGCAATGGGTCACTTTTCGGAGGGCGATGGCCGTTTCGACAAATCTTTCCAATGGCCAGCGCTTGGCCGGGCCGTATTCCGCTCCGGCGTTTAGCCCGAACCACGGTTGGAGTGTGCTCGTATCCAGGTTGAATTTCGCACGGACTTCTTCCACCTCTTCGGCGCTGACATCAATGCGCGGGGCTAATGGCTCAGTCGATGCGCCAAGCGCGGAAACCAGGTGCAGATAATGATGGACGTGATGGGCCGATGTCGGAATCGGTTCGGGCAAGGTTCCGACGCGGATGCGCTCGTTGACTTCAGAAACAGTCCGTTTGTGCATCGGGATTGCCCCAGAGCGACGCTCGATGGAACGATTCAACAGCAGGCCGCGTCCCGTGCCTATCCGATTGGGGATTCGCGCAAGCCAAAGTTCCAAGGCAGAACGAATCGAATTAGGGAAGGCGATTGCGGTTTCAAATCCTCTATTGCGTAAGGATTGCGAAGTTTTCCAGACCTTTTGGGATGGTGAAAACGCTATGACTCTATCGATAAAGTTTTGATTTTGCCACAAATCCGCAAGCTTTTCTGGCGAAAATACTGTTATTTTCGCTTTTGGGTGTGCCTCGCGTAGCCGGATCAACGCCGGGGTGGTCATGATCGCGTCGCCCAACCAATTAACGCTTCGGACAAGGATTTTTTCGTCCGGGGCGGGCATGATCAGCGGAGACAGATTTTTCGCACGCAGTCATCGAAATCCTTAGCGCCATCCAGGATTTTGATTTCTACCCGCATGAAATAAATCGGCAAGTCGCGGCGATCGACTTTTGGAAAGCGGACGGCGTCTTTTTGTGTGGTGATGATGACTTCAGCCTGGCGCTTCTTGCTGCGATTGATGGCGTTAAGCATTTCCTGCTGGCTGAAGCGATGGTGATCGGCGAAGCGCTTGGAATAAACGAGTTCTTTGCAAAGTTTGACGATGCTTTGCTCAAAGCTCTCCGGCTGCGCGATGCCGCTCAAGGAAGCGACGCGCATCCCTTGCAGGAATTCGAGTCCCTTTCGCTCGCCGGTAAAAACGTCCTCAAAGTAAAGCGGGGCGTGGATGCACTCGATGATGCCGGCGGAAGGATTGTAACGGCTGATGCGCTCGCGCAGTTTTTCGGTTTTGCCGTCGCTTTTGGTGATGAAGATCACGCTGGCTCGGGCGAGTTGCGAAGGAGATTCGCGCAAGGTGCCGCGCGGGAATAGGTGCTCGTTTCCGAAGGGTTGCTGGCAATCGACAAGAACGACATCCTGGCGGCGTCCTGCCAAACGCCAGTATTGGAATCCGTCGTCGAGCAGCAGGGTGTCGCAGCCAAAGTGTTCGATGGCGTAACGACCGCTCTTGACGCGGTTTTTGTCGACCAGCACGACGACATCTTTGAGGTTCGATGCTAGCATGTAAGGTTCGTCGCCGGCGGTGTCCGAATCGAGCAGGAGCGATTTTCCATCGGACACGACGCGAGGGGGCGTGCTGTCTTCGCGGAAAAGGATTTTGTTCAGCAACACTTCGCCAATCGGCTTTGGCCGGGAACGATAGCCGCGCGACAGAATTGCCACGGTGCGCCCCTGCAACTGCAATTCGCGCGCGAACTTTTCCACCACCGGCGTCTTTCCAGTTCCGCCTAAAGTAAGGTTGCCGATGGCGATCACCTGGATGCCGAGCGTGGAATCGCGCATCAGCCGGGATTTAATGGCGAAGCGATGAATCTTGAGGATGCCCTGGTAAACTTTTGAAAGAATGAACAAAATTGAACGGAAAACGCTCGCGCGTTTGCCGTGTCGTTGCCCAGCAATAACTTCCAGGAATGGTTGCTCGATCGCTTCCAACCAGGCTCGCAAAGTCTGACGCATGCAGGCGGGAACATTGCCTGCTCATCGGCCCCGCCGCAAGTTCGGGGGAGGGTTTTCTGATTTTTCCGGCAAGTTGAAATGATTTATGGCAATGCGCGATCGTTTAACCGCATTCGCCATCCATCCAGAAGGCGCTTAACGCAAAGACGCAAAGATGCGAAGGCGCAAATGTGGGAAATGCTTTTGCTGCTCCCCTGGAATATAACTCTTAAGCGGGCGCGAATTGTGGTCCAGGCCCGTTCGCCGTAACCTTGTCTCAACTTTGCAGTGCAATGTCCAAGAGCTTCATCATTTTTTGCCAAAATTTTCTCGCGCAGAGACGCTGAGGGCGCAGAGAAGAGACAATTATTTTTCCTTTTTACTCTGCGCTCTCTGCGTCTCTGCACGAGTTTCGGGGGTTGGGGGGCGGCTTTTGCCTTGCCAAGTCTAGGCATCTTTGCGCTTTTGCGTTGATTCCGAACTGCATCTTTTTCAGCTAAGAATTTGCGTCGCGTTCGAGGGCGGCCAGGACTTGCGGGTCGCGGACATCAACCCAGCGGCCCTGGATTTCAAGTCCGGCGATGCGGTGTTTGGCTTCGACCATTGCACTGATGGCGTCGGTCAATTCGTATTCGCCACGAATCGATTTTTGGAGGCGCGTGGTAAAGTCGAACACGAGCGGTTTGAAGATGTAAATTCCGGCGTTATACCATGCGATGGAACCGGGCTTGAGTTCGCCCTGCTGGCGAAGTTCTTCCAGTTGAGCGGGGCTCGGTTTCTCGATCAGCCGCCGAATACAAAAATCCTTATCAAACAAATTGATCGCGCCCTTGGTGACATCCTGGCCGCGTGTGACGGTGATCAGTCCTGAAAAGGGAGCTTCTGCGAAACGAGTGAGCATGTGCCGGTACGTTTGCGGATGAACAAGGATGTCGCCGTATGTCAATACGAAATCTTCGCCGCCGACAAAGTCCTTCGCGACTTCAGGGGCCTTGCCGGTTCCGTCCTGTGTGATTTGCCTGCCGTACCGAATCGAAACCTTCCATTTCTCGCCAGAGCCAAAATAATTCTCAATGACCTCGGCGCGAAAGCCGGTGACGATGAAAAATTCCCGGACGCCCGCCTGGATCAATCCGTCAAGAATATGTTCCAGGATAGGCTTCCCCTGGACTGGGAGCATCGGTTTGGGCAACTGATTGGTCAGTTCCCCCATGCGCGTTCCTTTTCCTGCCGCGAGAATGACTGCTTTCATATTTTGGTTAGTCTTGACTTGGCTCCAGAATCGCGACCTGCGCCATGATTTCATCGGCCACCTGCTGGTAAATTTCCTTCATTCGCTGTTTCGAGCAAGTCTCCGCCTCCGCGCGCAAAGATTCAAAAAGCATTGGGCGGCCATACTTGACCATGAGCCGGCGCGGGCGAGGAATAACCATGTGCGGCCCGAAAGCTTTGTGTGTTCCAAAAACACGGGCCGGCACGACGGGCGCGCTGGATTTGATCACCGTGAGGCCAATGCCAGAGCGCGCTGGATTCAATTCTCCGTGACGGCTGCGCGTGCCTTCGGGAAATAAAATAATCGCGCCCCCGCGTTCCAGGCGGCTTAGAATCATTTTCAGGCCGCGGCCAGTGCCACCGTCGCGGTCCACCGGAACGACTTCCCACGAGCGCAAAATCGCAGCGAGAATCGGAACGTGAAAAATGTTGTCGCGGGCGAGGAAATTAATCTGGCGGTGAACGCCCGCGCCGACAAGTGGCGGATCGATGTAACTGGCATGATTTGAGGCAAGGATGACAGGCCCATTAAGCGGAACGCGTTCGGGATTGAAAACTTTCCACCGAAAATAGGTCGCAAACGCCGCCCGAAAAAAGGTCCAGCCAACTCGGTAGGCGGCCGACATGCGGCCCGATGCGGGTTGGGAAGCGGCCACCATCACTGTATCTTGACCTGCCAATTGCGGCCTTCCCATGTCTGCGTTTCTGTCCAGAAAAAGGTGAATTCCACTTGCGCGCCGGGCTTCAGTTTTGAGGTCGGAAAATCAATGTACCACAAATTCAGGGATTCGTTGTAGGAGGCGAGCGTGCGGTTCGTCGAGGCCCAATTGTCGGAGGTCCAGGTAATTTCGACTTCGCCACCGACGATGACACGCAAAGTTTTTCCAGCGTCAGCGCGGCGCACGGGATGACGCGTCGTCCAGATTTCGTGCCGGCTCGGAACCGGCTTGGCAACGTAACGTTGGTACGCCGGTTCAACTCGATCATAACAGACTCCGTCGCGCCGACTGCGAACCAGCGAAAGATATTCCGCATGAGACCAGCACAAAGGCATCGCCGCGCCAGTGGGATAACCGCGTTTCATTTTTCCGTTCGGCAGATCGTCGTCATCCCAAAGCTGTTCGGAAATCATGCCGCCGATATTCGCAAAGTTTTCAATCGCGCGGATAAAAGGCATCGGGTTGCGTCCCGCCGCGAGTTCGTAATGCCCGCGTTCTCCGGTGAGGATCGGCCATGAGCGACCGGTCCCCTCGCCGTCGAAGGCGCTTCCGTCGTCTTTTTGGCCGTAGCCATCGTGATTGTAGCGCCGCCAGCAGGGGCCTTGCGGAAGATCGCGCTTGAGAACGCGGTCAATCACTTCGATGCTTGACAGCACAATAGGATCGTTTGCGGCGCGAATGCCGAAACGGACGAGTTGCAGAAAATCGCCGCCAACAATATTTCGCGCGGGATGCAATCCGCCGCCGTTGGCCACTTGAATCAGAGTCGTGTTGGGATCGGCGTGAGGGTCGGGCAGTTCGGGATCGGTCGTGTTGATTCGGATGTAATGGCGCGGAATTCCTTTCACCAATTCGCCGCGAGTTGTCACGGTCCATTCCTCGATGTGGGCGGCCATCCAATCCGCATAGACAAGGATGAAATCTTTGTCCGAATCGTTTTGCGCGAAATCCGCGGCGCACACCAAGCCGGCGATGACAGCGGCAAGGGTCGAAGGCGAGAAACCGGAATTTTCCTCCCAGCGTTCCTGTTTTGTCGCGGGGCAATTGAGCATGAGATGCGCGGTGGCCCGCTGTATCATCGGATGCACATCGCATAAGCCGAGATCAACGCCCTCGCGGCGCAGGCGCCACGCGAGCAGCATTGGCGCGGCGACTTCGTCCAATTGCAGGCCCGGCCAATACATGAGGCCGTTGATCCAACTGTTTTGCGGAAAACTTCCGTCAGGTCGCTGAATGACGGCGAGCCAGATTGCCGCGCGCAGTGGCGTTCCGTTTTGCCCCGTGGCGAGCAACGCTGTCGTGCTTTGAACCAGATCGCGCGTCCACACCAAATGATAGCCGCCAAGGTCGTTGTCGCCTTTGGTTTCGCCCCACGGGATGCTCATCGAAGCCACGAGTGCGCCCGCGAAAACTTTGTCTTCGTGCGCGAGCAAAACGCAGCGGCTCAGTCGATAGGTGCCGCCGTCGTCGCCAGTGTGCTCGTTGAATTCGTGTTTGGAATCGGCGATGGTCCGTTTCCAGGCTCGGACGTAACCTTCGCGATGTTTTTCAAATGGGTCAGCCAACGATTGGAGCAATTTGGCGGCGGCGCTTTGGTAACTTTGTCCGAAGGCGATGGCGACGACGAATTCGCAGGAACGCCGGGGATCAATTTCGCCTGTCAAAGCGATATTTCCCTTTTCGGCGGAGCGAAATTCCCAATCCATTTTAAAATTCCGCAAATCCTGCCAGCCATCGCTTTCCCCCGCGTAACCGACCGAACGCTTGGTGAAGCGCGAGGTGCAACCCATGATGAGATGAAAATTACTGCGCTGGGCATGAAGCAGTTTGCTCGCGCCGATCTCGGTGCAACGGCCGGAATTGCCCGATCCATAGCGATCAATGTGCGGGGCGAGAAGCGCGTAAAGACGCAATTTGTCCTTCAGCGATTTGTCCGCGATTTCCAACTTCGTATGAACCAGCAGGACGGAACGGTGGGCGTCGGTGCAGATGTGTTTGATTATTTTGTAGCGGCCGTTCGGTTCGGAATTGGTCAGCTTGTAATAAAGGCAGCCGCGCTCGGGGTATTCTAGGCGATGCTCCAGGTCGAGTTTCTCCTCGTGGCAAAAAGTCTCGCCGTCGGTGATGAGATATTGAAAATCGCGGGTGTTGGGCTGATCGACCGAGGGATAATAAATCTCGTTGACAATGCCGTGGCTCAATGTGAACCAGAGGCGGCAACTGGTATGATAGGCCGTGCCGAATCCTTCCTTCGCGCTCGAAGTCCACCGCGGTTCAATTCCCGGCGCGCCGAATGCGACTGATTGATTGGCGGAATTCATTTTGTGGCAGGGGAACTTTTCTTCGCCGCTTCGAGGAAATCGTTCAAATTGTGGCCGAGAAAATCGCCGATTCGTTCCAGCGTGATGTCGGCGGGTGGGCAACTGGCGACGATTTTCTTGTCCAATGCGTAATGGCCCTGGCGGACGAAAACCGTGGTCACGCGGTTTTTCCAGATTTTCTTGATGGCAGTCAAAAGGCGAATTTTATCATCGACCATGACATAATGGCTTGCGGGGAATTTGCGGGCGACGTCTTCCAACTCCACCTCTTTATGCACGTAAATAAGAACATTGCCATCAACCGCCTCGCAAAGCCCGGAGCGGTCAATTTTGCGCGGTTGAAAAACGACATCGCCATCGGAGAGAAGCGCGGCGTGGCCCCAGGAACGGGCTTTTTCGACAACGTCGAGCGAGTTTGGAAATAGGCGATTGGCGAAAGGATAATTGATGAGAAAGCGCGAGACGGTCAGTATTCGGAGATCGTGCGGATATTCGATGCGAACGCGCTGCAACGCGCCGAGGTAATCCGCGTAGCCGAGTTGATCGCGCAACTCCTCAAACATCGCCCAATAGCGCTTTGCGCCGGGGGTGCCGACCTGGCGTTGAAGATAATCTTCCAAATCCTTTGTGACGCGATCGTTATTGAGAAGCGTATTATCAACGTCAAATAGAAAGACGACTCTCTTGCGACCACTTTGTTTGCCGCTTTGCATAAAAGAAAATTAGCAGGTCGCCGCATAGGGCGGCGCATGAATCAGTTCCTCCACCACGATTATCATGTTGTATTTTTTACATCTGACGCGGCAGGAGGGCAAGGCGCGTTAAAGCCGAAGAACGGATCAAGCGCGCGGCGCATCAGAATCATGAGCGCGGGCCAATTCCACCTTAAGCGCGTTGAGCGAGAGCCGGATATCCATGATGAAAGTGACGAGGGAGATGACAAGCGTCACAAGACAGCAGACGAAGAGCAGACTGATTATCGCGCTCGCTTCCATTTTCATCAGCGCGGCGAGGAATAATGTCAGAATGAGCAATGCGGCGGACAAGGCGCTGAGGGCGCACATGACAATCGAAAACTGGATGAGGCGCGCCCGTCGGTAAATCACCTCGACTTGGTTGGCCAGGCGAAGGCGATCCGGCGCGGTGGCTTGACGCATTTCAGAATGTATTTGACGGGTCCGATCCACCGCGCGGCCGAAACGATTTGTCAGGGAAAGAAGCAGCAACCCGACGCCGGAAATCAAAATGACAGGGGCCGTGGCGACTTGAAGCACCGGAATCAGTTCGGTCAACGGCGTTGTCGTCATGCGGTCGGAGTGTAACAAGTTGGCACCTGTCATTCAAGACGCCACGATCTCGTTATAGTCAGTCGAAACGACGTTGCCCTTGACTAAAGCCGTTGTTTCCATGGGTTGAAAACCTGGACGCCTAGTGGCGCAAAATCTGATGTATTTCTCGTTGCTACAATCCAGCCGCGTACATTGGCCGTCGCCGCGATCAGTGTATCGCGTGTTTTCATTGCGAGTCCCCGGCGAAGCCCCCGACTCGTGAGTCGGCCCCATTCCAAAGCTTCCGTCTCCCCGAACTCCGCCAACGGCAACGCGAGCATTTCGGCGAGGAAGTATTTCAATTCGGGTCTTGGATTGTTTTCAACGCCTTGAACAATTTCAGCGAGCACTACGGCGCTTAAGCGAATGCTTTCTATCGGCACGGCTCGCAAAAATGCGGCCACAGAGGCGTTGGGGATCTTTTTAGTCCGCTCACTAAACACATTCGTATCCGGTACAAAAATCACAGTTTCACCTTTTCAACATCTCCTTCAATCGCGGTTACGCACAGTTGGAGCCCGGCGCCGGACGCCAGCGCGTCCCAAAGCGAAAGACGCTTTGGCCGCTCCACGCGGGCAGATTGCCGGAGAGAGGGCTTTGCAATTTTGACCGACTGGCGAAAGACGTCTTGTACTGACAGATGTGTTAATCTCGCCGTTTCTTTGACTTCGGCCAGTAGATCATCCGGGACTGAAAGAGGAATTGTTTTAGCCATGTAAGAATCCTACTGGTTTTGGGAATAAAATCAAGAGAAGGCGGGTTGGCAACACCGAAGAATTAAAAAAGATTTCGACGGCCCATTGCGGATATTATAATGGATGGTTTGGTGATTGCGCTTTTTGACATCGGCAATACGCACACGCATATCGGCGTGGCCAATTCCAGCCGGGTGCTGCGGCACACGGACGTTCCCACATGCGATTGGCAACGCAATGTTGCGTGGAAAACTGCCGCCAAGTTCCTGCGTGGGAAAATTTCTGGAGCCATTCTGTGCAGTGTTGCTCCTGCGGCAACGCCGTTTGTTTTGCAATTTGTCGAGTCGGAATTGGGTGTTCCTTGTTTGCAATTGACAGCGAAAACGGTTCGCGGGGTGGGAATTGATTATCCGCAGCCGGACACCATTGGGGCAGATCGGCTGGCGAACGCGGTTGCGGTGAAACGCCACTTTCGCGCGCCATCTGTTGTTGTTGATTTCGGCACAGCAGTCACATTCGATGTTGTTGACAAGAGCGGCAATTATATTGGTGGCATCATTGCGCCGGGTCTTAACGCGATGACCGATTACCTCCACGAAAAGACCGCTCTGCTGCCGCGCATCTCGATACGCGAGGTTCGCGCCGTGATCGGAAAAAATACCGAGCAGGCGATGTTGATTGGCGCGGTTCATGGGTACCGGGGGTTGATTGGGGAATTGGCGCGGCGGCTGAAACGCGAGTTGAAATGCCGACGGTTGCCGGTAGTCGCAACAGGCGGGTATGCGCGTCTCATTTCAAACAAGCTGCCCGAGGTCACGGCGGTTCGCCCGTTGTTGACGCTTGAGGGGCTTCGGCTCGTTTGGGAAGCCCACGAGCGGGAACAAAGCGGCGGGCAGGCTCCCTGCGATTTGCGGGACGGCGATATTTGAAGAAGTTGCGCGCCGGCGCTGTTGCTCTACATTGGCCCCATGCCGAAAATAAATTTGTCCGTGCCGCACATGTTGGGCGAGGAAGAAGCTAAAAAGCGTGTCGCCAGTTTGATTGCCGATTCCCGCGCCAAATTCGGCGCGCACATGAGCGATGTCTCTGAATCGTGGAGCGGCTCCGTGGACAATTTCAGTTTTCGCGCAATGGGTTTTACGATTGCCGGAAAACTGGAAGTTCAGGCGTCCCAACTTTTGATTGACATCAGCTTTCCATTTGCGGCGCTTCCCTTCAAAGGGCGCGTGGAATCCGAAATCTTGAGCCACGCCCGGCAACTGCTCGCTTAATTATTTGCGCAGACGCAATTCCGCAGATGAACCGTGCGCGTCCAAGCCTTCGATTTCTGCGAACTTTTTAACCGTCGCGAGCGATTTTTTTAGCGCGGCTTTCTTATACTCGACAAGGCTGGTTCGGCGTTGAAATTGATCGACGGTCAAACCCGCGAACGAGGCTCCGCTCCCCCCGGACGGCAGCGTATGACTCGGTCCAGCAACGTAATCGCCGAGCACTGTAGGCGAATCGTTCCCAATGAAGATGGCGCCGGCAGTCACCAGCGATTCCGCGATTTTCCCGGCGTTGCGGCACATGATTTCAAGATGTTCGGGCGCGAGTTTGTTGGCCAGGTCGATTCCTTGCGCGAGGTCGGCGACCTGCACCAGCCAGCCGTTGCGCTCCAAAGCGCGCTCGATGAATTCGCGCCGCGCCAGTTTCGGGAGTTGACGAGCGATTTCCCGTTGAGTGGCGCGAACAACTTTTTCCGACGGCGTCAGGAGCCAGACCCGCTCAAGGCCTGAACCGTGTTCGGCCTGGGCAAGAAGATCGGCGGCGATGTAAGCGGGATTCGCGGTGTCGTCCGCCAGCACGAGCAATTCGCTGGGGCCGGGCAGCAAATCCATCGCGGCAAATCCAAACAACAGGCGCTTGGCAGCAACGACGTAAACGTTGCCCGGGCCGAAAATTTTATTGACGCGCCGGATTGTCCCGGTGCCAAGGGCCATTGCCGCAATGGCTTGCGCGCCGCCGAGCCGAAGAATTTCGGTGGCTCCGGCAGTCCGCGCGGCAAAGGTCAGGGCGGGATTCACCTGGCCATCGCGTCCGCACGGGGTGCAAACAACGATTTCCCTGCAACCGGCGGCTCGCGCCAGCGGAATTGTCATCAGCGCTGTGGAAACCAGCGGGGCCGCGCCTCCCGGAATATAAATTCCAACGCGTTGAATCGGGTCGAATTTTTCCCCGACGATTGCGCCGTGGCTGTTGCGCATCGACCAATTCTTGCGGCGCGAACGCTTGGCAAAGTCCGACACGTTTTTGGAAGTCGCAGAGATCGCGGCGCGCAGGGAGTCATCGGCTTGCAGGGAAGCGGACATAAGTTCTGCCTGTGTCAAAGCGAATTGTTCCGCGGACAATTTCACGCCGTTGAACCGTTCCATCAGTTCGATCAAAGCCGCATCGCCGCGCGTTCGCACTGCGTCAACTATTTCCCGCGTTCGCTCCTCGATCTGTGGATCAAAGAGGCTCGAAGGCGCAAGCATCCGCTGGACTTGCCCGGCAAAATCCGCGTCGCGATGGGAGATGACATTCATGAATTAAAAATTATGAATTAAGAATGCAGAATTAAGAACTCAGGAGCGGGAAGGTTTCTCGTGCCGCTCCATTGTTTCGCGGGTTTCCTGAACGAGGACTTTATCGGATTCGCTCAATGGGGTGCCTTCAAGATGATATGGAGCACTTCCGTCGGCGGGGATGACGATAAATCCTGCGTCGTCGCAGAAGCGCTGGCGGGAACGTTTTTCTTTTTCTTCAGCCGTCATAACATAAGATCGTGTTAAACGTATGCCCCAACATTTCGGATTTCAACCGATTTGACCGGAAGCTTGGAATTTCTCGGAACGATTTCCGCCTTCAGCGCAAATTACGGGAATGCCCGGGCAAAGTCAAAAAGGCGTAGATCAATCGCGCGTTCCAAAAACAATTCGCGCCCCGCTTTTATACGTGGCGTAGGAATAAAGCCATTGAACCAGCACGAGGATCTTGTTGCGAAAGCCCACAAGAAAAACCAGGTGAAGCATCAGCCACGCGAGCCACGCAAAAAAGCCGGATATGTGAAATTTCCCAATCTCCACCACAGCCGCCGAGCGCCCGATGGTCGCCATCGTTCCTTTGTCCCAGTATTTGAAGGGCGGACGCGCAACTTTGCCATGGGAATTCAAATCGTGCTCAATGATGTGGGCGACGTGGGTCGCCATTTGCATCGCGGCAGGGGACACGCCAGGGACCGGTTTGCCGTCTTCTTGCAATACAAGCGCCAGATCGCCCACGGCGAACACTTCCGGGTGATCGGGCAAGCTCAGGTCGGGGTTGACTTTGATATGGCCCGCGCGGTCCAAATGAACGCCCAGTTTTTTTGTCAACGGACTTGGCGAAACGCCGGCCGCCCACAAAATATTCGCGGCGGGAATCTTTTCTCCGCTTTCCAGCTCCACGCCTTCTTCTGTAATCGTCTTGACGCGGGCATTTACCCTGACCTTGACGCCGAGTTTCGTCAATTGGCGTTGCGCGCTGGCGGACAAATCCGGGGCCATGTGGGCTAAAACGCGGTCGCCGCCTTCGAGGAGCACGACTCGCGCGTGGGCGGAATCGATCCTCCGAAAATCGGCCCTGAGCACATGGCGGGCAAGATCCGAAATCGCCCCGGCAAGTTCCACCCCCGTTGGGCCGCCGCCAACGACAACGGTGGTCATCAGCCGCTCCTGGTCCTCGCGTGATTTCGCCATTTCGGCCTTTTCAAAAGCCGTCAGCACCTGCGAGCGGATTTTCACGGCGTCCTCCAGGGACTTCAATCCGGGCGCGTGTTTTTCCCATTCGGGATGGCCGAAATAACTGGTGCAGCCGCCGAGCGCAATGACCAGAAAATCGTAATGCAACTCGCTGTTGGCGAGGATCACTTTTCGCTCGGCCAGATTAAAGTCCGTGACCGAATCCATGATGACCGTGATGTCGCGATGGCCGGATAAAATGGAGCGGATAGGCTGGGCGACATCAGTCGCGGAAAGGCCTGCCGTTGCAACCTGATAAAGCAGCGGCTGAAAAATATGGTGATTGGTGCGATCAACCAAAGTCACGCGCGCGCCTTGAAAGTGGAACTGTTTGCAGAATTCCAAGCCGCCAAAACCCGCGCCCAACACAACGACGTGAGCAAGATTTGCCACAGAGCAACATCGTTCTTCAGACCGGTCCGTGTCAAATGGAGCATTCTTATCTGCCCGAACAGCATTACTTAAAGTTCGCGCACACTCCCAAAGTGAATGTCAAATGATCGCTTGATTGCAATTCGACTGTCGGGCTTACTTTGCGCAATTTGTGCTCTCTACGATGAATCAGGATTTGCTCATCAAGGCAAAGTCCCTCGGGTTTTCAGACCGGCAAATCGCCCATTTGACGGGATCGACCGAGGACGCAGTGCGCGCGTTGCGCAAGAAGACGGGCCTTGCGCCGAGTTACCGTTTAGTTGACACATGCGCGGCGGAATTCGAGGCTTACACACCCTATTATTATTCCACCTACGACCGTGGCGACGACGAAACGAAGCCGAGCGACAAGCGGAAGGTCATGATCCTTGGCGGCGGGCCGAACCGAATCGGCCAGGGAATCGAGTTTGACTATTGCTGCGTTCACGCGGCGTTTGCGTTGAAGGAAGAGGGATTCGAGACGTTGATGGTCAATTCCAACCCCGAAACCGTGTCGACCGATTACGACACCAGCGACAAACTTTTCTTTGAGCCGCTGACGCTCGAAGATGTGCTGCATATTTATGAACGGGAAAAATGCTGGGGGGCCATCGCCCAATTCGGCGGGCAGACGCCGTTGAACCTAGCGCTCGGCTTGCAAAAGAACGGTGTCAATATCATTGGCACTTCGCCGCAGGGAATCGAGATCGCGGAAGACCGAAAGCTTTTTGCCGCGATGCTCAACAAGCTTGGCATTCCGCAGCCGCCCAACGGACTCGCAACCAACGAAGCCGAAGCCCTTGAAGCGGCGCATCGGCTTGGCTATCCGGTTTTGGTGCGGCCTTCATTTGTGCTTGGCGGACGCGCGATGCAGATCGTTTATTCCGACGCGGAGCTGAATCACTACATGCGCTTCGCGGTCGAGGCGTCGCCGGATCGGCCTGTTCTTGTTGACAAATTTCTGGAAGACGCGACAGAGGTCGATGTCGATTGCATCGCGGACACCGGACACTTTGCCGACAAGAACGAGGGGACGGTTGTGATTGCCGGATTCCTGGAGCATATTGAATTTGCCGGCGTGCATTCTGGCGACGCCGCAATGGTTCTTCCGCCGCATTCACTTTCCAAAAAGGTCACCGAGACGATGCGCCAGTACACCCACGCAATGGCGCGGGAATTGCGGGTGATCGGTTTGATGAACGTCCAATATGCAGTGCAAGGCGAGAATGTTTTTGTGCTGGAGGTGAATCCGCGCGCGTCCCGCACGGTTCCGTTTGTCAGCAAGGCGATTGGCGTGCCGCTGGCCAAGCTGGCCGCCAAAGTGATGGCAGGAAAAAAGCTCAACGAACTGGGATTTACCTCGGAAATCTGGACGGAATACTGGGCCGTGAAAGAGTCTGTGTTCCCGTTCAACCGTTTTCAAGGGCAGGACATTTTGCTTTCGCCGGAAATGCGGTCCACAGGCGAAGTCATGGGACTGGACGCCGATTTGGGCATCGCTTACGCGAAGTCACAGATGGCCGCCAACTCGCCCTTGCCCTCGAGTGGCCGGGTTTTCATCAGCGTCAGCGATGCGGACAAAGACCAGGTGGCCGACGTGGCCGGGAAGTTCGCGGAGCTAGGCTTCGAGATCGTCTCCACTGGAGGAACCGCGCGGGTTTTGCAGGAAGCCGGACTGAAAGTGACGCAGGTTTTCAAAATTTCCGAAGGGCGCCCGAATACGTTGGATTTGCTGAAAAATCGTTCGATCCAACTGGTCATTAACACGCCGGCCGGCCAAACGCCGCGCGCCGATGAAGTCAAAATACGCACCACTGCGGTTTACACCGGCACACCGATCATGACCACACTGAGCGGCGCGCGCGCGGCGGCGTTGGGAATTGCGGCGCTCAAGAGGAGCGGTTATAGCGTCAAGACTATTCAGGAACACCACCAGGACTTGCGCAATAACAAGGTGCGAACGGATTAATTCTGTGTTACATAAATCTCCGTAACAATGTTGCAGTCTCAACTTTTCGACGCGGAATTGCTTAGAACCAACGGCTCCGCGCAGCAGGAATTGCACGAACGCTCGGCGGCCCTGGCTCGCGAGCACTTCGGCAGCAAGGTTTTCGTGCGCGCGGTTGTGGAGATTTCCAATTTTTGCCGTGAGAATTGCCACTACTGCGGAATGCGACGCGACAACCAGTCGCTGGAGCGTTACCGCGCCCGCTTTGAGGACCTGGCCGAGTTGCTCATCCATCATCGGCCGGAAAGCGTCACGGACGTCAACTTACAGGCGGGCGAAGACCCGGTTGCCATTCGCGAGGTTGCCATTCCGTTAATCAAGGCACTGCGACGCGAGACGAATTTGGGAATCAGCGTTTGTTTCGGCACCTTGAACGAAAATCTTTACAAGGAATTGCGCGCGGCGGGAGCTTCCATCTATATCCTCAAATTTGAAACCGGGAGCCAGAACCTTTATTCAAAGCTCCAAGCGCCGGGAAATTTTCGGGAACGAACCGGGCACATCCGGGCATTGGCGGCTGACGATTGGAAGGTCAGTTCGGGCTTTATTTGCGGCCTTCCCGGCGAGGGCGACACGGAATTGATGCAAAGCCTCGAAGTCGCCGGGCAATTGCCGTTGGCGGGATGCAGCGTCAGCCCGTTTATTCCCGGAGACGAAACTCCGCTGTCGCACGACAAGGCTGCGGACATCAATTTGACGCTCAATTGCATGGCGGCGCTGCGAATCATGAAACCGGAATTGGTGATTCCCGCGGTGAGCGCGTTGAACCTTGCCGATTCGACCGGGTACCGCCGCGGCCTGCGCACGGGAGCGAACCTTGTCACCATCAACATGACGCCAACGCCCATGCGCGGGGAATATCTTCTTTACAAACGTGACCGGTTCATCATGACGGAGTCGCGCGTGCTTGAGGCGATTTCAGCGGAGAACCTCGTGCCTTCCACGGAGCGGCTGGCCGATCACTGGGCGGATTGAGCGGGGCTTGGGATGGGCTGGGGCGAGGAGGGGTTAGGATTAAGATTACGAGTAGGATTAGGAGGGGGCTTTTCAACTTTCAAGCCTGCGACGGTCTTTTCGCTTTTAAACCAGGTGCGCCAGCCTTCGGTCAATTCCAGGATTGCCCACGACGCGAGCGCGCGGACAATGCGCACCTGAGTTGTGACCGCAAAGCTGAATCCAGGAAAAAGGAAACGCCGGTTGGCGTTGGATTTTCCCAGGGCGTTGCGCTTGCGCCGATGCCGAGCGATGGAGGCAAAGCGGCGATTGTACGCACTCATCAGCCAGTAAAATGGTATTGACGGAATCGTGGAGTAAACCGGCTCGTAATAGCTTTCCGGGCCGCGCAAATACGGCTGCGAAACGACGCCTGTGTAATAGAGTCCGATGTCCATCACAAACGCGAGGCGCATCAAGTCGAATTCCCCCATGTACTCGTACTTGTCCTTGTAAATCCCCCGGAACCAGCGCTGGTAGCTGTTGGAGAATCTGCGGTTGTGCAGGGCAATCAGGTCGGTGATCGGCTCGCCCTTTTGTTGTGTCAAGATGAGCCGAACTGCGCACATCGTCGTGAAAGAAATCCAATCGAGGCCGGGACTGTAAAAAGGATCCAAAAATGCCGAGGCATCGCCAACCAACGCAAAACCGTCCCCCGCAAAAACTGTGCTGTAATAAGGAAGGTTCTTGCGCCAATGCACATCGCCCTCCTCCCATTTGGCATCCGCCAGCAGTTCGCGTGAAAGCGGATGTTGCGAGAGGAAGTTCTTAATCCGGTCGCCAATCGGGCCTTCGGCCGGCAATTCAGCCAGGCGCCGGTCAATAACAATGCCCACGCTGGTGTCGCCGCCTTTAAGTGGAATAAACCAGGCCCACCAACCATCGCCGACCATGTGATTCGTGGCGGTTGAGCGAATGCCGAAACAGGCGCGGTTCCAGCTCGGAAATTTTTTGGCCAATTCGTAGCCGTCCCAATCCTTGACTCCGCGCCATCGCGACCAGGTCGCCGCCGTGGGATGTTCGTCGTTTTGCCGAAACCATCCATTGCGCCTCGCCAGAAGCGCCGAGACGCCGGAGGCATCGACCACCCACCGCGCCAGAACCGACCGAGGCTGGCCGTCAATACGAACTTCGATCTTTTGTTGACCGCTGGAATTCAACTCCACATTGCCGACATCGGCCGGGCGCCACAAAACCGCTCCTGCGACGACTGCCCTGTCCAAAACTTCCTGATCGAGCCGCGCGCGGTCCACCTGGAAGGAAATCAGCCGCGAAAGCATCCGTCCGCCAATTTCCGCGCATTGGTCCATCGAATGCGTTTCATCGTTGAAAAACCAAAAGCGCATCCCTTGTTTGACAAGGTGCGCTTCGTTGAGATAGGTCGTCAGGCCCAGTATCTTCGTCAGAAAATAAGTGCTGATTTCGACCGTGGCTTCGCCAACGCGCCGTCCAAACGCTTTGGATTTTTCAATTACCAACACCCGCAACTCGGGCTGTTCGCGCTTGAGCATCAAGGCAGTCGCAGCACCGGACATCGCGCCGCCGATCACAACGACATCGAATTGTTCAGTTTCAGCGGGCATCGCTTAAGTCTCCATCTTGCGCAAAAAATTCTCGATGGGGGCAGGATTCATGGCCGGAACGAAGATGCCTCGTTTTCGACCTGAGAGCAAGGGGCGAAGCGAAGCGAAAAGACTCCGAAACCCGTGTTAGTAATTCGGCTGTCCGACGCGCCAGTTGTTAATAGGCGGCGCGGGTCCGTCAGCGTTGTTATCTTTGTTATACCCGCTGGCTTTAACCAATTCTGTCTGGCGGACGATCATTTCATTCATCAACGCCACAGCAGTCGGGTATTTGGTGAATCCGTCGGGCGGAATGAACAATTCTGGCGCGGGCAATTCCAGCCGGACGTTGGAAAGGTTCATGGTCAATTGCCGCGCGCCGGAATCGGACCGAATCCGCACTGGCAACTTTTTGGCGTCTTCCGCTTCCCAAACCGTAAAATGCGCTGAGGTCCCGTCATCGCAACCGACAACAGCCTGAAGACGGCGGCACGGATGGCCGTTGGCCTCTTCTTCGACGGCTCCCTCAGTGTTCCAAACGACATTTGTTCCTTGAATTGTCGCGGGAATGCCGGCGTAGGCTTGCAACGGATCGCTGAGCACGTAGCCGCCGCGCAAACTGCCATTCCAAATAAAAATCATTCCTCCTTCGATGAGCGTTTTCTTTTTGCGATTCGATCCTGCGGGTTGATAGATCAACCGCCCCTCGCGCTCGATCAAATCGCCGGAACCATTTTGAGGAAGAGCGCCCGGACTGGACTGTGAAAATGCGACGGACGCGCTGAAACCATCCAGATTTGTCAGCAGCAAAGCGGCGGGGCCCGATAAGAAATCAGGCGGAACTTCGTCACCGGCGTGAAAGATAACCTTGGGAACTTTGTTGGAGGCGCAGCCAACAATTGTCGCGAATGCCGCAACTGTAGAAAAAAACAACCGCACGAAGCTTCTCATTTATCGCACACGATGGTCAGAAATCATCGTGTTAGCCAAGTCTAATTTGCCTTACTGAAGGCCGGTAGGGATTGCCCCTAATACAACTCCGGGGTCAACAATCAGGGCGAGAACGCCTGCTTGACACGTTGACGGCATCGGCGGCCAAGCCGAGTGTTTAAGGAACGGAAAATATTACTTATGAACAAATCAACCTTGTTAAAACTAAAAGTGGGAATCGCTACCGCAGCTTGTTCGTTGATGGCTATCGGATGCGCAGTGGAAGCTACCGGACCTGACGGCGGTGTAGTTTATGCCGATGCCGCGCCACCGCCCATCGTGGATGAAGCGGTCCCTGTTTCCCCAGGAGGCGATGCCGTGTGGATCGGCGGAAGCTGGGGATGGAGCGGACATCGTTGGGATTGGGAGAAAGGGCGTTGGGCTGCGCCGCCTCACGCGGGCGCGCATTGGGAACCAAACCACTACGCTTACAAAAATGGCCGCCACACGTACACCAAAGGTCGTTGGCATTGAGAGCATGAACTTTTCGGGGTGCGGCGGAGAGGCTTCGCAAAAGAGGCTTTCCACAAACCCGAATGCGGTGTTATTTATAGTCCGGGCATGAGGGAATGCCCGGCATGGAGACCAAAACCAAAACGGTTAAACTGCTGCTCGTCGAGGACAACCCCGACGACGTGTTCTTTTTGCGGGCGATGCTGAAAGGCGTCTCCGGCACGACGTTTGAAATTTTTCCCTTCGACAGCCTGACCTCGGGTCTGGAACGGCTGGCTCAAGGCGGCGTGGATATTATCCTATTGGATTTGTCGCTCCCCGATAGTTCAGGTCTGGATACGTTTCGGAAAATAAAAGCGCGCGCGCACGATATTCCGATCATCATTCTTAGCGGCAGCGACGACGAAACTCTCGCTGTCAACGCGGTTCATGTCGGCGCGGAAGATTACCTGGTCAAAGGGAACGTAAACAGCCATTTAATCACGCGCGCGGTCCTCTATGCCATCGAGAGGACGGAAGCCACACGAGCAGTATTGCAGGCAGAGCAAAGATACCGCGGCGTTTTCGAGAACTCCATAGCCGGCATTTTTCAAACATCACCGGAAGGCGCATATCTCGATGTCAACCCGGCGTTGATCCGCATTTACGGCTACCAGGATCGGGAAGATTTGATGTCGTCGATCAAAGATATTGCTCGATTGCTGTACGTCGATCCCAACCGGCGTTCCGAATTCATCAAGTTGATGCAGGCCGGCGATGTGGTTCACGATTTCGAGTCGCAGATTTACCGCAAGGACAAATCGGTCATATGGATCTCGGAAAACGCCCGGGCTGTTCGCGACGACCGCGGCAAAATTATTTACTACGAAGGCATGGTGGAGGACATCACCGCCCGCAAGGAAGCCGAGGAAAAGCTTCGGTTCTCGGAACTGCGCTTTCGTTCCATCTGGGAAAAGTCTTTCGACGGCATGCGCCTGACCGATGAACAAGGCATCATGCTTGCCGTAAACCCGGCCTTCTGCCAAATCGTCGGTGCGTCAGCGGAGTCATTGTTGGGGCGACCTTACACGGTCATTTATGCCGAAACCGACAATCTCAAGGACATGCTCGAAACGTACCGGCAACGTTTTAGCAATAAGAAGATAGAAAACCAATTTGAGCGGCACGCCATTTTAAGCAATGGCAAAGCGGTCGATGTGGAATTGTCCAATTCTCTGGTTGAGGTCGAGGGTGGACGGTCGTTGCTCCTGAGCGTGTTTCGCGATGTTACCCTCCGCAAACAAACCGAGGAACGGGAACGGCTGGCCAACCTGGAACTGGCCCGCAGCCAGGCGGAGTTGCGGAAAAAGAACACCATTCTCGAGGAAGATTTAAAAATGGCGCGGGAGATTCAACTCGCCATTCTTCCGCAGCAATACCCGACCTTTCCCCCGACGGCGACGGAGGAAGCGAGCCTGCTGCGCTTCAGCAACCAATATCATCCGACGGGTGAGGTCGGCGGCGATTTCTTCAGCGTCCAGGCGCTGACCGATACGAAGGCCGGACTTTTTCTGTGCGACGTCATGGGTCACGGCGTCCGATCCGCGTTGGTCACGGCGGTTGTGCGCGGCGTTGTGGAGGAATTGCGCCCCATCGCGACGGACCCAGGGCAATTGTTGACACGAATAAATTCCGATCTTCGCGCCATTTTGAGGCAATCGCGGACGCCGATGTTTACGACCGCGTTTTATCTCATTGCGGACCTTGAGAAGCGCCAGATTCATTATGCGAATGCGGGGCATCCGAAACCTTATTTGATTCATCGCGCAACAGGCACCGTTGAAATATTAAAAAACGCCGACGGCAAGTCCCGACCGGCACTGGGATTGTTCGCCGATACTATTTATCCAACCACAACTTGCGATATGGCTGCGGGCGACGTGGTAATGTTGTTTACAGATGGGTTGTACGAAGTGGAGAGCGCGGAGGGCGAGCAGTACAGCCAGGATTTGCTGCTTCAGGCGGTGCGGAAAAATTCTTCATTGCACTGCCCGGAATTGTTTGCGGCGGTGCTCGATGAAATCAAGCAATTCACGGCAGGCCAGCCTTTCGCCGACGATGTCTGCATGGTCGGAATGGAAGTGTCCGAGAAGTTTTAAATAATCACCTGCAGAGTTTCGCGGATTTCTCGTCACGGATGCGCGCCTCCGTTTTTCTTATTGCAATTCCCTCCGCCAATAGATGCAATGTCAGGACACTGAATTAAAACTTCGTTTGTTGACCTCAGTTTCTGACCGGCGTAACTTCTCGATGTGAAGAATGGCGCTGAAATCCTTTTTGAAGTTGAACCATGCGCTGCCACCGGGGGATATGTGGCGCGGTGGGACGCTCCAGGCGGAGGGGGCATAACCACCCAGGGAGATTCATTCGGAGAATTGGATGCCATGATCTCTGATGCGGTTTCGGGCTATTTTGAAGCAGGACAACGTCCCAGAAGCATTCGCTTGCACTTCTCTCAAGACCCCGTTTTGGTGGTTTCGTGAAAGTCCCGCGCGACGTTAGCGGCATGGAAGCCGTTCGAGCGTTAAAGAGGTGCGGCTTTGTGCAATTGCGTCAGACAGGGCTCTCATCTAATCATGCGGCATGGATCAAGAACAGTCGTCGTGCCGCAACACAAACCGCTCAAACCTGGCACACTGAAAGGAATCGTCGAACAGGCTGGCTTGACCTTGGAGGAATTCGTCCGCTACTTGTAATTCCAATTATTATCCGTGTCATCCGTGGTTAATTCCTAATAAACTTGCTTTTCACTCCGTTGCCTTTGTTGCCTTCTGTTAAGTTTTTTATTTGCCGCCAGAGAACGCGTATTCTTCCACGATTTCCCCCTTAATCAAATGTCGCTGGATGATTTGTTCGAGCACAGCAGGCGTGCAGGAATGGTACCAAACCGCGCCCGGATAAACCACGGCGATGGGGCCTTGGACGCACACTCGAAGACAGTTTGCTTTTGTGCGATAAACAAGCGGTTGCGGTCCGACGAGATTCAGTTCCTTCAATCGTCGTTTCAAAAACTCCCACGATTCCAGGCCGGCTTCCTTGGCGCAGCATTTTGGTTCGGTTTGGTCGGCGCAAAGAAAAATGTGCCGGGAATATTTGCCCACGCCCAGCGCTTCGGCGGCTTTCTGCAATTCGTCCGGGATTGTCATTCTTGATCGCTTTTTGGAGTCAGCGGCGATTTTTTGAGCCGCGCCAGGTGCTGCTTTTCCGCGAAAAGTTCGTGTTGTTCTGTTTCCGGCAAATCGGGAATGCTGAGGCGCTGGCTGATCGATGCGATTCGCTGCTTGATGAAATCGTCTCGAAGAATCCTCACCATTCCTTCGCGCGAAGAGGAGCCTTTCAACACGCCCTCGGCATCCGGCATTGGGCGCGGGTCGGCAAGCAGTTCGGTGATCAGCGTCCTCCACTCCGCATTTTCAAGTTCCGACAACCACGGAGCCACGCCGGGCCACGATTCCTGCATCTCCAACCGGCGCGAAACAATTTCACGCGCTGTCAGATTAGTCAGCCATTGGAATTCCAGGTGCGCGGCGATCCATTCGAGATGCTCTTCCTTCTCCAACAAAATGCGCAAGAGCCAGCATTCGCGCAATGGAGGACGAACACGTTCTGGCGCGGAGTCTTCGGGTTCTTCAGATTGGACACGCTGGGGGCGCGGCCTTTTTTTAAAATCGTTGCGAACAGCCTCCGCCGGCACCCCCAGACGCAACGCGGCTTTTTGCGCGTAAGTATCGCGGACAACGTCGCTGCCGGATTTTTGGACGGCCTCAGCCATCGCTTGCACAATCGCCCTACGTCCGCGATCACTCGTTGCGTCGTTCGTTGCGCAAAGGCGATCCAGATAATAATCGAAAAAATCGCGGCCTTCGTTGATCAACTTCTCAAACGCCGGCCCGCCAAATTCCTTGATGAAACTGTCAGGATCATGCGGCGAAGGGACTGTCGCCACGCGAAGCGCCAGACCGGAACCGAGCACAATATCCAACGAGCGCACCGCCGCATTTTGTCCGGCGTTGTCGGAATCAAAGCAGAGGACCACTTCATCGACGTAGCGCTTGAGAATTCGCGTATGGTCGCCGGTCAATGCGGTGCCTTGAGGAGCCACCACATTTTTAACGCCGGACATAAAACAGGCGATCAAGTCGAGCTGGCCTTCACAAATGATGGCGCGGTGAGTGTCAAGAAGAGCGCGCTTCGATTTGTCCAAACCGAACATCACCTTGCCTTTCGTAAAAATCGCGGTCTCGGGAGAATTGACATACTTCGCGGTCTTCTCGTCGCCGGATAAAATGCGCCCGCTGAAAGCAACGACGCGTCCCTGTTCGTCGCAAATGGGAAACATCAACCGTCCGCGAAACCGGTCGTAATAGCGGTCGCCCTCTTCCTTGCGGATGATCAAGCCCGCTTGTTCGATGAGCGGCAATTCATGTTGCTTACTCTTCGCCCAATTCACTGTGTCGTCCCACAAGTCCGGCGCATAGCCCAGCCGAAAAAGCTCGATGGCCTCCTGGGAAACTCCGCGCTTGGCCAGATAATCACGGGCGATCTGTCCGCCTTCGCCGGACGCCAGCGCGGATTGCCAGCGTTGGGTGATTTGTTCGTGGATTTGCAGGAGGCGATCCTTCAAGTGCCGCGTTTCAGAGGCCCCTGCCTGATTGTCTTCTACGATTGGAATTCGGGCGCGTTCGGCCAGGCGTCGAACGGCGTCGGGAAAGTCGATATTTTCGTAATCTTTGACGAAGGTGAATACGTCGCCGCCTTTGTGGCAACCGAAGCAGTGATAAATCTGCTTCAACGGATTGACGTTGAAACTGGGGCTCTTCTCTTTGTGGAACGGACAGAGGGCGACGAAGTTTGCGCCAGCTCTTTTAAGCGGGACGTAACCGCCGATGACATCAACGATGTCGCTGGCGGCGCGAATTTGATCGAGCGTCGAGGGAGAAATGAATCCGCCCATGACGCAATTTTCGTCCTACTTTCGCCTGGCGTCGAGAATTTCGTTGATCATTTGTTCCTGCTGCGCCTTCAGAGTCACGCTCTTGGAAGGAGGCAGAGGCCCGGCGCTGGCGATCATCACGGCGCTGAGATTGGTCTCAATCAATCCCCCCGTGAAGGACTTGAAGAGAAACGCCTGCTGGATGGAGCCGTAGGTTGGAAAACGAATGTCCGAAAAAGCGTCGCTTTGGGCTTTCTCGGTCTTTGCCAATTCAGCCTGCGTAATGATGCGGGCGTTCATAAGGGCGAAAACCATGATCAAAATGCAGCCGAAGTGGATCACTCCCGCCGCCATCCCAAAGTAATATTCCATCCGGCCAAACATATCGGTTCCAATGAGTTTTTGATGGACGAGGTGCTTTATCCAAAGATAAACAAGGTGAACGCCGAACGCGAGGAGGAGGTAACCTGTGATGTTCGCCCACAGCGAATCAAAATGGGCGTATTGGCGGATCGTTAACGCGAGCGGTCGATAAAATAGTCCCGCCACCACGACAATCGCCAGCCATTGGATTGTGGGCAGGATTTCCTGGGTCATGCCCCGTTTACGACCATAAAAGAGTCCAACAATGAGCCACACGATGGCGATAAAGTCCACGTAGTTCACTTTGAGGCCGCTAAAAGACGGCACAAGCGCAGCTAGTTCCATAAATATACGCATTGACCAGCACTTTCCTTGCCAGTCACGGAATATTCTCAGTCCAGTCAACCGAACCGGGCAAGGCCCAGACGCTCGGCTCGCTTTCAGCCATTTGTTCGGCCAATTCCCCGGCCGGATAAGTCCAGATTTCCGCCAGCGTTGGATGATAGTGCGGCATCACCGCCAATTGATGTGCCGTCATCCGCCCATGCATTGCCGCGATGATTTCGTGGATCAATTCGCCCCCCACAGGGCCAACGCAGCTTCCCCCAAGAATTTCACCGGTTTTCGGGTCCGCCAGCAGTTTAACGAAGCCGTCTTTGATGCCCATGATCAGCGATTTGCCGTGATCGTTGAACGGGTAACTGGCCTTGACAAAAGGGATGCTTTTTAGGACTGCTTCCTTTTCCGTCAATCCGACTGAAGCGACCTGCGGGTCGGTGAAGACTACGTTAGTCAGCAATCGGTAATGGATGGAGCGTTTTTTGCCGGGTACCGCGATGTTGTGGGCGGCAATTTCTCCCTGTTCGATGCCAATGTGGACGATCTGATGCGGTCCGGTGCAATCGCCCGCAGCATAAATGTGCGGCGCAGAGGTTTGCATTCGCGCATCGGTAACAATGTGGCCGTCCTTCGTCTCCACGCCGGCCTTTTCAAGCCCCAGGCCGGTTGTGGCGGGGTCTCGTCCGAGTGCGAGCAATACTTCTTCGGCGGCAACCTGGCGTTTTCGATTTTCCTGCTCGAAAACGATGACCTTTTCTTTGCCGCGCCGGAATGCGTCGAGCAATTTCGTTCCGCACCAATGTTTAATGCCTTCGCGTCCGAGCGCTTTGGCGACGGTGATTCCAGCGTCCGAATCGAAATCGCGAAGCAAATGTTCCCCGCGCTGGATCAAGGTGACCTTCACATCCAGCCTACCGAAAAACTGCGCCAACTCGACTGCCACAGCGCCGCCACCAAGTACGATCAGCGAACGCGGCAGTTTGCGGAGCGAAAGGGCTTCGTCGCTAGTGATGTAGCCAAGCTTATCGAGGGCTGGCAGCGGCGATGGCGATGTCACTGATCCAGTGCAAATGATAAAGTGTTTGGCACAGACGGTTTTTGGCGTTTTTCCGCGACGGTTTTGCAACTCCACAGTGTAGGGGTCTTGGAAAACCGCTTTCGCTCGAAAGAGGGAAAATTTCCCGCCGGCCAACTGGTTTTGCCGGTAGGTAGCGAATTCCGCGATCATCTTTTTCTTGCGCGCCATCACCGCCGGAAAATCAAAACCCGCCTTCGGAATGCGAAGCCCCCAGAGTTTTCCGGCGCGCGCCAGATGAAGCACTTCCGCGGCATAGAGAAGAGTCTTGCTGGGCATGCAACCTCGCAGGATGCAGAGCCCGCCGAGTTCCTTCGCGCCGTCGATCACGACGGTGTTCAACCCGGCTTTCGCGGCCGTTTGCGCGGCGGCATAGCCAGCACTGCCTCCACCGAGGACAGCAACGTCGAAGGAAACAATTTCTTTGGCAACGGCAAAGGATTTCATCGCTTTCTGATTAAACCACGAAAAGCCGCCCAGCAGGCAACGTAAAAAAGCCGGGAGCGCGGTCGTCTCGCCAGACGCTCTTGTCGGGCATTTTACAAAACTGTGTGGTTCCTGGATTGTCCGTCGGCGAGACGCCGACGGAAGCGACCGGGACGGTCGCGCTACCCAAAGCAACTGAATCGTTCCAGCTTACTAGCGGAAACTTCACCCGTCAGCCCAAAGGGCCAAAGAGAGGCGGATGATTTCGTCCAACTCAGCCTTGGTTTCGCCGCCGCCGAAGGTGAATGTGCCGGTGAGATGCTTCCAGTCCTCCAACGACAACCCGTAAAGATCGCGAGCGATGAAAACTTCCAACGCGGCGCGTTGATCTACGTCCCGAGGATTCTTCAACAACTTTGCCGCGAAAGTCCCAAGCTTCTTTTTCTGCGGCCCGGTTAAGTTGGGTATCGGCAGTTCATACATGTAAAACATGTTCAACGTCGTCGAAATCTTGCTTCGGATGTAGTAATTCAGCGTTAGCGAATTCAGCAACGCGAGCAGACTTCGCGCTTCTTTTTCGTCCAATTCAATTTGTTCGATCTTTCCTTTGTCAGACAAATCGAATTCGAGCGGCAGAAGATAGGGAAGCTTATTGTTCAAACAAACATTGGCCGGAACCTCAGTTGCTATAATGCTCCGCTCATTAGTTGAACTGCCAATCTCACGATACACCATTCGAGGGCATTCGAAATGAAGTCTGAACTTTTTAGCGACGAAAATCTCACGCAATAGCGCCTCCAACTCTTCGCGCTTTTTAGGGGTGGCCTGACCTTCGAGTTTCTTCGGTTCAATTTCGCGAACTAATTTGACCATCCGAAAGATTTCCTTGCGTATCAATTCTTCCCGAAGCGCACTTTCTTCGACCGCATAGTTGCCCGGGGAAAACCCGGCGTCGAATTGATGTATCATTTTTCCTTCATATAACGGCAACTGACCGGCAGCCGCCTTTTTAGCTCCCAGCTTGTGGAAGAAATGACTGTCGTTGGTCATATGCAGTTCACTGGCGAAGCGATAGCTATGCTGCTTAAGTAACGAATGCTCGCCACGTATCTTGGCGCAAAGTTCATAGTCCGTCTCGGATCGAAATTCCATGATGCTGAAATTTTCGGGCGAAAACCGGCGGATCAACTCGACGTCGTAACGAATTGCCGGAGCAAAGATGTCATTTGGATCATGAAGATAAAACCGAGCGTCAAAAGCATGCCGTTTGGGGTCGGCTCCTTTGGCGACTTTGAAGAAGCCAAATTTGAAACGGTTGTCCACGTCCGGGAAAATGTGCTTTATTTCTTCCTTGCCGTTTTCGACTGTCGTGTAACCGCGATTCTCGAACGAGGTTAGTTCATCAAAACTATTCTCGATAAGCATAAGCCTGCGAAGCGGACCGCATCCTTCGTCCGTTTGCAACCCGGATGGAACCAGCAATGACAGTCGGCCTCTATCCCGGAGCAACGTAAAGTCCCCCTCGATAAAAAGTTTGAATAGGTTATAGTCTCCGCCACCTTGGTATTTAAACCGACGGCCGAAAAATTCTGAGTATCGCTCATAGTGGGAAACATGCTCCTCCCATTTTGCGCAAAATTCTGGTTCGTCTTTCAGTTTTTTTTCAAACCACGGCGTAAAATCGGCACCGGGCATTGTGTATTTGCTGAAATTCTCGCGAGACTTGGCGACGAATTCCTTTCGCTGCGGTTTAAACCCCTCCCAAGGCGGGTTGCCGATGATGCCGTCAAAGCCGGGAGTTTTTGAGGGTTTGCCGTCGGACGTGAACCAACAGGGCCAGAAGTGAAGGGCAAAACCGGCAGGTTGGCTGGGAAGATTTTCACTTTGAAAGCGCTCGATCAAATTCGCGCGGATTTTGTTGCGCAAGGCCAGCGCTTCGTCGAGAGCGGCGTGATCCATCGGGTTGCGAATGTATTTTGCGCGGAGGTCAGAGAGTTTTTTCAGTTCGGCCTGATGGTACTCAGCAAGCCAGGCGGATTGCTTTTCCAGTTCGACATCGACCAGTGAGTCGGCGGCGTTAAAGTTCAATTCCAGATTGGGAAGGATTTTAACGACATTGGTTTTGAGCAGGCGGTAGTTGTAATCACCAGGGGAAAGTTTGACGGCTTCCTTCCAGATGTTGGTCTTGGCGACTTCAATTGCGCCGGGGTCTTTATCCACGCCGAAAACGTGCCGCAGCAGAATTTGCGCGATGAGAATGCGGCGATTGTCGAAGTGGTGATCTTTGCGAAAGGCCAGCGCGGCTTCGACATTCGGCGGAAGTTCGGCGAGGTAAAGTTCACCGTTGTCCGGGCGCAGAATTTTTGCGACCCACGCGGTGGCCTGGTCGATGCGCTGGTATTGCCGCCAAAAGGCGCGGAGAACCTTGATGAGAAATCCCCCGCTGCCGCAAGCGGTGTCGGCGACTCGTATTTCGGCCAACTGCGTCATTAGCTTGTTAGCTTTGACGAAATCGCAGGTCTGACTGCCAGCCGCGGCGCAAATGCCGTCCACTATTTTGCCGGCAAGAGAATCGACCATGGAATCAGCCATCGGCCCGGTAATGGTCGCAGGGGTGTAGTAAATGCCTTCGTCCTTGCGGTTGGAGGCGAGGAACATTTCGTAACTCTTGCCGAAAATATCCTCGTCAATCCGGCGGTAATTATAGTGGACAATGCCGCGGCTGAAGGCCTGGTCCCAAACATTGACGCCGAGGACAAAATTCAGTTTTTCACAGAATTTCTGGAGATTGGCCGGGTCTTTATCGAGGCGGTCCCAAACCCGCGCGGAGAAAATTTCCGTGTCGTAATATTCGTCGAAGAAGTCCTCGAAGTCCTCCAAAAACTTCGGCACGATTCGATGCGCGCCTTTGGCCTCCCAATATTTTGTCTGGCGGGCGTATTCGTCCTGGGTGAACTTGTATGGAACCAGTCCAAAATCCTCGATCGTGCGCGCAAAAATGAGCTTGTTGATGAGAAGGATGATGGATTCTGTGGCAAGTTCCGGCGGCGTCCATTTGACGCGATCGAATTCGTTGAACCAGATTTTAAGGTCTTCAAAAAATTGGTGTTCCAATTCGGGTTTCTCGGCGGTGTCTTCCAAACGACGCAGCGTGTCGAGGACGACCCGAGTTTCCCGGCATCGCGCAAAAAAATTGACGAAAGGCAGTTCGACAAATGCCTTATCCTCAAAATAAAAATCACGCGCGCCAAAGACCCACGCCGTCCGAAGGTCAGTCAAGACGACGTATTCGTGATCGCGCAGGTATTTTTTGACCTGGGCGAAATGATGCCTGGGATTCGTCTCGCCGCGCCAGACGGCGTTGGGGCCGTCACGATGGAAAAGGAGCTTGAGTTCCAGCGGGATGTGCTGGCCGGTGGGATCGGGCAGAATGAAATCGACGTAGCCCTCAGTCAGGCGGACCTGGCGCGTCGGCAGAAATCCCAGCAGATCTTTGCAGAGCGCGGTAAAGAGCTCTTCGGCGGCGGCTTCGGGTTGGGACCCGTTCCTGAGGTCGAGAAGATATTTTACAATGGGCGGATATGATGACAGCGGCCCCGAGACCGGCGCGGACGCCGGAAACTCGATCCGCTCGCGAGCGGTCAGGTCTTGCAGGGCGGATAGTATGTCGTCGGGTTTCACCGGAAAACCAGTTCTGTGCGACGCATTTTTGCAGCGATTGCGATCTTTTCAAGCACAGACAAGAGGGCCATCAAAAAGAAGGCAGCACCGTGTTTTACTTGACGGTCAAAGTGTAGCCGCCGGTGAGGATTTTTCCTGCTGACTTTGTTTGCAGCCAGAGGCGGTAAACGCCGGGTTTCGGAAAGGCATAGGGAAAAGAGAGGGTCGGCATCGCGGTGGTGCAGAATTGGTCGAGGGGCTTGTTGGCGAGGTAGCCGGCTTTTTCGCGCTCTGCGAATTGACGTTGCGAGACCATAGAGACGGAGCCAAGCGGGTGCAGATGGTTGAAGACTGTGCCGTCGGCGTTTTCGATGATGAGGTGCCCGTACATTCCGAGATACGGTTCCAGCGTCGCTTCGCCGCCGCTCTCGGTGACAAGATGGAATACGAGGTTGGTTTCCTGGTTGGCGACCAGTTCGCCGGGAAAATCGCGGTCGAGGTGGAGTCCTTGGAGGAAGTCGATGCGCGAAGTTTGTGTTGGCGCGGAAAGGGAGATGGCATCGTCGGATTCGGGCAAAGGTTCGGCGGCGGCAGTAGCCCGGTTAGCGGACGCGATAACTAATTCGTTGGTGAGCGTTTGAGTCAGGCCGCTTTCGTGCGTGATGTCGGCGTAAAGTTTGTATTGACCGTTGAGAAGACTCGGGAGTTGGTAGGTAAAGATGTTGGTGTCCTTGCTTTCCTGCGGTTGGCGGCGGGGATGCAGGTGCGCGAAGACGTTGCCGTCCGGTTCGCGAATCAGGAACAGGTGCATCAACCGTCCGTGGTCAGGGATCAACGGGGTGGAATCGAGGCGCGATGTCGGAGAGAAACTCATGGTCAGCTTCTGATGGCCGGCAGCGTCGGTATCGAGCTTGGTTTGGATTGACTGGGGAAGGTAGAGTCGTTTGAAGCGATAGTCCTTATCGACGCCGGCCCACCATTTGTTGCCGAGAAAAAGCGCGGTGAAAACGACCACTGCCGTGATGCCCCGGGCGTACCAACCTCGCCGCCGACGCGACGCGGTAATTTCCGCGTCCGGCGAAAGGCGGCCTTCACGAGCGGCTGCGCCAACCACGGTCACAAGGAGAATCACGACGAATAAACCAGCGCCGGCAAACAGGGCCGCCATTCCGGGAGACATTACGAGGCGTTGTGTCGCAATCGAGTTGAGCGGGACAATCGCAGTGCCGTCACCTTGAGGCCCCGAAACTTCGACGAATACGCTGTAGGCGCCGGAGGCCATCAACCAGAGCTGGGCGCTGAACATGTTGGTTTCACCCGGCACAAGCACGGCGATGTCCGGCGAAGGCGAACCTTTGACTCCCACGTCCCAGCGAACGGGCCGCACAGTTACTTGGAGGACGTCGCCGGATGTAACGACGACGTGAATTTGCGCCAATCCAGGAACGACACCGGGAGGTTCAATGGTGACATGAACCGGGTATTGGCCGGCCAGCCCCTGGAAAAAAACAGTCGGACTGCCGACGTGCGCCATCACCGCGCGGGGAATGCAAAGGCACAAAACGGCAACAATAATAGAGGCAAGCCGCGCGCGGAAACTCATGGCTTCAGCGTTTGACTTCCGAAAGCCAGTTGCCGAAAAGGAGGGCGATTCGCGCGGTGATCGAACCGGTGAGCAGGACCAGCAGGGAGGACTTAACGGTGAGGCGATTCTCTTCGCTCCAAAACTGCGTACACCAGGCGCCAAGGCGGTCGGGATAGCCCCACATCATATTGCCGCCGAAAAACGGATTGCGCGCGCCGGGAGAGAGAAGGAATTCAGAGAACGGCCATTCAACGGCAAGCAAAAGCAGGAAAAAGGTCGCAGTTAAAAGGACGGCCAATCCAGTGTCGTGCCAGAAGCCGCGCTTGCGACCCAGCGTTTGCATAATCAGATCAATTCCGAACGCCGGGACGATCAGGAGCATCGGGAATGGCGGCGGTGCCATGTGAGTCAGCGGATTGTAGATGGGCGCCAGTTTGGGATGCGCCGGAAAATGCGGCAGGATCCAAATCATCGCCATTTTTATTATCATGTACATCGCGCTGACAAGGGTGGCGCTCCATTTTATTTTTGAAACTCGCGCGGCGATGATGAGATAAACCGGCAGCGCCCGGCAGATGGCCGCGTAGAACTCGGTGTTGTGTTGGGAATTGGGATACGAATATTCCGTGAGGAAGACTGTCAATTGCAACAATAAGACGCCGCAGGCGAACAGCACGAGAAGATTGGCAGCGAGGAGATTTCCGACGGGGGCGCGGTTCAGCCACGATACCACCAAAAGCAGCGAGCCAATGGCGATCGCGTAAGTGCCCAATGCCAGGACCGTGTGCGGGGGGCTGATGATCTGCACATCGAGGCCGTAGGCGTTGTGCCACCAGTTGTCGAACGGCGCGGAAAGGATCATCATAAACGCGCCCCAAATCACGAACCATGCGCCGAGTGGACCGCGAAATCCCCAAACGCCCACAGTCGCGGACGTTCCGCCGGGGTCGGGCCAAAAGGTGTTTTTAATAACGAGCCAACCGCAGACCATCCCGGGGATTGAGCCGCCCATATACATCATCACGTGGGCGGGGTTCCAAAATGAATCTCGCCCTATGCTCAAATGCCAGGAGATGTCCCAAAGGACGCCGACCGGCATGCACGCGACGCCGAATGCGACAGCGTAACAATACCAGGGCAGCGAAGTGCTCGTGAGCGAAGGCGATTGCGTGGCTTCGGCGAACTCTGCGGGAAAGACATGGCTCTGGCTGCTCACGGAGATTACATCTAATCGGTTTTGGGTTGTTTGTAAATTCTTGGTTTCGAGGAGTTATAGATTGGCAATCGAGAATAGCGGGCGTCAGTAAGGCATTGCAAAGACATACTGTCATATGACTGTATGTCATTCCTCCATCAATTTTGAGATTCCCGCGATTCCGGCTAGAGTCAAGCGGCTGGTGCGCAGTATCGTCTTCTAATATACTATTACTATATATGATGCGTTATCGTCAGCTCGGCGGAACAAATTTGAAGGTTTCAGTCATCGGCGTAGGCACATGGCAGCTCGGCGGTGAATGGGCGCACAACTATTCCCAAGGCGAAGCCGATGCTATTTTCGATCAGGCTGCCACCTCTGGAATCAATTTGATCGACACGGCGGAGTGCTACGGCGATCACACTGCGGAAAAATTGGTTGGCGATTACTTGGCGAGGCATGATCGGAATCGGTGGGTCGTGGCGACGAAGTTTGGGCATCATTACAAGGGATTTTGGGATCGCGACGAGAAATTTTCGTGCGAGGATGTTCAACGGCAATTGGAGGAATCTCTCCGCGCGCTCCGCGTTGAACGCATTGACCTTTACCAATTTCATTCCGGGTCGGATGAACTTTTCCACAACGATGCGCTTTGGGCATTGCTCGACCGCGAAAAGCGCGCAGGAAAAATCGGCCATCTGGGGATTTCCATTCTCGGCAAAGGAAGCGAGTTGCAGGCGCGGGAAGCTCGCCATGTTGGAGCCGAAGCATTGCAGGTGATCTATAACCGCTTGGATCGCCGGCCTGAACAACTTTATTTTCCACACGCGGAGCGCGACCAACTTGGAATTCTTGCTCGGGTTCCGCTCGGCAGCGGGTTGCTCAGCGGCAAATACAAACCAGGCACGGCGTTCGCGGCAAACGATGTGCGCTCCACATTCGATCAAGAGAAAATGCGGAAGGATATCGAGGAAGCCGCGCGCGTGCAGAAGGAGGAAGTTCCGGCTGGTATTCCAATGGCGCAATGGGCGTTGGCCTGGTGCTTGAAAAATAAATTGGTTTCCGCGGTTATTCCTGGATGCAAGGACCCTGCACAGGTTATTTCCAATGCGGCGGCGGCGGATTTGATTTCTGGATGAGGCGATCCACGAAAATCTTTAATTGACAAAAATAGGGATTAGAATGGGAGAAAAGATATCAGGATTTTCCCACGGGGGGAAAAAATAAAAACCACACGCGGTTATCAGCGTGTGGTTGGTGTTTCAGAATGGCGCAGGTGGGAATCCTGCGCCAATCCTGTCGCTGTCTCTATTGTCCCGGAGGGGGGTCGCCGGGGCCGCCATCGTCGTCGGGAGGCGGGCCGCCGGCATCATCCGGGGGAGGGCCATGATGACCGGGAGGCGGCAGGCGATATTCGTCGGGCGTCAGTTTTCCGTCGCCGTTTTTGTCGAGTTTCAACAAGGAAGCTGAAGCATTGGCGAGTTCGGTGGAGTCAATAATACCGTCGCCATTTGTATCCAGGGCCGCGACAATCGGCGGGACGGGGCGTTTGCCGTCGGGCCCGGGCGGGGGCGGAGGAGGAGGCGCGCCGTCCGCGCCATCGGGAGGAGGCGGAAGGGCATTTTTGCCGTTTGGCCGATGCGGCATATATTCATCCACTGTGAGTTGGCCGTCGCCATTTGTGTCCAGCGTCTTCAAAGCCGCCGTTGCGTTTGCGATTTCAGATGCGTCAATCACACCGTCTTTGTTGACATCCAGCGCGATGACAATTGGCAGCGGTGGCGGACGATGATGATGACGGTGCGGCGGCGGCGGATTTCCATCATCAGGACCCTGGCCGTCGGCAGGTTGCGCGTTGACTGTCGAAATTGCCGCAAGGAACGCGGTGGCGGCGACCCATATTGATTTCTTCATAACATTTGCCTTTCTTTTGTGATGGAGCGCTCTTTTTGCATCCATCTGCCATCAATAGACCACCCTCGAGTTAAGTGATTATTCGTAAAACAAAGGAAAATTGTTAAGGGAGAGTTAATTTTGAAGATTTTTTCGGTTTTGGGGCTAATCTCAACTCGAAGACGATGCCTGACCCGCTCCAACAACGTCCGCGCCTGCTGATTATCGACGATGATCGCGATCTGAGCCGGCTGATCAAGGAATATCTTGAACCGCTCGGTTACGAGGTCAGCGCGGCTTACAACGGCACGGATGGCCTGGAGCGCGCGCTGGCCGAATCGTGGAGCGCCATTATTCTTGACGTCATGCTTCCAGGGCTGAACGGTTTCGACGTCTTGAAGCGGTTGAGAGTCAAGTCTAATGTCCCGGTATTGATGTTGACTGCCCGCGGTGAAGAAAGCGACCGAATCGCAGGGTTGGAAGTGGGGGCGGACGATTATCTTCCGAAGACTTTTTCGACGCGGGAATTGCTGGCGCGAATCCGTGCGGTCACGCGCCGCGCGCCCGTGCCGGGCGCTCCCGCAGCGGGGCAGGCGGCTGACGCGGAGATTGTCGTTGGAGAATTGCGCGTCAACCCGGCGACCCGTCGGGCTGTGCTGGGGGACAAGACCCTGGCGTTGACCGCGCTGGAGTTTGATCTTCTCGTCTGTCTGGCGCGGGCGCGGGGCCGGGTCAAGTCGCGTGAAGAATTGGTTGAGGCCGTGGCTGAGCGAAACTACGACGTTTTTGATCGCTCGGTGGATGTGCATGTCTGGTCCTTGCGCAAGAAACTCGGGGACGACCCGAAGAACCCGCGATTCATCCGCACCTTTCGCTCCGTCGGATATATGTTGATCAATCCCGGCTGCGATTAAAGGAACTAGAACCATGCCGCGCCGTTTTCCACTTTCCGCGAAAATCGTTCTTTGGTTCTTTTTGAACCTGGCGTTGCTGGCCGCGCTTTTCTACGGAATGTTCCGCGCGCAATTCCATTTCGGGCCGGACTGGCTGCTCTCGCGCAGCGCCAATGAACGTATTGATGTGCTGAGCGGGCTAATCGTTTCGGAACTCGCCCAGAAACCGGATTCGCAATGGAATGAAACGATAAATAGATACGACACTGTTTATCATAACAAGGTGCGGTTTCTCGTGTTTGGGCGCGAAGGCCGTCAATTGGCGGGCGAAACGATGCAATTGCCGGAGGAAATCCGGCGGCGTTTAAATAACCATCGCGGGCCGCCGCATCGGGAAGGGCCGATGCCGCCGCCGGAAGAAATGGGCGGACCGCAAATGGGTCCGCCGCCGGAACTACCCCCGAAGCAAGTAGTGCATACAGACAATCCTTCGCGATACTGGGTGATTGTCAGATCGGCGATGCCATCGCCGGATGAACCGCATCCTGTCCCGGTAATTCTGGTGGCGGTTTCGGAATCGCTGGGCGCGGGTGGATTATTTTTCGATGCGTATCCCTGGTTTTTCATGGGTTTGGCAGGGCTAGGGTTGTCAGTACTACTTTGGTTTCCGTTGGTGCGCGGAATTAACCGCTCGATTGCCCAAATGACGGAAGCGACGCGACTCATCGCCTCGGGCCGATTTGATACGCGCATCAACGAAGCACGCCGCGACGAACTTGGCGCTCTTGGGCATTCGATCAACCAGATGGCCGCGCGTCTGGACGGATTGGTCGCCGGGCAAAAGAGATTTCTTGGTGACGTGGCGCACGAACTTTGCTCGCCGCTCGCAAAATTGCGCGTCGCGCTTGGTATTCTTGACCAACGCGCGAGCGACGACGCGCAAACTTACGTCGCAAAGGCGGAGACTGAGGCCGCGCACATGGCGGCGCTCGTCAACGAACTGCTTTCATTTTCCAAAGCATCGTTGAACGCGCCGACGGCACAATTGCGTCCGGTCAACATCCGCGAGGTTGTTGAAAAAGCCGTCAAACGCGAAACGTCCGATGCCGCTGGCGCGCAAGTGAAAATTGAAGTCGCGGATGGGTTGATGGCCGTGGCGGACCCTGAGTTGCTCGCGCGCGCGGTGGCGAACCTGGTGCGCAACGCGATTCGTTATGCCGGTTCGGCTGGCCCGATTACTGTTTCCGCTGATCCCGATGGAGGAAATATTGCAATCAAAGTGGCTGATTGCGGTCCGGGCGTACCTGCTGCGGATTTAGCCCGCATTTTTGATCCATTTTATCGCGTCGATGACTCCCGCGACCGCGCGACAGGTGGAGTGGGGCTTGGCCTTGCCATCGTAAAAACCTGCGTTGAAGCGTGCGGCGGGACTGTGACTTGCCGCAATCGCGAACCCTCGGGTCTTGAGGTGTCCATCCGATTAGGTCACACCGAGTACAAAAAATAAAGAGTTCATGTCCAGAACCCGCAAAGCGTCAATATGTGTGAGAGATCGGAGCGCGGTGACGAAAGCCGCCTACACCTTCATCGAACTCCTGGCAGGGATTTTTATTGTTATGCTCGCGACTGTGGCGTTTGACAGCGTCAACCAACGTTATGGGATTGTCATGGGCATTGTCGCCGCGACGGCGGGTGGAGCGGCAGGCTTAGGAATTGTGGCACTTTTATATCGCCGGGCGTGGAAACGTAAGAAGGCGCAGTTGGAAAAATTAAGGGCGGATTACCAGAGGATTTACAAAGTGTTAAAGGTATCGGATGAAGACCAATCGAACATTATGCTCGAGGGCGCGGAAATCAGAGCGGGGGACTATGGATGGGAAGCGCCGCCGCTTGAGAAAAATGGCTTGATTTATTTGCACGGTTTGACGCCAGAGTGGAGAACGGTGTGGCACGCAGGATTCAGCGCGGATCAGATCGAATATATTGGACAGAAGCCAAGCTCACAATATGACCACTGGGTTCCTTATTGGGTAAAAACTTCGCAGGCTCCGTGTCCTTTTCCGATCCAAGCGCGGCTGACACCTTCCATGGGAATTCCGCACCACAGTGGGCGATATTTTGAGGCTTACCCTCAATCGCTCACAGGCAAGATGGTGAAGCTCAAGAAGTCGCCCAAAAATGTCTAGTAATGGGACCTTTTAATTAAATGAGTCACCGTAAGGCATAAGAGCAGCATGGAAAAAAAGACCAAAGCGGCTTCATTAATAAACATTCCAAACGACCTTTGCGGCTGTGCAGCACTGGGCCCCCATAACTATTTTGCCGGAGAAAACGCGCATTGCTTTTCAAGTGAGGATGTCATTCGCGCAAGTGACACCGCGTTCGCGATGGGTCGATGGTCATGTTGTTTTGGCGCGACGGCTGGAAAATCCGCGATTCCGGCGGATCGACACCATTTCGGCGAGGAATCATGTGCATCATTTTCGGTTAATGTCGGCGTCCGAGGTCGATGCAGAGGTCGAGAGATGGCTGGCCGAGGCGTATTTGGTTGGGGAACAGAAGCATCTTGGTTCAAAGTGAAGGCAGGCTCATGCGATACAGAGATTATCGATGGTTGACTGAAACCGCCAATTGCGTAACCTTATTGTTATGAGCACGGTTTTGGAAATCGAAACCGCGTTGCCAAAGTTGACCACTGAAGAACTCAGGCGGGTCGAGCAGGCTGTGCATCAGCAATACCGTGAACGTCACAACGGGATCATTTATGATGACTCCCACGGCGTGATGACGGAAGCTGACCTGATTGCATCGGCTGACGAAGCCTTTTTAGTTTACGACCGAAAAGAATAGGGGCGGCCCACCTCCCGCAAACGTACGTCCCACGCTGTTCTCACTCCGGTTATTCCTGGACGCCTCGGCGAGGCGTTCCTACCAGTCAATAGGAAAATCCAGGCGCGACACATCATTTTGGAGGAGCGGAGGGCTGAATGATTTTTTGCAGGGCTAACTTTTCGGCCTCTGTCTGCACGTAGGGAAGAAGTTGAGAGGGATCGGTGATGGGTTGGCCGGGATTGGCTGCCGCAAAAGCGAGAATCGGCTGTTTCAGATCGTCTCCTGAATTGGAGCCGCTCTGGACGGAGCCAGGAGAAATCTGCAGGGTCGATTCATAGAAATTGCCATCGGCATCGGTTTGGAAATTTGGTTTTTGAGAGACCTTTCCCGGGCCGGTGAATTCGTAGTTCTGCAGAATTGAATCATCGCCGGCATCGCCGAGGTAAGGTTTGAGCTGGGAAAAATCGGTTGGGTTTTGGCCACCGTTACTTTGTGAATATTTGGTGAAGGCGTCCCCGACTGCGGTGGCGAATTCGCCCTTCGCAGCGCCTTTTAATTCGTCGATGGCCTTGGCGTAATCGGCGGGGGATTCCAGTTGGTTAAGGTCTTTGACTGAATCAATCCAATCCTTGTCCTTGAGAAGTTTGAATTCGGGAATTTGTTGATCGGGTGATTGCGCCACCATCTCCTTTAATTTTTTGCTGCGATCCGCCCACGACTTCATGGCGGAATCAATAGGATCACTTTGTTCGACAGAGGCGGCGGCCTTCTGCAGTCCGGCCTTCGACGCTTCGCGAAGATGACTGACTTCCCGGCGCAATTTGACAATTTCCGAGGTGCTGGATCGGAATTTCGCGGCCTCCGATTTCAGTGCGGCAATCTGGTTTGTCGCGTCGTCCCGCTCATTTTGCAATTGAAGGTTTTGTTGGGCGAGCGCGTCCTGCTGGCGCTGCGCGGCGAGCGCCTGCTCCTGATATTGGGAGGCCTGGCGGGCTTCGTAAATTCCGGTTCCGACCGCGGCGGCGAGCACAGCGGTAACAAGGGTTTTTTGCATTATAGTCATAGCGATTGCTTTCGTTGCGACGAAGGTTGTTACTGGGTGAACGATGGCAGCGCCGGAAAAGGCGGCCGCGGAAATAGTGGCGCCAAGCCCAATTGGCGCAGCGTGGAGGGTCTGGGCGCCGAGCAAGGCAACCAGTCCGGCAGCGCCGACCGCAATGCCGCGACGGGCGAACATCTCGCGCAATTGTTCGACGGCCCGGCTGACGCGCTTTCGGGCAGCTTCCTCGGAGGTGCCGAGAATTTCGCCGACTTCCCGCAGGCTTTTGTTCTGGAAGAAGCGGAGCAGGATGGCGTTTCGGTCCGGCTCATCGAGCGTCTCCAGAACTTCGTCGAGAAGACCTTCGATGCGCATCCATTCGGGGGAATCGGATTTCATATTGGCTAGATCGAGAGCGATTTGCTCGCGTTGTTCGCGGCGTGATTCTCCGCGCACGACATCAATCGCGGCGCGCCGGGCCACCCGGTAAAGCCACGCGGGAAGAATGGTCCCGGGGCGGAGGGTTCGCGCGTTCTTCGCGAGAGTCAAGAAGACTGTTTGAGAAACGTCCTCGGCCAGTTGCGGGGACCGGACTTGCCGAAGGGCGGTGGCATAGACGAGATTCAGGTGGCGCTGCACCAGGGCGGCGAAGGCTTCTTCGGAAGCTTTCTCGGTGTATTGCCTAAGTAATTCCTGATCGCTCATCTCTCGTCTTCAATAAGTATAACGACACCGGGTTGGGAAACCGGACACGAAATGTTTGGTAAAGAGGAGGAATCTCTACGCGAGCGCGCAAGAAACTCAATCCGCGTGGATTACGTGCGCCACTCCAAATTTACGACCTGGCCGTGGTCTTTGTGCTTTTGGTCGAGGCAGCGGAGTTCAAGACGCGCGCCGTCGGCAAGCAAAGTCGCGTGGACCCATCCGTTGGGGCGGCCTTTCTCAAACAGGTAAGCGACTGGCGGGAAATTGATCAGGCACAATCCGCTGGAATCATGCTCGACACTCCAGCGATGCGTGTGGCCGAAGAAGTACGCTTTGACGTGACGGCGCGGACGCAAAATTTCCATCAGCTCCGCAGTGTCCTGCAATGCTCCGGCTGCGGCGGCGAGGTTTTGCAGGGAGGAGGAGACGCCGATCAATTCGGCTCCGGTCTCCAATGCGCCATTGCCTGAAGCGGTCGCAAATGTTGGTTGATGGTGCAGAGATACCAGCGCAGGTTTGTCCTTGTTTTCATCCAGCGCCTTCGAAAGCCAGTGGCGTTGCGCGGGGCCGAGGCGTCCGGGGGTTTCCTGAGTTTCGATGAGCGAATCAAGGATAAACCAGTTCGCGTATCGGGTGCGGACGATGGCCGTTTGGCGATCAGCCAAATTTGGCGAGACGGATTTTTCATCCGGCAGTGTTTCCCAGAAGCGTTCACGGTGATCGTGATTGCCTAAGGTCAGATGAATCGGCAATCCGCGCTTCCGCATCGGTTCGAGAAGGGTGAGCACAGTCTTGTAGTCCTCCACTTTGCCCGCGTTAAAAGCAAGGTCTCCGTTAATCAGCACACCGGAAACCGGCGTCGGCCATGCGATGACTTCGGCCGCGACGGTTTTAAGGTTGGAGGCCATGTTCGCGCCGTTGTGGATCAGGTTGGTGTCGGCGGCAATGTGGGTATCCGAAAGAAGCGCCCAGGATTGACCGTCACCGGCAGTTTCGTGCGCCATGCTCCGCCCGGCGACAATAAGGGCTGCAGTGGAAAGAGAACCTTTAAGAAAACGTCTTCGGGAAATCGGCGCCAAGTAAACCGGCATCTGAAGATATTAGCCCCTTTGTGCCCTGCCGTCGAGAAAAACGCGGCGCATTCATCAATCGACAGCCGGCCAATTTCTGCTTTCTGCCAGCGGTTTCGTGCTTTAATGTCCAGCCCGAACGCGCCATGCGAACCAAATCCCTAAAAATCGAGCCGGAACACTTCATCAACCGGGAATTAAGCTGGCTGGCGTTCAATGAACGGATATTGGAGGAATCGCTGGACCCGACCACGCCGTTGCTGGAGCGCGTGAAATTCTTTTGCAAGTTCAGCGCGAACCTGGACGATTTTTTTGAGACGCGCGTCGCCGGCCTGAAACAACAAATCGAAAGCGCCGCCACGCATCGCAGCCCGGATGGGTTGACGCCATCGGAAGCGTTTCATGCGATCAACAAGCGTGTGCGCGACTTGGTGACTCGGCAGTATGCGTGCTGGCGGAACGAAATCCGCGTTGATCTCGAGAAAAACGGAATCCGCTTTCTGAACTTTGACGATCTTTCAAAAGAGGAAATTGAATGGGTCGATAGTTTTTACCAGGCGCAAGTGCGGCCCGTTCTCACGCCATTAGGTTTGGATCCTGCTCATCCATTTCCGAAGCTGCTGAACAAATCGCTCAATTCGATTGTTCAAATGGACCTGATCGAGAAGGGAGAACGCAAACGCCGCCTTGCGGTGGTGCAAGTGCCTCGCGTCCTCCCGCGCCTAGTGAAACTTCCCCGCCGCAAATCCCATGGGCAGCATTATATTTTTCTGGGCGATTTGATTGGCCATTATCAGGCGAACTTGTTTCCAGGCTCGGCGATTCTGGGGCATTGGCATTTCCGCGTGACCCGCAACACCGACCTTTACAGCGACGCCGAACAAGCCGCCGAACTGCTCAAGCCCGTCGAGGCCGACTTTCGCCATCGTCGGCAGGGCGACGCCGTGCGCCTCGAAGTCGAGCATGGCTGCCCGATGGAAATTCGCGCGATGCTCCTGGAAAACCTGGGTTTGGCCGAGCAGGATTTGTTTATTATTGACGGCCCTCTGAATCCTAACCGGCTGATGCACCTTGCCGAAGGCGAACATTCGCCGGAAATGAGCGATCCGCCGTTTGTGGCCCCGGTAGCCGCTGATTTGCGCGAAGAGACGGATTTATTCGCGGCCATTCGCCGAAGCGATGTGATGCTGCATCATCCTTACGAAAACTTTTCCAGCGTTTTGGATTTTCTCCGCCAGGCCGCCGCCGATCCCAAGGTGCTGGCCATCAAACAAACGCTCTACAAAACCGGGAACGACGAGGCGGTTTTTTCCGCCTTGATCGAAGCGGCGCGGAACGGAAAGCAAGTCACGGCGGTGGTTGAGTTGCACGGTCGCGGGGACGAAAATTCCAGCGTGTGGCCGCTGCGACTTGAAGAAGCCGGGGTTCAATTGGTTTATGGATTGGTCGGTTGCAAAGTCCATGCGAAAATGTGCCTGGTCGTGCGCAAGGACGAGGACGCCATTCGCCGCTATCTCCATCTAAGCTCTGGAAACTACAATCCTTCGACCGCGCGCTTTTACACGGACATCGGATTGTTGACATGCCGCCCAGAATTTGGCGAAGACGCGACAAACCTATTTAATTTATTGACGGGAATTTGCCAGTTTCCGGGGACCAAAAAACTTGTCGTCGCGCCGTTCGAGTTGAAAATCAGGATGCTCGGGCTTGTCGAACGAGAGACCTCCAACGCCAAGCGCGGATTGCCCGCCCGAATCATCGCGAAGATGAACGCGCTGGAAGACCCGGACATGATCGCGGCGCTTTATCGCGCCTCGGCGGCTGGCGTGAAAATCGAATTGATCGTGCGGGGCATCTGCTGCCTCCGCCCGAAACTTCCGGGGTTAAGCGAAAACATTACCGTGCGAAGCGTGGTGGACCGGTTTGTGGAGCACAGCAGGATTTTCTATTTTGAAAACGCCTGTCAGCCGGAGGTGTGGCTTGGCAGCGGGGATTGGACGCCAGCGCACTTTTCGCGGCGCATTGAAGTGGCGTTCCCCATCGAGGATGGAAATTTGCGGGAAAGACTTCGCGGCCAAGCGCTGGAAACAATTCTGCGGGACAACGTCAAGGTTCGCATTCTTCAAACCGGAGGGTCTTACCGAAAACCCGTGCCGCGCCGCAATGCGCCGCCGGTCCGAAGCCAGCTCGAACTTCTTGCCGCAGCCTACGCGAAGCATGAACCGGCATCCGGCCTGGCGAAAACGACGCCCGCGTATCAACGTTTCAAACTCGCGCCGCGCCCATTCCCGAAAAAAGCCGCAGCAACCCATGCTTGACACAGAACTTATCGAGGCGTCCGAAGGAACTGATCCCCGGCTGACGATTCTTATTCACGGGCTTGGCGACAGCATGGAAGGTTATCGGTGGGTCCCGGAGGCGATGCGCATGCCCGCGATGAACTACCTTCTAGTCAACGCGCCGGATTCCTATTACGGCGGTTTTTCCTGGTATGACATTTACAATAATCCCGGGCCCGGCATCGAGCGCAGCCGCAAGGCGCTTTTTGAACTTCTTGACAGCACGCGTGAAAAGAAATTTCCGACTGAAAAAACCATCGTGCTCGGCTTCTCGCAAGGCTGCCTGATGTCGCTGGAAATCGCGGCGCGTTACCCGCATCGGCTGGCTGGAATCGTGGGGATCAGCGGCTACGCGCACGAACCGGAAAAGATGGTTTTGGAATTATCCCCCGTCGCGCGCGAGCAACGCCTTCTCATCACACATGGCACCCAAGACCCGTTGATCCCCATCGACCAGGTGCGCCCGCAAATGGACGTTTTGAAACGAGCAGGTTTCAAAATTGAGTGGCGCGAATTTGTGAAAGCGCATACCATCGCCGGCGAGCAGGAATTGGCGGTGATCCGCGATTTTGTTCAGCAATGTTATGTCGCTTAGCTGGACGAGGAGGTTTTGTTCCGTTTTGGCAATCACTGTGGGATTGCTTGCGCACTTACTTTGTCAAACCGTTTCGGCGGTGTCCGTCACAGGATTTTCTCCGTCATTTGGCCAGCCGGGAAATGTCATTAATATCTTTGGGACTGGGTTAAGCGGCGCGTCGGTGGCAGAATTCAATTATGCGACGCCAACGCCGGGAGATTTTGTCGTGGTTTCGGATAGTCAACTGCAAGTGGTCGTGCCCATCGGCGCAACTTCAGGCTCTCTGGCAGTCGTTGTGGGTGGAATCCCTTTCGTCAGTCCAAGCCCGTTCCAAGTTGCGCCAGTCGTCACCAATTTTAATCCACAAAGCGGCATTGCGGGAACGCAGTTGGCCATTTTCGGCGCGAATTTCAACGCGCTCAGCACAACGGTTGTTTTCAGCGGAACCAACGCCTCGGTCAAGGCAACGTTCATCGCGCCAACGGAGGTGGCCGTGATTGTGCCGACGAACGCGGCCACCGGTCCGATCACAATAATGACCAGCGCAGGCACCAACGTCTCCACAAATATCTTCACGACAGGGACGCTGCCGACTATTGCCGGATTTTCTCCCATCGTCGGCACAAACGGGGCGAGCGTTCTGATTTCCGGAAGCAATTTCCTTCCGCCCGCCATCGTCACGTTCAACGGCGTCACGGCGAAGGCGACAATCACCGCGTCCACTCAACTCAGCGCCATCGTTCCGGCGGGCGCGACGACCGGGCCCATCAGCATCACGACTTCCAACGGGATGTTTACGACCAGCAGTAATTTCATCACGAGCGCGGGGCCGATCATCACCAATTTTTCGCCAACAATCGGCGAAGCCAACACTGCGGTTACCATTTCTGGATTCAATCTCCCTTCCGCCACGTCGGTGACATTCAATGGAAAAGCCGGGACGATCACGGGCTACAGTGCCAACTCACTGGAGGTTTTTCCGCCAGCCGGTTCCGGCGTCGGGCCGGTTGAGGTTTTCACGCCCTCGGGCAATTTCACGACGAGCAACTACTTCACCAATGCCACCGGCCCAATCATCACGGATTTTTCCCCGACGCTTGGGCCAGTGGGATCGGCGGTTGCAGTGGACGGAATTAATTTCACCAGCGCGACGACTTTGAAATTCGGCAATGTCGCCGCTTCTCCGAAACTTGTGAGCGCCACCCAACTTTCGGTCCTTGTACCCGCAGGCGCAGTCACCTCGCCAATTTCGGTTTCCGGCAATTCCACCACCTACACTTCGAGCAGCAATTTCACTGTGACCACAACCAAACCCGTGATTACAAGCATTGTCCCGCCTTCTGGGGTTCGCGGACAATCTGTCAGGATTAACGGCGCGAACTTCACAAACTTGACGGCTTCCGCAGTGCAATTCGACGGCGTTACCACGACCTACCAGCCTCCGACTTCCACCACGGTCCTTACGCCCGTTGTCCCCGCTGGCGCGTCCACAGGTTATGTTACAGTCAATAATACCTCTGGGTCGGGCGTCTCTGCGGCGCTCTTTTATCTCCAACCGTGGATTACGGGCTTCGGCGCGCCGGGCGGTATCGTCAATTCGACTCTCCTGTTAAACGGGCGCAGCCTGACCAATGTTTCGTCCGTCACCGTAAACGGAATCGCGTACGAGTTTACCAATTCAAACACGCAAATCGGCGCGGTCATCCCGACCAATGCCACAACCGGCCTGGTTGAAATCGTCACACCCGGCGGAATTTTCATCTCGACGAATCAATTTGCAATTCTTCCGAAAATCTACTCATTCAGCCCGGTGATCGGCCCCGCCGGCACAGTGGTTACAATCGACGGCACAAGCCTCTTCAACGTCAACAAAGTCGAATTCGGCGGCGTCAGCGCCACTCCGACGTTCGTTTCGACCAACGAAGTCCAGGTGGCCGTCCCATCCGGAGCTGAAAGCGGCCCGCTCACCGTCTTTACACAGTACGGCAGCGACATTAGTTCAAACGATTTCACCGCGACCAAGCCAACCTTGCTGTTTTTGCGAAAGTCGGTGTTTCCAACCCTGGCCACAACCAACGATGAGGTCACCTTCACTTTGACCGTCACCAATTCCGGGCCTTCGATCGCGACCAGTCTCATTGTCACCGACAGTATCCCCGCCGGCCTCATTGTGTTCGGCGCGAATGCCACCGTTGGGAGCATCACCAATAGAGGCGGGAATCTCCTCTGGACCTTTCCAATTCTTGACACCAACGACAGCGCGAAAATGCAGGTCTTCGCGACCGCTTCAGCGCCTGCCGCCATTACAAATCTTGCGCACCTTGGTTTTGCGGAAGGAAACCTGAACACGGACAGCAATTTTTCATTCGCCTTCTCATATTTCGTCAACACTGCGCAACAGACCATCAGTGTGCAGGTCGAAACAAACTCCGATCAGTTGCTGCTTTCGTGGCCGGTTTCGCCCGCGGCCTTCGGGCTGGAGATCAGCACAAATCTTGCTGTTTCAAACGCGTGGCAATTTGCGCCAATCTTTATCACCAACGGGTTGAACTGCTTCACCGACACGATCAGCGGCCCGGCGAAGTTTTACCGGCTGGCGTGGTAAGAATTATTGCTTTTCGTACTCGCCTTTGCCTAGGCGCTTGAGAACGGTGAAGCCCGCCTTTTTGGCGTCGGAAATTGAAAGCGGCTTCAATTTTATCGGCGAGCTGAACGAGGAAATAATCTTTCGCACCGGCTTGCGGCACGAGGGGCATACTTTCAGCGGCGCCGCATCCAGGGGACGGCGCAAAGAGAATTTGCCGCCGCACACCACGCAGCCACCCTCACAAAGTTCGTATTCGTAAATCGGCATGTTGCTTTGACTCTGTCAATTAAGTTACAGGCAAATTGACCGGATTCAAGGACGACTGATTCCTTTGTGCGGTAACTGGGAAGGCATGAAAAAACGTTGGCTCTTCCGCGTTGGCAATCCTACCTTGCAACCAGAAATTGCGCTCACTCACTCCCGAACAAAAAGAAGCCATCGACGCCAAAGGCAACGTGCTGGTCGTGGCCGGAGCGGGTGCGGGCAAGACAAGCACCCTGGTTGCGCGCTGCCTCGCGTGGCTTCTCGAAGACGAAAAATACAGCGTCGATGAGATTCTCATGGTCACTTTCACCCAGGCGGCGGCGGCGGAAATGCGCCAGCGGCTTCGGGTTGGCTTGGAAAATTCAACGATGCCCAGCGCAAGGTTGGCTGAGCAACTGGCTCTTCTGGAAACCGCGCAAATTTCAACATTGCACAGTTTTTGTTTTCGCCTCGTCGGCCAGCATTTCTACGAATTGGGCCTCGACCCGCAACCCAAGGTTCTCTCCGGCGAAGAAGCAGAAGTGCTGGCTCATCAAACGCTCGACGGCGTCCTTGAGGAAATTTACGCATCTGACACGCCAGCGGACCGCGCCATTCAGGAGTTCATCAAGGAACAAGGGGCCGATTGGGACCAACCTGTGCGAGAGACGATCCGCCGGATGCATGCTTATTGCAGGACCTTGCGCAATCCCGATGCCTGGCTTGCGGCGCAAAGGAAGTTTTTCCAGGCTGATGATCCAAAGGAATGGCGCGACTGGCTGATCGACGCTTTGGAGGAACGACGGCGCGCGTGGCTCGAAATGCTTGGACGTCAGCCCGCTGTCAATACCAATTCTGCTCTTTGCGCGACCGCCCTCGGCCGACTGCCCGACCAACCGACGATTGCCGAATTTGCGGTCGCTCTAAAATCTGTTCTTGACGCTGACAACGACTGGCCGCCCCGCAGAAAAACGGCTCTTCGCAAACCCATTGAACATATTTTCGAGGAAGCAGCGTTCCTGCATTCGCTCTGTCCGGACGATAAAGGCGACCCGTTGGCCGAGGACTGGAACTGGGCGCGAATGCCGATGCTTGCGCTGTTAGATGCAGTTGTCCGCTTCGAGGACGCCTTCGCCAAGGCCAAACGGCAAAGCGGCGCAGTGGATTATCAGGACCTTGAACAGTTCGCTTTGAAACTGCTCTGGAACGGAAGCCGTCCGAGCGCGGTCGCGAAGAGTTGGCGGGAAAAATTGCGACTGGTGTTCGTCGATGAATTCCAGGACATCAACGATGCGCAGGAGGCGATCATTCAGGCCCTCTCCGGTGAAGAAGACGCCGCGAACCGCTTTCTCGTCGGCGATGTCAAGCAGAGCATTTATCGTTTCCGCCTGGCTGATCCGGGAATTTTTCTTCGTTACAAAATTTTGTGGGAACAGGCTGCCACCGGAGGGCGCGCCCTGCCCCTTTCGCAAAATTTCCGCAGCCACGAGGGAATTCTCAATTTCGTCAATGCCTTCTTCGCGATGCTGATGCGGGAAAGTCTCGGCGGAGTCGCTTATAACGAGGAAGCGCAGCTTCGCTTCGGCGCGCCGGACAAACGGGCCTCCTTCGCAGCAGACCCGCAAATCCCTCCGCCGGTCGAACTTCATCTAAGGCGGTCTGGCGAAAAGGCCGAAGATGACGCAGGCGATAACGCTTCCGATGCGGAGAAGGAAGCCCGGATGGTTTGCGAACGCCTGGCGCAGTTGAAGTCGGAGAACTATACTATTATTGACGGCGACACGCGACGCCCCATGATCTGGCGGGATGTCGTGATTCTCCTTCGTTCGCCACGCGGAAAGGCCGCCGCTTATTTCAAAGAATTTAGCCGCCTCGGTGTCCCGCTGGTTGCGGCTCGCGGCGGTTTTCACGACAGCGCGGAGGCGCGCGATCTGGTTGCGCTGCTTCAATTGCTCGACAACCCGCTGCAGGATTTGCCGCTGCTGGCAGTCTTGCTTTCTCCCCTGGCCGGATTCACTCCCAGCGAATTGGCATTGATCCGCATCGCCCATCCTCAAGGACTTTTTTGGTACGCGCTCAACGACTGGCAGAATTCCGAAGGAAAAAATGAGGCCAACGCTACGGCCGTCAAAGCCGATCTGTTCCTGAAACGTTTTCACGCCTGGCGACGTCTGTCGCGGCGAAGCTCGGTCTCGCGATGCCTCGAAAGTATTATTGACGAGTTGCGTTACGCGGATCGCGTCGCCGCCGGCGAGCGCGGTGAGCAGAGGCGGGGCAACGTGGAGCGCTTTCTTCACCTTGCTCGGCAATTTGACGGCGGACGCGGCGAAAGCTTGTCGCGTTTTCTCCGATTCCTCGAAGCCCAACAGGAAAGCGAGATCGACATCGAACCGGCGTCCGAGCCGGAAGCCGACGCCGTCAGGCTGATGAGCATTCATCAAAGCAAAGGGCTGGAGTTTCCGGTGGTCGTCGTCGCTGATCTCGGAAAGAAATTCAACGAAGACGATCTACAACGGCGCATTATTCTTGATCAAAACTTCGGGCTTTGCCCGCAGATCAAGCCGCCGGGTGCCGCTCAATTCTACCCGAGCCTGGCGCACTGGCTTGCCCGAAACCGGCAGCGGCGCGAAATCCTCGGTGAGGAAATGCGCCTCCTCTACGTTGCATTCACACGCGCGGCTCAGCGACTTATCCTGGCGGGCTCGACATCCGACAAAAACATCCACGAAAATTGGCCTGCGGATGCTCAAATAGGTTTTGATGACGCGGCGGTCCTCGAAGCCAGAAATTATTTGGACTGGATCGGCCCCTGGCTTGCCGGAACAGCCGACCTCACCAAGTCCGGCGGCAACTCTCTCCTAACCTGGACGCTGCACGATGATCAACCTGTTGAAACATCCGAACCCGAAGCCAAAACGACTTCGGAGATACTCGACATCACACCAGAAATCCGCGACCGCCTAAGCTGGCATTATCCTTTTCGCTCGGAAACCGGCATTCCCGCAAAGGTTTCAGTCTCAGTCCTTCGACGCCAGATTGCGGAGCAGGAGGATGACGAGTCCACGCGCATATTTGCATTTGACACTCCGTCCGACAAACGCCCCGCCGGCAAGGACGATTTGACGGCGGCGGAAATTGGCTCCGCGCATCACCTATTTTTGGAATCGGTCTCATTGGAGCGAACCCGGACGGCGGACAATCTTCGTGCAGAGGCCGAACGCCTGATCCGTTGCAACAAGCTGACGCCAGCTCAGGCGGCCTCCCTCGACTTCGAGGCGCTGGCGGCTTTTTGGAAATCTGACGTCGGCGCTATGTTGTTAAAGGCGCCCGACTCCATTCATCGTGAACTCAATTTCAAAGCCCGCTTCGATCCATCAGAATTGGCGCTCATGGGCAATAATGTCTTTGCGCCTGGAGGCGCGGACGAATTCATAGTCGTCCAGGGAACAATTGACCTGGCAGCAATCCAGCCAAACGAGATTTGGCTTCTCGACTTCAAAACCGATCAATTTCCCAAAGAACAAATCACCAACAAAATCGCGACGTATCGCCCGCAATTGGACTTGTACGCTGCGGCCATCTCGAAAATCTACAAACGCCCGGTGACACGCCGTTGGCTGCGGTTTCTTTCGCTCCAACACACCGCAGACCTCTCCTGAAAATTGTTTTGAATCAAGCGCCGGCGCGAGCATCGGAAGCCTTGACTTTTTGCCGGGGATGCGGCTTCTTGGAGGTAAGCATTACGCGTAAATTGCATATGAAACTCCTGCGCTTCCATTCTTGTTTAATTTTGCTTGTACTAACCGCTGTTTGCCAGCAGTCAAAGGCGCAAGCGCCCACGCCTCCGGTTCCGACCTCCGCGACCCCGAGCGCTCCGCCTGACACGAATGGAGCCATCATCGCCTTCGATCAAACCGTTTACAACTTCGGAAGCTCTTGGGCTGGAGAACCGGTCAAACATGTGTTTGTCGTCACCAACATCGGAAACGCGCCGCTGGAAATCAGCCGCGTTCACCCTTCCTGCGGATGCACAACTGCGGGGGACTATTCCACCAACATCGCGCCCGGCAAGACGGGAACGATTGCCATCCAGTTCGACAACTCGCATTACAACGGGCTGGTCTCCAAAACAATCGACGTCTTTTCCAACGCCAAAAACACAGCGCGAGCCCAGTTGATGCTGCACGGGACAGTCAAGAAATCCATGGAAATAACTCCCTTGCAGGCCGTCATCACAGTCCAGGACGACACGACAGTTCCCGGCACAGCCACGGTGAAAATAGTCAACAATAGGGATACGCTGGTCACCCTTTCCGACCCGGTCGCCGCGAACAAGAAATACATTCCTGAACTAAAGACAATCAAACCCGGCCGCGAATATGAATTGACAGTCAGCGTTGAGCCTCCCTTCACCGGACCCAACGCCCCCGGCACGATTGCCCTGAAGACCTCCAATCCGGAACAACCGACGTTGACGGTCTCGGCCATCACTTCCATTCAAAAGGCCGTCCTAGTTTCGCCGTCACAAATCGTGGTCGGACCTCCTTCCGATCATTGGACGACGAACCGGGTGTTTATTCGCGGCAACGGCCCAACGCATTTGGCCCTTGAAGAACCTCAAACAAGCGACAGCCGTATCGAAGTCAAAATTGTCCCCCTCGGGACGCCGAACCTATACAATCTGGTAGTCGCCATTCCCCCGAATTACCAAATTCCAAGAGGCCAGCATGCTGCGGCGACTTTAAAATCCAACCACCCGCGTTATCCACTTATCACGGTTCCCATCGTCCAATCGCTCCGTCCTCAAGGCCTCGCCGGACAACCGCACTACCCAGTTTCGCCGATGGTGAAGCAAACAGCCACCAACAGCGTTGCCCCGGCGCATCCCTGACGGTGTGTCGAACGGTTTTTCCGCGTCCGTGGTTGGCAAGGTCGTGCTGGAGGCCGTGGTTGTTGTCGTGGCGGCGGCGGCTTTTGGCTTCGGCGCAAACGAACTTTCACCGCGTGGTCTAAAACTAGCGCGAAATTATTTTCCAAGCGGCACGGATCAAGCCGTGGCGACATCGCGAATCTCTGCTCCCATCGTCCCAACAAATTCAGCAGCATCGTCAAATATAACTCAAACATCCCCGACAGACCCCGTTGACGAGCGCCTGAAGGACAAGGGCCTGCAACCAATCAGCCGCGCGAGGACTCTGGAATTGTTCCATGATCCGCGTTATCGGGAAGGACCGATTGTATTTGTCGATGCGCGAAACCAGGAACATTACGAGGTTGGGCACATTCCAGGTGCTTTTCCGTTGGATCCGTACCATCCAGAGCAACAAATGACGGGCGTTTTGACAGCCTGCCAGGCGGCGGACCAAGTCGTGGTTTATTGCACCGGCGGCGAATGCGAAGATGCGGACACCACGGCGATTCTTCTCCGTGAAGCCGGCGTGCCAAATCAGAAATTGTTCGTCTATGGCGGCGGTTACGAGGATTGGGCCGAGAGGCGACTGCCCATTGAACGCGGCGCTAAAAATAGTGGCGACATATCAGGCCAAACGAAATGAGCATCAGCGAACCCAGTCGTAAAGCTGGAATAATTGACTTTGGCACCATTGGAGCGCGATGGCTGCTTGGCGCATTGTTCATTTACACCGGCCTGGAAAAAGTCTGGGATCCCGTGGCGTTCCTCAAACTGGTTCGTCAGTATGATTTAGTCCAGACACCCGTTCTCTTGAATTCGATTGCTGCGATGTTGCCGTGGTTTGAGGTTTGTTGCGGCGCGCTGCTGCTCTTGGGAATTGGCGTCCGGGGAACAGCGTTGACACTGGTGGGAATCCTCGTTCCTTTCACAATAGTTGTCTGGCATCACGCGCTGGAATTGGGAATGGCCAAATCGATTCCCTTTTGCGCCGTTAAATTCGATTGCGGTTGCGGAACGGGCGAAGTGTATATCTGCACGAAGCTCATGGAAAACTTCGGCTTCATCCTGCTGTCGTGCTGGCTGCTTAACGGTCGCGGGAGGCGGTGGGCCTTGAGTTACTCCCTTGTATGAAGGGCTTTGTTCCGGCGAGGATTTCTGAGTCAAGCAACGGTTCTTGCCAGTGCCTGACGTCTTCTGGCGCATGACTCGCCAAGAAAGAAGCAACTGGCGCAAAGAATGACAGCGTTAATCCAGAACGCCGAAAGCATCAGGTTCGGCGCAAACCAGGGCAAACTTGTGTCATGGAGAGATCCCGACCAACCATAGACAAGGCTGACTATAATGCCGGCAAGCAATTTGGCGCACCCCACCAAAAAGGCGGAGAAAACGACCGCTGCAAAGCGCTTGCCTGTGATCAAGGTCAGGAAAGGCACGACACATAACGAAGGGACGAGAATTTGCAGCCCAACAAACATCGCAACCCAGTCGTGAGAGTCAACAAGAATAAACCAGAGCGCTGAAAATACCGCCCATGCCGAAAACAACGCGACCGCCAGTGGCCGCATTTTGTCAGACCAGGTTAGAGTATCGAGGCCACCTGGTGCTCGAAAACTGGTCGCCGCCATGTAAAAACAACACGCGCAAAAGCACCACAACGCAACGCAACGGCCTTGATGGGATTGCCAAAGAACCATCGCAGGCAATGGCGCTATTATGGAAGCCAGCCAGGTGGATCGAAGTTCTCGCAATTGATGACTTAATGACTCATTCATGGTGTGCGCTATTGCTTCACGCTGCGCGCCATTTGGAAAACGCCACCTTCCCGCCTCCGAGAGTTAAAGCCGCACCGAATATCAGGAAGGCGACATCCCAGCCGCTCAGCGAGCTTTGGTTTAAGTATAAAGCCATTGCTGGCATGACGAGCGCCATACCGATCGCAACGCCGATTACGCCAGCGAGCATCACGATAATTCGTTTCTTTTTATTGGCTCCGCTCTTTTTGAATTCTCTGTCGAGCACAGTTGCTGGACCGATCTTTCCCATTGCATTTTGAAAAGCCTGTTCAATCTGCACGCCTAACTTCGCTTGTCGCTCGATTTCTTCGCGCAAGTGACTTTCCAACTCCTGTAGCGGCACTGGGGACCGGACGCCCGCTGAAAGCATCTGCCGCCGCCATTCCGAAATTGCTTGTTCGAGATTAAACATATTGTTCCTTTTTTACAGTTTGTTGAAGATGCTAGAAATGATCCTCATTGCGCCGTTTGTCCTTGAAAGCCCTCTTGCGCACGACAAGTTCCAATGTTCAGCATACGTAGATAATACATGGCGTCACTATGTATGTCAATAGAGAGAATCCCATTTTGCGAATTCACACAACGCTCAATAACAACTGTATAAGGAGGAACCGTCCTTGTTGACGATTCGGGTCATTCGACATACAGTCATATGACTGTATGTTTTTCCAAATCGACTTTAATGCCGCTACAGCACTTTACCGACAATTGGTGGATCAAGTCCGCTTTGCCGCTGCTTCGGGAACTCTTAAGCCGCACGATCCACTCCCAGCCATTCGTCCGCTCGCCAGGCAATTGCACCTGAATCGCAACACTGTCGCAAAGGCCTTCACGGAATTGGAATCCCTTGGCGTCATTAAAACCATCCTAGGTAAGGGATCATTCGTGGAACCTGTCAATACACCTTTTCTTCCGAAGATCCGGCATAAACTCCTGGTCGCCAAAATCGACGCGGCACTGGTCGCAGCGCATCAATTGCAGGTGGACGCGCCTTCTTTTGCAGCGCTGGTTGCCGAACGCACGAAGTACTTTGCACAGAAAATCAAAGACGAAAGAATTCCCCAAGAACCAGAAGAAGCGCCTTCTCTCAACGAAACTTTAGAAAACGAAACCAACATCGCCAAGCTCCCGCAAAAGCGTTCTTCGTCAACAAAACCCCGAACACCCGGCGCGCCCGCGCCACAATCGTCATCTCCAATTCCACCACAAACGACATCCCCAACTGACTCCGAAAATTGGTCGCCGTCGATGGATTGAGAGCCGTTACTATTTTTACGTGTTCATCCAGGAAGCAGGTTCCATTCGTCCAGCAATTCCCGAGGCAATTCATCAAGAAACCGCGATGGCCGCTGCATCGAGTCGCCACCGCCGCCGATTGCGCGATAAATCGGATAGCTCAGGTGCAATTCGTCGCGCGCGCGAGTAATCGCCACGTAAAAAAGGCGCCGTTCCTCTTCTTCGCTTTCCCGATCATCCAGCGACCGTGCGGAAGGGAAAAGCCCGTCGCACAGCATAATGATAAAGACGACGTCGAACTCCAATCCCTTCGCCTGATGTATGGTTGACAAACGAATGCCTTCTTCGTCGCGACGTCCGTCCGCCGTTTCTTCCGCCTCGATTGCGGTTTGAAGCGCGAGTTGTGTCAGGAATTCCTCCACTGAATTGAATTGTCGCGAAAAAACGGCTAATTGCTCGATGTCTTCGCGGCGCGCACGGTAGTTTGCGTATTCTTCCTGCAAATGATCCTCGTAGCCCGCTTCCAGTATTAACTGAATCATCTTCGCTGGGTTGCCCCGCATTTCTGGCGCTTCCAATTGCGCGATTGTCGCGGTGAATTGCGCCCAGTCCACGGCGGTCTTTTTTGGAACCGCCGCAGAGATTTTTTGTAGCGAAGCAGCCAGAGGCGGGTTGGGCGACGCGCTAAAAGCATTCCAAATTCTGTCTGCTGACTTGCCACCGACCCCGTGCATCAGGCGAACAATTCGTTTGAGCGCCAATTCGTCGCGTGGATTCGTGATAAATTTAATATAAGCGGCAATGTCCTTGATATGCGCCTGCTCAAAAAAACGGATGCCGCTGGTGATACTGAAGGGAATGTTTCGCCGCGTCAGTTCCATTTGAAGTTCAAGCGCGTGGAAGTGCGAGCGATACAACACCGCCATGCTGCCCAGCTCACGGCCCTCCTCGCGCAATTCCAGAACGCGCTGCGCCACGAACGCCGCCTGTTGGCCGCTTGTCACGCACGGCACTAGAATCGGCTTGGAGCCTGACTTGCGCCATGCTGTCAATTCTTTCGCGAATTGGTTCGTATTGGCGGCGATGGCCGCATTCGCCAGTTTCAGGATTTCCGGCGTGCTGCGATAGTTGATCTCTATGCGAAACACCGATGATTTTTCGTAGCGATCCGGGAACTTGATGATGTTTTGGAAATGCGCGCCGCGCCACGAGTAAATGCTTTGCGAATCATCGCCAACGACCATGACGTTGTGGTGCCGCGCCGCGAGAATATCGACCAGCTCGCCCTGAATTCGATTCGTGTCCTGGTATTCGTCAACTAGAATAAATTGAAACCTTCGCTGTTGCGCTTCACGGACTTCCGCATTGTCCCGCAGCAGCTTGAGCCACAGCACGAGCAGATCGTCGAAATCCATCGCGTTGGCGGCCTTTTTTCGCGCCGCGTAAGCCGCTTCCATCTGCGCGATTTGAGGCGCGAGCGGAACAAAATAGTCGAACTGCTTCGCCACAACCGACTCGACCGTTACATCACGGCTGGATGCCAGCGAAAAAATGTCCTCCAACACATCGGCTTTGGGAAAACGTGTTTCCTTCAAGTCGATCTCCGATTCGGCGAGGCATGCCTTGAGCATGTCGCGGGCGTCCTCGCGGTCCAATATCGAAAAATCCGGCTTGTAACCGACCAATTCCGCGTTGCGCCGCAGCACTCGCGCGCCGATGGAATGAAACGTCCCGCCCCACAACTGCGACAATTCCCCTCCGATGAGGTCCGTGACTCGGCGCATCATTTCCTTCGCCGCCTTGTTTGTAAATGTCAATAATAGGATACATTCCGGCGGAATGCCTTGTTCCAGGAGAAATGCCGCCCGATACGTCAACGCCCGGGTTTTGCCCGATCCCGCTCCCGCGATGACCAACGCCGGTCCGGGTGGCGCTGTGACGGCGGCGAGTTGTTGTTCGTTCAGCTCGCGGGCGTAGTCGATCTTCGGCTCAATCGGCGCGCTAAAAGGCTGCAAGACATAATCACGCGACATGCGACTTCAGGCTGGCAAATTCTTGCGACTAATCAACGCCGATTACCCGCGGTTGCGAAAGGCGGTCTCCTTACGAAGTCTCGAAATGTTGGCCTCAATGCGGTCGATGTAAGAATTCGAGCCGTCGGGATAAGGGTCGTTGAGCGAGCGGTAAAGGCCGAGAAATTCGCGGTTTATTTTATTTTTGACGTAACTGTCCCAGAAGAGCGGCGTCTTTTGCATCAAATCGTCCGCGCTGCTGAAAAATCCGCCCGCTTTCATCTTACCGTCCGCGCTAAATCGGGCCGCCTCGGCGAACTCCAAATACAGAGTCGGCAGCTTGTCCACATAATCGGGCGCGGCCATTTGCCCGAGCAAATCCGCCGTGCCGAGCGCGTACCCGGCGATGCGCTCGACCTCGCTTTGGAATTGAATTGTGTCCAGCTTTACATTGACGCCTGTGCAACGAATCATGTTTTGGACTGCGAGAACTTCTGCGCCGGGAAAATTTTGGCTGCGCATATACTCGCCGGCAAATTCGATGCTGCGATCCACATGGATCAACGTGTACTTCGCGCCCGTTCCACCGGCATCGCCGAGTTTCTTCAAGTAGCCCGTGTCGTGCATCAGGATGGCCAGCATTCCCAATTCAAAAATCCTTTGCGGAAGCGCCGGCTCCAATTTCAACGCGGCCCGGCTTCGCAATAACCGAGCCATGCAGAGCACCCCTTGCAACGTGTGTTCCAAATCATGGTAATGCGCGTCAATCGCCATGAAATCGCGATAATTCCCGGAAAACCACGCGATGGCGCTGCGAAAAATACCGGGGATATAATCGCTGTTTCCCTTGGGAAACATTTCGGTGTATGCCTTCTGGACCTCTGCCTCAACTGCGGATGGTTCCCGGGTGTTGATTAGATCCTGCATCATCCCACAATGCGCTTGATCCGGATTAATTGCACGTCTTTTTTGTGCCGTCACACATTTGTGATCGACCGAAAAATCCCCTCCGCCGCGGCGCGCGGATCGGCGGCGGCATAAATGGGCCGGCCAACCACCAGCCAGCTCGCGCCAGCCTCAATAGCTTCACGCGGAGTCAGCGTACGACGTTGATCATCAGCCGCTTCCGCGCCGGTTCGGATGCCCGGCGTCACCCATTGAATATCCTGCGAAAATCCCTGCCGCAACGCCGCTATTTCCAACGGCGAACAGACCAGCCCTCTCAAGCCTGATTCAATGGCTATGCGCGCCAGCCTTTCCACTTGATGCCCAACGCTCGCCTGCACTCCGACCGCATCCAATTCGTTGCTATCCATGCTGGTCAGCACTGTCACACCCAAAACCAGTGGCGGGGCCTTTCCGAGCGACTTGGCGGTATCCTGGGCGGATTTCTCCGCTGCCCGTATCATGGCCGGCCCGCCTCCCGTGTGAATGGTGAGCATTTGCACATCAAGCCGCACCGCTGAGGCAACGGCTTTGGCGACTGTATTCGGAATATCGTGAAATTTGAGGTCGAGAAAAACGCCTGCTCCTGTGGCGCGAATCTTTCGAACAATCTCCGGCCCCGTTGCGGTAAACAATTCAGAGCCAATTTTAAACGCCCCCACCGCAGGCGCAATTTTCTCCGCCAAACTCAACGCCGCCTCCACCGAAGGCACATCAAGCGCGGCGATGATGGGATTGCGCATGTCTGTTCCCATCTGCCTATCAATACTTCTTCGTAAATTTCTTTTTGGAATCCGCTTCCGCAGCCGCTGAGGGCGGCACTTCCTCCCCCGGCAGCATCGGTTCGACAATCGGCGTTTCCTGTTCGTCGGTCTCCGGCGACGCCGCTTCCGAACCCTCCGCCTCCACTTTCTTATTGTCACCAGCCGCAGGCATTGGATGCTCGACCGCTTCGACGAACCCGAGGCGCAGGTTGGTCAGGCTCTGCTTCAAAAGCATTTCTTCCTGCTTGTTAAGGTTCCCTTTCGTCTTGACTTCGATCATCTCAAGTTGGTCAATGAAATACCTCGCGTTCTCAAGGTCTTGGGCCGTTTCACCGGTCTGAGGATGCGGCGCCTGCCCAAGAAAAATCATCGCCATGTTGGCGTTTTGAATGACCATGCTCGCGAACATCGCCGATATCATTTGGTCGCGATCTGCTTCGCCTTTGGCTTCGGGAACTGGGTTGCTCATGTAATATTTGTTTTACGTTGCTGGTTTATTTCGGCCATCAAAAAATGAATCAAGCGCCGCAAACGCGCCTCGACTTCGAGCGTTTCCAAAATGCTCTGCCTCTGCTCCGCCCTCGGCAAAAGCGACCACGTCACCATGTCGGCGACGCGATCAGGATCGTTCAGCCGTTCGAGGCTTGCGATGACATCCTTGATCGAAACTGTGCTGGAAACCGCTTTCTTGGAAGGCAATTCCTGACGAATCCTCTCGCTGACCAAATCGCGCACCTTTGCCATGAGAGCATCAATTGTAACGCTGTCCTTGCAAGGAGTTTGCAGCGACCGGAAGTGGTTGATGCGATACGGCTTGAGCTTCACTGTTTCGCCCAATTCCACCCGATTCATCCCTTCCAAAATTAAATGCGAATTGCCATCGGCGTTCTGAACGCAGACGCGGATAATTCCCAAACCCGCTATGCTGCAAGGGATTTCGCGCGTCGCTGTGGCCTTGCGCATCGCAACAATGAGCATCCGATGCGAATGAAGCGACTCCTCCAACATCCGGCGATAGCGCGGCTCAAAAATGTAGAGCGGCAACAACGCGCGCGGGAACAACGTCGCATTCGGCAACGTCATCACCGGCGCCTCATTCGGAATGTCCATGAACCCAATGTAGGCGCGGGACGTAATTACAGCAAGAACACATGCGGACTTGCCAATTCCACCGGAGCGAGCATCTTACTATTTATGAAGGACAAGGCTCCAATTATCGTTTTGATCATAGTTGCCGCCGGCCTTGGCATCGGTTTGATAGTCGTCAACAACAAGGCCCGCGAAGAAAGACAGGACCTGTATGACAAGTTGACTGTCCAATCCAACACAGTCACCTCTATCAAGGCAAGTCTCACAGACCAGCAGGCCGTCAACCAGGCGTTGGAGACCAACCTGGCCACCACACGCGTTGATTTTTCCAACAAGCTCGCCCTTAGCGAATCCAATTTGCGCGCGACTAAGGATAGTCTTGACAAGGCCACCGCCGAAGCCAAGGCGAAATCCGATTCCTACGAAGCCACTCTCTCCGAACGCGACAAGAAAATTGCCGACCTGGAATCTCAAAACCTGGACCTGGATAAACAAGCTGGCGCGTTGCACGAACACATTGACGGCCTGCTATCTCAAATTGTCGCAGTACAGAATAAATTGTCGAAATCCGAAGGAGACCGGGAAGTTTTGCTGAAGGAATTGAAGCGTTTGCAAAGCGAGAAAACCACTCTGGAAGCCCGATTCAGTGATCTGGCGATTTTGCAAGCCCAGGTGAAAAAGCTTAAGGCGGACCTTGTTGAAGCGCGCGTTGTCGATTGGACGCGCCGCGGCGTTTACGAAAACAGCAGGGAAAAAGGCGGCGAACGTCTCATCGCTTCGCCGGGGCCTCCGCAAGCTGCTGTGGATCCGTCGCTAAAAGTCGACTTGCATCAGAACGGCGCGACGAACATCGCAGCGCCCGCCCCCAGCGCCACTCCGTCAAAATAATCTTGAACGGCGACATTTTAGTGGATTCGCATGGCCGCATTTTGCGCGACATGCGGATCAGCGTCACAGACCGCTGCAATTTTCGCTGCCTTTACTGCCTTCCTGAAACCGAGGAAGCCGCCAACTTCTATCAATCCCGCTTCGGCAAAACTTTGGATTCAACCGCCAAAATCGTCCGCCACTGGCAGCCGGATAATTCCATACTGTCATTCGAGGAAATCGCGCGAATCGTAACGATCTCCGCAAGCCTTGGCATCGAGAAAATCAGGCTCACTGGCGGCGAACCACTGCTCAGGCGGGACATTGAAAAGCTGGTGGAAAAGCTGGCTAGCATCCCCGAAATCCGCGACCTCGCGCTGACCACCAACGGATTTCTTTTTCCCGTAAAAGGGAGGGCTTTGCGCGATGCCGGCTTAAAACGGATCAGTTTCAGCATTGATTCTCTCGAACCGGAGAATTTCAAAAAAATCACCGGTCGCGACGGCCTTGCGGCTGTCCTGGAAAGCATCGACCTGGCAATTTCACTCGGCCTTCACCCTGTCAAAATAAATGCCGTGATGATTCGCGGCATTAACGATCACGAGATTGAGAGCCTTGCGGAATTTGCGGTCAAAAAGAATCTTTCCTTGCGGTTTATAGAGTTCATGCCATTGGATTCTGGTCGCGCGTGGCACAAGGAACTCGTCGTTCCAGGCCGCGAGATTCTCGCAAGACTCCGCAAACGATTTCCTCTTGAGCCGTTGCCAGCCCGGCACACGTCTGAAACAGCCACCCGCTGGTCACTGCCCGGCGCCAGCGCCGAAATCGGAATCATTGCCCCTGTCACCGAACCCTTCTGTGGCCATTGTGACAGAATCCGCGTCACTGCCGATGGAAAAATCCGCACGTGTCTGTTCAGCGTTGTCGAGCACGACTTGCAAAGCCTCCTCCGCGCTGGGGCCTCGGACGAAGCCATCGCCGATTTCCTAAAAACCACTGCTTGGAAAAAAGAACTTCGCCACCACATCGGCGAATCGGATTTTGTCCAACCGCAAAGGACTATGAGTCGCATTGGCGGCTAAAGTTCGAAGCGTGCATGATAAGCGACCAGGCCGCGTCCAGTCCGATTACTGTTTCAAGAAGAAATTCTTCTGCTTGTCGCTGATCGGCATCTCCAATTTCTGCATGACTTGGAGCATGTCTTCCCAAACCTTTCGTTTTTCGGTCAGCGCCTGGTTGCGGAGCAGATAGGACGGATGAAAAGTCGGCATCAGCGGAATTTCCCGAAAGGTATGAAATTTCCCTCTCAATTTGCTAATCCCCTCGGTTTTTCCGAGCAATCCTTCAACCGCAGTTGCTCCCAATGCGACTATCACGCTGGGACGAATCAAATCAATCTGTGCGAGCAAATAAGGCAGACAGGTCTTCATTTCGTTCGGCGTCGGCTTTCGATTTCCAAAGCTCTGGCCAGGAGTATCAGGGCGGCACTTGAGAATGTTTGCGATGTAAACCGTTTCACGAGTCAGGCCCATCGTTTGGATAATGCGTGTCAATAATTGCCCCGCCGCGCCGACGAATGGCTCTCCCTGCGCGTCCTCATCGGCTCCCGGCGCTTCGCCAATGAACATCAGCCGCGCATGAATGTCGCCGACTCCAAAAACAACATTTTTCCGGCTCTTGACCAAATGAGGACACTTCAAGCATGAAAGCGCTCTTTGGCGAAGGCCGTCCATGCCGTTGCTGCCAAGCATACTGTCATATGACTGTATGTCTTTGCCGCTTTGCTCAACTTCCTTCGCAGTTGGTTCAGGGGGCTTTGGCGAAGTGGCCGATCTCTCAATCTCCAATCGGGCATTCTTCCCGTCGTCAGATGCAATTTTTTCGGACGCCGGTATGTTGGGTTGCACACTCTCAGTGGTTCGTTCCACTCCAGACAGCAAAGAGCTTACATTGATTCCTTCTTTATGCCCGTTGGCGGAAACTAGCGGCCCGCTCAGTGAATCCAAAACTGCCGCATTCACACTCAGAAATCGAACCCCAGCTGCCTTCAATGCTCGGAGATGTTGTTCAGTGCCTTCGAGCACGCGCAGGTAATCACTCATCGACGCTGATTCTAACCGGACGCACTTCCCTGACACGCCAATCTTGTTAATTGTTGTTCACCGGAAACTAACAGAAATAGCACATCGTGAGTTATGCCCTGGCAGATTGTGCCGGAAGTCAAATAACTCGCTTTGAGGCAGCGTTTAGGGTATGATGAATCGAAAGAAAAAATATGAAACAAAAAATGTCCGTCGTTTTGGGTGGAATGGTGGGCAGTTTACTGATCATTTATGGCACCATTGCACACAGTTCAGTTGGCTTGTTTGGCTTATTCTTAGCTGCTGTGGCCATTATTGCCGCTGGATGCATTCGGAGTGCGCCGCATTCGGATCAAGACCAAAAGGGGACAAAAGCGGCAGTGATTGCTTCTGTTCTTGGCCAACATTAACGTGCAACGAGAATGTTGGTAGCAGGGTGCTCCAAACTTGTTTTAAGCCTGCCCTAACAAATAAAATTCGCTCTCAACTCAACCGCATCGGCATGACGACGTAGAGAAAAGGCCCGTTGATCTTCAAAACGCCCGGACTCAATTCGTCGATCAGCTCCAAAAATACTTCGTCCTCCGTCAGTGCCTTCAATGGTTCGACCAAATACGCCGGGTTGAATGCGATTGCCATGTCCTTCCCTTTGTAATTGATCGCAAGGCTTTCTCGCGCTTCACCGACTTCCGGTGAATTGGCCGTTATCGCAAGATTATTTCGCGACACCGCCATTTTCACGGAATTCGCCTTGTCACTCGTCATGATTTGCGCGCGGCTCACTGCGGCAAGAAGCTCCTCGCGAGGCAAGGCAATTCGCTCCTTTGTCTCGCTCGGAATCACCTGGCGATAATTCGGATAATTGCCTTCGACGAGCTTTGAAATAATCAAAATCGTAAAGCCCTTGTCGTCGCTCAAGGTAAAGGCCGCCTGATTCTCGCCAAATCGAATTTCAAGGTCGCCCTTTTCTCCCAGCAACCGACCCAGCTCATTTACCGTCTTCGTCGGAATGATGAACTCTCCCTGGCTGCTCTCGGGAATATCCACTTCCTCATCGACGAGCGCCAGCCGCCGGCCATCCGTCGCGACCATCGTCATCTTGTGTTCTTTAAGGCTGAGAAAAATTCCATTCAGCACATACCGCGATTCATCCGTGGAAATCGCGAACGAAGTCTGACGCAGCATTCCTTTGAATTTCTCCTGCGAAATCGTGATTTTCTTTTCGTCCTTGAGCGTTTGGATCGGAGGAAATTCATCGGCGCTCAACCCGTTGATTTTGTAAAACGATGCGCCCGCCGTCACGCTGCATGAGTATTTTTCATCCACCTCCAGCTCGATTTCGGGGCTGCCCAACTCGCGAACAATCCCAAACAACTTTTTGACCGGCACCGTGCTCGCGCCCTTTTTCTTGACGTTCGCTTCGACCGAGCAGGAGATGCTGACGTCAAGGTCCGTCGCGGTGAATTCAAGCTTATTATCGCCCGCGCGCAGCAACACATTGGAAAGGATCGGTAACGTCGTCCGGGTCGTCACGATGTTTTGCACGGACTGCAAACCGTGAATCAATTGATCCTTTGCCACACTCAGATTCATGCGCGCCTTTAATACTATTCTTCTTTATAAAACATCCACTATTATTAAGGGTTGTGAATAATGGAAACAACTCGCGGTGTCAAGGAGTGACGCAACCACTTACAACAAAAAACAGCCGTGAACAATTCTCCGGTCTTCATCAGAACCCTCCTCAAAGTCAAACTTGTTGGCCCTTTTCACAAATAATTAACAACCAATTCAACGGCAACGCGCTCGTTTAATCACATTTTCAAATATCCTTTCCGCCTCCAAAACCTCTTCCATTGTCGATTCGCGACCAAGCGAAAAGCGAACCAGCGAATTCGACTCCGCCTTCTCAACCCCCATCGCAAGCATCACATGCGACGGCTCCAGCGAACCTGCCGAGCAGGCGGAACCGCTCGAAGCGCAAACCCCCTCCAAATCCAAGCCAGCCAAAAGGGTGATGCTGTCCGCGCCGGAAACGGTGCAAGCCACCGTGTTTGAAAGTCTTGAATTCCGGTTTCCCCGAAATCGAACGCCCTTGAGCTTTCCAACAAAATCGGCCAGGTGTTCCGTCATAGTCATCAAAGAATCCCGCGGAAAGACCGGCGGTTGCACAAACCGTTCGACCGATTCCGCCAACCCAATGATCGCCGCGACGTTTTCTGTCCCGGCGCGGCGCTCGTTCTCGTGCGCACCCCCAAAAATCACCGGATCAGGATGCAGGGGCGATTTAATGAAAAGTGCGCCTGCACCTTTAGGCCCATGCAGTTTATGAGCGCAGAACGAAACCAGGTCCGCATTAAATTCAGAAATGTCGGTAAACGGTTGTTTGCCAAACCATTGAACCGCATCAGAGTGAAAAATCACGCCGCGCGAACGGCAAATTTCCCCGAATGCCGACACGGCCTGAACGGAGCCAGTTTCGTTGTTGGCAGCCATGATCGAAACCAGCGCAGTGTCAGGACGAATCGCCTTGGCCAAATCATCCGGCGAAATCAAACCCTCCGAGTCTGCGGGCAAATAAGTGACCTGAAATCCTTCCTTCTTTTCCAGGTATTGAAAGCAATGCAGGACGGCATGATGCTCAATCGTCGAGGTAATCAAGTGTCGGCCCTTGTCCCGCAAGGCCCGCGCCGCGCCGAACACCGCCATGTTATTGCTCTCGGTTCCGCCGCTCGTAAAAACAACTTCGCTGGGCCTGCAACGCCAAACCTTAGCAACGCGATCCCGGGCATCATCCAGCAATGAACGCGCACGTCGTCCAATGTGATGAACACTCGATGGATTCCCGTAAATCTCGTCCAGATACGGCAACATCGCCGCCCGGACATTTGCATCAAGAGGCGTCGTTGCGTTGTAATCGAAGTAAATCGTCTTCACGCATGATCGCCGTGAACGAACGCCAGATCGCTGTCGGGATCGATGCCCCAGCGCTTTCCAACGGCTTCCAAATCCGTCGAAATGCTCCAACGATCCGCCTCGGGCCCGGTCGTATGGCTGCGATTCGCGCCCTTCAACGCCATGCAACCTCGGTTGTCTCCGATGCGAGCCAGCTCTTCGACTTCGTCCGGGCTCAATTTCAACGCCGGAAGCGACGCCAGTTCATCAAGCTTCGATTCAATTGATTTGTCGGTGGCGCTTTCCTGAATCAGCGTCGGAACGACCGACTGTACTGGCGCCTGGCTAAGATTCCAAATGCACGACAATTGCAGGAGGGAGAGTTTATGGCGCTCGGCAACTGCGCGCATGTGATCGAGCTTGGAGCTTCCCGCTTCAACCCAGCCCGCAGGACGAAACGTTCGATGGTCATGTGTGCCGAATTTATGCCCGGCCTTCACGTCATCATGGAAAAGCCCGCCGTAATCGACCACGCGCGTCAGCAACTTTAAGTCATGCTTGACCGCCGCGGGCAAAACAAGACGTCCCGGCCACGGCTCCAAAGGATTCAGGATAATCATCCCCCAATCCAGCAACGCGCCAAACCGTTCCATGCAAAGAATCATGTCGAGCGTGAATCCATTCGCCGGGCCCGGAGCGATCCCGATTCGGTCGGTCAGCTTCGCCGAAATCAGATCATCCATCCCGGCCCATACTCGGTCGCTCGAATAGCCGATGGAATCCGGGTTGTGCAGAAGGAGCAGATCGAATTTGTCCGCGCGACAACGGGCGAGCGATTTCTCCGTAGCCATGCGAAGGTAATCGGCGTAGTCGTTGGAAGGCCGCAAATTCGGATCAGTAAAACGCGGAAAACCGCGCGACCCCTGGCGTTGACCCTTGTAAAAGTCATGCCCAACCGCGCCCACGAGGCAATATTCCTGCCGATTGATCCCCGCGAGGGCGCGAGCAAGCAATTCGTCCGCGCCGCCGGAGCCGTAAACATCCGCCGTGATAAAAGTCCGCACTCCCCGATCAAATGCGCGGCGAACCAGGGTGATCCAATGCTCATCCGTGAGCGGATCGCCGAAGTTCATGAATCGTCCGCCATTCCATGCGCCAAAAGCTGTTCGAGTCACGTCCATGTTGGTACCTATTGGTTGTTTTTTCTTTGCCGCCATCTTTCAGTCCCTTAAAGATCGCGACAAAGATTACCTCCAAATCTAGGAGCAGATTCCCCAAACCGCCACTCAAAAAAGTCCCGAAAATGCGCCGCGACATCTTGAGGATGATGAAGCGCTTCCGCCGCTCGGCGAAATAAGCGGGCTGACGGTCAACCCTTTTGAATCAAAAGAAAGATTGAAAAACTGCGTTAATTGGAACCGAAACTTCCATGATAAACAAAGTCGCGTTCCATCCCGGCCTGGATATGACATTTTGCGCATGAAGTCGATTTTGCCGGAGGAGTAAGCCAGCTTCCATCCGGTCGGTATTCCACATACTCCCACTCGCCGCTGCGATTCATGCCGTAAGATTCGCCGAATCCTTTTTCGCGACGCATGACGTGGAGGCCGAGAGCTTTTTCCGGCTGAAAGTTGCCTTTTTTATCGACCAGGACCTTGCCCTGCGCGTCTTCTTGAGCTTTGGCGGTCTCCATCACAATAATCGAACCATACGGATAAGGTAGCTGTGCGGCGTTGGTGACCGACGCGGCCAGATCGTTTCCAAAAACTCTGACGACCTTTTTTTCCGCAGGCTTATTAGTAGTCCGCAGCACATGATATTTCGTGTCGTAATCTTTCGGGAATCCAACTCGATCTACCGACGAAGCCAGAGGGTCTGCCGATTCTGCTGACAAAGCCGCGGAAACCAATAGAGCGAACAGGAGAACAAAATTATTTTTCATCGTTCAATGAAAGGTTGGTTCGGTCATCGATGATTGGTACTGCCGTTGCGGGTTTAAAGTCAATAACAGGTAAGTTCTGGACATCGCCTTCACGACTTGAAAGCCACACATTAAAATGCGCCGCGACAGAACCCTCCATTTATGGTTAATTGAACCGTGCTTTTTGGATCGCTTGAGTTGAAGTCTAATTTGTTCCTGTCGCCGCTCGCCGGCTACACGAACCTCCCCTTTCGCCTCACTTTGCGCGAGATTGGCGGGCTCGACCTCGCCACCACCGATTTGGTGAACGCTCGCTCTCTCCTCGAAAAAAATCCAAAAGCGCTGAAACTCATTGAGACTTCTCCTGCTGATCGCCCTTTGGCCGTCCAGCTTTTCGGGTCTGTCCCCGAGGAAATGCGCGATGCGGCGGTTTACCTGGAATCCATTGGCATCTCATCAGTCGATATCAACATGGGCTGCCCCGTCCGAAAAGTCTGCAAGGTCGGCGGCGGCTCGGCCATGATGACCGAAATGGGAAAAACGGCCGACCTGGTTCGTGGAATGGTCGCAGCCGTGAAAATTCCCGTCACCGCCAAGATGCGCCTCGGTTGGGATGATCAAAACCTGACTGCCCCGGACTTGGCGCGCGTGCTCGAAGACGCCGGGGTCGCCGCCATTTTTGTGCATGGCCGGACTCGCGAGCAAGGCTTCGGCGGACGCGTGAACCTCGCCGGAATCCGCGCCGTTGTCCAAGCCGTCAAACATATTCCCATCATCGGCAATGGCGACGTCACCACGCCGCAGGCCGCGAAAATGATGTTTGACGAAACCGGTTGCGCCGGGGTCAGCATCGGGCGCGGCGCATTTTACAATCCGTGGATTTTCCGCCACGCGGCTCATTACATCCAGACCGGCGAATTGCTGCCCGAACCGGATTTCGAGGAACGCGCGCGCATTATGAGCCGCCATATCGATTTGATGTCGGAGATTTTCGGCGAAGTCCACGGCTGCCGGATGTTTCGCAAGATCGGCCCGTGGTATTCCAAGCGATTCGGCCCCGCCAACGACTTCAACAAGCGCATCGTAAAGCTGTCAAGCATTGCCGAATTCCACCAGATTCTCGACGGCTACCGCGAGTGGCGCGCAAAATTCCTCGACGCCGACGGCCAGCTAAAAGCCAACTACCGCCCCCCGCCAATGGTCGCTTCTTTTATGCAGGAACCCGCCGTCGCCGCCCGCACCGAAATCCCCGTTCCCCAAGGCCCTGTAGACGTGTGGTAGTAAACGCATCAAAGTGACAAGTTACGTTTGTGCCTTTTGGCTGATTGACTGGGCCAAATGACGCTGATAGCGTACCCGCATGGAATCAAGTGAATTTGCTTTTTCCGGTTCAACGCCCCCAGATGTAGAGGCCATGCAAGAAATAACCGACAAGACAAAACTTCATGACCTTATTCACGATGACGGGTGGAAATTGCTTGGCATTCTTTATTCACGGATAGTTGATGAAAAGGGATCGTTCCGTGATAAAGCGACGTTTATAATTGGACTACCCCGCCACGCAGGCCGAAAATGATGTGGGGCCTTGTCTAGTCTAACCGCCTGTGAGAATTCGATGCACATAAAATTCTTGCAGGCGATAGCCTCTTTTTCTGTTGCTGCTTTGTTCTTTTGTGGCTGCGGTTCGTCAAAGCAAGACGTGGCGCAGGCAGATTTTAAGCAGAGCGTTCCTTTGTATTTTTCGTGTAGTTCGCGTGTTTCGCGGTTAAGAATTCTGTCCCTTTGCATACCGCCCGCGTTCAGCGACGATACGCTCCATCTGCACCTTTGGATAATGCCCAAAGTTGACCAACAACCCCAATCTCAGCCCGGTGGCCTTCAGATAATTCTGCACCTGGGCGCGATGTTCATCCACCAGTTCGGTTACGGCTTTCAACTCCAGCACAATCAATTCGTAACAAACAAAATCCGGCTCGTAAGTTGAGCGCAACAAACAACTCTTGTATTCGAGTGCAAGCGGTCTTTTGGCCACGTAAGGAACACCCTGCAACCGCAATTCAATCTCCATGCACTCCTGGTAAACAGGTTCAAGAAATCCACAACCCTTCTCGCGATAAACCTCGAAACATGCGCCGACAATTTTGTAACTTTCGTCCTTGTAGAGAATTTCGGTGTCCACGGGGAGGAATTTTAACCGCGAAATACTCGAAATACACGAACGAAAAAAAGGAAGAAGAAGAAATTCTCTTTCTCTGCTCCCTCAGTGCAACTGCGAAAGCTGCCATCGCGAGATTTCTGAGCAAAGCAAATTGCGGACTGGCGTAATTATGCTAATCATGGGCCATGTCATTTTCTGTTGCAGGCAAATGGGTTTTGATCACCGGCGCATCCAGTGGATTCGGCGCGGCTGCGGCCCGCGCTTTCGGCGCTCAACATTGCAATCTCCTCCTCGGCGCGCGCCGCACGGACCGCCTTGAAACCGTCGCCGCCGAGGCGAAAAAAGCCGGCGCGGGCCAGGCGCATGTTCATCGTCTTGATGTTGCCAAAACGCCGAGCGTCGAGGAATTTGTCAAATGGGCGCGCGAAAAAACCAGCGAGGTCAACATTCTTCTCAACAACGCCGGAGGCGCGCACGGCCTGCAATCGGTCGCCACAGGCCGTGATGAAGATTGGGAAACGACTCTGCAAACTAACGTGCTTGGAATTTTGCGGGTGACCCGCGCTGTTTTGCCTTTGATTCCCAAGGACGCGGGCAGTTCGATTCTGAACATCGGTTCGGTCGCCGGGCGGGCAGCCTACGAGGGCGGGGCCGATTATTGCGCGGCCAAGGCGGGCGAACTAAAAATCACCCAGGTCCTGCGCCTCGAATTGAACGGCAGCGGCATCCGCATCAGTTCTATTGATCCGGGGATGGCCCGCACGGAGTTTTCCGATGTCCGTTTCAAAGGCGACACCGCGCGTGCAGAGAAAGTTTATGAAGGCGTGAACCCGCTCGCGGCCGATGATATTGCCGAAACCCTGGTCTGGATCGCTTCAAGGCCGCAGCACGTTAATATTGACGAACTGGTGATCAAACCGGTCGATCAAGCCGCGACTTTCAAGGTTTACCGTCGGACGAAATCAAGCTGACTGCACTAGGATGTTGCCGTACTGCGTCGTGTCCCCGGTGCGGATCAAACCGATGGTCGAGGGCGTTCGCTTCTTGAATTCCGTGTGCGGGACGAACTTGATCTTCGCGCGCGGCAACAATGCCTGATACTCCTTCAGCACACCGGGAGCGTTTGCGCGCGAAAACTCAGCAGACATGACGGCCGCGCCGACGTTGTAATTCTCCTGCAACGCCGCCAGCACCTGGCGGACAGTCGGAATATCATCTGTCAAACTAATATCAACCGTTTCCAACTGCGGCCAGAAAGGAAAGCCCCGATCCGCGATCACCAGCCAATTCGTATGCCGAAACCGGCATAGTAACGAGGCGAGTGCCGGATTGAGAATGCCGCTTTTTAGCATCAGGCCGGATTACTTGCTGCTTTTTCCGTAACCTTCAGCAGGTGTGCCGTCGTCATTCAAATGCCCGGTGGCCCAAAGGACGCCACGCGTAACGAGATCCATGTAACGCGGGTCGGAGACTGTCTCGTTGTTGTGGCCAATGGTGGTGCTGAACACGCGGGTTTTGTTCGGGCCGTATTCGTTCGTCCAAATCACAACAAAGTCGTTGGTCTTGGATGTGCCGTTGCGGCCCTTGACGACTTGCGTTCCGTGAGCAAGCGGATGAGCGGTGTCAAAGATATGGATGTTGTTGTAATGCTCCTCGTGGATCGTCGTCCAGTCTTCCATCCCTTTGACGATGGGGTTGTCCTTGTCGGTGAACTTGATTGAAATCGGCTCCTGCGGTCCGTGCCCGCTGGATTGAAGCCCAAGATACTCAAACCAGTAACCGTGCGGAGTGCCGAGCGTCACCGGATCATTCGGATTGCCGATACGATAGCAGTGCATCGCGCAGTGCAGATTGACTCCCGGAATGCCGTCGCGATGCGGCTTAAGCACTCCTTCTACGATATTCGGATCGTTGATGTCAGCGCCGCATTCATCGTGAATCACCAGATCGTAACCCTTCGCGTAATCGGGATTTCCAAGAATCGGCAGCGGCGGCTTGGTCGAGGTGTCATCGGAATAACTGATATCGACAACGGCATTGACGCGTTCCTCGATGCCCCTTTTAAGGATGTCCTTTTGCGCGGCGTAATCATGGCAGCAACCGCCAGTAACGAGCAGCACACGCAGAGGTTTGGGCGGCGTTTTCTGCGCTTCTGACGCACAACCGAAAAGGACAAGGCTTGCTAAAACAGGAAGGGCCGCCAAACGAATCGACAAAAATCTGGTCATGGCGAACTTGTAGCACTTCAACGAATTTGCGCCAGTCAATTTTTGGGAAGTGGCTTTTTTAGTTGTGTCCCGTTATTTTTGAAATTCAATTACCCGATCCGATTAAAATGACATTGGCGCAGGCAAAAAAACGGCACGAGGAAGTAGCGTCGGAAATCCGGCGGCACGACCATCTTTATTATGTTGAAGCTCGGCCCTCCATCAGCGACCTCGAATACGACCGGCTTTATCGGCAATTGATCGAGCTGGAGGAGCAGCATCCCGAATTACGAACGCCCGATTCCCCTACGCAACGCGTCGGCGGCGAGCCGGTTAAATCGTTCCATCCGGAAAAGCACCGCGTGCCAATGTTGAGCCTGGACAACACTTATTCTCAGGCAGAAGTACGAAGCTTCGTGAAGCGCGTCCAAAAATTGCTGCCGGATGAAACCCTAACGTGGATCCTCGAACCAAAAGTCGATGGCCTCGCCGTCAATTTGCGTTACGAAGACGGTGTTTTGGCCGTCGGCGCAACTCGCGGTGACGGAACAACAGGCGACGACATAACGTCAAACCTAAAAACAATTCGCTCGATTCCAATCAAGCTTCGCAAAACATGGGAAGGCGTTTTGGAAGTGCGCGGTGAAGTCTTCATGACTCGCGAAGGCTTCAAAAAACTCAACGTTGAACGCGCCGCCGCCGGTTTGGAGGTTTTTGCCAACGCCCGTAATTCCGCCGCCGGTTCGCTGAAGCAGTTGGACCCTCGCACCGTCGCAAAACGTCCGCTCGACGCGGTATTTTACGGAGTTGGATTTGTCGAAGGCGGCGGAGGCCCGCAATGCCACGACGGCTGGCTCGATTGGCTGCACGATGCCGGTTTCAAAACGCCGGAACGAACCTGGACTTGCCGTTCGGAAGACGAATTGATCGCGGCCATTGATGACCTCGATAAAATTCGGCATGATTTCCGATACGAAACCGACGGCGCAGTGATTAAGTTGAATGATCTGACTTTGCGCCAGGAAGTCGGTTTCACCGCAAAAGCCCCGCGATGGGCCATCGCTTACAAATATGCGCCGGAACAGGCACGCACCCGGTTGAACGGAATCACGATTCAGGTTGGGCGCACCGGAGTCTTGACGCCCGTCGCCGAGTTGCAACCGGTGTTCCTTTCCGGCAGCACGATCAGCCGCGCGACGCTCCACAACGAGGACGAAATCAAACGCAAAGATATTCGCATCGGTGACACAGTGGTCATCGAAAAAGCAGGCGAAGTCATTCCAGCCGTGGTCAGTGTTGTGCAAGCGGAACGCTCCGCGAATGCCGCGCCGTTTGATTTTTTTGCCTACCTGAACGGCAAATGCCCCGTCTGCGGCTCGCCGATCGCGCGGGACCCGCAATTCGCCGCCTGGCGCTGTCAGAATATTCATTGTCCGGCGCAGGCAACACGGCGGCTCGAATTTTTCGCCGCTCGCACAGCGCTCGACATCGAAAGCGTTGGCGGAGTGGTTGCGGATAAGCTCGTGGAACGCGGCATCGTGAAGGAGCCTCTGGATTTATTCAACTTGACGGTCGAAAAGCTCGGCGAGCTAAACCTTGGGACAGATGAATCGCCTCGAATTTTTGGAACCAAAAATGCCGAGAAGGCGGTGAACGCCATTCAACGCGCTTGCACTGCCCCTCTCGGCAAATGGCTTTTCGCGCTGGCGATTCCCGATATCGGCAAGACAACGGCGAGCGATCTGGCGGCTTTCCACGACAGCATCGAGGACGTTGCCGACTCGGCTTTGCTCAAGGACGTGATCGCCTATCACGAAAAGGACAAAGAAGAATCTGAGGCGGCAGCCCACCGCCTCTTGGACGCGGGCTTTGCCGCGAAGAGCAAAAGCGAAAAGGAAACCGGCATCGTCACGGAGGTCGGTCCCGTCGCCGCCAGGAGTGTGCTGGATTATTTCGACTCCGAAGAAGGGCGCGGCATATTGCGGCGGATGAAGGAATTGGGACTTCGCCCCGAAAGTCAAAAAGGCGCGGCGAAAACGGGCGGCGGCTTGTTTAATGGAAAGACATTTGTACTGACAGGAACGCTCCCCTCGATGAAGCGCGAGGAAGCCGCTGCGCGCATTGAGGCTCTTGGCGGCAAGGTCACTTCCAGCGTCAGCAAAAATACCAGCTACGTCCTCGCCGGCGAAGAAGCCGGTTCAAAACTGGAGAAGGCGCACTCACTCGGCGTCCAGGTCATAGACGAAGCAGAGTTTTTAAAGATGGTCGCGCAATCCAAGTGAAGTTGGATTTTACAATTTTCGGGATTTGTACAACATGTGCGCATGACACAGAAAACGGCGAATAATTTTCCAAAGTTGCACAATGCCATGTGGCCGGGTTTGGTCGGCAAAGGCAGTCCCGGCGCGGAACCGTGCCTCGATCTCGACACCATGCTTGACTTGACCACCAAGGCCGAGGTCAACGGCGTAAAATTCGATGGCGTCGATATTTTTCTTTTTGACCCGCATGTGAGCATCGACATCAGTGATGACGGCTTGAAAAAACTCGTCCAAAAAATTCGCGGGAAGGGTCTAGTCGTGGGTTCAGTGGTCGCGCCGGTTTGGCCGCCCACAGGCGGAGGTTCAGCGATGGGAGGCGAAGAGGACCGCAAGAAATTTGTCATACAGGTTCAGAAAGCCTGTCGCATAGCATCCAAGCTGCGCGACGCCGGAGTCCGTCCTTACGGCGTCGTTCGCATTGACTCGGCGTGCGGCGTCACCGATTGGGAAAAAAATCCGAAACAAAACACCAAACGCATCGCCGCCACGTTCAAGGAAGCCGCAAAAGTCGCGAAAGATCATGGCGAAAAACTGGCCGCAGAAGGCGAAATTTGCTGGGGCGCGATGCACAGTTGGAAATACATGGTGCAACTGCTGGAAGAAGTCGGCCTGCCAAAGCTCGTCGGTTTCCAGGCGGACATGGCGCATACTCTTCTTTACACGCTCGGCGTCAATGCGCCCGAGCATCGCATCGTTCCGAAGGATTTTCACTGGGAACCCGGCGCATTCCATGAAGCGATGAAGAAAATGACCGTTGCGCTTCGCCCGTGGACGATTGATTTTCACGTCGCGCAAAACGACGCCACCGTCAAAGGCTCCGGTTCGCACGACAAGACGGGCCGCCATTGCCTCGCGACCGATCCGAATGGAAAGCTTAACATTCCCCGCGACGCCGCATACTGGATGCGCGACGAAAAAGACAAGGTCGCCAAGAAATTCAAACACATTTGCTGGGATGGCTGCATGTTCCCGAACGAAGTAATGATGAAACAGGAAACGTGGAACAACATCCTCGCCTCAATGATTCAGGTCCGCGAAAACCACGGCTGGAAGCTTAGATGTTCCATGATCGACCGGCCCCCGCAAAATTGATTTGGAAGCCCCCGTTAGGGGGCCCCTGTTTATAGAACACGTCAAAAACAATTAAAGCCCCGTCAGGGGCGGCCTGTCAAAGCATGGCCAACACAAATTCTCAAATCTACGTCCATATTGTTTTCGCAGTCGAAAGCCGTGCTTCTGTTTTACCTTCAAGCCATAAGGAGGAATTGCACAAATTCATCACAGGCATCGTCAGAAAACGGGGCCAAAAACTCATCGCCATTAACTCAATGCCCGACCATGTTCACATGCTCGTCGGTCAAAAACCGGACATTGCATTATCCGACCTCGTGCGCGATGTAAAGGCGGGGTCATCCAAATTCATCAACGAGAACCGCTGGATTGCGGGGCGTTTCAATTGGCAGGAAGGGTTTGGCGCATTTTCGTATTCGCATTCTCAATTGCAGAATGTGACTCGTTACGTCAAGAATCAGGAACAGCATCATAGGAAAAGGACTTTTCGCGATGAGTATATTGAAATGCAGGAAAAGTTTAAGGTTGATTACGACGATCGATATATTTTTCAATCAGTTGAGACAGGCCGCCCCTGACGGGGCTGATGACGGTACCCCTGTCCACGCTATAAACAGGTCGCCCCTACCGGGGCTGGACAGCAGAAATAAAACGTTTGAGCGAGCAGGCCGTTGGCAAGAAAGCTTTAAATTCATTTTATGAAACAATTGAATGTCGGATTGATCGGGGGCGGTTTTATGGGGCGGACCCACTCGAATGCGTTTGCGAGGGTCAACAACTTTTTTAATCTTCCCTACAAGCCGGTCCTCAAGGCGATTTGCGGGAGGAACGAGGATAATGCCCGCGCCTTCGCGCAAAAGTGGGGCTTTGAATCGTTTGAGACTGATTGGCGAAAGTTGATCTCGCGCCCGGACATTGATCTTATTGACATCGCCAGCCCGAACGACACCCATGCGGAAATCGCCATCGCCGCCGCAAAAGCAGGCAAGATGATCATGTGCGAAAAGCCTCTCTCGATGGACGGGCCCGAAGGCAAAAAAATGGCGCAAGCCGTCGAAAAAGCCAAAGTCCCGAATATGGTTTGGTACAATTACCGCCGCGTTCCCGCCGTGACGATGGCCAAGCAGTTGATCGACGAGGGCCGTCTCGGTCAAATATATCATTACCGCGCAAAATTTCTCCAAGACTGGACGATCAGCGCGGACGTGCCCCAGGGCGGCGCGGGTCTTTGGCGGTTGGACGCGAAAGTTGCCGGCAGCGGCGTCACTGGCGATCTGCTGGCGCATTGCATCGACACCGCTATCTGGCTCAACGGCGGAATCGACACAGTCACCGCGATGACAGAGACCTTCGTCAAACAGCGCAAGCATACGGTCAGCGGCAAAATGGAAAAAGTGAGCATCGACGACGCATGCGCTTTCCTTGCTCGGTTCGAGAATGGATCGCTCGCGACTTTCGAGTCCACCCGTTACGCACGCGGACACAAAGCGCTTTACACTTTCGAAATCAACGGCAAAGACGCCTCGATCTTCTGGGACCTGCACGATTTGCATCGCCTGCAATACTTCGATCATCGCGACGAAGGCCGCGTACGCGGCTGGCGCTCGATCCACGTTACCGATGGCGATCAGCCTTACATGAAAAATTGGTGGGTGCCCGGTTTACAGATCGGTTACGAGCACACCTTCATTCACCAGGTCGCCGATTTTCTGACCGGCTTGGACGAGGGAAAATTTGCCAGCCCGACCTTCCGCGACGCCCTGCAAACGCAATACATTTGCGACGCCGTCCTCAAGTCAGCCGGCTCAGGCCGTTGGGAAAAGGTGAAAAAAGGTTAACTGCCTTTAGAACCGCGATAAGTAGAATCGTTTTTGCGCGGCCCGAGTCGAAGACAACCGTCTTTTACTCGGGTTTCGCCTGTGCTCTTGAATTTGCCAGCGGCAGCGCGACAAAACCCGCCCTTTGCAATCCGGTCTGAACCTCCGGGTTGCGCATGAAAACCTTCCACGGACGTTCCGTGCGATAATTCTCGATCATGATGACGACCGGCCCTTGGTCGATTCCCAATTCATCGGCGTCGTACCACCCCTTGCCCGGATTAAACGCGTCGCGGAACCCATAAGCGGTCCAAAGCTGTTCCCGGTAATGGTTGTAAAAATAATTTAGCGTCGGCACGGAAAACTCCGGCGTAAAAACAATCGCCCCTGCCGCCGCCGTGGGAGCGATCGTGCCGTTGTCGAATCCCGGCGGAGGTATCCCGTGCGCCGTATAGCCGCTTGGATCGTCGGACGAAGTCAGACCCCAGACATTGCTGCTGTAGCCCACATTGATGGCAGGGTTCGGACTGGACCCGCAGTAAGTCACCTGCGCCAAGGCCGCTCGTCGGGAATTCTCGAAGTAAGTGGTGCCGTGGCTCGCCATATAGGAATCCGCAATATTCCGGAAATCAATCCAGCAGTGCGAGAATTCGTAGGAAAAAAGCGGGGGGAAATTAACATAAGTTTGACCGTAGTTTGTCGCCCAAATGTATCCACTGGTCCAATAGTTCCAGGTCGATGCGGGCAGCGGAGTCGTCGAGCTTCCCAGGCCGAGGCAATAGACGATCATCCCTTCGCAATAACCGCCCCAGTAGTTTCTGACAAATCCACTGACGGGGTACCACGCCATGCACACGGCATTGGTTTCGTTGGACATCCAGGTCCAATCCGCGCGGTTAAAAATCGCCGTGGCCATTTCACGAATGGAGGTTTCTTCGGCGTTCGTCCCGTCGAAATACTGTTTGTCATAAAGAATTCCTGCGAGAAGCAGCGTCGTGTCAATCGACGACAGCTCGGACGCGCTCGCCCGCGAGCCATCTGCCATGTTCAGGAAATGATAAAACCAGCCCTTGTATCCCATCATCCCGGTTTCGTTTGTGCCCTGCGGGCCTTGCAGGAAAGTGTTCAAGGTCGTGGCCACTCTCGCCGCTCCTTGCGATCGCGTAATCCATCCGTGATCAATCCCAATCCCAATCGCTGTCAAGCCAAAACCAACCGCCGCGATGCTGCAAGGCGAAGTCGGCTCGCTGCGGTCAGGAACCAAGCCGTTGGTCGGATTCGCCAAATACCAAAAATAATCAAAATCCGTTTCCTGCACGAAATCCAGGAATTGGTCCGTGTTCGCAAAAGGATTTGCGACGGCTGCCACTGCGGCTGAGCGCGCGCTTTCGTGGAATTTTTTATCGACCACCGCGATCTCGTAAAAATTCGTCCGCCCGTTCACGGCGGTCAGGTCACAAAAGCCCGCGGAGGTCAGCAGCTTACTGTCTTGCAATGAAAATGCCCCATTGGCGCGTGACGAACGATAGACCCTGTATCCCGCAAGATTGGTATCTGTGTTCTGGTCCCAGTGCAAAACGACGCTTTTGTCCCCAACGCGGGTGACAATGTTGGTCGGGGTGTCAACCGCCAATGCAGGGCGAAGCGACGCGATAAAAATTAATGCGGGGAGAAGAATCGCGCGCCATTTCATTTATTTAAGGGGAGCAAAATCCTAGTTGCAGCCTCGCCAATGTCAAGGCGAGCCGATGAATTATCCCTCTCAACGGGAGGGGAATCGCCCGTTTGACAACATTCAAACCCATCGTAGGCTGCGGCGGTTTTTAAAATAAACACAATAGAAACCTCTATGAGCATTGCAAATATCAACGCGCCGGATCTCACCCAACGTCCACCCCGCAGCCCGCGAGTTCGCCTCGGCGGCTACGGAGCATTGCCCCGAATGCTCGATAAAGGTCGCGCCACCATCATCGGCAAAAATGGCGAGTACCATTACAATTGTCCCCTGGACCAGCGCATTTTAAGTTTTCTTGGAATTGACGCGGAAGCATTGAAGACCCAGTTGGCCGCAGGCAAAGGCGATGGCGAGATTCTCGATTGGATCAACGCCAACGCAAAGAACAAGCGCACCGAATGGGAGATCGAGCAATGGTCCACTTACATGGAAAACCGCGGGCCGAATAGCAACCCGGACACATTGAATTTTTTCGTCGATTTGGTCGGCAAAGTGGCCAAAGGACGGTCGGACATCCGAACTTTTGCAGAGCTCCTTGACCTCGACGATTACGCCAGTTTCGGCGGAAAAGTCTAAAAGTCTAATTGTTGGAAACGTCCTTATTTCCGCCTGATTCCTGGCGCTTAAGATCTTCTGCCAGGAATTTGGTGACATCCTTGAACTTCGGGACGTTGTTGGGATTAACCTCCATCAACGTCTGGTGAGCCTCGAGACAATTGCGGGTCACATCGGCGCGCGTGACATCCAGCGACTTTAAAAGCGGTTCGTAATTGCAGGGCGACGGCCCCGCGCCGTTTGTGATCGTAAAAAGGTGCGCCACGCCTAAATTTTCCAGAACCTCAGTAATGCGCGGAGTGGGATTATATAATTCCAGCGAAGGCCCTTTCCGTGCCACTCCTTCGCGAGCCTCAAGCCCAAGCCCGGAAAGCGTCCCTAGGAACGTGCTGTCCATCCCGATGCAATCGCAAAGCTCAAAAACAAATCGCGGGTAACCCTGACGCCACAAATCGTCAATCCTGTTCCTCAAATCCAAGGTGGATGTGTAATCGGCCTTCCCGCAAACCTTAATGCACACCATTTGCTCGCACACCGCCACCATTATACTGGGCTTCTGACTCATCTCTCGACTCCACTGAAATATCCCTTATGGCCGCCAGTAGTCAAGCAACCGCACCAGTCCTTCCTTTGCCCGACTTCTCCGCGGGACGGCTCACAATCGTTACCAACGCCTCCTGCAATACCAGCGTTGGATCAAGACTTCGCGAAATCAGCTTCTGATTGCATGCCAGCAAAAGGTCCATCGCCGTGATCAACTCCGCCTGCGTGTAATTCCGCGCCTGGCCCACTGCGCGAAACAACACATAAGGATTCATCGCCATCGGATTGAATTTTTTATCCTCCGGCAATCCGTCCGTAGGCACACGAGACAATTGGCCGCGGAACCGGCTGAAATCCGTCTCCGGCTTGAGCCACTTTTGCGCCAGCATCTCGCGCACGAGAATCAAAACCCGCACCTTCGAGATCAAGCCGTAAAGCATCCCAATCTCATTGCGTTGCGGGTCGCGCCGCATTTCCCACAACTCCTCATCCAGACAGCGCAAAAGGCGCGCAAGGTCCCGGTCGCCCAGCGCATCGCCCAATGCGAATGCCCGCGCCTGCTTGTTCTTAGTGACGACAGCATCCACATCCTCGCTTTCAATCCGTGGCCGCGAGCCGGTATAAAGCGAAACCTTCTCAATCTCCGACCGGAGAGCGCGCGCATTCGGGCCGGCGCCGGAAATCAACCGGCCCAGCGCGTCGTCGGAAATGTCCTTGTTCAATCCCTTCAAAGCGCTCAATGCGAAACTTTCCGCCTGCGCCGCCCAATCATTATCCTCCACCGACCAACCCGCGAACGTCTCCACCAACCCAATTTTTTCCAGCGTTTTGTAAATGGTCTTCCGCTTATCGACTTTTCCCGCGCTGACCAAAAGCCGGACGTTCTGCCATTTAAAAGTTTTCAGCTCCTGCGAAAGATCACCCAATGCCTCTGTGACCGCCTGCGCGCTGGCAGTTTTTTCCTCCCCGAGAAAATTGCAATTTTGCAGCCAGACAACCTTCGCGCTGCCGAAAAAGGGAAGTGTCTGCAACGCACTCCGCAGTTTAGCCAGCGCAGCCAGGGCTTCTCCGCTATTGTTGACGGAAGCGTCGATAATCTCGTGGTCCATGCCGCCCGCTTCGTCGCACCATTTTTTGTAAATCTCGCGGGCGCGTTCCTTGACGCTGAACTCGTCCTGGCCGCAGACGAGCAAAACGGGAGTCTGTCGGACGGCGGTTGGCATGGGTCGAACAGGCGATTATTCCTGCTCTTCAGATTCGCCGGGGTTGTCGGGGTGTCGCTCCAGCCACTCGCTCATGTCATCGACTTGCTCGAAAAGCTCGTGCGAGACGAAGATGGGACGTTTTTGCGCCGTCGCCAAGGCAATGCAGTCGCTGGGCCGCGCGTCAATTTCGACAAACTTTTTCCCAAGCTCGTTCTCCTGCTTCAAAATCAGCCGCGCGTAATAAGTCGAATTCTTCAACTCCGTAATAATCACCCGCTCGATGGTAACGCTAAGCCCTTTGAGAATGCTGTTGATCAAATCGTGCGTCAGCGGACGTTCCTTGGGCGTGTCGCGCAGGAACATCCCGATGATCGCACCCATGTTGTGCTCCACCGTAATGGCGAACACTTTGTGCGCGTTGCCCACGAAAATCGCGCAGCCGCTCGGGGCCGGCAGAATCCCGCGTATTTCGACGGGCAACACATCGCTCTTCATACAAACAAAATAAGCGTTTGCGGGAAATAACTCAAGTCACGGTTGGAGCAAAGCATCCGCTCAGGCGCGCGGAGCGAGAAAAGACCACTGGCCTGAATAGGCGGGCTCACGGAAAACCAATCCGATAAAACCGCGCTGGCTTGTTTAAGCCAGACTTGGCGGAAAGTCATCCTCGGTAAACCTTGCTTTCGACCCGGGCACTGGTGCGTATTGCTCGAATTAGGATGATTGCGCCTTGCGGGACTATATCTCCAAAGGCGATATTCCGAATTATGAAATCCATTCGCGTACACCAATTTGGCGGCCCCGAGGTTCTACAGTTGAAGAATGTCCCCGATCCCGAGCCGGGCCCGGGACAAGTCCTTATTCACGTCCACGCAATCGGAGTCAACCCGGTTGAAACGTATTTGCGCTCCGGCGCGAATCCGAAACTTCCATTGCCCTACACGCCAGGGACGGATGCCGCGGGAGTCGTCGCCAAAGTCGGCTCGGGCGTGTCGAATTTTGATCCGGGGGCGCGCATTTACACGAGTGGCACAGTCACCGGCGCTTACGCAAATATGATTGTCTGCAATGCGGACGACGCGCATTCGTTGCCGGAAAAAACTTCGTTCGTTGAGGGCGCGGCTTTGAATATTCCGTACGCAACGGCGTACCGCGCCTTGTTCCAAAGGGCACGGGCGATTCCTGGCGAAACTGTTCTGACTCATGGCGCGACGGGTGGTGTTGGAACGGCGGCGACCCAACTTGCCCGAGCCGCCGGACTGCGGATCATCGGCACTGCTGGAACGCCGAAAGGGGAGCAACTCGTTCGCGATCTTGGCGCACACTTTGTCTTGAACCATCGTACGCCCAATTACCTTGCGGAAATCCCAAAGATCACAGAAGGCCGTGGCGTCAATATTATTTTAGAGATGCTTTCCAATGTAAACCTCGGCAAGGACCTTCCGTTGCTGGCGCGGCATGGGCGCGTCATTGTGATCGGCAGCCGCGGCAAGGTCGAAATCGACGCTCGCGATTTGATGATGCGCGACGCTGATGTCCGGGCGATGATGCTTTTCAACGTCGAACCTGCCGACAAAGTGGCCATCCACGCAGCACTGGCGGCGGGTTTGGAAAATGGAACAATAAAACCGGTCATCCACTGCGAAATGCCGCTGGCTGAAGCGCCGCGCGCTCATCAACTTGTCATGGAACCCGGCGCAAATGGGAAAATAATTTTGATCCCGTAACGTTGCGCCGCCCGGCGGTTTGAGTTTTCACGTGACAGTGCTAACTTGCGGCGGTCTATGACAAAACCGAACACCTCCAATTCCGCTGTCACTCATTGGGTGGAGCAAACGGCAAAACTGTGCCAGCCTGACCGCGTGGTCTGGTGCGACGGTTCAGAATCGGAGAGAACCACGCTTCTCGACGAGGCGGTCGTGCGAAATATTTTGGTCAGGCTCAATCCGAAGAAGCTCCCCAACTGTTACTACCATCGGTCCAATCTCAGTGACGTCGCGAGAAGCGAGGAGCGGACTTTTATTTGTACTGACACAGCGGAGGAGGCCGGCCCGACGAACAATTGGCAGGACCCCGCCGCGATGTATCGAAAGTTGCACGGTTTTTGCGCGGGATCGATGCGCGGGCGGACGATGTACGTCATTCCCTATTTGATGGGGCCGCCCGGTTCGCCGCTGGCAAAGGTTGGCGTGGAATTGACCGATTCGATTTACGTCGTGCTTAGCATGAGAATCATGGCGCGAATGGGCCAAGTCGCTTTCGAGCATCTCGGTTCGAGCGAGGATTTTAATCGCGGCCTCCATTGCATGTTGGATGTTTCGCCCGAACGCCGGTTCATCGCGCATTTTCCGCAGAACAACGCCATTATTTCGACTGGCTCAAACTACGGTGGAAACGTTTTGCTGGGGAAAAAGTGCCTTGCGCTTCGCATTGGGTCGTGGCTGGCGAAGAAGGAAGGGTGGCTCGCGGAACACATGCTGATCCTCAGCGCGGAATCGCCGGAGGGCGAAAAAACTTACGTGACGGCGGCGTTTCCGAGTTCATGCGGCAAGACTAATTTCGCGATGCTTTCTCCCCCACCGCATTTTGCGGGATGGAAAATCCGCACCGTCGGCGATGACATTGCCTGGATGAAACCGATGAGCGACGGACGCCTCCACGCGATCAATCCTGAGTTCGGATATTTCGGCGTCGCCCCGGGAACGAATGCGCGGACCAATCCGAACGCTGTCGAGACTATTTCGCGCGACACGATTTACACCAACGTCGCGCTGACGCCGGACCTGGATGTCTGGTGGGAAGGCAAGACCGAGGATAAACCGGCGGATCTGATGGATTGGAAGGGCAACCGCTGGACGCCGGAATCCAAGGAACCCGCCGCCCATCCCAACAGCCGTTTTTGCGCCCCGATGACAAACAATCCTGCTCTCGCGCCGGAAGCCCTCGACCCCGAAGGCGTTCCCGTGAGCGCGATTGTTTTTGGCGGTCGCCGCGCAGCCACCATTCCGCTGGTTTACCAGGCATTCAACTGGATTCACGGTGTCTATATTGGAGCGACGATGAATTCGGAAACGACGGCGGCGGCAGTCGGCGTGGTCGGCAAAGTTCGCCATGACCCGATGGCGATGCTTCCGTTTTGCGGATACAACATGGCCGACTATTTTCGGCATTGGCTGCAAATGAGAAAAAAACTGACGATGCCGCCGCGGTTTTTTTCCGTGAATTGGTTTCGCCGCGATGAACATGGGCATTATCTGTGGCCCGGCTTCGGAGAAAACATGCGTGTGCTCAAATGGATGGTGGAACGGACGCGCGGTCGCGCCGACGCCACTGAAACTCCTCTCGGATGGGTGCCGGGCTCGCGCAATTTTGATTTGGGCGGAATGGAAAATTTCGACAGCGAAAAACTCGCCAAGGCCCAGGAAATTGATCTGGAAGAATGGCGTCGCGAAGCGATGGCCCACGACGATCTGTCGCTCAAGCTCTACGCCGATTTGCCGAAGGAATTGATCTTCCAACGCGAATTGTTAGTGGCGCGGCTGTAAGTTTCAATTTGTGCCTTTGTCTCGGTTGCTATAGTTTACTGATATGAAAATAGAGCAGATCGTCGAAGAAGCCCTCGCGCTACCCATCAATGAGCGAGCTTTGCTGGCAGATCGCCTTGTCGAAAGTCTTGATCCCGCTGAAGGCGGCCACGTTCATGATCTATGGGCGGCTGAGGCTCTCCGTCGCCGGGACGACGTTCGCGGCAAGCGAACTCAGACAATTCCCGGGGAAGAAGCCATGGCGCGCGTACGTCGGTCAGTCGGGAGATGAGGTTTGAATTTCACTCGGATGCACTCGCTGAATATGAAGCGGCTGCTTAACATTACGCTTGCTGCCGAGATGGACTCGACCTCCAGTTTATTACGGCAGTTGAACAGGCTATCTCTCAAATTCTGAACGATCCACGTCGTTGGCGAATCTTTGAGGACGACGTGCGACGCTGCCTCACGCGAGTGTTTCCTTACGCAATTCTCTATACGATTGAAACCGACTTCATCCTTATCCTGGCAGTGATGCATTGCCATCGTGAGCCGGGCTATTGGCACGAGCGGCGTCCGCGTGGATAATGAGTTCGAGCAAAGAATGTTTCGCTTGTCGGGCCAGATTCAATCTCCTATCGCAATTGCCGGCACGCTTTTTTGACGATCCAATCCGATTTCTCAAGTGCGGTCTTGGCGGCAAGTGAATCGGCTCCGGTGATGGCCTGAACAATCCGCACGGCGCGGTCGCACAGTTTTGAGTTGGACGCGGCGACGTCAATCATCAAGTTGCTTAAAACCTTTCCCATTTGAACCATTGCCAGCGTTGTGATCGTGTTAAGCATAATTTTCGTGGCTGTGCCGGATTTTAGGCGCGTTGATCCTGTCAATAATTCCGGGCCGACATTCGCAGCAATGACCAGGTCAGGGCGATTTTCCTTCACAATTTTCAAGTTCGGGTTGAAACAGATTAAGACCGTTCGCGCCCCTTTCGCTTTTGCGGCATGAAGCGCGCCCCAGACAAACGGCGTCCTTCCGCTGGCCGCGATTCCGAAAACCACATCGCGATTGTTGACTCCACGATATTCGATGGCCGAAGCTCCCGCCGCCGGACTGTCTTCCGCTCCTTCAATCGAGCGCCAGAGAGCGCACTGACCGCCTGCGATGATTCCCTGCACCTGCTCGGCGGGGCTGCGAAAAGTCGGCGGACACTCAGAAGCGTCAAGAACTCCAAGCCGACCGCTCGTTCCTGCGCCGACATAAAAGAGTCGTCCGCCGCGTCGAAACGCGCTCACTACAAGTGTCACCGCCCGTTCGATGTTTCGCTTTTCTTTCAACAGCGCCGGGCCAATGCTGGATTCTTCTTCCAGCATAAACGTGACCGCCTTGGCGACGGAAAGACGGTCCAGTTTCATTGATCGCGGGTTGCGTTCTTCCGTGGGCGACAGCGTAATTGACGTTGGCAGGATTGAGGTATCCGGAGAAATTCCGGCGGCAACTCCAGCCGCGACGGATTTATTTCCAATTTGTTCCTGAGCCAATTGCAACGCGCCCCACGCCCCTTCGTGCTCAAGCGGCGTAACTACCGCACCCGGCCAAAGTTCTTTCAGTTTGGACCGAACTTTTGCAGCGAACGCGGGTTGTTTTAGCAACACACTTCCCGCTAAAAGAAACTCAACCTTAGCGTTCTTCTTGACCAATCGAAGCGCGCAAAAATATCCATCTTTCGCCAGCGACGCTGCGGCGCCTTCCAAAATGTCCCGGGCGATTTGGTCCTTTGCCTCCGCTGCTGCGAAGACTTCGATTGCCAGCGCGGCGATTTCGGGCTTGCTCGCGTTCTTGGCCCAGTCCACCAATTCCTCCGGTTCGTTCAGAAGAAGCGATTGAAGAATTCTTCCTCCCAAATCCGACCAGCGTCCGTCCCGATCCAGGTAATAAACCACCGCCTTGAGCGCGCGCAGGCCGATCTCATAGCCGCTGCCTTTGTCGCCGAGAATGTGTCCCCAGCCGCCGACTTTCGCGGTGGCGTTACGCGGCGTTTGTCCGTAACAACATGAGCCGGTGCCGCTGAGGACAAGAACACGCGCCGCAAATTTCGCCGTCCCGCTCGGAGGTTGCGCGGCCATGGCGATTTCCAAATCATTCGTCGCGTAGCAAGGGACGTCAGGCCAGACAACTGCGGCATTCGCGCGGATTCGCTTTCGATCACTCTCCGTTCGCGTGCCGGCCATTCCGATTGCGATTCCTGCCAATGGCGACGGAGTTGTTGCTCGAATCGAATCCACGGTACGAAAGTGGGCAACAAGCGAAGCATCGTCCAGCAACCGCAGATTGGCCGCCCCGAATTCCCCACGCCAACAAAAGGTCGTTTCCTCCCCAGCCGCGATCAGCGCAATCGTCCGCGTCCCGCCGCATTCGATTCCCAGAAACGACAGCGCGGAGTTAGAATGTTTCGTGGGCAATGTTTTTTTCTTTTGATTTTGCAACGGGAGAAAAAATTCTACACGGCGGACAGCATTTTCGCGATGCTTTTCTGTCTGCTTTCCGTTACGATGGCTTTGCTTATGACCGAGACCGAAAGAGAAATCCTGGAAACGTTGGTGACGTTGGAAAATACCGCCGCAAAAATGCCGACGTCGAATCCCAAGCCGGATTTGCGCCCGTTGTTCGCGCGCATCGAGTCGCTGGCGGCGCAATTGCCCAGGGAAACCGACCGCGAATTGCTCCACTTTCTTCATCGGAAAAGCTACCAAAAGGCCCGTGCCCTCCTCGAACAACGATAGCGCCCTTTCCTCGGACGACACCATCGCCGCCATCACCACCGCGCTCGGCGAAGGGGGAATTGCGATGATCCGGCTTTCCGGTCCGCAATCGCTGGCCATTGCCGATGCCAGCTTTCGTCCCGTTGGAAAATCGAGCGTTCTTCCCTCGGTTGCGCTTACGCACACCATTCACTTTGGTAAAATTGTTCGCGCGGGGCGCGTCGTCGATGAAGTCCTTCTCAGCGTGATGCGCGCGCCGCGAACATTTACGCGCCAGGATGTCGTGGAGATCACCTGCCACGGCGGTGTGCTGCCCGCCAAACTCGTCCTCGACACAATCCTGGAAAATGGCGCGCGTCTGGCCACTCCCGGAGAATTCACGCGGCGCGCATTCCTCAATGGCCGCATTGATCTGGCACAGGCGGAAGCCGTCGCCGATTTGATACATTCCCGCACCGAACTGGCGGCGGAAGCAGCGCGCGAGCAATTGGCCGGAAAACTTTCCCAGCGGATCAACCGCCTGCGCGATGACCTGATGAAAACGCTGGCGCACGTCGAGGCGCACATTGATTTTCCCGACGAAGACATCGCGCCCGACACTCGCGGAAAATTGCTCGAACGCCTGCGGGATGCCTCGCGCTTCATTGAGCAATTGCTCCAAACCGCCAGCGAAGGACGGTTGCTTCGACGCGGAATTCGCGCGGCGATCATCGGGCGGCCCAACGTCGGAAAATCCAGCCTCCTCAATCAACTTCTTGGGCACGACCGCGCCATCGTTTCGCCAATCCCCGGCACGACACGCGACACGATTGAAGAAACCGCCAACGTTCGCGGCATCCCGGTCGTTTTTATTGACACAGCAGGACTTCGCGAGGGCGCGGATGCGATTGAGATTGAGGGCATTCGTCGCAGCCATGGAACGCTTGCGTCAGCCGAGTTGATCCTCCACGTCCTTGATGGGGCAGAGCCACTTTCGTCGGACGATAAACTTTTGTTATCGGAATTTGCCGACAAAAAACGGCTCATCGTGCGAAACAAATCTGATTTGCCATGTCGTTTGGAATTGCCCACTGGCCGGAGCGCGACCGACGTAAGCTGCGCAACCGGCGACGGAATCGAAGCATTGAAGGACGCCATCAAAGAAAAAGTGTGGGCGGGTCAAATCGGCGCAGAAATGCTTGAGGCGATGATCAACTCCCGGCACGAAGACGCGCTTCGCCGGGGCCGAGCCGGGATTGACCGAGCCACCTCGGCCTTGGACGCAGATATAGGACTGGAACTGGTCGCCCTAGACCTGCGAATCGCCGCTGACGCCGTCGGAGAAATCGTCGGAAAAACCACCACCGAAGACCTCCTCGACACCATCTTCAGCCAATTTTGTATTGGGAAGTAAAGAAGGCGGCGTAAGGCCTCATTCCCCAAGTTCAAATGCTCTTTGAATTTTTTGCTGCAAGAACACTATTCCTGGATTCTCGATTTCCTTTTTGTGATGGAAAAACAACATGTAAATTCTAACGGTTTGGACGCTGACAGCGTAATAAATCCTCTAACCTGCTTGGGTAGAGAGATTGCAACAGGAGTCTTTTATGCGTGTCTTAAAGACCGGTAAGGGTAGTTTCAGGCCGGGCACCCGATCGCCCATGGCGTCGGGAGCCAAACTCAGGCGACCTTCAAGCCAAACCATATCGGAGTCAATCTTCGATGCCGTGTCATCTCCTTCCCTAAAAGAGTCCGAAAGGGTGAAGTCCTCACAACTTCATATTTCACCCCATCTGAATTCACTTTAGGGAGGAAACAAATTTCATGAACGCTTCGCTCTTGCCAAGAATCAAATCAACCTCCTCATTGTCTGTCCCGGGAGAACGGTAGTGCGCCATTTCATAATCGATAGCCTTTCCGTCCTCAGTGCCCGCCCAGGGGGCTTCCTTGTGGCTGGCATTTTCCATATCCTTTGCTGTAGCCTCTTCCCATCGTTTGGCCACTCGTTCGATTATTTCCAATTCAGATCCTGAAAACCTGGAAGCATCAAATTTGGCATTTTTAGAGATCAGACGATGTTGGACAAATTTGTTCTTGTCTAATTTATTATTAGTGAAGGTGACCGCTTTGACTTGCTCGACCTCGCCATCACTCTCCATTTCATCAATGACGTCTTTCGCCTCGTCAGGAACTGGCCCGTAGGGGAGTTTGCGATACTTGGCTCCGGTCACCGGCACGCCGAAAGAATGTATTGCCTAAAAAGCGTTAAGTCAATACTTATATAACCAACTTCAAGGCAATAATTTAACCGCGTCTTTAAGGCTCCCAAACGCGAATTAAAATAAACACCCGATTCTCTTTCTATTCAGATTGGGACATCCCCGTATTGCAGTCGTTTCTCTTAATTTTTATTTTTTAATTCATAATTCAAAATCCGCCCCTCTATTGACATCCCCACACCTTTAGGCCAAGTTCCCGCACTTAGAGGTCGAGTTACGAATCATGGGAAAAGCACTTATTATTGCGGAAAAGCCGTCGGTCGCCACGGATATTTCCAAGGCGCTTGGCGGTTTCAGCAAACATGAGGATTATTTTGAAAGCGACCGTTTTGTCCTCTCCTCAGCGGTTGGACACCTGCTGGAGTTGTGCCTGCCTGAGGGCGTTGAAGTAAAACGCGGCAAGTGGACTTTTGCCCATCTTCCTGTCATCCCGCAGCGATTTGATCTTCGGCCCATTGAAAAATCCGAGAACCGCCTTAAGCAACTTCTCCGCCTCATCAAGCGCAAGGACGTTGACCGCCTCATAAATGCCTGCGACGCCGGGCGTGAAGGCGAACTGATTTTCCGCTACATCGTCCAATTCGCCCACGCCAAGTTGCCGGTCCAGCGCCTCTGGCTCCAGTCGATGACCCCAGCGTCGATTCGCGAAGGCTTCAGCGCATTGCGCGACGATAACACCATGCGCCCGCTGGCCGATGCCGCGGTATGCCGTTCGGAATCCGACTGGCTGGTCGGGATCAATGGCACGCGGGCCATGACGGCGTTTAATTCCAAGACGGGCGGCTTCCAGTTGACCACCGTGGGCCGCGTGCAAACGCCAACGCTGGCGATCGTCGTCGAACGCGAGGAGAAAATTAAGAAGTTTGTCCCGCGCGATTACTGCGAGTTGCACGCCACTTTTGCCGCGCAAGCCGGGGAATACGTCGGGCGATGGTTCGACGAGAATTTTGCGAAGGATAAAAAGGACGGCGACCCCGACCTCAAGGCCGAACGCATCTGGGAACGCGCAAAAGCCGAAGCGATTCGCGCCAAGTGCGAAGGCAAACCTGGCATAGTCACCGAGGAAAGCAAGCCTTCGACCCAGCTTTCGCCCTTGCTCTACGACTTGACCAGTTTGCAGCGCGAGGCCAATGGGCGATTTGGTTTCTCCGCCAAAAACACGCTCGGCCTGGCCCAGGCGCTTTACGAACGGCACAAAGTCCTGACCTATCCGCGCACTGATTCCCGCGCGTTGCCGGAAGATTATATTGGCACGGTCCGCGACACGCTCGGAATGCTCGGCGACACTCATCAATATGCGCCGTTCGCGAGCGAGATTCTTCGCCAGCAATGGGTTCGCCCGAACAAGCGCATTTTCAATAACGCCAAAATTTCAGATCACTTTGCGATTATTCCGACCTCTCTTCCGCCCAAGAATCTCAGTGAGCCGGAACAGAAGTTATATGATCTGGTGACAAAACGTTTTCTCGCGATTTTCTATCCAGCGGCGGAATTCCTGGTGACGACGCGCATCACGCGCGTCGAACGCGAAGCTTTCAAGACCGAAGGCAAGGTGATGATTCAGGCCGGGTGGATGGCCGTCTATGGTCGCGAAGCACAAACCGAAGATCAAAGCCCGCGTCTTGTCGCCGTCCAACCCAACGAAGAAGTCCAGACGACAAAAATTGATCTCATCGCAACCCAGACCAAGCCGCCGCCTCGATACACTGAAGCAACGCTGCTCTCAGCGATGGAAGGCGCTGGTAAACTCGTCGAGGACGAGGAACTTCGCGAGGCGATGAGCCAAAAAGGTCTCGGCACCCCGGCAACCCGCGCGGCGATCATTGAAGGGTTGATTTTTGAGAAATACATTCAGCGGCTTGCGAGGGAATTGCAGCCGACGGCAAAGGCTTTTTCCCTCATCACGCTGCTGCGCGGCTTGCAGATTCCTGAATTGTCATCGCCAGAATTGACCGGCAATTGGGAGTTCAAGCTCAAGCAAATGGAGCACGGCGAGCTGACCCGCCCGGAATTCATGCGGCAGATCGAGGAAATGACGCGGCAGATCGTCGAGAAGACCAAGTCACACGAAAGTGACACTGTTCCCGGCGATTTCGGCGAATTGACCGCCCGCTGCCCGAAATGCGGTGGCCTGATCAAGGAGAATTACAAGAAGTTCCAATGCCAAAACGGCGATTATTCGCTTTGGAAAATCGTCAGCGGACGGCAACTAGAGATTCCTGAAGTCGATGAATTAATCACGAAGGGAACTGTTGGGCCACTTCAGGGTTTTCGGAGCAAGATGGGCAAACCGTTCGCCGCCATTATTAAATTGGGCCCCGGCCCGGATTTTGAGCCGAAGTTCGATTTCGGCCAGCAAGAGGGCGCAGATGGCACAGCCGCCCCGGTTGATTTTACCGGTCAAACCCCGATTGGGATCTGCCCGAAGTGTGCATCCCCGGTTTACGATACTGGCATGGCTTATATTTGCGAAAAGGCGGCCCGCCGAAGCGGCTGTGATTTTCGCCTGGGCAAGATCATTCTTCAACGCGCCATCGAAAAGGAGCAGGCGGTTAAATTGCTCACAAACAAGCGCACCGATCTGTTGGACAAGTTCATTTCCAAGAAGGGACGCCCGTTCAAGGCTTTCCTGATTCTTAAACCGGATGGCAAGGTAGGGTTTGAATTCGAACCGCGAGGCGCTAAAAAAGGCGCTCCTGAAAAATCCAAGGAACCCACGCAAAAGATCGACTTCAGCAACCTCGAGCCAGTGACCGTTTGTCCGATTTGCGGAGGCAAGGTCTTTGAGACGGATACTCAGTTTCTTTGCGAAAAAACCCAGGCCGACAAGAAAAAGTGCAAATTCAAGGTTGGCAAGGCAATCCTTCAACAACCGATTGATCGCGAGCAGCTTAAGAAGCTCGCAGAGACCGGTCGCACGGATTTGCTCGATAAATTTATTTCAAAGGCGGGCAAGCCATTCCCGGCATTTTTGGTGTTGGATGACAGTCACAAGGTGACCTTCGAATTTCCGCCGAAATAAGGTCCGGGTTGGTTAAAAATAGTGCGTTACTCCTTAAAGTTACCCCACTAATGGGGGTATTTGGGCAACATTACGGTTACGGTAACGATAAAGCGAAATTTAGTTGCTGGCCTTTATTTTTGACGAAACTTGCTCAAGTGTCACATATGTAACCACTTGCAAAATCCAATGCAGTAATTCGAACATCGTTACTTAATTGGCACAAAACTTATCCAAACCCTTGCAGGAGCTCGCAACATTAAAAAATTTAATGCTGTAAGCAGTTAATATATAGATATTTGCATTTTACGCGTCAAAAATCGCGCAAAAACCGACGGTCTTCCTTTGACAGAAATCAATCAATCTGTATGCTATCTCAGTACGGACTTCTGTTTAGAATTCGATCTGCGCCCGCAACCAAATAGGGTTCGGTGTCGATTGACGCGGTCTGAGTGCCGCAGGTTTTTACATGAACTTTAAACATTAAACGCTGTCCGATAACATTATGCTGCGAAAGAAAGTTTTTCGGGATAAAGGGCGTAAGTCAGCCTTGAAGTCCACGCCGAATTTGAAGCGAACCGCCAAAGAAGCCAGGTTCACGCTCCAATCCCAAAATAATGGCAAGAAATCATCCGGCAAATCCGGCTCAAATCGGACTTTGCAACCGCCTCAGCCGCAGCCTCTCATTGCGACCACCATCGGAATGACCGAGCCGGTCACTGTTGATTCTCCGATCATTGCCGCGAAAATCAAAGATTTGGTGCGGATGGCCCAGGATCAGGGCTACCTGACCTACGACGACATCAACGACGCTCTGCCTGACGACGTGGTCACGCCGGAAGTTTTGGATGCGATTTACTCCAAATTGCGCGGCTTTGAGGTGGAAGTGGTCGAAGCTCCGCCCGATTTGGAACGCGCCAAGCCGCAAGCTGAACCTGAAGAGGCAGCAGAAGACGAGAGTCGCCTCGATATCCTTGACGATCCGGTCCAGATGTACCTGCGCCAGATGGGCAAAGTCCCGCTGTTGACCCGCGAGCAGGAAGTGCAGATTTGCAAGAGAATCGAGGAAGGCGAAACAGAAGCGCGCCGCATTCTTTTTGGATTCGGTTTTACCAGCAAGGAACATATCGCGCTGGCCGAGAAGCTTTTGTGCGATCCTCCCCGCGAACGTTTCGACCGGGTCATTGTTGATAAGAAGGTCGAGAGCCGGCAATCTCATCTGACTGCGCTGCGCAGGCTTATCAAGCGCGCTCGCGAAGTCGATCACGCGCTGGACAAGGCTTACGATCAAACCCGCGTTTCTCCCAGTGGCCGGAAGCCGACTCCCCGCGCCTTGGCGAAGTACAACAAGCTGGACAAGTCGCTTCAGGCGTCGTTCCCGAAATTCTATTACAAGCCGAAAGTCGCCGAGGAAATCATGGTCGTTTCCGACAACGTTGCCGACCAGATCCGCACCTCGATGCGGGCTCTCGAAGAATTGCATCGGCACCGCAAGTCCGCGTCTCTTACCGCTCAGATTACGGCTGAGACGAACAAGCTGAACGCGCTGGAAAAATTTGTCCGTATGCCGCGCGAGCTATTCCTTTCGGCTCACGCCACAATGAAAAAAGCCGCATCGCGTGCTGATGAAGCCAAGTGCGAAATGGCTGCGGCGAACCTGCGTCTCGTCATTTCCATCGCCAAGAAGCACACCAACCGCGGGCTTTCGTTTCTGGACCTTATTCAGGAAGGGAACATGGGGTTGATGAAGGGCGTCGAGAAATTCGAGTATCAACGCGGCTACAAGTTTTCCACTTACGCCATTTGGTGGATTCGCCAGGCGATCACCCGCGCCGTGGCCGACCAGGCCCGGACGGTTCGAATTCCGGTTCACATGATCGAGGTCATCAACCGCTTAATGCGCGTCCAAAAGCGCCTCATGCAGGAGTTGGGCCGCGAAGCCGAACCGGAAGAGATTGCGGATGAATTGAATCTGCCAGTCGAGCGCGTCCGCTCGATCCTCAAGATGGCGCAGCAATCCGTCTCGCTCCAGGCCCCTGTGGGCGATGGCGATGACGCGAGCGTCGGCGATTTCATTGAAGACAAGAAAGCCGCCAATCCGTCGGACGTGACAAGCTACAGCCTGCTCAAGGACACCTTGGGCGACGTGTTGGCGACGCTGACCGAGCGCGAGCGGAAGATTGTCGAAATGCGTTTTGGACTCATCGACGGTTACGAGCGGACTTTGGAAGAAATTGGCCGCCAATACAACGTTACCCGCGAGCGAATCCGCCAAATCGAAGCCAAAGCCCTCCGAAAAATGCGGCATCCGACGCGTCTGCGCCATCTCCAGGGCTTCCTGGAAAGCGAAGAGACGATTTTCCAGTAAAATTACTGGATTAGTTATTTAGGTTCGGGAGCAGCAGGTTATTAGCTTGCTGGTGGTGGTTCGTCATTGACTGCCGATGAGCTTGAAGGCGTCGTTAGACCGCCAGTCGGCGCAGTATGGGTTTCGGAACCCTGTGAAGATAACATGCGGGGAGCAAAAGGTTTCTTCACCCATAGTTCTCTTTCAGTGAAGGTGAATCGAAATTCGGCCTTGTCCCTGTCCACAATGCGCAACCAATTGTGACCTCTACGCCTGTTGACGGCATCAGGGAAACGAATCGGATCGATTCTCCATCGTAGCCGACATCAAAGATAAGAAATTGTTCGCCATCGAGAGGATCAACGCCTGTCACACAAAACTGTCCGTCGGCGACCGAGATTGTGTATTCCGTGCGGGGATAATCACTGGAATCATCAGAGCACAAAGCAACCCACGCCCCGCAAAGCGGATGATCGGATGTGACTGGATAGACGTATGACATTGGGGTGCGCTGAATTATTAATATGCGTTGCTTCAATATAGATAGCGGCAAACCCTCATTAAAGCTTAAAAGGGCAATAGTCATAAGCTTGCGTGGGGACCGAACTTGCGACCCCCGGTTTAGGGCATTAGAATACGTTTGTGATTGAACCAGCATTGATTCAAAAAATGTCAATCGCCGAGCGGCTCCAAACAATGGAGCAGCTTTGGGACGCCCTTCGTGAAGAGGAAGCGAAAGTGGCCTCTCCAGATTGGCATGGTGAGACATTGGCTGAACGAAAAGCTCGCGCAGAGAAAGGTGAGGCCAAATTCCTGATGCTGGCACAACTTCGGTCCCGTCTCCGAGAATCCAAACCGTGACCGTTGTCGTCCTTGAAGATGCCGCCGAAGACATTGAGTCAGGCAGGCGCTTTTATGAAGCGCGTGAAACTGGCGTCGGTGATTATTCGTCAACTCGATATTTTCGGACCTGAACTTGTTAGGTTCTTACGCAGGCGTTCATCCATTGCATTTCGGATTTTACCGGATGCTATCGAAACGGTTTCCGTTCGGAATTTATTATGAAGTTGAAGGCCAGACGGCCCATGTCTATGCAGTCCTCGATATGAGACGAAATCCTCTTTGGATTCGCCGTCAATTACAGAAAAGAGGATAGGGAAACATGTAGTTCGGTTTTGGGGAGAATGTCGGTGCAAAACTCTTCGGCAAGTGATAATGTTCCAAGCGATTTAATCACGAAGCACTAAGGGTATGAGCGATCCAAATCTCGGAGCGGCGCAATCGACGATCACACAAATCGGCATCGCCGCCGATCACGGCGGGTTTGAATTGAAGGAATATCTGGCGGGCCTGTTGCGCGGGTCGGGTTACACCGTGAATGATTTCGGCGATTGGCAATCAAAGGACGACGACGATTATCCCGATTTCGTAATTCCCCTTGCGCGCGCAGTAGCCGCCGGAGAAATGCAGCGCGGCATCGCCGTTTGCGGGAGCGGAGTCGGGGCGTCGGTCTGCGCGAATAAGGTGCAGGGAATCAGGGCCTGTTTGATCCACGAAACATTTTCCGCTCGCCAGGGAGTCGAGGACGACAACCTGAACATCATCTGCCTCGGCGGAAGAGTTGTCGGGCATTCGCTCGCCTGGGAATTGGTCCGAACTTTTCTTGACGCGCGATTCAGCGGAGCGGAACGGCATCGGCGTCGATTGGCCAAAGTCTCGGCGCTGGAGACTCAGACAAGATGAAAATTAAATCAAAGGATTTCCGCACGCAACGCGGTTCAAAAATAAAACTCAAACGATGGCCCACGCGCGTTGAGCCTTACTTTGGTTCCAAAGACGCCTACGAGGAAATGCTGGAGGAAAGCGTCGATGAATTAAGCTCGCAACAAGGCCTTCTCTACGCCTCCGCGAAGTATGCGCTCCTGCTGATTTTTCAGGGGATGGATGCCGCGGGCAAGGACGGCATCATCCGGCACGTGATGTCCGGCGTGAATCCCCAAGGCTGCGAAGTGGTCAGTTTCAAGGAGCCAAATTCCGAGGAATTGAAACACGATTTTCTTTGGCGCACGACCTGCAATCTTCCGCAACGCGGACAAATCGGCATTTTCAACCGCTCGTATTACGAGGAAGTTTTGATCACGAAGGTTCATCCAGAAATTCTCGCAAACGAGGGCATCTCAAAGGAATCCGCCGACTCGAAAGAATTTTGGGAATGCCGCTATCGTTCCATCGTCGAATTTGAAGGACACTTGCACCGCAACGGAACGCGGGTCATCAAGTTTTTCCTCCACTTGTCGAAACACGAGCAGCGCAGGCGGTTCCTCGAACGAATCGAGGAGCCGGAGAAAAATTGGAAATTCAGCGCGGCGGACATTCGCGAGCGAAAGTACTGGGACAACTACACAAAAGCCTACGAGGATTGCATCGAAGCGACCACCACCCGCGATACGCCGTGGCACATCGTTCCCGCCGATGACAAGAAGAACGCGCGCCTGATCGTGTCGCATATAATTCTTGATGAGTTGAAGGACCTTAAGCTTACCCCGCCCTCAAGCAGCGCCGCCCATCGCCGCGAATTGAATTCCGCGCTTAAGCAACTTTAACTCTTTTTTGGTAGGGCCGTAGCAACCGCTAAGCGGTGCAGCTTGTGTATTGTGCCGACTGTGCTGCGCGGCCACTAAAAATTTCCGACAGGTGTCGATACAACGCGGCAAGTGAATTTACAGTAGGCGGATTTCTAGGGCCATCACCTCATGGTTCTGAGTTCTTCTCTTGCTTATCTTGTAGCTAAGAAAAGAAGAAAGAGATTTCTTCAAAAGATCAACAAACGAGAAAGCAAAACACTATGTCCAACAAATCTGTATTCTGCATCGCCACATCACGCGACATGGCAGAGCGCATCGTCAGCCAGCTCAAGGCCGCGATGTTCTCCAGCAATGACATTTCAGTTCTGTTTCCAGACAAGGAAACGACACGCGATTTCGCGCACGAGAAAAACACAAAAGCTCCCGAAGGCGCCATTGCGGGCGCGGGCACAGGCGGCGTCATCGGCGGGGTATTCGGTTGGGTCACAGGGATTGGGTCGTTGATGATACCGGGGATTGGCGTCTTCATCGCCGCCGGACCCATTGTCGCCGCCTTGACGGGCATCGCGGTGGGCGCGGCGGTCGGTGGAATTGCCGGAGCGCTGATCGGCCTTGGCATCCCTGAAATCGAAGCCAAACGCTACGAAGGAAAGATCAACCAGGGCAATCTCCTGATCTCCGTCCACACTGAAGATTCCGACGAAGTCAGCGAAGCCAAGGAAATCTTCAAAGCCGCGGGAGCGCAGGACATTTGTTCCACCGGCGAATCAAGCGCGGACACCGAGGCGGGCAATCGCCTCGCGCATTCCGAAGAAGTTCTCGCCACGCACAAGCATTGATTCACGCTCGCGGAAGAACTCCGTGCTAGGGCAGTGCTGCAGAGACTGTCTCAAAACTTGGAAACGACCTCCAAAAATTTCGAAAAAAACCATCAAATCACCCTCGATCAAAATAAAAATGCGCAAAATCGGAAATGTGGAAGAAGTTTTCTTGACAGTTTTGGGATTTGGAGTTTTGAGACAATCTCGGCGAGGCGTCCCTACCAAAATTAGTGGCGTCGGGGCACCGACGTCTTACCGATGATTTGATTGTCGATGTGGGGTTGAAGGGATGGTATAAGGATGGTGGATGAAATTTTGGATTTTCCCGCGATTTGGAGTCAATATGAATGCGGCTGTTTGTGCTGCGTTGTCAGTTCTGGTATTGACACCGATGAGCGGCGCGCCGGGGCACAGTGTAGGGGCCGAGAAAATTCCGTTTAATGTGCGGTCGAATTATACGAAGCAGGAGTTTCATGTGTCGATGCGGGATGGGGTGACTTTGTTCACGGAGGTTTTTACGCCCAAAAATACGCGCAAGAAGTATCCGATTCTTCTGCTGCGGACTCCTTATTCGGTTGCTCCTTACGGCGCGAAAGAATTTCCGAAGTCGCTCGGGCCTGCTGACGCGTTGGCGCAGGATGGATTTATTTATGTCAATCAAGATGTGCGCGGGCGTTATCTTTCGGAGGGGGAATTTATCGACGTGCCGCCGCACAAAACGCATCTCGCTGGCTCGACCGACACTGACCCGAGCACGGACACTTACGACACGATTGATTGGCTGGTCCGAAATGTTCCGAACAACAATGGGCGGGTCGGGACCTGGGGGGTTTCGTATCCGGGATTTTATTCGGCGTTCGGTTTGATTGACTCGCATCCGGCGTTGAAAGCGGCCTCGCCGCAAGCGCCGATGGCGGACGTGGGAAATGGGGATGACGCATATCATAACGGCGCGTTTTATCTGTCGGCGAATTTTGGGTTTTACACGGGTTTCTGGCCGCGCGGGCCGAAGCCGGACCGGGAATCGCGCCATGAGGGTTTCGATTTTGGGACTGAAGATCAATACGATTTTTACTTGCGAATGGGACCGCTTTCCAACGCGGAAGAGCTTTGCTTCAAGCACGGCAATGAGTATTGGAGCGACATGCTGGAGCATCCGAATTACGACGAGTTTTGGGCGTCTCGCGCGCTCAGCCCGGACATGCGCGGATTGACTGCGCCGGTGATGGTGGTGGGCGGATGGTTTGACGCGGAAGACCTGGGCGGGACGTTGAAGTTGTTCAACGCGATCAATTCCGGGAGCGGCGCGCACGCTGTGACGCTGGTGATGGGGCCATGGTCGCACGGGCAGTGGACGAGGCAGAGCGGAGAGGGGTTGGGGAATTTGAAATTTGGGTCGAAGACGGCGGAATTTTTTCGCGACAAGATTGAGTTTCCGTTTTTCGAGCAAACTTTAAAAGGCAAGGGGCACAAGTCGCTTCCGAAGGCGTGGTTGTTTGAGACGGGGAAAAACGAGTGGCGCAAGTTTGATTCGTGGCCGCCGAAAAATGCGCGGCGTCAATCATTGTATCTTCACGCGGACGGGAAACTTTCTTTTTCGGCGAACGGCACGGACTCGGAAACTTTTGACGAATATGTGAGCGATCCTTCGAAGCCGGTCCCGGTAACGGGCGAAATTGGCGGCGGGATGCCTGGGGATTACATGACGCGCGACCAGAGGTTCGCCTCGCGGCGCACGGATGTGCTGACATATGTGTCCGAACCGTTGAAAGATGATGTGACGTTGGCGGGGCCGATCACGCCTGTCCTGCGTGTTTCAACGTCGGGGACGGATTCGGATTTTGTTGTCAAGTTGATTGATGTTTATCCGAATGACGCGGCTGATCCCGATCCGAACCCGAAGGGCATCCGCTTCGGCGGCTATGAACAATTGGTTCGCGGGGAACCGTTTCGCGGGAAGTTTCGCGAGAGCATGTCGCAGCCGGTTCCGTTTGTTCCGGGCGAGCCGGCAAAGGTTGAGTTTGCGATGCCGGACGTGCTTCACGATTTTCGGACGGGGCACCGCATCATGGTGCAAATCCAGAGCAGTTGGTTTCCGATGGTCGATCTCAATCCGCAGCGGTTTGAGGACATTCCCCATGCGAAAGCGGGCGATTTTCAGAAGGCCGTGGAGAGAGTTTATTGCGACGGGCCGGAGGGGACGCGGATCGAAGTGTTGACGCTGGAGTAAGGGGAGATAAGAGCCTCCTCTCCCCGGCCCTCTCCTCCGCAAATATGCGAAGAAGAGGGAGAAATGACGCTGACTTTAGATTCGTTTGTCTTGAGTCACCGGCTCAGATTCACACGGTAAAGCCGCTGATTCTGCAGTGAATTCGGGTCAGTAAAAATGAAGGGCGAGTTTGTGGGGATGAACGTCGCGAGATTGGTCCATTGGGCGGCGGGGAGGAGAGGTGTGGCGTCGATGGAGTAAGTTGGGCCGACGGGGCCGCTGACTTGAAACTGGAAATGGCCGTCAACAAATTGCGGGACTCCAATTGTCGCCGGCGCAAGAACGTTGCCAACATAGACCGAGAAAGTTTGGCTGGCGGTGAGCGGCGGGACGCTGTCGTCTGTTGCCTGGATTGTGAAACTGTTGGCTGTCGAGTTGTAACTCGGGCCTGGTTGCCAGGTGAAAATCCCATTGTTGACGCCGACGCTCGCGGAAGATGGTCCGTCAACGAGGCTGAAGGTTAGTTTTCGGGTTGGGTCGTTGTCGGTGGCGGCGTTCGTGAAGGTTAGAGTTCCGCCAACGTTTACGGAGTAATTTTGAATTGGCGACAAAGTTGGAGCGAAGACGACGACTGTAAGATTTGTTGTCGAGACTAATATTGGAGTGGTGATGTCGAGCGGGTCGATGTTCGTCACGGCTATTGTGATGAGGTTCGTGCTCGGGCTTTGGGCTGGGCTGGGCGTCCAGGAGACGACGCCGTTGGAGTCGATGCTTGCGCCGACAGGGGGATTTGTTAGCTGGTAGCCCGCGATTTTGCCGTGGATGTTTATTTCGATTGCGCCCATGTCCACCTGGAGCAAGGCGGATTCGTTCACGGTTTTCACGCCGACGGTTGGCCAGGAGGGCGAGATGTTTTGTTCGTAAACTACAACGGTAAAATTAGTGTTCGTGCTGAGCGGAGGGGCTCCGTTGTCGGTCACGAGGACTGTAACAAAGTTTGTTGAGGGGCATTGCGTTTGGAGCGGGGACCAAAGGATCAAGCCTGAGACGGGGTCGATTGTCATGCCGGGCGGCGAGTTGGTGAGGCTGAATGTCAATGTTTGCACCGGCTGATCGGGATCAAAGGCGGAGGCATAAACCGCGAGCGTGGAAAATTCGCCGATTGTCTCGTTGGCGATCGGATAAATCATCGGGCGCGCATTGAGAACTGTGAGAGTAAAATTTGTCTGGCCGTAGTCGGTTCCCCAGGCGTCGAGGTAAGGCAATGTTTCGTTCGTGAATTCGCCGATTTCAGAGTCATAAGTGATCACGGGAAATTCGTTGGTGGCGATTGGTTGGTAGTCTCCGACCAGGGTGACGCTGATGGTGCCTGCCAGTTGAGCCGGGTCGCCCGAAAGCGACAATGTCCCGAAGGTGTAAAGGTTGCTGATGCCGAAATTGATGATCCCGTTTGTAAGGCTGTAGATGGAATCCAAGCTGACCGTGCCGCTTTCAATGTCCAACGTTCCAAAATTATAGAATGGGGCGGTAATGTCCGTCGTCCCAATTGTGTTTGTCTTTATCACTGTGCCGTAATTGGTCACCGTCTCAGTTCCGCAAAGCGCCAGAATGCCCACGTCTCCCTCAAAAATCACCACTCCATTTGTTTCGTTGACCAGCATACCTGAGTTGTCAAAACAAGCGCCGAGCAAGCGCAGATTTCCGCCGCTCAACACGATTGTTCCCGAGTTTGTCAGCGCGCCGTACATGGCGTCGCTGCCGCTGTAAAGGGCCATGGTTCCGTCGGGGGCAATCCAAACGGTCCCTCCGTTTCCAAGGGATCCGCCGGACCAGCCGACAAGCCCGTGGACCGTCATGGCGCCACCGATCAATCCCCCGCCCTCAACGTCAAGTGTCCCGCCGCTGTTGACAGCGACGGCGCTGTTGATGGAGAGCGTGCTGATGCCGGTGTGAAATGTCGGCGAGCTGTCCGGTTCTCCGGCAATTGTCAAACTATTGATCGTTGTGCTCGTGTCGAGGCTGACGTCGTATGTTCCGGAGGCTTGGACATAAACGTCGTCGGAATCGGCGGGAACGGTGTTTGGGGACCAACTGCCGGGGTCGCTCCAGTTGCCGCCAAGTGTGTTGGTCCAGAAAATGGTGGCCGCGTGCATGGAATGCGAACCGGCGATCAATATCGCCAGAAGCAAAAAAGCACGCAAAGTTCCTAGGCTCAATTTTTTTGTCGCCATAGCAGTACAATATCCAACGCGCGTGTTTGGTTAGGCTGCGTTTGGTTCCGCAAGCACAGGGATGATGGCCTTCCTTCTTACAGAGCTTTTAGCACAGTGTGGGCGGCTCGTCAATTTACTTGATTTGAATTTTTTAACCACACATTGGGGCGGGGACGGTATCGGCGATGGAAGGCGGATGGGCCGAAGTAAGAACAGGGTGGGATACAACGCTCGCTTTGGCTCGTCGCGTTTTGCGCTGTATGGAGGAGAGGCCCGGGGAGAGCAGGTTTTATTTTCACATTGACAGAACTGATTTAAGAAGCCCCTCCCTGTTTCCTCCCCCCCGCTCATGCATTTCCACGCGCCGTTTTTTCAAAAAAAATAATTCTTGCATAGTGTTACAGATGTAACATAGTCTCTGTTACATCTGTAACAGTTATGAAGAAATCAATTCGCATCACGGAGGCAGAATGGGAGGTCATGGCCGTCGTTTGGGACAAATCGCCGGTTCCAGCCAGCACGGTTGTTGAAGAGCTGGAACACCGGAAGCAATGGACGCTGGCAACGGTTCGCACATTGTTGCGCCGACTCGTCAACAAAGGGGCGCTGGAGCAACAAGCCGTTGGCCGAAAATATATCTACACGCCGCTGATTTCCCTGGGCGAATGCGCGCGGCGCGAAAGCGAATCATTTCTTGACAGAGTGCTGGGACGCGCGCCATCGGAAGCAATCCTTCACCTGGTCAAGCGCGCGGACCTTTCCAAACAAGACATCGAAGACTTGCGCCGGATTCTGCGCGAAAAGGAGAAATGACCATGAACAATTTCACGCACGCATTTGAAGAAATCTTTCGCTGGGTGCTGCAAACTTCCTGGCAGGCTACCGTGCTGGCGGGATTGATTCTGCTGGCGCAGTGGCTCTTGCGGAAGCGGCTTTCAGCGGGATGGCGATATGGCCTGTGGCTATTGCTGGTCGGGCGCCTGCTGATGCCCGCGACGCCTCAAAGCGCCCTCAGCGTATTTAATTTGATTCGGAGCAAGCCGCGAACCCCTCCGGTCGCCCATTTTTACGCGAACACTCAATCGAATCCGTACTACGACCGCAATTCGTTCAACGGAACTCCAACTCCTCCCGCGAGCTTTCAGCCGGGTCCTATTGAAACCTCTCCACTTCCAGCGCCACCCAACGTCACCATAAAGCCTCCAGTGAAGATTGATTGGTTCGGTTTAGCGCTTTGCGGATGGCTGGCGGGCGTTTGCTTTTTCGGCGCGCGATTGATTTGGGTCAATGCGCGATTCCGCTCGCGAATCGCCACTTGCCGACCGGTCGCTGACGGGGATGCGATACGGGTTTTCGACGAATGCCGCGCGGCTTTGAACATTACACAGCCCATCCGCGTCGTCGAGAGTGAAGAAGTGGAAACCCCCGCCGTCTATGGGCTTTGGCGAAAATGGTTGCTCCTGCCGGACGGGGTATTCGAGCGTTTTGGCGAAGGCGACCTGCGTTGCATTTTTCTGCATGAACTCGCGCACATCAAACGCAGTGACCTCGGCGTCAACTGGCTGGTCTCGGTGTTGCAAGTCGGGCACTGGTTCAATCCGGTGTTGCGCCTGGCATTCGCGCGGATGCGTTCGGACCGCGAAATGGCGACAGACGCGCTGGCCCTGGCGCATATTGGAAACGCGGGGAATGTCGCCTATGGCGAGACAATACTAAAGGTTGTGGAGAATTTGACCCGCGACGCCGCACAACCGGGATTGGTGGGAATCGCCGAGAGCAAGGCAGGACTCGCGCAACGGGTGCGGGCCATCGCGCAATTCAGCGCCAGGCGGCACTGGAAATGGGCGGCGTTGGCCGCGGCCATTGTCGTCGCCGGAGTAGGTTTGACTGATGCCCGGCAAACTACTGCGCCAGTTATTCCTCCGTCCCAATCCACGACGAAGACGAATCCGGTTCGCGAAATTACCGGCGTTATAGTTGATCCAGACGGAAACCCTGCGGATGGCGCGCAAGTCGCGGTGATGATTCACAAAATAAGACCACAAATTGCTGGCGAGCGCATGACGGATTCTGATCTGGGTTTGTCGGGTCAACCGAGACTTTTTAGCCCTTCGTCTGGACATTTAATGGGAGAAACTCGGACGTCGCCTTGGAATTATTGCACAACAGGCCATGGCGGGCGATTTGACTTGGATGACCTGGATGGGGCGACCTTCCTCATGGTGGCGGATAAAAAGGGATTCGCCCGAATCGCGAGCCATGAATTCTCCGCCGATATGACCGTCAAGTTGAACAAATGGGGTCGCATAGAAGGCTCGGTGTGGGACTACAGTAAAACAGTTGCGGATGAGCCGGTCGTTATTGGTCCTGCAAAGTTTGAGGACCAGGCTTGGGGGCAGAAAGTGAAATTTGAAACGAACACCGATAGTCGTGGGCGTTTTATTTTTGACTATGTTCCGCCGGCTCGGTTTACGGTTTATTCGGAAGGGATTAGCCAGATGTTCACAGTGGAATCGGGAAAAACCGCGGCGGTCAAGGTCGGGGGCGATGGTCGGACAGTGGTTGGGAAATTTAAGTTCCCTGATTCAAACGTTCAAATCGATTGGGACAGTAGAAACAATGACTACACTTTTGTGCCGGAGCCTGTTAGACCATCCAAACCATTTAAGACCTCCGAAGAGTATATCGCATGGATGAGGCAACGGCGATCCCAAGGTTGGGACCCCAGGAATGGCATCATTACGTATGAGGTGAAGTGTGCGCCGGACGGCTCATTTCGGATCGACCAGGTCCAGCCCGGAAATTACGGTTTATTCGCAGGCATCCACGATCGGAAAGGGTCGTACGGCAGCAAATTCATCGGGCAATTTGACGGGTTGAATCGAGGATTTTCGATTCCCGCAAGTAAGTCAGATGGCGCGGAACCGGTGGATTTAGGGGTCATTGAGCTTTCTCCGTCGCCAAAAGAAAAGCCTATCAACGCGACGCCGCCTCCAATCAATCACGCTTCGGCTCATCCTGTTGTAACGAACGGTCCCGCGATGAAAGTGACCGTCGTGGACGCGCAAACCGGCCAACCCGTGCGGAATGCGGAAGTACTGGCTCCCAATGACGCGGGATTTTTTGGCAGAAACCGCGAAGTCCCGCAGTGGACGACGGATGAAAATGGCATGGCAACCATTCGTCTGGGTGAGCCCGGTCCGGGACATTTGCGAAAAATTTCCTGGTTCACGATCTCCATCCGCGGCGAAGGCTACGCGCCGCATGGTTTAAGTTGGTCAGTCAATAACGCGGATGCCCGGCAGATGATGCCTGAGCAACTGACGGTGAAATTGGTTCACGGAGCGAACGTGGGCGGCACCGTGGTTGACGAGGAAGGCGCGCCAATTGCTGGAGTTCAAGTAAGCGCCTACGGCTCGTCATACTGGAAATTCTCCGCGCACGAATATCCCGAGTATTGGACTGAATCGCCTGCAATCACTGACGCTCAGGGACACTGGACGTTAAAAGATTTCCCGGATGATTTGGAATATGTCTCGATCAAAGTATCGTGGCCGGGTGGAACATTCGAGCAATACACGACCTCCCCAACCCTGGGTCAGCCGGACAATTTCCGATATCAAAATCCTGGCGAGGATTTTAGCCTGGCCGATTTTCGCGCCGGAAAACTATCGTTGACGCTAAGGCGCGGAAGAACCGTTCAAGGTGTGGTGCTCGACCCAAAAGGCTTCCCAATGGCTGAAGTGCTGCTCAAGGCCGGATGCGGACTATTTATAAGTGACGGTCGCCTGCCCGAAATTCGCACGGACGATTCAGGAAGATTTGAATTCGACCATCTCCTCCGGCGAGAAATAGCCATTACGGCTGATTCTGGCAATAACTACGCGCTGACCAGCATCATAGTTGATACGTTGACGAACGACCGGCCTGTTCAGTTGCACGTGGCGCCGCTTAATCCATTGCGCATTCATGTGGAGGATGGGGATGGCCATTCGATTGCGGGCGCGGAAATCACCGTTGACCCATCTCGCTCTCAAGGGCAGGTGTTGGATTTTACCGCGAAAACCGATCAGTATGGCAACTTCGTCTGGACCAATGCGCCGGTTTCCGAATTTGCTTTGAGGGCGAAGTCTCCAATGGATGGGATCGAGCAAAAAATACGGGTTAGTCACGTGAATCGAAATATTACCTTCAAGTTGCGATCAGGCCTGAATAAAGAAGTGATTGTCACTGCGCTGGCACAAGATGAGAAGACGGGCGCAGAAGTGACGCTAAAATCGCTTCTATTTGAAATTGCTGATTTGCCTTCGGAAAATGGATGGACGGGAAACTCTGAAGTATCAGGAGCCATAAGCCGACTGACGATTCCCGCAACAATTTTTACGGAGAGCGGCACTTATCCCGCATACGAATTGGAGGCGCAGGCTGATGGCTACGCGACAACTTACTCGGGTCCGCACGATTACGATGAGGGAGATCAGGAGGGCATCGTTTTTTTACTCGAAAAGGCAAACCGGCCAGGCCAGGTGGTATTGCTGCCAGACGGATCCACGGGCTCACGGACGACCGTCTGGAGTCATTTCGACCGGAACAAGGCAAAACGACTCTCTATCGGCTATCCACAACATGGCGTTGTTCGCGGAAACGGCCTCACCAGCACTGGCACCCGAAAGGATGGCAGTTACGACTTGCCCGGCGAGCCGGACAATGCTCCGGTAATCTTCACGCACGACGATGGTTTTCTGCAAACCACAGTCGGCGAGTTGAAGCGGCATCCTCGCGTGCAACTCAAGCCGTATGGGCATGTGCAAGGGGTTTTGCGCGTTGCTGGCCAGCCGAAAAAGGAAATGCGCGTGTGCATCGCCACGTCTGATTCGGAGCTGCAGCCCTATTTTGTATATTGCTACGATTCCACCGACTCCAATGGCCAATTCAATTTAACGGACTTGCCGCCAGGGAATTACACGCTGTTTCGCACTCTGTACGATCGGCCAGGTCCGATAATCCGAGATCATCAGATGGCCATCACTTTAAAGGCGGGCGAGACACTGAAGGTGGATTACAGTAATCAGGGCCGTCAGGTCCTTGGTCGCGCAGTGTCAGATGATCCAACTGTCGAAATCGACTGGCTCAGGGATAATCATACGCTGACGCGGTCTGACTCGAAACGCGCGCTCCTGTACGACGACAATAACGGAAACGACTACGTAACCGAAAAGGCTTGGCGCAACGCCTGGGACGCAGCCCACGCAAAAGCCGTTCAATCTGGGACGGGGAGCACGTATTTATTGGTATTTAAAAGGGACGGTTCATTCCAAATGGATGATATTCCTCCCGGCAAATATTGGTTGAGCATTCTCGTCAGGAAGCCGGGCTCCCGCTCGTTTGGCAGCTACCCTGAATTCGAAGACGTCCTCGGCTCCTTTGAACGCGAGATCGTAGTGCCGGAAGGCGAAGGCCCATTCAACCTGGGCGAATTAACAGTCAAAACTAAAGACCAGCCGCGCTCGGGTTCTTGAATGTTTGGATCTAATCCGTAATCGCCACCGTCGCGCCGGCAGGTGTCGCCGGGACGACGTGCGTCAGGAATTGCATGGCGATGACAGAGGTGATGAAACAGACGACCGCGCAGAACACGTAAGGCAGCGGCGGAATAATTTCAAACAAGGTCGCGGCGAAGAGCGGCCCAACGATTCGCGCGAGACTGCCAACACCCTGGGCCACGCCCATCGTCGCGCCCTGCTCATTGGCAGGCGCGAGCATGGAGATCATTCCGAAAACCGGCGGGCGCGTAAGACTTGATCCGATGGAGAAAATTGCAAGGCCGATAAGAAGCAAAGTCCACGAGTTCAGATACGGAAGAATGCCGATTCCGATGGCCGCCAGAAACAAACTCGTCGCGATCAAGCGCGGTTCTCCCATTTTTTTGACGAGGCGCCCGACGGCGCCGCCCTGAACCAGCGCACCCATGAGGCCGCAATAGGCAATCAGCCACGAGACGGTGACGCGACCGGTTTGGTCGCCGATGTGGAAGTTCTTCATCACGAGGAGGCCGATGGTCGTTTCGAAGCCGCTGAAGCAAAACGTCGCCAGGAAAAAAATGCCGATGAGGAGGTTCAGGCGGGGCATGCGGAGGATGTGCAGCCATTGTTCGATGTGGGGGCGTTGAGTGGTGAAATGGGCGGCGGGTTTCCAGCTTTCGGCCAGCCAGAAAGATGCCCCGATGAAATTCAACGCGCAGAGCGAAGCAGCAATCCAGCCGGGTGCGGTCGGGCCTATATAGTAGGAGCTTAACCCGCCAAGAACCGGTCCGAGGATGAATCCAAGCCCGAACGCCATGCCGACGAGGCCCATTCTTGCGGAGCGTTTTTCGGGCGGCGTGATGTCGGCGATGTAGGCTTGGGCGACCGTGATGTTCGCGCCGCAGATACCCGCGAAAAGTCGGGAGAGCAGGATGATAAGCAGGGCTATTTTGCCGTTCAACCCGGAGCCAAAGGCGAATATGGCATAGGAAACGCAGGCGCAAGCCGTGCTTCCGAGCATGACGGGGCGGCGGCCAATGCGGTCGGAAACACGGCCCCAAATTGGGGCAAAAATGAATTGCATCATCGAGTAGGCAGCCATGATGGCGCCGATCATCCAGCCCTGGGCGTGGAATTGATGGCTATACATGGGGATGAGCGGGAGGATCAGGCCAAACCCGACGAGGTCGATGAAGACCGTTAGAAAAATGATCCCGATGGATGCTTTCTTGTTCATTTGTCTCCCCGGCGCGGACCACCGGGCATGTGCATTATGCAAGAAAGCCCAGCAAAGATGCCAATCAAAATCGGCAGTTTGCAAACGGCTAAGAATCCAGACAATTAAAGCTAACGGGTAAAAAGTCGGACATCCAACCCCGCAGCCTTTGCTGCTTTTGCCTGCTCCGCGTCACAAGTCCAAAATCCGTTTATTCCAGATAAATGCAGAAGCCGTCGCGCCGCTGAAATGTGAAGGAAATCGCCGCACCCAGCCGAGAACTGTTTGGCGATGTGCCCACTGAATTCATCCGCAGCTTCAATGACCGAATCGCATTTCAAGTTCGATTCCCATCGCAACCTTGCTTGTGTGCGTTCGGCAGCGCGGAGTGCGCTCCAAGCGAGTTCTCCATAAGAATCAAACCGGGACTGCCTCAGATTGTGTCGTAGCTCGAATCGAATATATGACCAATACACAAAATCCGGTGAAAGCTCCCGAACAGCCTCGGTCAGCGCATTCGAGAATTGATCCTTCGGATGAAAGAACGCAAACAGAGCTGATGTATCAGCGTAAACGAGCGGCATAGTTGCGCACTTTTCTTTCTCTCAACACCGGGTTTGGACGCTTTGGTCCAGACTTTTTTTGGACTTTCCAGACTTCTGACATTATCTGGGGCCACTCGGGATCAACCGCCTCTGTCGCAGGAATCAAAAACGCTTCAGTTTGGCCATTGCGCACAACGCGAAAACGTTCGCCCTGGCAGGCGCGGTCTAATAACTGCCCAGTTTTTTCATGCAGCATTTTTGAAGTTACTTCGGTCATAAGCCCAATAGACACCTTTGAGGTGTCGCGGTCAAGGGATCATTGCTGCAACCCAGAGAAACAAGAATAATATAAAAATCCATGTAACCGGCGATGTTCACAGCGCGTCAGGCATTATACAATTATCAGCCAGGAAATCCGGGGGTGGGGACGATGCTGATTTAAGCGACGATTAGGTTGGCACGCAATTGGCTAATAGTTGCGATAGCGGGGCTGTTTGGGAGAAATTTCTTAGAACGGGGGAAAGCTGGAGGTGGCTTGGGGATCCCCGTTCTGAGAATGTCCGCGAATCCTCTCCCAGTGATAGCCCCGCTTTTGTTTTCTTCGCCTGCTCCCTTAAGCCAAACGAACCATCTCTTTTTCTTTGAAAACGTTATGCAACTCTTGCGCGTGAAAATCACGCGCGTGCGTGAAAAAGGGTATGTTTTTCGGAGATTTTTCGGAACATATTTACGCCGGGCTTGTCAATTTTCGTTTGAAAACAACAATCTCAAATTTATTACGCGCATGAAATTCTGTGGCATGGATTAGGCTGACGTTTGACACAGACGGAGAGGTCGCTTGGAACAGAGGTTCCAGAATTGGTAGCGCTCGCGAGGTGATGGTGGGGCGGTTCTGGAAGCAATTGGTTCAACTGTCGGCCCAAGTTTCCTCTCCGTCGCCCCGCGCTCTCGATGCTGGCGCGCGAGTGGCAGAACCTGGATCAGCCGCGAGTTTGTTGGGAAATTCGCGGCTCCGCGTTTGACATTGAGCGGTTCAGCCGCATACAGTTGTAATAGAAAGCATTTTTGAACGAACACTAGCTTGTGGCTGCAAAAGACGACTATTTAATCGATCTATTGATCGACATGGGACAATTGACCCAGGAGCAGGTCGATCCCGTGCGCGAGGAATCCGCTTCGAACGGAGAAAGTGTCATCGACCTTCTCCTCGCCGCGAAGGTTCTCAAGCCAGTCGATGTCGCGCAGGCGAAGGCCGCGCACTTCGGCTACGAGTTTATCAATTTGGGCGATGTCCGGCTGACCGACGATGTGATTTCGGCCGTGCCGCGACACGTGGCCAAGCGTTATCACGCGATTCCCGTAGCCAAACACGATCACTCCGTCGCTGTTGCCGTGGCCGATCCGTCGAATCTCGACACGATGGACACCGTTCAGCGGATGATCAACGCGAACATTGAATGGCGCGTCGCCACTGAGGAGGACATCAACTACGCGCTGAATAAGTATTACGGCGCATCCGATGACAATGTAGCTTCGTTGCTTCAGGACATTACCGAAGGGGAAGTCGAAGTTGGCGCGCAGACCAAGGATGTTGAAGACAAGGACGGCGCCACCGTCGAGGCCGACGCGCCGATCATCAAGCTTGTCAATACACTAATTGTCGAGGCGTTCAAGGCGCGGGCTTCGGACATTCACCTCGAACCGCTCTCGAAATCATTTCGCGTCCGGTACCGGATCGACGGTGTGATGCACGAGATGAAAAGCCCGCCGAAACGGTTACAGGCTTCGATCATCAGCCGGTTGAAAATCCAGTCCAACATGTCCATCGCAGAACGGCGAATCCCGCAGGACGGACGCATTCAGACGCAGGTCGGCGGGAAGTTGATCGACTTGCGCGTGTCGTGCCTGCCGACCAATCACGGCGAAAGCATCGTGATGCGTATTTTGGACAAGGAAGGTTTGCGGCTGGGATTGCCGGAACTGGGCTTTTTCACCGATGACCAGCAAACCTTTGAACGGTTGATCGGATTGCCCGATGGAATTTTGCTTGTCACTGGACCCACCGGCTCCGGCAAGACAACGACTCTTTATTCCTGCCTGAATTTCATCAACCGCCCCGACCGCAAGATCATTACGGTAGAGGACCCGGTCGAATATTTGCTGGCGGGCATCAATCAGGTGCAGGTCAGCGAGGTGGTGGGGTTGACATTTTCCGCAGCCTTGCGCGCCATGTTGCGCCAGGCGCCCAACGTGATCATGCTGGGGGAAATTCGTGACATTGAAACGGCGACGATCGCGATCAACGCTTCGCTCACCGGTCACTTGGTCTTCTCGACCCTTCACACGAATGATGCGCCTGGGGCAGTCACTCGTTTGATCGACATCGGTGTCAAGCCATTCCTTGTGGCGTCCTCTGTGCGCGCTTTGATGGCGCAACGTTTGGTGCGAAAAATTTGCAAGAAGTGCTCCGCGCCGTTCGAGCCGACGGATACGGAGATTCGGTCACTGGGCATCGATCCCGCAAAGGCCAGCGGGGCGACCTTCAAGCGCGGCAAAGGCTGCGGCGATTGCAACAAGACGACTTATCGCGGCCGGTTCGGGATTTTTGAAATCTTTGTGATCGACGACGAAGCGCGCAAATTGATTTATGACCGGGTCGCTTCATCGGTTCTGAGGGCGCGCGCGCGGGAGATGGGAATGCGCACGTTGCGCGAAGACGGGGCGCGCAAAGTAATGGCGGGATTGACGACGACGGAAGAAGTCATCCGCGCAACGGTCGGGGATAGTGAGTAACATGAAAACAATTCAACAATTGGAGCGATTGGTTCTTGCGCCGGAATTCCGCCGCTCCGTTTTATTCTACTGCTGAGATATGTCCTATTCGATGTCAGATTTGTTGCAGTTGGTGGTTTCCGAAGGGTCCTCGGATCTTCATATTCGCGTCGGCGTTCCGCCGGTGATTCGAGTGCATGGAACCCTCCACCGGGTTGACGGTCCTCCAATGAAGCCCGAAGACACCGAGGAACTGATGCGCAGCATCACTTCCGAGGACCACATTCAACATGTGCGGGAGCAGGGCGGCGCGGATTACGGGTTTGCGTTCGGCGAGATGGCGCGTTTTCGCGTCAGCGTTTTCAAGGAAAAGGGAAATTTCGGAATGGTGTTGCGGCAGATTCCGACAAAACTTTTGACGCTGGAACAGATCGGCATGCCGAGGAGTACGATCATAAATCTCCTCAACAAACCGCGCGGCCTGATCCTTGTTACCGGTCCGACCGGCTCTGGCAAGACAACGTCGCTGGCCTCGATGATCAACATCATCAATGAAGAACGCGACGACGCGCACATCATCACGATCGAAGACCCGATCGAGTATTATCATAAACACAAGAAGGCCGTGGTCACGCAGCGCGAAGTTCACATTGATGTTCCGAGTTTCGCGGAGGCGTTGCGCCGCGCGTTGCGGCAGGACCCGGATATCATCCTGGTCGGCGAGTTGCGCGACCTGGAAACGATGGAAGCGGCGATCACGGCGGCGGAAACCGGACACCTTGTGTTCGGCACATTGCACACCACCGGCGCGGCCAAGACCATCGACCGTATCGTCAACGCCTTTCCCATCAGCCAGCAGGAAACCATCCGAATTCAGCTTTCCACGGTGATGCAGGCGGTCATTTCGCAGCTTTTGGTTCCACGAATCGATAAGCCAGGCCGCGTTGCCGTTTATGAAATCATGATTAACACGCCGGCCATTGCGGCGCTGATTCGTGACAATAAGACTTTCCGAATTCAATCCGACATTCAGACCGGCGCGAAGTATGGGATGGTGACGCTGGACGCGCTGCTGATGGACTACTATCAGAAGGGCGTCATTTCCCGGGAGGAAGTTGTCAACAAATCGCAGGACCCGATGACGATTCAACAAAAGCTTGCGGAATGGGAAGCCGCCCAGGCCGAGATAGCCGCAGCCGCCGAACCGGAGCTTGTCACCTGACCTATGCCAACTACTGTTTCCAACCCGTTGCTGGATTTGATTCGTTCCCAGGGACTACTGGACGACCTTAAGATCGAGGAGGTCAACGAAGAGCACAATCGCACCGGCAAACCGGTCAACGAAATTCTTAATGACTTCGGCTTCCTCGAAACGGCTGACCAGCTTCAGATTATTGCCACCCACCTCGGCACAGAAGTAGTGGCATTAAGCGACCGCGACTACACACCTGAAACACTTGCGGCGATTCCCGCCGATACCGCGCGGATGTACAAATGCATGCCAGTTGCGGTATTCGACAATTCGATCCAGGTTGCGCTCGGCGACCCATTGAATCCAACCCTCGCGGATGAGCTGGCTTACGTCATCCGCAAGGAAGTCGTCCCTCTTGTCGCCGACCCTGCCGAAGTTGAGCGAACAATCAATCGGTATTACGGAGATTCGCAGTCCAGTGTCGCGGACATTCTCAAAGAACTGGGGCAGGACGGGGATATTGCAAAGGAAGCAGCCGAAGCGGCGGCAAGCGGCGCGGCGGGCGACCTGGAATCCCTGGCCAACGAAACGCCGATCATCCGTTTCGTCAATCTCGTGATATTTCAAGCGGTGCAGGACCGCGCGAGCGACATTCATTTCGAGCCGTTTGAAGATGAATTCAAAATCCGTTACCGCGTGGACGGTGCGTTATATGAAATGGCCCCGCCGCCAAAGCACCTGGCCCTGCCGGTCGTTTCGCGTATAAAAGTCGTTTCCGGTTTGGACATTTCGGAGCGGCGCGTCCCGCAGGACGGGCGCATCAGCATGAACGTCGCCGGTCGAAACATTGACTTGCGCGTCTCCACGCTGCCGACGCAGTTCGGAGAGTCTGTGGTGTTGCGCGTGCTGGATCGCGCCTCGGTGAATCTCGACATGAAGGCGCTGGGCTTTCCCAAGACGGTCGCGGATTATGTAGCCGAGGCCATTCAGCAGCCCAATGGCATCTTTGTCGTGACCGGCCCCACCGGTTGCGGCAAAACGACCACGCTTTATTCCTGCTTGCGAGCGGTCAATTCCATCGATTCCAAACTATTGACCGTCGAAGACCCCGTCGAATTTGACATTGAAGGGATCATGCAAGTCGCGGTCAACGATGCTGTCGGGATGACCTTTGGAAAAGCGCTCCGATCCTTCCTCCGCCAGGACCCCGACATTATCATGCTGGGGGAAATGCGCGACCTGGAAACTTCGCAGATCGCCATTCAAGCGTCGCTCACCGGGCATCTTGTGTTGAGCACGCTGCACACCAACGACTCCGCGGGAGCCGTCACTCGTTTGATCGACATGGGCGTTGAGCCGTTCCTGATTTCCTCGACCTTGATGGGTGTGCTGGCGCAACGCTTGGTTCGCACCGTCTGCAAGAAATGCCGCACGCCGTTTGAGCCGACCGAAAGCCAGCTTTCGATGCTGAACCTTTCGCCTCACGACATCGGGGACAAGGTGTTTTATTACGGGCGCGGTTGCGCCAACTGCAATGACACCGGCTATCGAGGTCGCCGCGGAATATTTGAGCTGCTCGTGGTCAGTGAGGCGATTCGGCGGTTGATTAACGAAAGAGCGCCGACGGTCGTTATCCGTCAAAAAGCCATCGAGCAGGGAATGACCACGCTGCGCGAAGATGGTTTGCGCGGAATTTTCGACGGCGACACCACTATCGAAGAAATCGTCAAATACACCTGAGGTCGTATGCCAAAATTTAATTACGTCGCAATGGACTCGAGGGGGAAGGAAACCAAGGGCACCATCGAAGTCTCCAACCAGAACGAGGCCATCGGCCGGATCAAGGAAATGGGATTTTTCCCGACCAAGGTGGTCGAGGACAAAGGCGGTCCCGCCACCGCCGGAGGAAAGAAAGTCGCCGGCAAAAAAGGGAAAAAGGGCGTCAACGTCAATTTAAACATCCAAATTCCGGGCCTCAGCGGCCGCGTCAAGTCGAAGGTCTTGACCACGTTCGCCCGGCAGTTGGCGACGCTCGTACAGGCGGGTCTTCCGTTGTTGCGCGGATTGAGGGTGCTGGCAAAACAGGAGAGAAACGCCACCTTGAAGGGGATTCTCGGCGAACTTGCCTCGGCCATTGAAGGTGGCAGCACGTTTTCAGAAGCGCTGGCGCAGCACCCGAAAGTTTTCAATCGTCTTTTCGTGAACATGGTCAAAGCCGGCGAAATCGGCGGTGTGCTGGAAGTCGTCCTCAAGCGATTGTCCGAATTCATGGAAAAGGCGCAAAAGATCAAAGGCAAAGTCGTCGCCGCCATGTTTTACCCCTGCGCCGTCATGGTCGTCGCCACAGCCATCATGGGTGTGCTGATGGTCATCGTCATTCCAAAGTTTAAGGAAATCTTTGAAGGCAGCCTGGGAAACGGCAGCAGCCTGCCCGCTTTTACAGAGTTCGTTCTCGGCATCAGCGAGGCGATCAAAGACCACTTTGGCCGCACCATGCTCTCGGTTCTCGGAGTTGTCATCGCGTTTAACGTTATTATTCGCCTTAAATTTGGCCGGAAGCTTTGGGACAAATTCAAACTAAGCGTCCCGGTCCTGGGCCCGGTGGTCAGCAAGGTGGCCATTTCCCGTTTCACGCGCACCCTCGGAACGCTTGTCAGCAGCGGTGTTCCTATTTTGCAGGCGCTGACAATCGTCAAAGAAACGTCGGGCAATGTCATCATCGGAAACGCGGTTTCCGCCGTTCACGAAAGCGTCAAGGAAGGCGAAACAATCACTGCGCCGCTGGAAGCCTCGGGGGTATTCCCGCCAATGGTGATCAGCATGGTCGATGTCGGCGAGCAAACCGGCGCATTGCCGGAAATGTTGATGAAAATCGCGGACAACTTCGACGAAGAAGTGGATAACGCGGTTGCCGCCATGACTTCCCTTTTGGAACCAATCATGATCGTCTTTCTCGCTGTGGTGGTCGGAAGCATCGTCATCGCGATGTTCCTGCCCTTGATCGCCTTGATGGAAAACGTCGGCGAAGATCCCAATAAAGGCGGCGGCGAAAAAGATTAACGGGTACTTGCCAGGGATATTAAATGGTCGATTGTTCCTAATTGGGAATTGGGAACAATCGGCATAGCATGCACATCATACCAAATACCGTTGCAATAGGCGATGCTTTCGTCGCGGATCGGTGGGTTGCTCTTTATTTCGCGGCGCAACGAACGCGCGTGGCGTCTGATGTTCGCCAAAACCCGATAAGCAGCCGATATAGAAGCTGCTCGATTGGTCTTCAGACTGGATCAAACTTGGGTCGGATAAACCGATGCTCTTGGAGTCGTTACAGCGACGGGTTTTTGATTTGAAAATCATGGACCGAAACAACGCCTGAAAGCTGATTTGTTTCCCGAATTCTAAGACTCAGCGTCGGCGCGGGCAACAAAGGCAGTTCCCAATTCATATCCTCTGCAACAACGATCTCTCCCTGTTGGCGTATCTCGGTTGTGAATCCAACTCGATGGTTCGGCACCCAATGTTCAACGCCGGATTGATCCAGGAAATAGAGTTGCCCGGATCCGTTCCAAGGCGTTTGGATCGCGGATTTGTCAGTCATTTCCCGGCGGAAGAACAGGGCAATTCCATTTGTGTAAGCTGCGCTTACGATATACGGCTGGTTTGGAATCCACCCCGGAAGCTGGTGTTTGGTTATTTTGCAAATGAACCTTTGCCAGCTTCCGCCGCCATAGTAAAGTTGCCGCCCGAAACCGTTACCCTCCAAGATGAACCGTGACCCATCGGCCAATGGGATGGTCAATTTCGGAAGGGCCGCTTTCAACCGAGCCGATTGGTAAAAAACAAGAAGAATGAGGCAAACGGCGGCACCAATAACAATCTTTCTGATTGGTTTCCGGTCAACAGCCATTTGTGCAAAACAAAATGGCCCGCCACCCAACTACGTCAATATATAATTAAAAATGGAAACACGACGGAAAGGCATTTCTGCCTGTCGGTCACAATCAAAATCTGGAGGGCGGAGACTCCGGATCTTGAGTGATTCGCGGTGGCGTTGGTCCGTCTGTGGACGGTGTGCCTCCAGCTTCCAGGATCACTTTTGTAATTTGATCGTAAGCGCGTTTTGAACATTCCTGAAAAGGCCGAACCGTCCGGTTGCTGTAATGCGTCAAGAACACTGTGTCGTCCCCGTCAAATTGCCCGATCTGCGCGAACGAAAGCAGGGCCATCCGCTGCAATTCCTTGGTAATCACTGGAAGGGCCTGGATTTCATCCTTGACGGCAATCGAGAGCCAGAAAAAATCCTCAAACCCGACGCCTGTGGTCACTATTGGAAGCTGCAATAAATTTCTTTCGATGAGCGCCCGCTCAAGGGTTTGTTGAATAATATTCCCCAACACACCACCCCACCGGGAAAGCACAAGGCCGGGAAGTTCAATGTAAACTTGAATTGGATGGCAGTCCGGAATTGGAGTTTCCGGCACTTCAGGCACATTTGCAAAAACAGCCTGCACCATCTCCAGGGTTCTCAAATAACTCGAAAATTTTTCTTTCTCTTCCTCCGACAGTTCACGGTCTGGATTAGCCGCCGCGTTTTCTCTTGCGACAGAGAGGTCGTGGGCGAATGCGGACAAGTGGCCTTCGATTTGTTGTTTAGCCTCAGGATAAGGGCATTCGGCGACGAGCTTTTCAAGTTCTCGCTGAACGCGGAAAAGTTCTTCCAAGAATTGCGTGGAATTCACTGAGTTTTAGAGGTTTACTCCTTTCACATCGAAGCCGAACTGATGCAAGCGTGCTGGCAATCCATCCCTTTTATCGACTTTCCACTTCCAAAACTTGAGCACAAATCTGAATGATTTATGAAACGGTGCTTGACCGGTGGAAGTTGACGGCTGAATTCGGTTGAAGGGTTTGAGGTTTCTGTTACTTTACAATCATGCAAAGGAGCTTTTTCGTGCGGTTGGCCATGCTTTGTCGCGCACCGGGGTACGAATTATCAGGATTTTTAAGGAAGGGAGAGTCAAATATATTTTGCGCAAGCCGCACGATTGCATTGGCGCTGGCGGTGGGGTGCTGGCTTGGTTTTGGATTGCAAGCCGGTGCCGCGCAACAGGTTCTAAAGCACCATGTGCCGGCGGCGACCAAGGGACTTAAGGCTATTCGACGCATGGAGGCGGGATCGCAGATGGATTTGGCGATTGGCTTGCCTCTGCGGAACCGCGAAGGGTTGACGAACCTACTTGAGGAGCTTTATAGACCGTCCGGGACCAATTTCCGCCATTTCCTGACACCGGACGAGTTCGCGTCCTCCTTTAGCCCCAGCAAGGAGGATTACCAGACAGTGATTGACTTCGCAAAGGCGCACAATCTGACCGTCAAACGAACCCATTCGAATCGCACTTTGCTGGATGTCAGCGGGTCGGTGGCCGATGTCGAGAAGGCTTTTCATGTGAAGATGCAGGTTTATCAGCATCCGAAGGAAAAGCGCGCGTTTTATGCGCCGGATGCCGAACCGTCATTGGACCTGGCGACGCCCGTGCTGGCAATCAGCGGGTTGGACGACTACGTGAAACCGCGTCCTGAGATTCGCATTCTGGGCGGCGGCGGGAGCACTGGCGGGGGAGGAGCGGGTGTCGGCTCGGCTCCGGGCGGGGGCTATTGGGGTTATGATTTTCGATCTGCTTATCTCCCTGGCGAAACTCTCAATGGCGAGGGACAATCCGTCGCCCTGTTTGAACTTACCGGCTACGACCCCAATGATATTGCCAACTATGTGGACGGCACGGGATTACCAGGGGTTCCGTTGCAGAACGTTCTGATCGACGGTTTCAACGGTAACGATACAAACACTGACTACGCCGTCGAATGCACAGGGGACATCGAAATGGCCCTCTCCATAGCGCCGGGGTTATCGACGATTTATGTTTATGAAGGGCCGACTCCCATGGATGTGGCCCCGCTGGCGACCAATTATGTCCAACCGAGCACGACCACGGCCCAAATCAACGATGTCTTTAACCGAATGGCGACGGACGATTTGGCCAACCAAATAAGTTCCTCCTATGAAATGGACATCAACTTGAGCACAGTGCAGATTTTCCAACAATTCGCCGCCCAGGGGCAGAGTTACTTCCAGGGGAGCGGCGACTTCGGCGGATATCCAGGAGTCATCGATGAACCGGCCGACGATCCCTACCTTACATGCGTTGGCGGAACGACTCTTAACACGGACTCCAACGGGGATTATGTTTCGGAGACGGTTTGGTTGACGCCGGCATCCGCCGGGGGGGACACTGGCATCGGATCTATTTTTGACATACCCAGCCCCCCCACGCCCGAAAATGCCTCTGGCGGCGGCGTCAGCCTGACTTATCTGATACCGTGGTGGCAGCAGGGCATTAGCATGAGCGCAAACCAGGGATCGACGACCATGCGCAACTTGCCGGATGTCGCGCTCGTGGCAAATAACATCGCCATTGCCTGGGGGGATGATTACGAAGTCGATGGACTTTCGTTGTCCGATATTCTTTACGAATTGGGAGGAGCCGAGGCGCTCGGCTTGAATGCGGTTGGGAACTCGCTGGTGCTACAAACGGGGGGCACGAGCTTATCCACGCCGTTGTGGGCGGGGTTTATGGCTCTGGTGAATCAGCAGGCGGCGATTAACGGGCAACCGAGAATCGGTTTTGCCAATCCGGCTTTGTACGCGATTGCCAAGAGCACGAATTACGCTTCCAGCTTCCATGATGTGACGACTGGCAACAATGAAAGTCCGAAGAGTCCGAGCAAGTACTCAGCGACGGTCGGTTACGATCTCTGCACTGGCTGGGGGACCATTAGCACGAACCTGCTTAATGCGCTCCTTTTTCCGCCGTCGGAACATCTTGTTGTCAACCCGCCGCTGGGATTTACTTCGTTCGGACCCGGCGGCGGCCCATACACGGAAACTTCTGTTACTTACACGATTACCAACATCGGTTCGACCGCATTGAATTGGAGTCTGGTGAGCACTTCCAGTTGGCTCACGGTTTCAGCAACCAGCGGCACGATAACCCCCGGGGAACACGCTGCGACAGTCACGGTCAGCCTGAATGCCGCGGCAAAGGGCTTTCTGATCGGCAATTACAGCGGCACTGTTTCGTTTGTCAATTCGACGGATGGGACGACTCAGGATCGGCAGTTTGATCTGTATGTGGGAAACGGCGGATTTGAAACGGGGGATTTGACCGACTGGCTGCTCATTGGCGACACGAACCTCGTATTTGCGTTGGGAGGGGATGACCAGGATGTCGCCGGGACCAACGCTCTGGCAGGGACGTTGGATTCGCAATTCGTTCATTCGGGGTTGTACGGGGCGTATCTTGGGGAGTTCAACTGGAATGGAGCCTCTCCGCAAGGGACACTTTCGCAAACCCTCGCCACCGTTCCGGGACAGCAATATAAGGTTTCGTTCTGGCTGACGGGGCTCAATTCCGGCGGAACAACGTCCCCGAACGACTTTTCGGCGCGATGGAATGGTTCGGTTCTCTTCGCGCAAACCAATCTCGTCGCGTTTGTTTGGACGAACATGCAATTTGTTGTTCCTGCAACTTCGCGAAGCACCACGCTGGCCTTTGAGTTTAATAATGTGCCAGCGGCCTTTGGGCTGGATGATGTGAGTGTGGAAGCTGCGTCTTCGATGCCGATCTTTCAGTCTGTAGCCTTATCTGGAACGAATCTTGATCTTTCTTGGAGCGGCGCCAATAACTTTTCTTATGAACTCCAGTCAACGAGTGATTTAAGCAGCACGAATTGGACAACAATTCCAGGAGCAATCACCGTCACAAATGGGGTTGCGACCGTGTCTGCACCGATTGTCTCGCCGACGCAGCAGTTTTATCGGGTTTTGCAGTTGCCTGCTCAGTGATTATACAAAATACGCTTTGGCGGTGTGTCTTTATCAAATGGCAACGAAGTCAAACATTTTGATTCTGACGTATTTTCTTGGCGTAGTGGCGGCTGTAATTGCCGCTCCGAAGGCTCCGGTTTTCCAAATGCGACTGGCAGACGAAACTCCGTCGGCAGACCAAATGTGAAATTATGAAAGTACGACCCCAGTCCCCCCTACTTTCCAGTCCCCCGCTATACGTATGTTGCCAATTCGCCGTTGGCGGGGCAGTTTGCCTTTGCCCAGAGCGGAACGACGCGAATGACGACGGCCAAACAGTATGATTACCTCAATCGCCTCAATTCCATCGCATCCACGCCGTCCAATTCATTCGCTTATTGGCGCATTTTCCAGATTGAAGGGCGAAATGGAAAAAATAAATACTATGTTCTGACCCCTTTACGAACGAAACCCCATCGGCAGACCAATGTGAAATTGTGAAAGTACGACCCCAGTCCCCCGCTTTACGTATGTTGCCAATTCGCCGTTGGTGGGGCAGATTGCCTTTGCCCAAAGCGGAACGATGCGAATGACGACGACCAAACAGTATGATTACCTCAACCGCCTTAGTTCCATCGCCTCCACGCTGTCCAATTCATTCGCTTATTGGCGCATTTGCCGGATTGGAGGGCGAAATGGAAAAAATAAATACTATGTTCTGACCCCTTTATGACTTTTGTGACGACAAACAATTCCCATGTGTTCACGAACGTACTTTACGTTCAAAAAAACGTGTTGCTGGACGAGACGGCATTGAAGTCTGCCAAGGTGGATAAAGACGATTTGGGCTATCCGAGGATCGACATTGTGTTTACGAAGGCGGGGAGAAAGCTGTTCGCGGACGTAACACGCGAAAATATTCATAAACGCCTGGCCGTAATTGTGGATGGCAGAATTGTCGAGTCTCCGATAATCGGTTCAGAAATCCCGGAAGGGCGGAAATTACCGGAAGCTTCACGAAGCAGCAGGCGCAAGCACTCGCCACCAGGATAAGCGTTGCTCTTGCCAAATAAGAATCAGCGAGCGAGGGCGCATCTCAGTTTTTTGCAGAAGTCTGCGCACGAATGTGAATTAGCCTGGTAACTTTTCAGTCGTCCCTTTGGGACTCCTCTCGCAAGGGAGATCAGGTTGCAAGAAAGTGAGATGCGCCCGATCGCGATTTAAAAAATAACGCTTGACTTGACAGATGATTCGGTTAGAGTCGATTTCATGCACCCTGGCCACGTGGTTACTCTTCATCGCGGGTGGGAAAAGGCGGTGAGACATCGTGAAGACTCCGCGTTTTCCTTAATCGAACTATTGGTCACGATTGCGATCATCGGGGTTCTTGCGGCACTTATATTGGCGGCACTTTCTCAAACGAAGGCGCGAGCATTGCGGGCGCAGTGCGTCAATAACTTGCATCAGTTGGGTGCGGGTTTGCAGACGATTCTCGCTGACAATCACGGCTATCCCGTGTTCCACACGAGCACAAACAAGGACCTCACCGGAGTTGACAGGTTTTGGTTGGGCCAATTGGAACGCGAGGGGCTTGGCATCTCGCAGCCGGCAACAAATTTTTATCAAAATGGCGTGTGGTTTTGCCCATCCACTCAATGGAGCGCTTCCATGCAAAGCGGCAACCTCAACTCAAAGGAAGGAGCGGTTTACTACGGCTATAATAGCGACAAATACGGTCCTATCGGACAACCCATAAACCCGGCCAACCAATTTGGCCTTCAGGGTCATTATGATCCAATCACGCATACTTATCAGCCAGTGAAGGAGTCAGAGGTGGCCGTTCCGAGTGATATGATGGCAATGGGGGATTGTTTTGAATCGAACGGTATTTTTCAGCGCAGAAATCTGGAGATCCTGGAAGGATTTGGAAACACACTGACACGGCACCAAGGCAAAGCCAATGCAGTCTTTTGCGACGGCCACGTTGAATCACCGACGTTGAATTTTCTTTTTGTGGACACGAGCGATGCGGCGTTGGCGCGTTGGAACCGCGATCATCGGCCGCATCCTGAAAATTTGTAATTTTTAGCCTTGGATGAACCTCGAAGCGCTGGCGAAAGGCGGATTTTACGGCTTGACCCGTTGGCGTGGCTGGGCTATGGTCGCGCCATGTTGGTAAAAGTGCTGGCAATCGAAACGGAAGGACTGGTCGTAGTATGCGGCCATGCCGGGGATGGTTGTCGCGCTTAAAATGTGAATTGACAATAATCCCACGGCTGGAAACGGTCGTGGGTTTTTTATTCGGCCCACGGCTCGCCGCCAAATAAAATATGAACACGAAAACTCAATCAAAACGGACTTCGCCGCGAAAATCGCAACTCGATCAGCCCATGTTGGGCCGCGACATCCTGGTTCGCGCTTTGGAACGGGAAGGCGTGGAGTGCATTTTTGCCTATCCCGGCGGCGCGAGCATGGAAATCCACCAATCGCTCACGCGCTCGACGATTCGGACGATTTTGCCGCGACATGAGCAGGGCGGTTCCTTTGCCGCCGAAGGTTACGCGCGCGCGACGGGCAAGCCGGGGGTTTGCATGGCCACCAGCGGTCCGGGGGCGACCAATCTCGTCACAGCGATTGCCGATGCTTACATGGATTCGGTGCCATTGATTGCCATTACTGGCCAGGTGCCGCAGGCGATGATCGGCAAGGGCGCCTTCCAGGAAACCGATTTCTTCGGGATGACGCTGCCGGTTGTTAAACATAGTTATCTGATCACCGACGTGAACGAAATCCCGCGCGTGGTGAAGGAGGCTTTTTACATCGCCCAGTCGGGAAGGCCAGGCCCTGTGGTGATCGATTTTCCCAAGAACATCCAGCAGACCAAAGTCCAGCCGGTGTGGCCGACGGAGGTTCATTTGCGCGGTTATGACCCGGACAAGAAGGCGGATGATCTGGCGCTTAACGAAATCATCGGGTTGATCGAGAAGGCCGAGCGCCCGGTGCTTTATTGCGGTGGCGGAATCATCACGGCCGAGGCTTCGGAAGAATTATTGGAGTTTGCCGAGGCGACGCAGATTCCTGTGACGACGACGATCATGGGTTGCGGCGCATTTCCCGAGACGCATCCGTTGTCGTTGCGCTGGCTCGGAATGCACGGGGCGGCTTTTGCGAATTGGGCCGTGAGCGGCGAATTCCAGTACCGCAAAAACGTGACCGACCCTTTGGTCAAGATCAAGCAAGGGGCGGACTTGTTGTTGGCGTTTGGAGTGAGGTTTGATGACCGCGTGACGGGCAAGGTGGATGAATTTTGCAAGACGGGAACGATTGTTCATATTGACATTGACCAGTCGGAGCACAACAAGAACCGCCGGGTGCAGCTCGCGATTGAAAGCGACGTGAAGTATGCGTTGAAGCGGTTGAATGAAATGATTCGCCGGCGGCGCATCGAAACGAAGTTCGACGCCTGGCATAAACAGGTCAATGAGTGGAAGGCGCGCGCGCCGTTTCATTACGATGTGACCAAAGAGGTTAGAGAGTCCGAGCATATGAAGGACCACCTCCAAGGCCACGAGAGCGAGGTCATCCTGCCGCAGATGGCGATCCAGATGCTGTATGAGTTGACCAAGGGCGAGGCGATCATCACGACGGGCGTCGGACAGCACCAGATGTGGACGGGACAGTACTATAAATTTAATTCGCCCCGGCAATTGATCACGAGCGCGGGATTGGGCGCGATGGGGTTCGGTTATCCGGCGGCGCTTGGAGCCAAGGTGGCGTTTCCAGATCGGCAGGTGGTGGATATCGACGGCGACGGCTCGTTCCTCATGAACGTGCAGGAATTGGCGACGGCGCACATCGAGAAGATCGCGGCCAAAGCGCTGATTTTGAATAATCAGCATTTGGGAATGGTGATGCAGTGGGAGGATAATTTCTTCCAGGGCAACCGCGGTCACACGTATTTGGGTGACCCCGAAAAGCGCGGCCAGATTTATCCGGATTACATCGCAATGGCGCACAGCTTCAACGTCCCCGCCCGCAGAGTCATGTATAAGAAAGACCTGCGCGCCGCGATGCAGGAGATGCTGGATTCCGACCAGCCTTATTTGCTGGATGTCATCTGCCCTTACACGGAGCACGTGATTCCATTCATTCCTGCCGGTCGTACAGTGGCGGACATGATCTATTAAGAACGAGCCTGTCGGGGATTCTGCCGTCGCGCTGAAATTCTATCGGCACGACGGCATTTTTATATCCGCAGATCGTTGACACAATCCTCACAAACGACACAGAAAAGTTTCACATGGCATCAAAAAAATGATAAAAAAGTCTTGAAAGAAGTTTTTTTAATGATACTTTGATGCGAAATGAGAATAACTGTGGATATAAGAGATGATGTCTTGGATGAATTAAGCAAGATCACCGGCGAAGACAAGAAGAGTCCCGCCGTCGCTTTTGCCGTCTCGGAATACGTCAAACGGGAGAAAGCCAAGGAATTTGGCAAGATGTTGCGGGAAGGAGTATTTGACTATCCTGCGACCAATGACGAGATCGAGAAGTTGCAGGGTTAATTGGGCTTCGCGATGGTTCTCGTCGATTCTTCAGTGTGGATCGAGGCGGCGCGGCGACAGGGCGCCTTGGAATTCAAGGTTGGCCTGGAGGGCTTGCTGGAAGCCGCAGAAGCCTGCTTTTGCGGGCCGATCAAGCTCGAAGTCTTGGGCGGCGCCCGCTCCCAAGAAAGGGAGCGGATGGCCGCCTACTTCGAGTGCATTCCTTACAAGCCGATGGACGATAGCGACTGGGAACAGGCGATGCGGTTTGCATGGCGGTTGAAGGACAAGGGGCACAGTGTGCCATGGAACGATATTTTGATTGCGAGCCTTTCGGTGCGCTGGGATTGCCGGGTTTACGCAAAGGACCAGCATTTCGTAATCATGAGCGAATTGATGGGCGTTAGACTTTACAGGACCGGTTATGGGGGATCTTATGCGCCGGATGTTTAATGAGCGTGGCCTGAATTCTAAATTGGAAGGCTGACAAGGATCGCGGTGCCTTTTCCGAGGCTGGAACGGATGCGCACCTTGCCGCGGTGCGTTTCGACAACTCGTCCGACGATCGCCAAGCCCAGGCCGGTTCCCCGTTGTTTCGTGGTGCTCAGCAGCGAGGAAAAGCTCCGGCGGCGTTGTTCTTCCGACATTCCTTCGCCGGTATCGCGGAATTCAAGAAGGACCTGCGACGGCGCTTTTTTCCCACGACCGAGACTGACCGCGCGGCTGGAGATCGTCAGGATGCCGCCGTTGGGCATGGCTTCAACGGCGTTTAGTGTCAAGTTTAAGAACGCCTGCGCCAATTGGGCCGGGTCGGCCATGATCTCCGGCAAGTCAGGCGCGAGGCGGCGGAGAAAATGGATCTGTTGGTTCCGCAACTTGTGGCGGATCAGCAACGCCATGTCATCGAGCAAATGGTTCACGTTGACAGGCGTGAGCTTGGGTTCGGTGCTCCGCGCGAAGTCCAGGACTTGTTCGACGATTTTGTTCAGATGGTCCATTTTCTCGCGAAGGATGGCGTCGTCCTTCACGCGCGGGTCGCCCTTTACGAACTCCAGGTGGAGCGAATGGTAAAGCATCTTCATCACCGTCAGCGGATTGCGGATTTCGTGCGCGACTTCGGCGGCGAGAAGGCCGAGGGCGGAAAGTTTTTCATTTTGACGCAACTGTTCCTCTACATCCACAACGCGTTCGTAGAGGCGCGCTTTTTCGAGGGCGATTGCGGAAAGTTCGGCCAGGGCGGTGATGGTGTTAATTTCCTCATTGGAGAAACTGCGCGGTGTGCCGGTATAAACATTGAGCGTGCCGATGGTTTGCCCGCCGAAGATGAGGGGCGCGCTCAACAATGAAACCAATCCTTCGCGCCGCGCCATATCCGCGTTTTGATAAAGGGACGAAGTCTGGACGTTTTCCAACTGCATCGGTTTTTTTCTGCGCACGACGACTCCCATGAAGCTTTCATCCATGCTGAGGCGCGATTTGCTGAGATAAGGTTCGCCGGCGCCGTGACTGGCGCGCAGATCGAGCCAGTCGCCGGAGTCGTCGATCATGAGCAACGAGCAGGTGCGCGCGTCCATCAATTTGCAGGCTTCGCGGGTGATAAGCTGCAACGCTTCGTTGACGTTCAAGGCGGAATTGATCGTCCGGCTGACGCTGACCAACGTTTCCAGCAGCCGGGCTTTGAGGCGGGATTGCTCAAAAGTCCAGGTGTTTTGGATGACACGCGCGGCTTGGTGCGCGAGTTCCTCCAGCAATTTCTGGTCGCCCTCGCTAAACGCGTCCGCATCATGGGAATCGACGTTGATGACGCCGCGAACTTCGTCGAGCACTTCCAGGGGGACAGCCAATTCAGAGCGCACGTCTCGCCGGAGCATGACGTAGCGGGGGTCTTTTTGGACATCGCCGATACGGGCCGGTTTTCCGGTCCGGGCGACCCAGCCGGTAATGCCTTGGCCTACGCGCAATTTGACTTCGGAAGCGTTCGCGGAAAGGCCGACCGAGGCGTGCATCTCCAGCATCCCGTTGTTGGGGTTAATGAGCGCGACAGAGCCGCTTGAAGCGCGCATGAGGCGGACGGCTTCCTGGAGGATTAGCTGGACGGCCTGCTGTGGATCGAGCGTGGAGTGGATGACGTTGCTGACCTGGTTGAGCAACTTCAACCGTTCGTACTCGGCCTTGAGATTGGTGATTTCTGTGCTCATGGTTCAACGCATGGGAACGAATCTGTACTTCGGGGTAGGGACGCCTCGCCGAGGCGTCCGCGGACGGCCCGGCGGGCCGTCCCTACCAAGCAGCAGCAAAATATTGGCGTTGGTTTTCAATGGGTCGCTCTAAATTAAATTCGTTTGTCATCTGGTTCAACGCATGCGGGCCAGCAGCGCAAGTCCAGCCGCGCCGCAAACGG
>DASXZW010000009.1:0-33355 GCA_036501665.1 Verrucomicrobiia bacterium
ACCGCACACAACCGTCCTGGTATTCGGTCCGCCAATACTTGTACCCTTCCCGCACGCCAAACGCATGATACAAAAGACTTTGACTCATGTCTCATACTACCAAATCCTTATCCCAGACTCCAACTTTCCGGAAGAACCGAAATTGTGCGCATTTTAGCGCTGCACTTTCGTTAGAGAAGAACGCGGCATGACGCTCTGCCTTCTCCCTCCCTTCCACGATAGCGGAGGAGAGGGCGGGGGGAGAGGAGGCTCCTTAGTTTCCGCTGACAAAATTAGCATCAGTGTCAAAATGCGCCATCGGGAATTCCCAAATCCCCGTGGGCAAATGCACCCCGAAATCTCACGCCGTGAGGGCTGACCCAGATCATTTCTTCGCAATCCACACCGCTGAAACGGGGTCATCCCCTCATGGCCTCAACGCGAATTTTGCTTAATCTTAAATGCGTAACTCAGATCACCGTAAATACAAACTTATGACTACGACCTACAGAAATCCGAAATGGTGGACAGAGGAAAACGACTCATCCTGGGACCGGGCCAAAGCCGCAATGAAACGTGACTGGGACCAGACCAAGCACGACTTCGGCGGCAACGAGCCGGACACAAAACAAAACGTCAACGACACCGTCAAACAATCGACTGGCAAAGAGGCCATACCTCCGCGCGGGGTGCCTAACTACGAAAAAGCCGAACCCGCCTTGCGATTTGGATACGGCGCCCGCTCATACTACGCAAAGCGCTATCCAACATGGAATCCGGATCTGGAAAGGGAGCTCGAACGCGAGTGGTCAGAATTTGGGGAAGGGGATTGGGCCGCGCAATCGCGCTACGTCCGCAAGGGCTGGGAATACAAGGGCTAGGAAATAGCGGACAAAACAGGGCGTAAGGGAATGAAAAAGGTTGGTCGAGCGTCAAAGCGCGACCAGCCTTTTTTATTTCATTGCTTAAACAATGCCCGAATTTTTTATGAGTCGAGTCCGACGCATCAAACTTCGAGGTAGGGACACTGTCTCAGAAGGCGCAGCGGAAAAAATGTCCTTCTGTGGAGCACTATTCGATTCCTAAAAGCTCTCCATTTTCTGCAAAACTCTTTCCGCCCTCTGTTTCCTTTGTTTCCTTTTGTGAAATGCGTTTGTTCTTCGCGCTGGATTGACATCCAACGCCATTCTAAACAGCCTCTTCTCATGTTCAGAGAAACCTGTTCCGCCTTGCGCCAACAATCTTTGCTTCGTTTCTTTCTGCCAGTGTCGCTCGCGTTTTCGTTGGCAACTTCAATTGTAACCGCCGCCACCTCCGACGAACCGTGGCTTGGCCCCTACACCGGCCCAACCCGCTCCGACATCGACGCCTCCACCCTGGACGGCAAAGTCATGTGCGGCTATCAAGGCTGGTTCAACACCCCGTGCGATTCCGAAAAATTCGGCTTCGGCCATTGGGGCTCGCGACTGGGCGAAGCCGACGGCCATTTCGTCGTGGACATGTGGCCCGACGAATCCGAATACGCCCCCGAAGATTTATGCGAAATTCCCGGACTCAAAATGCCCAACGGTTCCCCCGCCAAACTTTACAGCGGATTCAGCAAAGGCCCGACCCTCCTTCATTGCAAATGGATGCGCCAATACGGCATCGACGGCGTCTGGGTCAGCCGTTTCGAGGGCGAGACCATGAGTCCCGATCGCGCGCGTCACATCAACACCGTTCTCGCCAATCTCCGCGAAGGCTGCCACCGCGAAGGCCGCGTCTGGGCGATGATGCTCGATCTCTCCGTCGGTCGCAACACGCCGACTTCCGTCGTGATGAACGATTGGAAATTTCTTTGTGACAAAGTGAAAGCCCGCGAAGACTCGCGCTACCTCCATCATCAAGGCAAGCCGGTCGTCCTCTTATGGGGCCTCGGCCTCAAGGACCGTCCGTGGTCGCCGGAGCAGGGCGAGGAACTCATCAAATTCTTCAAGGACGACCCCCAATACGGCGGCGTTTACCTCATCGGCGGCATCGACCCCGCCTGGCGCACCCTCGGCGGCGGATCGAGGAACGACCCCGCCTGGTCGAAGGTCTATCGTATGTTTGACGCCATCAGCCCCTGGGACGCGGGCCGATTTCGCGACAACGCCGGCATGGACAAAGTCCGCACAAATTCCTGGGAAGGCGATTTGAAGGAACTCAACGCCCTCGGAAAAGGCTACATGCCGACCGCCTTCCCCGGCTTTTCCTGGGACAACCTGCGCCGGAAACCTCCCGGCACGACGACCATCCAGCGTCGCAAGGGCGAATTTTATTGGCGACAATTCGCAATTTTCCGGGAACTGGGGATCAAATCGGTCTTCGTCGGCATGTTCGATGAAGTCAACGAAGGCACCGCGATCTACAAAATCGCCAACCAAACCCCCGTAGGCCAAAACTTCGTCACCCTGGAAGGTCTGCCAACCGACTACTATCTGCGCCTGACCGGTGCCGCAACAAAAATGATCCGCGGCGAAACCCCGCTCTCGAAGAAAATCCCGTCGGACCTGCTTTTACCTAAAGAATAATTTCATCCCTCGCATTGGAACGGGCTATAGCATGAGGCCGCGTTTCGGGCCGATCAATTCGGGGAGGACCTGCCGCGCCATATGACTGGCAGGATTGACCGACCAACCGAGTGAAATTGTGAAAGTGCGACCCCAGTTTACAGTTACCACGCGAAGCTGTTCCGGCGTTTAATTTCGGTAGAACATTGCGGGATCGGGCTGGTCCGTTATGTTCTATCATGATTTCTCGAACTGGTGGATCGCAACTTCTTCCAGAGCATATAACAGCAACTGCCAACAAGTGGAATGGAGCCGATGGCGAAGCCACAGAAGCAGACAATTATTCCTGCTTTCGACAGGGGACGGTTCTTCAGTTCTATTCCTGCTATTACGAGAGCAAGGCCAACTATAACCCCACCACCATTGAGGGCCACTATGACATTAATCGGTCTGATTTTCCTTTTCATTTGCCTGGGTTCGATGAGATGGCGGCGTTGGGGCCGTACTTTTATAATTTTACATTTGGAGAAACATGCAATTAACGTTGCCATCGGTCCTGTCGCGCGGATCGCTTCCAGTAAAGGCCCGCACTGGTAGGTTGCCAAAGACATTATTAGTAGATAATACATATCGCCCAAATAAGAAAAAGTGATTTTGTGTGAAATTGTGAAAGCACGACCTTAATTTTTCTTTCTCCATGGTGGGCAATGAACGGCCCAAAGATTCCCGCTTCCGCCGCCGCGAATTTATATGAGATGGCTTGTAGGCCAGGTTTGACTTGACACCACTGGAATAATGTAGGAATACTCAAATCAAGAACTCCAAACCGACATGAAAAGCATCGTTTTGCAGTCGGTCGCATTATTGTTCAGCTTAGTGCTGATGGCGGAATGGGGTGCGCCCTTTTGGCCGGGGGGACCCATCGGTGCACAAAATGCGTTACTGTCCCAGCGAGTCATCTACATCGGGCACCGGGCCAACGAGTTCGAGCCGTTCCTCAAGAAACACTTTTCAAAAGTCCAATCCGTCGCGCTAAACGACTTTCAGCCCGCGATGGCCGCCGACTTCGACGTCGTCCTTTTGGACTGGCCCCAATCCGTGAGAAATCTTGAGGCCCAAAGATGCCCTTTGGGAGATCGGGCCGCTTGGCACAAACCCACCGTACTGCTGGGAAGCGCGGGCTTGAATCTGGCCATTAAATGGAAGCTCAAAGGCGGTTCCGGTTGCACTTGCCTTGCACCCGTCGCCTATGGATTGCGGGATCACGAAATTTTTAAATCACCCGTGCCAATTGACATCAACGCGACCGTAACCATTCCAACACCAAAGGCATTCGGCGAATTGAGAACCAATACTGTTCAAGTGCTTCCGTTGATCGACGGCATTCGAAGCTACGATCGTGTGATTGAGGACAATGATCGCGGCTGGTCCACGCACTATTTTGAATTTGCCACCGTGCCCGATGTCGAGATCTTCTGCGGCGGAATCAACGAACAAACACCTGCCTCTTCAGCATTTTGGCGTCAGGGAAATTTGCTCCATTTCGGGTTCGAGCAATCGCCGGCGAAGCTAAACACCGCCGGGCGCGCCATGCTCCTAAATGGCATCGCCTACATCAGCCGGTTCACTGAAGATCGTCCGATCGATGTCACGCCGTCCGTCTTCGGCTCGGAGAAAACTGCCACCTCACGGCGCAGGGCGCGAAATTATTTCCTCAACGGCCACTCGGATTGGGCCGCCACTGAGATTTCCGCGGCGACTCTGGCGTCGTTCAACTCGCGCGACCCGGCGGCGGCGAAGGCATGGATTGAGTCAAATGGATCATGGCTTCATCCCGGAACAAACAATCTCCTGGAAATCGACGCGGAAGCCCGTGCGTTGGGCGTGCCGTTCGATGCGCCCGACTTCCTGCCAAAAACCATCGCTGCCATGCACGACGAGAATACCAAAGCGTCCGCCTTGATCCTTCTTGTGCGCTACGTGCCGGAAGGTCCCGGCCCAACGGCTGATGCCGCCGCTTGGGAGGCGTGGTGGAAGGAGAATTCGCCCTATCTCTTTTACTCGGAGTTGGGCTGTTACCAATGGTACATCGATCCATTGGCCAAAAGCCGTGGAATCCCAACACTTTCCCTGCGCGGCCCCGCCCGCGCCGATAAACCCACCGTGTCATCCGCCATTACAAGTTCAAAAATGACCTCAGCCCGGTAGGGCCGTATCACCCCTTTTTGGTAGGGACGCCTCGCCGAGGCGTCCGCTGACGGTCCGACGTGCCATCTCTATCTCTGATATGGGCTTTCTCGTGGTCAATTCCTTATTTGCACTTTCAGTGGAAGAGATCGCCCCTTCCTTCTCCCAACGGTGAGAAAATAACTCGGCCTAGGGTTGCCCGATTCCCCAAAAGGCTACCCCAGGTCAACATCCAATCCTCTCATTCACTTCCGCGCAAAGCGCACGAGCCTCCGCGAGCATCTCCCGAAGGCCGAGGTTGAAATGTGCGATGCCGAATGCCAACTAACGATTCGGATGTTCTTCATGTCGCGGCGCCCAATTCTTAGGATATTGTCGCGCAATTTCAGCGTGATGCTTATCCGGCGCATCGTGAAAATTCATCTTCACAGACGGAGCCTTCAGGAAAACGTCGGGTGCGACACCGGGCGGTTTTTCACGCCAGCCCCAAGCCCCGTGATCTTGGTAGTAATAGCGATGATGGCCCGGGCTGTAGTAAGTACCGTATTTGGGATAATAAACATAATCGTCCGGCGCTCCGACTTGGACGTTTACGCTCGGCGCAGGAATATTCACTCCCACATGCAAGCCATCTGCTCGTACAGCAGGAGCCGCCACCAACCCCAGAATCAATGCCGCAGCGCACAATCCGACCTTTCGGGCGTTCATTGCCATAATTCTATTTTTCATGGACACAACCTCCTCCACAAATCCCCCGTTCGCTAAGCAGGTGTTCACCCCTGATGATGCCGCGCTGCGGGCCGTTCAATTCGATTGTTAAATTGTGAAGGTACCACCAAAATTTTGTTTTCATCTACAAAATTGCCAATCACCCCCTGTCGGCCAAAACTTCGTCACCTTCGAAGACTTGCCCCACCGACTACTATCTCCGCCTCACCTTCGCCGCGACAAAAATGATCCGCCGCGAAAACCCCTTTCAAAACAAATCCCCTCCGACCTACCTTGGCCCCAATAATAACTCATTTTGGGTAGGGACGCCTCGCCGAGGCGTCCGCTGACGGCCCGAGGTGCCATCTCTATCTCTGATATGGGCTTTCTCGTAGTCAATTCCTGATTTGCACTTTCAGTGGCAGAGATCGCCCCTTCATCCTCCCCAACGGGGAGAAAATAATTCAGCCTGGGGTTGCCCGATTCTTAGAGGGCTACCCCAGGTCAACATCCAATCCTCTCATTCACTTCCGCGCAAAGCGCGGCGAGCCCCCGCAAAAAGGAAAGGAAAGGGGTCAAAGGAAAGGGGTCAGAACATAGTATTTATTTTTTCTCATTTCGTTCCGCTCTGTGCAAAGGCAATTTGTCCCTCCAACGGCGAATTCGCAACATACGAATACGTCGCGCTTGTTCTTCATTGAAAAAATCGTGTGGCAATGTCGAAATGACACAAATGAGATCCTTCGCAAATTGCTTATTGACAATGACGCTTGCCGTCCTTCTCTCCTCGTGCGCAACCAAACCCGACAACAAACCCCAAATCACCGCCGATATTCTCGCCGCCTCCACCCCAGCGGACTGGCGCCCCCTCGACCCGGAGAATACTCTATACATGGAGTTGCCCAGCGGACGCGTCGTGATTGAACTCGCGCCGGCCTTCGCGCCAAATCACGTCGCCAACGTGAAAGCGCTCGCGCGCGAACATTATTTTGACGGCCTCGCAATCATTCGCGTGCAAGACAACTACGTCGCCCAATGGGCCGATCCAAACGCGGAAAAACCAGACCTCGCCCGCCCAATTAAAACCGCCCATAAAACCCTCCGCGCCGAATTTGATCGCCCACTCGACCCAAAACGGCCGTTCACCCCGTTGCCCGACAAAGACACTTACGCCCCCGAGGTCGGTTTCTCCGACGGCTTTCCCGTCGCGCGCGATCCCGCCACAGGCAAAATGTGGTTGGTGCATTGCTATGGCATGGTCGGTGCCGGTCGCGATAATTCCCCCGACAGCGGCGGCGGCACCGAATTATACGCCGTCATCGGCCACGCCCCCCGCCACCTCGACCGCAACGTCACACTCCTCGGCCGCGTCGTTCAGGGAATGGAACTGATTTCATCCCTCCCCCGCGGCGCCGGCCCCTTGGGCTTCTACGATAAACCCGGGCAAAACGTCCCAATCAAATCAATCCGCGTTGCCGCCGACGTCCCGCTCGCCGAACGAAGCAACCTTGAAATCCTCCGCACCGACACCTCAACATTTCGCAACCTCATCGAAGCCCGGCGCAACCGCCACGAACAATGGTTCCAATATCAAGCCGGCCACCTCGAAATCGGAAACATGCCCGTCCCCGTCCGTAAAACACCTCCTTGATTTTTTTTCGCGCAGAGACGCAGAGAGCGCAGAGAAGAAATGAATTTATTGAAAAAAGCAATTTTGGTAAGGCTAAAAAAGCGTAGCGGTGCTGCACGGTTAAATCTTTTTTATTTATCTCTGCGCACTCCGCGTCTGCGCGAGCCTTCTGAATGGCTGGTTTCTTCAACGAATTTTATTTTCTGTTCCCGCAATAGGGAGTCCGGCATATTTTCCGCATGTCTATCAATCACCGAAAACTAGTAGCGCTCGGCCTCGCATCTTTTTGCCTGGCAGCCGGAGCAGGGGCGGCGGACTTTCCAATTCACGACGGCGACCGCGTTGTGTTTTTGGGCGACAGCATCACCGAACAAAAACTTTACACGACCTACATTGAATCCTACGTGCTGACTCGCTATCCCATATGGAAACTTTCCTTCCGAAACACCGGATGGGGCGGCGACACCGCGTGGTTGCGCCAGCGATTTCACCCGGATGAAGGCAAATTGTTCGCCGCCACCGATGCCGATCAACAAGCAATGGTCGAGGACTCGGTCAAGCGCGGCCTTGAGCGTGATGTTTTGCCGTTGCGCCCGACCTTTGTGACGATTGACTTCGGGATGAACGATCATGAGTACCAGGCGTTCCGCGAGGACATTTTTCGCGCCTACGTCCGCAGCCAGACGCAATTGGCCAAAGACCTCGAAGCAGCAGGCGCGCGAGTCGCCTTCATCACCCCGCAGCCAATTGAAGAAAAGCGTCCCGACCCCGATCAGGATGTCCGCAATCAGTCGCTAAGAAAATTTTCCGACGGCCTGAAGGAAGTCGCCGCAAAAGAAAACGCTCTCTACGCGGACGAATTTGATCCTTACATGAAAATAATGATGGACGCCCGAGCCGCCAATCCCGCCGCGTTCATAGGCGGCGGAGATTCGGTTCACCCGAAGCAACCCGGTCACACGCTGATGGCCTGGGCGATTTTAAAAGCGCTCGGCGCACCCACTGATGTATCGCAGGCCGAGATCGCCGTTCCAGCGGGAACCGTTACCTCGTCCGACCATTGCACGATCAGCAACGTGAAAGCCACGGACGGTGGACTAAGTTTTGACAGGCTCGACGAGGCATTGCCGATGCCCATCGACGCGAAAGCCGAACCGGCCCTGAAGCTCGCCCCCGTCCTCAACGACCTCAGCCGCTACATGATCAAAGTCACCGGACTCACGCCAGGAAATTACGACATTAAGATCGACGGCGATTCGGCCACGCAAGCGACCGACGAGAAATTGGCCGCCGGCCTGAACTTGAGCGATCTTCCCGGCCCGCTCAGGAATCAAGGCCGCAAAATCCTGGACTTGGTCATCAAGAAGAACGACTTGTTTTTCCACAGATGGCGCGAGGTGCAACTGTATAACCTTCCCAAGTGGGCGCAAAATTCTGCGTCAGACGAGGGGCGCGCGGCGGAAGTTGCCACGGAAGACAAGCAAATCGCTGAACTTGAAAGTCAAATCGACGAGGCGCGGAAGCCAGCGCTTCACCATTTTGAAATCAAGCGCGCGAACTGATTTTCTTATTGGGCGGTCCAACCACCATCAATAATTATATCGGCGCCGGTGATAAAACCGGCCTCTGGCGAACAGAGATAAACGGCCAGCTTGCCGATTTCCTCCGGCCTGCCCCAGCGTCCGACCGGAATTCGCGATAGGAAGAATTGCGTCAGTTCCGCGTTTTCCATGATCGGCTTGTTGATCTCAGTGGCGCAAGGACCAGGGCTGATGCCGTTGACCGTGATTGCATCGGCGGCGAGTTCCAGCGCGAGTGATTTCGTGAATCCCAATAGCGCGGCCTTGCTCGCGGAATAAGCCGTGCGGCCCGGCAGCGAAATATGGCTCATCATTGAAGTCAGATTGATGATGCGGCCATAACCGTGCCCTTTCAGGTGCGGAACAAAAGCGCGGCACATAAGAAACGCGCCAGTCACGTTCGTCGTTTGAACGCGATTCCACTCTTCCAAAGTAAATTCGGTGACAGCCTTGCGAATATTGATTCCGGCGTTGTTGACAAGTATATCAATGCGGCCAAAGCGCGCGGACACGGCCTTTTCCAATTTGGAAACCTGTGCCTCGTCCGAGACATCGCACGCGAACACGCCGGCTTCACCTCCTTGCGAGGCAATCGCAGATGCAGCATCAACGAGAAGTTTTTCGTCACGGGAAACCAGGGCCACCTTCGCGCCTGCGTTGGCGAGCGCAACGGCCATCGCTTTGCCAAGCCCTTTGCTCGCGCCCGTGACAAGCGCAACCTTGCCCGCAAGTTGTTTCGATTCCATGCGCGCTAATCTAACAATCCCACCGCCCCGCGCAACCGCTTAGCCATACATTATTTGTGATGCCAGAAGTTTTTTCGCTCCGGGCGGCATGCCACTCGATGAATGGGCTGCTGTGATAATTTTCCGAAGCACAACCGGAGGCGGGGACGAAATCCGTTTGAACAACCCTCGCTCAATTGCTGCTTCCAACGGTCGAACCGCCGGTCCAAATTTGCAGGTGGAAAATGCTACCGTTGAATTGTGTTCCAGCTCGCTCCAATCCGACGGTGTCAGAATGCAATCGCGGTCGGGCCAATTTCCGTCATCGGTAGTAAGGCGCACCAAGACCACGTTGCCTCCATTGGCTGCTGGGTCAGAAATCACAAGGCATCTGTGGAACGGCGGCTCCGAGCTTTTCAAAGCCGTCCCCAACGCGATCATGGCTCAGCGAAAATTTCATCTAATTGGTTCAACTCAACTGCCTCCTGCCGCAGGCGGTTGATCTCCATCGGACTTTTTCCCAATGCGATTCCGATTTGCTCGACCGCAATTGGAGCGCAACCATTCGTTACCGTCACCCATTCCTTGCAATGCGAGTGGCACCAATCCACCAATTGCCACTGATCCTTGCTTCCATGTTCGCCCCAGACTTCGTCCAGCAACGACACATCGGCGTCGGACATGTGTTCTCGTTCGGGCATTTTTTCCAATTTCACCTCGTGATTCGTGCGATTGCTCACGCACTGCTCCCAACGCTGGTCGCGCTCGCCGATGAGCCTGCCCGCGTTGATAAGATCAAGCATCTCGCTGGTGACTGGGCCATTGCGCATCGAAAGATAATCTCCTCCGGAAATCGGTGAATTGCGGCGATCTAAAGAAAGCCGGTCCAGAAGATACATAAGTTTGACCAGCTTCATGATATTCATCTGCCCACCCCCGCGCTCAAGAAACAGGCACGCGGCCTCGGTCGCTTTGCTGGTATTAAATCGAAAATTCATGATGACTCGGCAAATCTACACAGTCGCACGACACAATTCAACCGTCATGCCAAAAAGACTCTTTTGACTGCTCCGCCAGAGTTGACTTTCCGCGCCGCCCTCTCAATGATGACTGCCCTTAAATTACATGAGAGTCTTAAATGTTTCTGGCGCGGCGACGGGTTTTCTCATCGCCGGAATGTCTGTCATGGCGGCCCCCGTTGACTTTGTCACGGACGTCAAACCGATTTTGGAAATGAACTGCGTGGCGTGTCACAACGCCGAACACGCCGAGGAAAACGGCAAATACCGCATCGACACCAAAGAGGAGGCGTTCAAACCCCACAAAAAAGACCAGCGCATCTCCCCCGGCCATCCTGACGACAGCGAGGTTTATTACACGACCGTCTTGCCGCAATCCGACGAAGCCCACATGCCGCCCTCCAATAAACGGCCCCCGCTGAGCAAGGAGGAAGCCGACACCCTCAAACAATGGATCACCGAAGGAGCCAATTGGCCCGACGGCGTTACTTTAAAAACCGTCTTGAAAGTCGAATTCGTGCGCGACATCGAACCAATATTCGAGCACGGCAATCCGATTTCAGATGCTTCCAAAGACTTGATCCGCCTCTGGATTTCACAAGGGGCCAAATGGCCGGCGGACGTTAAATTCCCCGCCGCAAAAGGAGCTCCCGCCGCTGGCACCGCCGCAGTAACCGGCCAAGTCGATGCAGCCAAAGATATCTCACCGATTCTCACCCAGGGCCCGCCTGTTTCCGACGCTTCCAAGCAAACCATTCTCGCGTGGGTTGACCAGGGCGCGAATTGGCCGGCGACTTACCATATCGGTCATGCCACAGGCGGCGTGGAAATCCGCGAAAGGGCATTGGTTGAGCAGATTCACGAAACGGTTCTTGACACGTCGAAGGAAAAGACCGAAGCCGATATGAAGGCTTACACCAACACGATTCCTGGAAGCCGCGTTGCATACGCGATGCTCCCGATCCCGGGTGGCCAATTCATCATGGGCAGTCCCGATTCCGAAGCCAAACGCAACGCCGATGAAGGCCCGCAGCATCCCGTCGCCATCGAACCGTTCTGGATGGAGCAATGCGAAATCACCTGGAACGAATTTGAATTGTTCATGTATCCCGACGAAACAGCCGCGACAACTTCACCGACCAGCGGCACAACCAACTACACCGGCCCAATGGTCGATGCCGTTGCGCGCCCCACAAAGCCCTACGTCGAGATGAGTTTCGGCATGGGTAAAGACGGATATCCCGCCATCAGCATGACCCAACACGCTGCGAACATTTACTGCCAATGGCTCAGCGCCAAGACCGGGCACTTTTATCGTCTCCCGACCGAGGCCGAATGGGAATACGCCGCGCGCGCCGGAACCAAGACCGCTTATTTCTGGGGCGATGATCCCGCGCAACTTGGTGATTACGCCTGGGATGCCGACAACAGCGACATGAAGTATCAAAAAGTCGGCAAGAAAAAACCGAATCCCTGGGGCCTCTACGACATGCTGGGCAACGTCGATCAATGGACGCTCGACCAGTACGACGCCAACTATTACAAGCAATTCACAGCCGTGGTCACGGAGCCTTGGAATCGCCCGACAAAAACTTATCCGCTGGCCGTTCGCGGTGGTTCCTGGCAGGATGATCCTGATAAACTCCGCTGCGCCTGCCGCCGCGCGTCTGATCCCTCGTGGAAAATGCAGGACCCGCAATTGCCGAAAAGCATTTGGTATTTTACCGATGCGCAATTCGTCGGCTTCCGCATCGTTCGCCCGCTCAAAACTCCCTCCACCGATGAGATGTTTAAGTATTGGCATCTTGGCATCGAACATGAATAATGGCTGAGTTCCATTGAATAACTGCACCTGCAAACAGTCCAAGATTTTAAGCCTATGAATAATCAAAAAGCATTGGGCGGCGATTTAACGCGCCGTAATTTTATCAAGACCACCTCCACTTTGGCCGCCGCCGCTGCGGTTGCTCCCGGCGTTTTCGGCGCGGGAAGCGACACGCTCAAGCTGGCGTTGATCGGTTGTGGTGGGCGTGGTTCAGGCGCCTGCGGCCAGGCTTTGAGCACCAGCGCAAATTATAAACTCGTCGCGATGGCCGATGCTTTCAAAGACCGTCTCGACAGCAGCTATGACGAACTGAAAAAGACGCATGGCGATAAAGTTGACGTTCAGGAAGACAACAAGTTCATTGGCTTCGATGCTTACCAGCACGCCATTTCAATGGCCGACGTGGTGATTTTGGCCACGCCTCCCGGTTTCCGCCCTCCGCAGTTTGAGGAAGCGGTGAAACAAGGCAAAAACATTTTCATGGAAAAGCCGGTGGCCGTCGATGCTCCCGGAATCCGCAAAGTTTTGGCTAGTTGCGAAATCGCCAAACAAAAGAATCTCAAAGTGGCCGTTGGACTTCAACGCCACCACCAAAACGGCTACCTTGAAACCGTTAAACGTCTCCACGACGGCGAGATCGGCGACATCGTTGCAATGCGCGCTTACTGGAACGGCAACAGCCCCTGGGTGCGCGAACGCAAAAAACTTGAAGAGGCCGCTGGCCGTCCCCTCTCGGAAATGGAATATCAAATGCGCAATTGGTATTACTTCGTCTGGCTGTGCGGCGACCATATCAACGAGCAGCACATTCACAACCTCGATGTCATCAACTGGGTCAAGAAGGGCCATCCGATCCGGGCTTGGGGCATTGGCGGACGCGAAGTGCGCAAGGGGATCGACAACGGCGAGATTTTCGACCACCACTGCGTCGAGTTCGAATACGCTGACGGTTCTCGTTGCTCGAGCCAATGCCGCCATCAACCAGGATGCTGGGACAACGTCTCCGAGCACGTCCAGGGCACGAAAGGTTTGTGCGATGTCGGTGGTTACAGGATCAAGGGCGAAAACTCATGGCATTACACCGGCGGCGGCAAGGATCCTTACCAACAGGAGCATGACGACCTGGTCGATGCAATCATTAACAACAAACCGTATAACGAAACCGCCGAATACGGAGCGTATAGCACCATGACGGCGCTTCTGGGCCGCATGGCAACTTATTCCGGCAAGCAAATCGAATGGGACGACGCGATCAAATCCAAGATCGACACAATGCCGAAGGTCCTCGGCTGGGATGCTGAGACCCCGACCAAGCCCGATGAGCACGGTCGTTATCCGATTCCGGTACCGGGAGTGACCATCACGGTTTAAGCTTGGGCGCAAAGTTTGTATGGCTCTCGGCGGTATAACAATCGCCGGGAGCTTTTTACTTTCAGGTTTCCTTCCTAATCTTACTCGTAATCCTATAGTATTTTAAGTACAACTGTAGCCACAAATTTTGGTGCGGGATGGGAGCGCGACCATCTCGGTCGCATCCGTCGGCGTCTCGCCGACGGAACAATCCAACACTACGGCAGCGTGTAAAATGTTCGACAAGAGCGTCTGGCGAGACGCCAAACGCGGCGGTCGAGACGACCGCGCTCCCCACAGACTGTCCTAACCCGGACGGCTGCAGCTTAAGTTAAACCGCTTTAATCCTAATCGTTTTTTTAATCCAAAAGATTAGGATTACGATTAAGATTAAGATTAGGAAAAATTCCTCGAACCAGATTCCCATCCTCAATTGTTTGACAACCCTTTTCACTTTCCCTCACAATCCCGATCAATCTATGAAACGCACAATTCTCCGGTTCAGCCTCGCCGTTTTCGTCTTTACAGTCCTTGGGCAATCCAGCCTCCTTCGCGCCGATGATTCGCCCTTAAGCACTAGTCTTGACAACATTTACCGCCTTTCCGACGTTCAATCCCGTTCCATCAGCCCGGAGAATTTCACCGGCGAAAAAGGGAAGGGCGGCATGGCCACCGAAGGCACCGGCAAGGGAGCCTCGCGCGACCTCGGCCAGGGCTGGAAAGTGTCGCCTTCCGTCGTGATCAAAGGAAAAAGCACCTTCACCCTCGGCGAAATCACCGGTTCCGGCTCCATTCGCAGCATGTGGATGACACCGACCGGCAACTGGCGCACTTCCATCCTCCGCATTTATTGGGACGACGAAACCGATCCCTCCGTCGAAGTTCCTCTGGCCGATTTCTTCGCCAGCGGCTGGGCCAAATGGGACCGCTGCCCGTTAATCCAGTCGCTTCCGATCTGCGTCAATCCCCGCTGCGGCTTCAACAGTTATTGGCAGATGCCGTTCCGCAAAAAATGCCGCGTAACCATGGAAAATCTCGCTGACGACAACATGGTTCTCTATTACCAGATCAATTACGCGCTTGGCGAAGTCCCCGCCAACGCTGGCTATTTCCACGCGCAATTCCGCCGCGAAAATCCGCTCAAAACCAAGGGCGCTTACACTATTCTTGACGGAGTCGAGGGCGACGGCCAATACGTCGGCACTTATCTCGCGTGGGGCGTCCACAACACCGGATGGTGGGGCGAAGGCGAAGTGAAATTTTTTATTGACGGCGACAATGAATTTCCGACGATCTGCACCACAGGAACCGAAGACTATTTCGGCGGCGCTTACGATTTTGAGGGCAACGGCCCTGATGGCAAAACCCGCTACACCGAATTCACCACGCCCTACACCGGCGTGCCGCAGGTCATCCGACCCGACGGCCTTTACGACTCAGTCCAAAGATTCAGCCTTTACCGCTGGCACATTCCCGACCCTGTCCGCTTTCATCACGACCTGAAAGTCACCATCCAGGCGATTGGCTGGCAACCCGGCGGACGCTATTTGCCGTTGCAGGATGATGTCGCATCGACCGCATTTTGGTATCAACAGGAACCGCACAAAAAATTCCCCCAATTCCCCACCCGTGACGAACTGGAATGGCACTAAGCACTAGAGCGGTTTAACTTAAACTGTAGCCGCCCCGATTCGGACGGTCTGTGGAGGGAGCGCGGTCGTCTCGATCGCCGCGTCTGGCGTCTCGCCAGACGCTTTTGTCGAACATTTTACACGCCCCCGTAGTGCTGGATTGTTCCGTCGGCGAGACGCCGACGGATGCGACCGAGACGGTCGCGCTCCCTGCCGCACCAAATTTGTGGCTACAGTTATACTTAAAATGCTATAGAGTAATCGCCAAAAATAATTTCCAAAAAGCCCATCGCATTTGATTCCCTCGCCCCGCTTGCGGGGAGAGGGTTAGGGAGAGGGGTTCAGTTTCTCTCTAGCCGCTTCGGCTCAACGCTGCGGACGATAAAACACCGGTTTGCTCAACGCGCCGTAACGGTTCACCCCCGTCACGGCAAACGCCTCAATCGAATTCGCATTTACAGTTTCGGTCGTCCTGTGCGCCGGCAAAATCTCACTGGCCCACTTGCCGCCGATCTTTTTCTGCGCGACCCATTGCCAGCAAGGCTCAACGCCTGAGCTCCATTCCAGTCTTATATCGCCGTGTTCCCGCCGCGCATTCAGAAAAGGAACTGGAGGCGCAACCTTGCTCAGCCACGGATACGCCGGCACAAGCGCCGGGGTCGCGTAAACCTTCGATTCCAATTCCCGCGCCATGCCCGTGGCGTCATGCTCGAAAGCCTTCATGTGCCAGAGGATCACTCCCGGCGGATCGCACTGCGTTCGCGTCAAATCTATTTCGCGTTCAAGCTCCCGCGCCTCATCGTTCACGTCTTTCCAGCCGCCCGCGCGAATGCCGGGCCAGACATTCCGATGGCGCGGATTCTGCCCCAGCCACCAATGCAATAAGGCCGGGAAACTCTGCGCCTTCTGGTCAATCGGCCAGTAAAGTTGCGGCGCAAGATAATCCACCCAGCCATCAGCCAGCCACTTTCGCGCGTCGCCGTAAAGTTTGTCGAAAGAGTCCAGCCCGATGATGTGAGCAGGGCTGCCGGGGCGCCAGATCCCGAACGGGCTGATGCCAAATTTCACCCACGGTTTTTCCTTCTTGATGCCTTTGTAAACCGCCTCGATGAATTGGCTCACGTTGTCCCGGCGCCAGTCGCCGCGCGACATTTTTCCCCCTTCATTCCTATAGCGTCGCCACGATTTGTCGTCCGGAAAATCGATGTCCGGTGTGCCAGGACGATTTTCCTTTTCCGGGTAAGGATAAAAATAATCGTCAAAATGCACCCCATCAATGTCGTACCGGCGCACCACATCGAGAATGACGCTCAACGAATATTCGCGAGTGCCCGGTTCAGTCGGGTCCAGCCACAAGTATTTTCCATACTCGCGCACCAAATCCGGACGGCGAAGGCTGATATGCTCCGGCGCAATCGGTTCCCTCGAGTCGCGGGCGTGGACGCGATAAGGATTGAACCATGCGTGCAATTCCAACCCGCGTTTGTGCGCCTCGGCAACCGCAAACGACAAAGGATCGTAATACGGCGAAGGCGCCTGTCCCATTTTGCCAGTCAAGTATTCCGACCAGGGTTCAATTTTCGAATCGTAAAGCGCGTCGCAGCTCGACCGGACCTGGAAAATGACCGCGTTAAGATGAAGCGCCACAGCGCGGTCGAGAAGGGCAATCAATTCCTCCTGCTGTTCCCGCGTGCTCAAGCCCGGTTTGGAAGGCCAGTCGATATTATTGACGGTCGCGATCCAAACCCCGCGAAACTCGCGCGTCACCGCCGGCGGAGATTCGCCCCTCGCCGCAGCCCCCGCCTCGAAGCAGACCAGAAGAGCAAAAAGAGCGGCAATTGCGAGCGTCCACCTGGCTTGGGGAGCGCGACCGTCTCGGTCGCCGCGGTTGGCGTCTCGCCAGCCGCTCCTTCGCGCGTGCCGGCTACTGATGAAATGGATTCCAAATAACTCGCGCAAGCCGCTCCTAATACCGCCGGAACAATGAGTAAGAAAGCTCGAAAGAGTTATTTCAGATAAAAAGTTCAGCGGTTGAAAATGTGCCGAGGTTCCATTCACCAATTTGCTGTTGCTCTGCGTTTCCTTCGTTTGCTTTTGTTCAAGTTCCCCATCCTGAATTCCAATCATTTCGGAAACCACACATAATCATACCCTCCCGGAGGATTGTAAGAAATCGGCATCCCGGCCTCCCCCGATTCACCGTTCCAATAAAAGGGAATAAAACTCACATGCCCATCAACAAAGCTCACGACATTCTTCGCATTGTTAAATTGGCCAGACTTCTTGCGATCATGCCCGCTCAATCCAATCGCTGCCGAAAGCTCGCACGCCAGCGCCAGCCGCGATGGCTCCTGCACAGCCGAGAATCGTTTCTCAGCAACGCGCGTTTCCTTGGAATTCGCCGCCGCGCCATTAAAGATATAACTGGAGTAATGAGTCTGCTTCAGCCGATAAAAACCATTCCCAGTCACTGGGGCAGGCCGGAAAAAGTCCTGTATCGCCGGCAATCCGCATGAAAAATTATCCGCTGGACAAACGAAAAGTTGATCATTTGTGTTCGCGCCGTTCCTTGAAAGATACGGCTGTATCCCATCCTTGTAGCTAAAATAAATATGATAATCGGCCGCGGTTCCGCGAACGGCATCAGCATGATCATCCGCGTACATCAACACCGCCGTGCTGATTTGTCGCAGATTGCTGATGCAAGTGGTTTTTCTCGCGGCGTCCTGGGCGCGGCCCAACGCAGATAGAATCAAACCCAAGAATCGCGATAACCGCGATGACCACCAACAGTTCCGTCAGTGTGAAGCCGGATTTTCCCTTATCACGGCGCAAAAACCGCCCCCATGAACAGAATTGTCGCCGCATTCCGATCCTCGATTAAAAGCAAAAAAGGTCGGTCAACAATCATATAAAACGGCGAATCAACCCCGACCGCCGTCGCGCCAACGCCGATCGTTGTCACTGCCGCCGCCACCGTTCCCTGTTCATCCACCTCAATGATCGCCTGCTGTTTTACATCCGTGATTTGAAGCGGCGCCCGCGAAATTTTCGAAAAGTTCGCATCCTTCGAGAACGCGCTTTGAATTCCAAGGTTTTGGAGCGGCTGAACCAAATCCAGCGAACAAGAGAGGTTAAATTTTGGAAGCGATAAGGAACCGTTCAGCGGGTGGAACTGAGCTTTTGTTTCCTGCCACCAAGTCCCGCTCGTTGTTTGCATCAAGTCTTGCAGCGATCCCGACGGCAAAAAAACATACATCGCGATATTGCTGCCGCTGTACGGCAAACGCACCGCCTGATAATCGGGCGTCTCGTAATAATCGTAGTTCGTTGACTGCTGCATCATCGAAACTGTTTCCTGGCCTCCTCCCGCAAGATAAAACGGCTGCGGTGAGGTCTTGGTGCTATCAAATGAATTCTGCCAGGTCCCCTTAAAATAAACCGCGTTCGCGAGCAACATCACCAGCCCTCCATCCATCGGACTGGAGACGATTTTGGTGATTTTTCCGTCTGTTTCCTCCGATGCCCACGCATTGATAGTGTCCGCCGCTGACGGATCGTTGAAATCGACCCCCGCGACTTTCGCGTCGAAATATTCTGCGTTGTCATTCAGAAATCCCTGCTTGATCGGGAACCCATTCAAATACCACAGCGCGTTCGCCACGGTGAGAACGACATTCGTATCCCCGCCGTTGAGTTGATCGAGCAAAGACTTGTTCGCCTTGTATAAAGCCAGAGGCGCAATCCCCGCAGTCCCCAACGTCTCTTGCATCTCCGCGCTGGTTACTCCAGCCGCGCCGCTGGCAGCCATCTCCAACGCCGTCGAAGCGCTGTACGGCGAAATAAAAATGTTCGACCCCGGCTCTTCATTGGCCAGTTCGTTAAGCAGGTCGAATGCGAACCCCATGTTGGCCGATTCCAGATTGCCGCCAACGGCAGTCTTGACAACAGCCGCGGTTGGCGCAGTTTTCCTGGGCAGTGCATTAGAATTGCAGCAGGCCAAAGCGAGAATGCCGAAGATAAATCCCACCTGATAAACAACTGATCTGCAATGCGTTGGTTTCATGTGACTCCGCCAATGAATGGAATTTTAATTTTTTTCGCCTGTCGTAAGCGCAAACCTTGGCTAAAAATCCGCTCCTGTCCGATGGGCGAGATTATTTTTGCTATTTTCTAAAACTGACACATTCCCTTGCAGAATCAAGCAAATTTCAGCCTGCCTATCTTAGTCAAACGCATCTTAATTCTGCTGCCTATGAGAGGGCAGAGTTACCCGACACCCGAATTTCTCCCTCTCTTCCACGCAAGTGGAGGAGAGGGGCGGGGAGAGGAGGCTGTCTTTCTCTCTGTTGGAATAATAGCAACGTTAAGATGCGGTCAGCCTCGGCAAAGTTGACTTTCAGGCCATATTTTCATATAATTGAATCCATGAAAATCCTGCTCTTGATCCTGGCGACTGTTCTTGCGGCTCAAATAGTTAAAGCGGAAGGAAGTCCGCCCATTCAGAACATTCCATTGAAGGACATCAATGGAAACGATACGTCCCTCAAATCCTACGCAGGCAAAGTCATTTTGCTCGTCAATGTTGCTTCAAAGTGCGGCAATACCCCGCAATACGCCGGTTTGGAGTCAATGTATGAGAAATATAAGGACAAGGGCTTCGTGATTGTCGGTGTGCCGTCGAACGACTTTTTGGGCCAGGAACCAGGGACTGCCGAGGAGATCAAGAGTTTCTGCAAGGACAAGTATGGCGTTACTTTTCCTCTCATGGAAAAGGTCCATGTTAAAGGCGCTGGAAAAAGCCCCCTTTACGCCGCCCTGACCGGTGCGCAATCGCCCTTTCCTGGCGAAGTGGAGTGGAATTTCGGCAAGTTTCTGATTGGACGCGACGGCAAAATCGTCGCTCGCTTCAATCCCCGCGTGAAACCCGAGGCTGACGAGTTGGTGAAGGCTGTCGAAACGGCAATCGGGTCAAACTAAGGGCAAAAGGATTGAATTCCGTCAATCAAGCCAAAGTAGCCGCACAAGGTCATTTGGGTTGGGGAGAAGCCGGTTTTTGCTTCTATCGGGCGCGAGTCGCTATCAATCAAGGCCAATCAAACCTAATCAAGGTAAAATTTAGCTTCAAACCATGCGCCATTCACGGTTCCAAACTCTGACCGCCTTGGCTTTAACGTTATCGAACCTTCCTGTTTTGAATCTTTTTCAAACGGTGGCATCTTGAGCTGGCCTTGAATAAACTCGAAGAACTGCAAAAGACGCTGGCCTCCTACGGCTCCTGCCTTGTGGCTTATTCCGGGGGAGTCGATTCGGTGTTGCTGGCCTATGTCGCGCACAAAGTCCTTGGCGGGAAGGCGCTCGCCGTCATTGCCGACTCTCCGAGTTTGCCTCGTCGCGAATTTAAGGATGCCGTGGACATCGCCGCCCGGTTCTCCATCCCGTTACGCATCGTTCGGACTGAGGAGTTCGACAACCCCGAATACCTCTCAAACCCAAACAACCGCTGCTATTTTTGCAAACACGAGCTGTTTACGCAGTTGGAGCCATTGGCACGGGCTGAGAAATTTGCGGTCATCGCGTATGGCGAAAACGCCAGCGACCTTGGCGATCATCGCCCCGGCGCAAAAGCTGCGGGAGAATTCCAGGTTCGTGCGCCGCTGAAGGAAGCCGGGTTGACCAAAGCCGATATTCGCGCGCTTTCCGCGCAATTTGGCCTGCCCACAGCCGACAAGCCGCAAATGGCCTGTCTCAGTTCACGCATCCCTTACGGCGAGCCGGTCACGCCTGAAAAATTGCGCATGATCGAAGAGGCGGAATATGTGCTGCGCGATCTCGGATTTTACGACGTGCGGGTCCGGCACCACGAAATCAAAATTCAAGGACAGCCCGCGCATCTGGCGCGAATCGAGACCGGTCCCGGCGAAATGTCCAAATTTCTTATTGATGATGCGTTCTCGCGCGTTGGCGCGGCCCTCCGGGAGATCGGCTATGCCCACGTCACACTCGATCTGCAAGGTTACCGCCGCGGAAGCGTGAACGAAAAGCCGCCCCTCGCGCGCGCTGCGGTGTAGTATTGACAGTGTTATGGGGCTGACGGCTTTTTCTGCGACGCCGCTGAACGATACGCCTGGATTTGAGCTTCGAGGTTTGTCACGAGCGGTGATTCATTCGCTGCCCGGGCCAATTGCAAGGCGTGTTCCGCCGTCGCCAGCGCGTCACTCATATTCCCGGCCTGCGCGTAAGCGGCGGCGAGCTTCGCCAGCGCGTAATGCGCCTGCGGAAGGTTTGGGCGCAACTCTGTTACTTTCTCGTATTGACTTCGCGCGTCATCAAGGCGGCCTCGCGCCATAAGAACATTCGCGAGATTATAACGCGCTTCGATGAATTCCGGCGACAGCCCAACTGCCTTCTGAAACTGCGCCAGCGCTTCGTTTGTTTTTCCGAGGCGCAGTTCGATGCTGCCCAGGTCGTTGCGGGGCAGGGAATACTCCGGGTCCGCCGCAATTGATTTCTCGTAGCTCGCAATGGCTGCATCAACCTGGCCGCTCTGCAACTGGGCGTAACCGAGATTGCAAAGCGCCGGGGAAAACTCCGGCTTGAGTTGCACCGCCATCTGAAAATTCGTGATGGCAGCATCAAACTGTGACTTTTTCATGAACGCCTGGCCGATGTTGTAATAAGCGTCCGGTGCGTTCGGTTGCAGCGCGATGGACTTTCGGCAGTGCGCGATCGAATCGTCAAGACGGCCCGTTTGGAGCAGGGCGTAGCCAAGATTATTTTCCGCCGTAGCGTCGTTCGCATTGAGGGCCAACACTTCCTGCGAAAGATGAATTGCCTCGGTGAAATCGCCTTTGCCCAAAAGAACCTGGCTGAGATTGTTGCGCGCGATGAGCGAGCTTGGCGTGCGTTCCAAAGTCGCGCGCCAAAGCGATTCCGCATTTTCGTAAATGCCGCATTGCCGCCAGGTCAACGTCGCCAAAATTCCCAGGATGACGGCAAAAGTCACCGGGCGCATTGCAGGAAAAGAACCATCGAATCGTTGAACAAATTTCTCAATTCCAACAGCGGCCAACGTTAGTGGCCCAATACACGCCGCATACTGATAATGGTCAGCAACGAAGGAGTATCGGAAAGTGTACTCCATAATTAAACCCAGCAGCGGCGACAGCATGGCCACATAATAAATCGCCGCAGTCTCCGGCCCGCGTCCAGCAATCGGCCTCACAAAGCGGAGCGCAAATGCCGCGACGAAAACCGCAAGAAGCCAGCCATAAGCCAGCACGTTGCGCGGATCGATTTCCCAGTGCGAATAACTGAACGACAAATTCAGAGGCCAGATCAGCTTTCCGAGGTAAAACCAAACACCCCTACCGGCAATGAGAACGCGCGCGAGCGGCCCAATGGCGAACGATTCACCGACCGCATTTTGATGGTACCGCTCAAACCAGATGCTCACCATTCCCATTGCAACTCCGGCAACCAGAAATGGAATGACTTGAACCAGACGCCTCGGATAAATCGGTTTTCCTTTAAGCCAGACGATCAACAATAACGCCGCTGGAAGCGTGCAGGCAGTGGTTTTTGCGAACAGCGCAAAGCACTGGAAAATTAAAGCCGCCGCGTAAAACCGCCATGAACTGTCGCGGTCCTCGATAAACTCCAACCACGACCGCACCGCCAGGAGGCAGAAGAAAAGCGACAGGACATTCTTCAACTCTGTTACCCACGCGACTGACTCCACTTGCACTGGATGCAGCGCAAAAAGCGCCGCGCCCAGCCATGCTCCCGGAATCGCCATTCGGCGCAAAACGCGCCAAAGGAGCAGTGCGTTTGCAGTGTGAAGAAGAATATTGACCCAGTGATAGCCTTCGGGAGCCAAACCCCATAGATGTCGTTCCCAACGCAGCGCGGTATAGACGAGCGGGAAATATTGCGACGGCGAATCGAGTGAAAACCAAATTCGTTTTAACCCATCCGGCGCCGTCAACAATTTGTTATTGATGACATAAACATCGTCGTCCCAAATGAACCCCGCATGCCAGGCCGGTTGATACGCCAGGATGGTGACGGCCGCTAATAGTGCCGCAAGGAGTATGACCCGTCCCGACTGTTCCAGCCGCTCATTGCTCACTCTTGCCTCCCTGTTGTCGAAGAATTTCGGCAATTCGCGCGCGCGCCTGAGTGAGATTAGGCAAAATGGCGAGCGTTTTTTGGTATTCAGCCAGAGCTTCCTGTGTATGACCTTTTTTTAGCAGGATTTCGGCAATGTTGTAATGCGCTTCGCCAAACTCCGGCATGATCTGAGTCGCGCGAACGAAGTGGGCGAGTGCCTCATCCATGCGCCCCGACTGAAGCAGAATGTTTCCAAGGTCGTTGTGCGCCAGAGCGTAATTGGGGTCGAGGTCGAGCGCCTTTTTGTAGGCAGCCGTGGCTTCTTCGGCGCGATGTTGTTGAAGCAGCGCGAAACCAAGATTGCACCACGCCTCGGTCATCGACGGATCGAGTTCAACGGCCTTGCGATAGGCGGCGATGGCGTTGTCGGCCTGGCCGATTTTCAGATAAGCCCCCGCCATTGTGTCGTAAGCATGCGGGTTTTGAGGTTGCAGCGCGACAGACTCCTGCGCATGACTCAACGCCTGTGCAAAGTTTCCTTGCTGGGAAAAAATCACTGCCATGTTGTCTTCTGCTTCGGCATCTGTCAGGCGAATTGCAAGAGCTTCGCGTGAGCGATCCAAGGCTTCATTGAGTTGATGGCTGTCAATAAGACATCGCGTCAGATTATCGAGCGCAACAAGATTTTTCGGGTCCTCCCGCAATGCCGCGCGCCAAAGCGTTTCGCTGTTTTGAAATGTGCGCGTCTCCTCCCGGGTCAACACTATGCAAACGCAAAGACACAACACGCCAATCACGATGGCGGGCAGGTTCGGCGCCCATTTCTGAATCGCCCACACGACCATGATGCTGACGCCGATTCCCGGAAGATAGGTGTATCGATCGGCCATTGATTGCGACCCGACCTGGACCAATCCGATGACCGGCAGCAGCATTCCCAGGAACCAAGCCCACCCGACCGCGAGATACGGTTCTTCCCGCAACCGCAACAACGCAATCCCACTTATGAGGGCGAGCAAAAGAACGGTTACTACGACTGTCGTCGCCGGCCATGCGCGATACGCATAAAAAAACGAAAGGTTCGCCGGCCAGAAAATGTGCGCCAGATATCGGACGCATGCGACCGGAGCATTGGCCCATCGCGCCGTCGCGGGGAAGTTGGCCATCGTGGGATTTTGAACCGCGTAGGTCACGATGCAAGCTGCCGCTGACAACAGGAGGAACGGTGTTTTCTCCAAGACCAATTTCCAAGAAACCGTCCGCTTCATCGGCCAAATATCCAAAAGTAAAAAGACGAAAGGAAGCGTGACCAGCATCGGCTTGGCCGCAAGTCCCAAGGCGAAAAACAAAAGCGCGAATGCGTAGAATGGTTTGGATTTTGAAATTTGGTATTTGAAATAACTCCAGATCGCCAGCAATCCAAAAAAAGCGCTCAACACATCCTTGCGTTCCGAAATCCATACGACGGATTCAACGCGCAAGGGATGCAGCGCAAAAATCGCGGCAACAAACGCGCTTCGCCCCATCGCGCCAGTCATGTCGCTAAGAATTAAAAATAAAAGCGCTGAATTCGCCGCGTGAAAAAGAATGCTTGTCAGATGGTGGCCTCGCGGATTCAAGCCATACATTTGAATGTCCGCCATATGCGATACCCAGGTCAGCGGGTGCCAATTGGCGGCCTGTCCGGTGCTCATCGCCCAACGAATTCCGTGCCAGGTCAGGCCATCGTGAATCGCGGGATTCGCGGTAACGTATGCCGGATCGTCAAAGTTGATAAATCCGCAACTCAACGCGGGCCAAAACGCCGCCAGCACCGCCGAAGTTAGCAGCAGGCAAATGATCCAGATTGGACGCCGGGAAACCGATTCAGCCATTGGCGACGATTGTAACGGGACGCCCGCGAAAACAGAAGTGATTTGGAGCGGCGGCTATTGCGCCACAGCAGCGGGACGACTGTCAGTCACGACGCCATCTTTTTGGACTGGGACCTGGGCAGAATTGTGCTTTTTCTTCGCCGCATGAGCGCGCGCCAATGAGCAGGTGACGGTGATTCCGCCTTCTCTCGGCTGCCGCACGCTGATGGTCGCCCCGATCATTCGCGCGCGATGGTGCATGACGCGAAGCCCCATGCCTTTGCTCTTGGTTTTCGGCGGAAAACCTTTCCCGTCGTCCTTGATTGTCAGGATGACGCGCGAGCCATTCCCCGCGAGGCTCAACAAAACATTCTTTGCGTGGCCGTGCTTGATCGCGTTGGTGGCCGCTTCCTGCGCGATCCTGTAAAGATGAACCGCCACCGTGTTGTCCGATATTTTCACATCGCGATCGCAATGCGATTCGCAACTGATCGAAAACAACGTCCGAAGATTCTCCGCCAGTTGCTCCAGGGCCGCTTCGATATCGTTGGTGTCAAGAACAACCGGGCAAAGCCCTCTCGAAAGGCGGCGAGTCTGCGCGAGAGCTTCGTTGATCAGCGACGCAATGTTGCCGGCAGACTCCGCTTCCTCAACCGATTTTGCCTTGAGCTTTTGTTGGAGGACCTTGGCGAGGAACGCGATGCCAGTCATCGATTGGCCGAGGCCATCGTGCAAATCCTGGCCGAGGCGGCGTTGTTCGCGTTCGCTGATCTCCTGGATTTCGCGCTCCAGATTTCGGCGCTCGGTAACGTCGCGAAGAATGCTCAGGCTCAAGTCCGGCGCGAGTTGAGTGGAGGAAAACTCGATGAACAACCGTTCACCGCTGCTCTTCGTGAATGAAAGTTCGGTGAGAGCTTCCGAGCGGCGCTCTGTTGGCGGGCGCAAGTTTTGGGCGAAGACGTCGTGCCAATTTCGCGCCAGCAATTTTTCGCGGCTCATTCCAAGGAGGCGACAGGCGGCGCTGTTGACTTCGACGAATTGACCCTGGTCGTTGGAAATTAAAATCGCGTCCATGCTGCGTTCAAACAGGAGGCGAAATCGCTCGTGGCTTTTTTGCAGCGCCTTAAGCGTCGCAGCGTGTTGGACGGAATAGCGGATGACGCGTTCCAGCATGACTGGCTCCATGCGGTCCTTGGGAACAAAATCCGCCGCGCCAAGTTCTGCGGCTTGCAAATCCACCTTCGGATCGTCCGACGAGGTGAGGATAATGATCGGGATTTGGATGTTCTGAGCGCCGGCTTCGCGCAAGAGGTCCAGACCGGTGCGCGGGCCAAGCCGATGGTCCAGGAGGCAAACGTCGTGACGGTTCTCATTTAACGCCGTCATTCCGGCATCGTAAGTGGACGCCCAATCCGTCGTGAAACTTTTTTGCGGGACGCGCGAAAGCAGGCGTTTCAGGAAAAAGAACGAGGCTTCCTCGTCATCGACCAACAATACCCGAAGCGTCGTATTCATGGAATCAGCGTGCCGCAAAACATCGGCGGCTTTGCTGGGGAAAGCTACTACCGAAGCCGCCGTTCGTCAAAAGCCTGATTCCAGAAGTTTATCCGGTTACTTGCCTGGAGGCGGCAATGTGCTGGCCTGAGGCGCGACTTGCTCGAGGTTTGGCGTCACGTCGGCATCGACATCGTGGATGGCCCATTTGATGCCGCCGGTCAAAACCTGCTGGAAAACGGGATCGGTCCAAATTTCTTCTTGATGGCCCATGCTCGTGTAAAACACGCGGCCTTGGCCATACATATGCGCCCACGTCGAAGGATAGTTTGGTCGGTCATAAGCGGATTTATTGTTGGCGGTTTTAATCATCGTGGAGGTGTCCTGCACTAGAAGCACATGCAAATTGGGCGCGAAATTCTTTAGTGAGTACCATTCTTCTTTCCTCGCAAAATCGTCCGGAACGGCGCTCATTCCGGGGAAGGATTTGTCCTCGACGATCAGATGTGCTTTTTGCTGCGAGCCGTGAATGATGAATTCTCCGCCCAACATTTGGATGTAAGGATCGACCTTTTCATCATTGCTCCAACGCTCAGCGGCAGTCGCGTGGTAGCCCGGGGAGTGAAACGTATCGGCAGCCGAATGCGTTCCGATGAATCCTTTGCCGTCATGAATCGCCTGCAGGAACGCCGCTTTGCCTTCCTTGGACATGGGTGGATTCCCGTCGCTGCCTACGGTTGTCAAGTCCTCTGTCGTGTAGAAGAAAAAGGCGTCATATTTGGCGATGTTTTCTGGCGTAAAAACGCCGCCGTCCTTGGTGAAAGTAAATTCGATGTTGTTCTCTTCGCCAATCTTCTTAAGAATTTTTCCGGCGTCGCTCATCTCGCCGCCGTGCTCTTTGTCCTTGATCCTGTCATGCTCGTATCCAGACGACTTGGAAAAGAAGAGAATTTTCTTGGGCGCCGCATGGGCCATTTGAGCGGAAATAGAAACAGCCGCGACAAGACCGAGAACTCGAAGTAGTGCTTTCATTGTGCGGAGCCTAAAATGCGCTCATCCCAAAACCAAGTAAAAAAATCGCAGGCGAAAGCCGGCGCGCATTTCCACGCAAACTTGTCGCTGAGGAAGTGATCTGCAAATGTCGCGAAGCGTGTGGAGTGTGGGAGCTTGCTCCCGCTTTTCTGCGCGCATGAAAACCTCGTCAATCCAGCCCACCCCAGACTAAAAAGACAAACGCCCTTCTGTATTCCTATTGACAGGCCTTGGCGAACTTCTCGATTCGATCCAATCCCTTTTCAATGTTGGCCATGCTGGTCGCGTAGCTCATGCGAACGTAGTCGTCGGCTCCGAAGGCGACGCCGGGAACCAGGGCGACTTTCTCGGTTTCCAGCAGGCGCGCGCAAAAATCCATGGACTTGAGTCCAATCCGCGAAATATTTGGGAACAGGTAAAACGCGCCTTTGGCGTTGACGCAGGAGACTCCTGGAATTTTATTCAGACGTTCCCACGCGTAAGCCCTGCGCTTGGCGAATTCCGCGAGCCACACGGGAATATGATCCTGCGGCCCGTTCAACGCGGCCACCGCGCCTTTTTGCGCGAAAGAAGTAGGATTGCTCGTGCTGTGGCTTTGGATGGCGTCAATGGCCTTTGCAATTGGCTCCGGCGCAGCAGTCAAACCTATTCTCCAACCGGTCATGGAGTATGCCTTGGCCAATCCGTGAACGACAATTGTGTGATCGTAGTGCGCCTGCGAGAACGCGGCGACGCTGGCGTGTTTCGCGCCGTCATAAACGAGTTTCTCGTAAATTTCATCGCTCATGATGAGGACACCTTTTTCGACGCAGATGTCTCCCAGCGCTTTGATTTCCTCCGGCGTGTAGAGCGAGCCGGTGGGGTTGCTCGGCGAATTGAGAATGAACAGCCGGGATCGCGATGTGATCGCGGCGCGCAATTGATCGGGCGTAATTTTGAATTCGCTTTTGTCGGTCGTCTCGACGATGACGGGAGTTGCTTCGGCCAGGCGCGCCATTTCAGGGTAGCTGAGCCAGTACGGCGCGGGAATGATGACTTCGTCGCCTGGATTGCAGGTCGCGAGAATCACATTGCAGCACGAATGCTTTCCGCCGCACGAAATAATGATTTGTGACGGTTTGTAGGAAAGGCCGTTATCGCGCTTGAACTTGTCAGCCACGGCCTGTCGCAATTCCGGTGTGCCACTGCTCGGAGTGTATTTCGTGAAACCTTCGTTGAGCGCCTTGATGGCTGCTTCGGTAATGTGTTTAGGCGTGGCGAAATCGGGCTCGCCCGCGCCGAAGCCGACGACATCGATGCCGTCGGCCTTCATTTGTTTGGCTTTTGCGTCAATGGCCAGTGTTATCGACGGCGTCAGCGAGGCTGCCCGTCGCGAAATTTTGTAATTCATGTTCAAGCGGCGGGAAATATGTCACAGCAATTCGACTGTTGCCAAAAGAAAATGGCTTTGTATGGTTCAACCAAAAAATGGAACCGCAAGCAGACATCGGATTGATTGGCCTGGCCGTAATGGGCCAGAACCTCGTTCTTAACATGAACGATCACGGTTTTACCGTGGCCGTTTTTAATCGGACCGTCGCCAAGGTCGATGAATTTATCGGTCGCGAGGCCAAGGGCACGAAAGTCATCGGAGCGCATTCGCTGGCGGAACTTGCTGGAATGTTGAAGCGTCCGCGCCGAGTGATGTTGATGGTCAAGGCGGGGAATCCGGTTGACGAATTGATCGGCGAGCTTTTGCCGCACCTTGAAAAGGGCGATATTTTAATTGACGGCGGAAATTCGCTGTTCCAGGACACCACAAGGCGCGTTAAAGACTTGGCGGAGAAGGAGATACTGTTCGTTGGCACTGGTGTCTCAGGTGGCGAGGAAGGCGCGCGGAAAGGCCCATCCATCATGCCCGGCGGCTCGAAAGAAGCGTGGCCGCACGTAAAAGATATTTTCCAGAGCATCGCCGCCAAAGTCGAGGATGGGACGCCGTGCTGTGATTGGGTCGGCGAAAATGGCGCGGGCCACTACGTCAAAATGGTGCATAACGGCATCGAATACGGCGACATGGAGTTGATCTGCGAGGCGTATCAATTGATGAAGGACGGCCTGGGGATGACCGCCGAAGAAATGGCGAAGGTTTTTGCCGAATGGAACAAGACTGAGTTGGATTCGTTTCTGATCGAAATTACCGCGAATATTCTGGCGTTCAAAGACACCGACGGCGGCGCGCTGGTGGATAAAATTCTTGACACTGCCGGGCAGAAAGGCACTGGAAAATGGACTGTCATCAATTCAGCCGACCTGGGGATTCCGATCACGCTGATCACCGAGGCGGTTTATTCGCGTTGCGTGTCAGCGCTGCTGGATGAACGCGCGGCGGCGTCGAAGGTTCTGCGTGGGCCAAAACGGCTGATTTCCGGCGACCGCGCGGCGTTTGTGGAGGCGATTCGCCAGGCGCTTTATGCGTCAAAAATTATTTCCTATGCGCAAGGTTTCATGCTCATGCGCGCAGCGGGTAAGGAATACGGATGGAACATTAACTATGGCGGCGTTGCCCTTATGTGGCGTGGCGGCTGCATCATCCGAAGCCGCTTTTTGGGCAAAATCAAAGAGGCTTTTGATCGCAAGCCAAACTTGACAAATCTTCTCCTTGACAAGTTTTTCCGGGGAGAAATCAAGAAAAGCCAAAGCGCGTGGCGCAAAGTTATCGCAATGGCAGCGCGAAAAGGAATTCCGACGCCAGCATTTTCGACGGCGCTCAATTTTTACGACAGTTATCGTTCAGAGCGGTTGCCGGCCAATTTGTTGCAGGCCCAGCGCGATTATTTTGGCGCGCACACCTACGAGCGTTTGGACAAACCGCGCGGCGAATTTTTCCACACGAACTGGACAGGCCATGGAGGCGTCACATCATCCGGCAGTTATACGGTTTGAACGGCGCACTTTAATGAGGAACTCAGATTTCCTATCATGCCTGATTTGAAACAAGTGATTCCTGAGTTGGCCCTTTGGACAACAAATGTCGAGGCATGGATTGGAGCGGTTGGGCGATTCGACCATGCGGTTGGGTACGGCCACCTTTTCTGGCCTGATTTTAAGGTTTATCAGGACAGTGTATTGTTTGCCGATTGTCCGTCGGAATCATTCGACAATTGGATGCAGCATACCAATGGAGATCGGGCGGCGGTCGAGCGCGTCCTGAATCATCGGCATATTCTTGAATTATTCGAAAACAGCGAGTTTAAAGCCACCAGAAATATCGTTCTTTATCTCGGGAAGTTATTGCTGGATACGTGGTCATGCAAACTCGCGCGAGACTTTCCTGACAGGACAATAATTGTCAACTTCGACGAGGAATATTGCGAGGACCTTGTGGATTATCAGATTACTTTCTTTCAGAGACGAGAATGAAGCGTGGCACAAAACATGACGACATGGACGCCGTCATGAAAAATGAGATATGCTTAGCATCATCTCGCGTTTTTAGCAGCTCTCCCAAAAAGCTTCGGAAGGCTTGAAACTGTATTTCATTTCCTTCGTTGGGAAGGCGGGGGTGCGTCATTAAGCACTGCGTCAATATCGGCGAACCGCCCGGCTGCCGCATCAGCCATCCCGCGCTTAAACGAATCTGGAATCCAGGACTCATCCGATTCCATCACAAACCTGGCGACTTGGGCCCGTTCTTGCGGAGGCAGCGCTTTGAACTGATCGATTATTTTTTGGGCTGTCATACTGGCTGAACATAACACGGAGTTCGCCGTATTGGCAACGCTTCCGAAATTGAGAAAGATTGGCGTGCCTTGACAGAAATGCCGAAAACCCGAAGGATTTTGTCATGCGCTCGGAAGGTATCCTGAAGCATGTCGCTGCTGCTTTCGTCATTGCTGTCGTTTTTTACGTGGTCACGTTCATGTGGATCGAGCGCCGGCGCGTGGCTCACGGCCCTTGGCAGATTCTGTTTTCTTCGGACGGCGCGGGTGTGCCTTCGCTGGCGATTTCCGATAGTAAATTGAATATTTCCAACACCGTTCGGTTCGTCACAGGCAAGACAACGCCGAACATCTCCAAGTCCATTGAATTTCGCCAGGACATATCGGAACTGCCATTTGGAAAAATCGCGTTTCAGGACCCGACATTTCTGCCGGGAACGCTCTCCATGCAATTATTCGATCACAAGGTGGAATTGATGCCGCGAATTCTTTTTATTGACGGGAAGGAATATCCGTGGAATTTGACCAACGTGGTCGAATTGCGATGAAGAAGATTATATTTGTCACCGGCACGGATACCGGGGTGGGAAAAACTGTTTTGACAGGCCTTCTCCTCGCGCATCTTCGCGGGGAAGGTTGCGATGCGCTTGCCATGAAGCCGTTCTGCTCGGGTGGCCGCGGGGACGCGCGCTTGCTGCTGGGCCTTCAAAAGGGATGTTTGACGCTGAATGAGGTCAATCCTTATTATTATGACAAACCCGTGACCCCCGCCGCTGCGCCAAATCCAGTGGCTTTCAAGGATGTCGTTTCCAGGATTTCAGCATTATCGAACCGATGCGAAACTCTTTTGATAGAAGGAGCAGGGGGACTTTTATCGCCATTAGGCAAAAATTACACCGCCAGGGAGCTGATTTCTGAGTTGAACTGCCAAACAATCATCGTCAGCCGCAATAGCCTGGGAACGATAAATCACACTTTATTAACGGTTGAAGCAATGCGATCTGTTGCAGTAAAACAACTTGAAATTGTTTTAATGAGGGCAGAAAAGCCAGATCCGTCCTCCCCCACAAACGAGAAATTACTACGTCAAAGGCTTGGTGAAATCCTGATATTTTCTCTCCCAAAACTAAAATTCCAAAGAATTTCTCCAAGGGAAATTGAAAATAGTGCAACTTTTTTGAAAAAAGTTCTTGCGCGGTTGTTGTGAGCTGGTAATTTGATCGTGTTCTTTAACGAAGGGTTGATCAACAAAACCAGTTGACGACCGGCTGTAATGCGAATAAAGTATTGCAGCTTTAACATAGGTATCTGAGATGCCGAGTTGATAGAGAAATATTCGGCGCTCAGGTTTTTTGTCCCCTGTATGGGAACAAGAAACGGCGGAAACGCCTGAAGTGCTCATTGAAAGTTGAATTGTGCGAATAGTGAGAGCCCCTTTAAGTTTCGCCTGTTAGTGGCGGAATTTGGAGAGTTTTAAAAATTGCAAAATCAGTCCGGCTAACCCCCGGACAAGATTCAAGCTAACGTTTTTTTAACGGAGAGTTTGATTCTGGCTCAGAACGAACGCTGGCGGCGTGGATAAGACATGCAAGTCGAGCGCTGGTTAGGCGGTAGCAATATCGCTTGATCGGAGCGGCGCAAGGGTGCGTAACACGTGGGTAATTTGCCATGAAGTTGGGGATAACTCGCTGAAAGGCGAGCTAATACCGAATGTGACCCGAGGGAGGCATCTCTCTTTGGTTAAAGCTGGGGACCGTAAGGCCTGACGCTTCATGATAAACCCGCGGCCTATCAGCTAGTTGGTGAGGTAACGGCCCACCAAGGCTAAGACGGGTAGCTGGTCTGAGAGGACGACCAGCCACACTGGAACTGAGACACGGTCCAGACACCTACGGGTGGCAGCAGTCGAGAATTTTTCACAATGGGGGAAACCCTGATGGAGCGACGCCGCGTGGGGGATGAATGGCTTCGGCCCGTAAACCCCTGTCATTTGCGAACAAA
>DASXZW010000010.1:0-8068 GCA_036501665.1 Verrucomicrobiia bacterium
GATCTCCACGCCAAAAACCAGCAGGCCCACGGCTCCTGGGTGCTCAAACTCGCGCCCAAAACATCTGCTTGATACTTGTGAACAACTCCAATGAAAAAGTCATTTACAACACAGAGAACTACTCCGCGCCTCTGCGCGAGATGCTTTTTCTGCGCATGAAGGACGAATGATTTTGAAGCGATTGGAAATTGTAAACGTCTCTTGTTGGGGATATTATGCCCAAACAGCACGTCCACTAAATGATTTTGCGCGCGCAGCGACATTTTATCGCAGTTTTGTCAGCCGTGACCCTGCTCACGCCTCTGGCCAACGGCGCGTCTCCCTCCATTGACCGGTTCGTCTCAAAAAACTGCATCGACTGCCACGACGCGGATTCCAAAAAAGGCGACCTCGATTTGACCGCGTTCAAGTTCGACCTCGCCAACACAACAAATTTTTCCGAATGGGTCAAGGTCCACGATCGTGTTGCCTCCGGCGAAATGCCACCGCCCAAAAAGAAGGAATGCCCCAACGCAAAAGAGTTGCAGTCATTCACGAACGAACTATCAGCGGACCTCACCGCAGCAGACCGGGCACAAGTGGCGAAGGAAGGTCGCGCGACAGAACGCCGTTTAAATCGCTACGAATACGAAGAAACCTTGCGCGATCTTTTGTCCCTGCCGTGCCTGGCGGTAAAAGAATATTTGCCGGAAGACACGGAATCGCACGGCTTCAACAAAATCGGCGATGCCCTGGATGTTTCGCATGTGCAAATGGCGCGGTATCTGAGTGCGGCCGATTTCGCATTGCACCAGGCGATGGCTCCGCAGTCCGCGCGACCGGAAACGCACACGAACCGCTTCTACACCTGGAGCGAACCCGAATTCACGGACAAGATTGACCAGGGTGGGCCGCTGAATCGGCGGACTTTTCCATTGGTCGGCTACGCGTTGCAAACCAACATCATGGCCGAGGAAAACCGCAAAATGGAATCCAGCAAAGACCCGCAACGCCGCGATGAAGAATCGATGGCCGTAGTGGTCAGCAGCTATGAGCCTACGGAAATTCGTTTCAGCGGTTTTCACGCGCCTGTCGCAGGACGCTACCATTTGAAGTTCCACGCCTACAGCATCTGGATGGGGCACGGCTATCATGCGGTCACGCCCGGACACAGATCAGAGCCGGTCTGCATTTACGCCGAAACGCCGCCGCGAGTTCTCCGAAAACTCGGCGCGTTCGACGTGAATCCCGAGGCTACTGTCAACGAAATGGATGTCGATTTGCTCGCAGGCGAAACAATCCGCCCAGATGCCGCGCGGCTCTTCCGCTCGCGTCCCCCGGATTTTAACAATCCTCTCGAAACACACGAAGGAATGCCGGGAGTCGCGTTCGGTTGGATGGAAGTCGATGGGCCGCTCGTGGATCAATGGCCGCCCGCTGGGCATCAGTTGCTTTTTGGAAATCTGCCGATGGAAGACCGCAAGGAAACCGCCGAGCCGGACAAGCCGGCGAAATCGACAAAGCGCCGCCGTGCCCGATTCCATGCGCTGCCGGGTGTCGAGGTGCTGTCGGGCGATCCAGATCGGGACTCCGAAATTTTGCTGCGCAATTTCATGAAGCGCGCCTATCGCGAGCCGGTGCAGGAGGAGGACGTGCAACGCTTCCTCGGCGTGATCCATTCCGCGCGTGATTCCGGTTATTCGTTCACCGACTCGATGATTGCCGGATACACTGGCGTGCTCTGTTCGCCGGGATTTCTTTATTTGAGGGAGAAACCCGGTCGTTTGGAGGATCGCGCTTTAGCCGAGCGATTGGCGTATTTTCTTTGGAATACGGAACCGGACGCCGAACTGCGTGAGCTTGCAAGTCTAGGAGATTTGCACCGGACTTCAGTTTTGCGAAAACAAACCGAGCGCCTCCTGGACGATCCTCGCTCGCGCCAATTTGTGGATGGGTTCCTGGATTATTGGCTGGACCTCCGGCTGATTCAGGGCGTTGACCCGGACGCGGAACTTTACCCTGAATATCAATTGGACGATTTGCTCGTCGAATCCATGATCGGCGAGACGCAGTTGTTTTTTCAGGATTTGGTGCAGAGGAATTTCAGCGTCACGAATCTTGTTGATTCAGATTTCGCGGTGTTGAACGAACGGCTGGCGAAGCATTACGACATCGCGAATGTCAACGGCGTGGAGCTTCGTCCCGTTCGGCTTCCGGCGGGATGCGTCCGAGGCGGATTGTTGACACAAGCGAGCATTCTCAAGGTCACGGCAAATGGCACCACGACTTCGCCCGTCAAACGCGGCGTCTGGATCATGACTCGCCTGCTCGGCAAACCTCCGCCTCCGCAACCTGCCGGAGTGGGCGCCGTGGAACCGGATATTCGCGGCGCGACGACCATTCGCGAACAGTTGGCGAAGCATCGCAATCAACCGACTTGCGCGGCGTGTCATAAGAACATCGACCCGGCGGGTTTTGCGTTGGAAAGCTTCGATGTCATGGGCGCCTATCGCGAGCGGTACCGCTCCGTCGGCGCTGGAGAAAAAGTTAAAGGCTCCGGTCATAACGGAATTAATATCCACTACGGCTGGGGGCTGCCTGTCGATTGCAGCGGCGAATTGCCCGATGGCCGGAAATTCAAGGATGTCCGCGACCTGAAGGAATTACTCTTGACTGATCCCGGCCAATTGGCGCGCAATCTCGCGCAACAATTGACCATCTACGCGACAGGCGCGCCGATCCGTTTTTCCGACCGTCCCGCAATCGCAAAGATACTGGCGGAAAACCGCCAGCAGGGTTATGGTGTTCGCAGCCTGATCCATGAAATCGTCGAGAGCGAAATGTTTTTAAACAAATAAGGAACAGACCATGCCAAAACAAAGCCAAACTTCCGCCGGTCCATTTCTCGCCACTCGCCGCTCGATGTCCCGCCGCACATTTTTGCGCGGAGCCGGAATCCTGCTCTCGCTGCCAATGCTTGACGCGATGCAACCCGTTTTCGGTTCGCCAACCGACGCCGCCAGCGCAACGCCCGGCGGCAAGCCGCGCCGCATGTTGGGCATTTGCAACAATCTTGGCGTGCTGCCTGAACGCTTTTTCCCGAAGGGCAGTGGAGGCCGCGATTATGAGCTCTCGCCATATCTGGATATCCTCAAGGAGCACCGGAACGATTTCACCGTCTTCACCGGCGTCTCGCATCCCGACGTCGATGGCGGTCATCCGGCTGATAATTGTTTTTTGACAGCCGCGCCGCACCCTGGCCGGGGCAGTTTCCGCAACACCATTTCCCTCGATCAACTGATCGGCGAGCGCATCGGCCATTTGACGCGGTACCCCTCGCTGACCCTCGGCGTGAATGTCGCGAGAGGACAAAAAAGTTTGTCGTGGACGAGTTCCGGCGTGCTGATTCCCTGCGAAGAGAAGGCGTCCGAGGTTTTTGGCCGGCTGTTTTTAAGCGGGACAAAAGAGGAAATGGACGACCAGGCGCGCCGCCTCGATTTGGGCCAAAGTATTTTGGACGCCGTGGCCGGCCAGGCGAAAGACCTCGCGCGCAACGTCGGCGCGCGCGACCGTGACCGGCTGGACCAATACTTTACAAGCGTCCGCGACCTGGAGCAGCGCATGGCAATGTCGCGCGAATGGGAGCGCAAACCCAAACCGGTCGTCCATGTTCCCGTGCCGCTCGACCCTGAAAGCCCGAAAGCTTACATGGAAAAAGTCCGCCTGATGTACGACATGGCGCGGCTCGCTTTTGAGACGGATTCAACCCGCTCAATTTCTCTTCTGCTTGACAGCGTAAATTCCCCGGCGATCGACGTTGAAGGCATCAAGATCACCGACGGCTACCACAATCTTTCGCATCACGGCAGGTCTCCTGAGAAACTCGCGCAATTGCAGAAGATCGACGAAGAGCACATGCGCCTGCTCGGAAACTTGTTCGCGCAATTGAAATCGACGCACGAAGGCGACGACACGCTGCTCGACCGCACGATGATTCTTTACGGCACAAACCTCGGCAGCGCCGACACGCACGTGACCACGAATCTGCCGTCACTCCTGGCGGGCGGAGGATTCAAGCACGGCCAGCACCTCGTGTATGACACCGAGCGCAACTATCCGCTGCCCAACCTTTTCGTCTCGATGCTCCAACGCATGGAACTCGGCGTGGACAAATTCGCCTCCTCAACCGGAACCATGCGCGGCCTGGATCTGGCGTAGCGAGAGGCGGCGGAATTCAACGCCAAGGCGCAAGGTTTTCTCCCTCTCTTCCACGAAGTGGAGGAGGGTCGGGGGAGAGGAGACACCTTCTCTCTTAAGAAAATCGTAAAAGTGTCAATATGCGCTCTCATCCGTCTTTCTAAATCTTTGCGTCTTGGCCTCTCCGCGCCTTTGCGTTAAAAGTCTTCCCCATGAACACAAATCGGTCCCGGATGGCTCTCGTATGCTCGCTCAAGCCTTTGTTGCCTTCGTTACCTTCTGTTGAATTCATCCATTTGAGCCAATTGCAGGGCTCCGTCTTCGCGGCGCCATTCCCGAAAGCCCTGTGTTTTCGACAAAGTCTTTTCTCTCTCTGCTTCCTCCGTTTTCTCCTGTTAAATTCGTTTCTTCTGTCTTTGATTCTCATCCCATTTTGCGCCTCCGCGTTAACTCGCGTTGAAGAATCCGATTTCGGCACAACGCCCGACGGTGAGAAAGTCCAGCAATTCACACTTCGCAATGACAAAGGCGTCATCCTGAAAGTCATCGGTTTCGGAGCGACAATCACCGAATTGGACGTGCCCGACCGCCACGGCAATTTGGCCAACGTCGTCCTCGGCACCAACACCTTGGATGCCTACCTGAAATCCTTCGGCACACCTGCTTCAATCATGGGCCGCGTCGCAAATCGCATCGCATTCGCAAAATTTACTCTCGACGGCGCGGAATATAAGTTACCCGCCAATGCGGGCAAGCACACCATTCACGGCGGCCCCAAGGGATTTGGCCGCGTCATCTGGCACGGAGAGGCGCTCCCTCCTTCCAAGCGCTCCGCCTCCGTGAAATTCACCTACCTCAGCAAAGACGGCGACCAGGGCTTTCCCGGAAACCTGACCGCCAGCGTCATCTATACTTTGACCGATAGAAACGAAGTGCGCCTCGACTACCAAGCGACTACCGACAAGGCCACGCCGATCAATCTCACGAGTCATGCCTATTTTAACCTCGGCGGCCACGGCGGCCCAATCTCCGATTACGAACTCTGGCTCGCCGCCGACCATTACACATTGGCCGACGACACTTTGATTCCAACCGGCGAATACGGAAGCGTCACTGGCACCCCGTTGGATTTCACAAAGCCGGCAAAACTTGGCTCCCGTTGGGACCAACTCAAACCGAGAGCGGGCGTTTACGACCACAATTTTGTCATCAACAAAGGCGGCAACAATCTGCTCGCGTTGACCGCCCGCGTGCATGACCCCGAGAGCGGTCGCATCATGAAGGTCTTCACCACCCAGCCCGGCGTGCAGCTTTACACCGGCGGCCCGCACGCCATCTGCCTCGAAACCCAGCACTACCCCGACTCCATCAACCACCCAAGTTTCCCTTCGACAGTCCTCCGCCCCGGCGAAACCTTCAAAAGCACTACAATCTATTCCTTCTCCGCACGTTAGAGGTTGGTCGTGTCTTTCCATGATTTTTTCTAAACTGTGAGCGACCCTGGAAATCACCATGACGATCTCTCAAAACTGGAGTTAACAAAGCACGGAAAAAGGATTTCACAGATAATAGCGAAAACCCTAAATGTAGGTGTCTACTCGCTATGTCCATGTGGGAGTGGAGATAAGTATAAATTCTGCTGTTACACGCGTCCAATTGAGGATATTTTGACGGGTGAACCTGCTTTAGTCCAAGCGCTAAAGTACAGGGATTCGAAGGGAGGTGCAATACAGGGAATTCCGGTGGGAATTTTTAATATTTTGCAGAGGCTGTGTGCTCGAAGACTGCAATGCCTCTACCCAAAATGTAATGAGCTTCCTGTTTCTTGCCATCTGATTCCTGAAAATGTTTTGCGAAGTCACTTTGGCTCGTATTGTCAAGAATTTCGAATGCAGGATAGTCACATTGCGGGGAACTTTACGAAGCGCGGGGTGGGAGAGGCAGGAACACGAAATGTATTCTGCTCTCGGCATGATTGCGATGTGTTCAGCGCTATTGATACGCTCCCGGCGTTCAACTTCAATTCGAAGCAGGACTTTTTGTTAGCATTTAAGGCTATCGCGTTCAGTCTCCGACAAATTCAATCTTCACTGGGTGTCGACTACCAAGTGGAAATTACCCGTCCCATAATTCACTCAAAAAGTGTGGGCCGAGCATCAAATGCCCCTAAGAATTATACCGTCGATCTAAGTTATCTGCATAGTCAGTACGTGAGATTTTGTCATGGATACGAATTGTTTAAACGCTCCATTGTAGCATACGAAGCCGAACAATGGGATTTTTTCGCGCATCAAAGGCGGGAAATTCAATTTGGCACAATACTATTCTTTGCAGGACACTTAAATCCCTCTCATGATTTAAATGGAGTAAAACTAAACTCTCGTAACGCGGCAATCAGCATGACTTGCAATATCATCGCACATTCAAATCGCCTTTACGCACTATTAAGTTGCGCTGAAGGCTCGAGTAAAAGTGCATACCAAGGTTTTTTTACTCAGATTAACCAAGTTAACGAAGATGAATTTGTAACAGTGCTAAATAGCTTGATGACAGTCGCATGTGAAAAGCCATTAATTTCTGAGGGCGCAATAGTTACAACGGAAGAGATTCAGAAAATCGGGCAAACAGTGGAGATGGCCCAGTCCGCGCTGAAGGGTGAAATTGTTCTTGGCCTAACTAACAAGAAAAAACCAATAAGATTTCTTAAATGAAATCGTCGATCCTTGCAAATTAGCGCCGTTCCCCTCTACAGGAGCGGTGAAAAATTGCCGGCCGGCCCCTTGAAGACCTGAGGAAAAGCACCGCGCTGAAGATCGTTAGTGAAAGCATACCCAGCATCGACCAACCGCCTAATATGACGTCACAATCGTCCTATGATTGACGCCCGTCGCCAGCGGCCCGGCGAGCAACCCTTGCGCATTTACCGTTAGCATTTTGTAGAACGGCCCAAGCGACCAAACTACTGCCGGTCCGGGCGTCATCAGCGGCGGTGACGTCGGGCTGTTGTTCGCCTGATACATCGCGTTCAAGTTCGCATCGAAACATTTATTGTCGTTATTCAGGTCCAGCGTGATGATGTAAGGGTTGCCCCACGGATCACGCAAAACGCCGTTCGCATCGATGCCCGGCGAACTGGAATTCGCCGCCGTATGACCGCTATAAAACATCGTGCCCTGCGGATTATAGTGATGATTCGCCTCGATCGGAATACTCGTATCGTCCCGCAAAATCGCGATCACCTCCGAATTATTCGCCGAATACAACGCCGAAGCGCCGGGCGTCTGAATCGTAATCATCGCGTTCGCGCTGTTTCGGAATGTTGTCCCAAAAGTGAAGTCATTGGAACTCCCGGCATCCGGCGCGACCGCGCCGGCCGCGTACAAAACGTTGGAAGAAACCGGCATCCGGCTGTATTGCGAGTAATACGCGCTGATGGCCGCAACAAGATTGACTTCCTCCGTTGCGGCGATTTTTTTCTGCGTGTTAATTTTCGCTTCACCAAGCGCCGGCAGCAACAACCCCGCCAACAGCGCGATGACCGCGATGACAACCAACAATTCGATCAGCGTAAACCCGGCGCCCCGCCGCGACAACGTTCGTGGGCATGAAATGGAATGACGTGGATAATGGCGCATAAATGAATCTCATCCAACAAAAGTGTGAAAACCGAACATACTCCTAACCTCCGACGCAAATATCCAACTTCCCCCTACCCACGTCAAGCCAAAAATCCGTAAAATTCAGAAATTGTGGTTCATCCGAGAAGTTCGTGTCTGGAATGATGAAGGCCATAGAGTTTGAGAACGAAGTAACGCTGGTCTCGCAGTCCGTAGGTTTGTCGGAGAAGGGTTTTGATTTTGTTGTTGATGCCTTCCATCCGGCCATTGTTGAT
>DASXZW010000011.1:0-5299 GCA_036501665.1 Verrucomicrobiia bacterium
TGCTCGACTTGGTGTTGGACGCCCTGTGCGATGTCCAGCAATCGCAGAGCTTGCTGGGCGCCTGCCTGGCGCAAGCCGCCAAACACGGACTGATTTGGAATGACTAACTCCATATCCATTATTTATGCGAAACTCAATAACATTGGTTCAAGAATCCGAGCAAGTATCCGACGCCTCCATGCACGAAGTCATAAAGGACTTGGTAAAACTTTCAGAACTCCTAAAAAGTGGCTCCAGGTCTTACGGATTGGCCAATTCCATTGGAAAAGAGCAAATTATGAAAATAATCTTTTCAGAACTTTTTATCTCTGGAAACACCCTTACGTACCAATGTAAAAACGGATTCAAAGCGCTTCAAAACCGATTTAGCGCTGTTTGTGACCAAACAGGGTGGATTTCAGAAGCATTACAAATTGACAATTCAATAAAGACGAGCATCGAGGCGATGGAATTATTCCTACCTCATCAGCCTGCGGGTCCATGATTCATGTTGCCGCCCGCGACAATGTAGCGGGTCTTTGTCATTTTCTATACCCATTTACCCTATTCACCATGACCCAACCAATACCAAACACGCTTCGGCTTGTGCGTAAACAGGCCAAAATGACGCAACTTGAAGTTGCCCGGAAGCTCGGCTTCGGCAGCACAGATCGGATTTGCCGGTGGGAGAAAGGACGGACCTTTCCCCATATAGTGAACCTATTCAAATTGTGTGCGTTGTACCAAGTGTTGCCCCACCAGCTTTACGGCGACCTCTTACTGATAATCGAGCGGGACGTTCGTCATCCTTCTTCCCTATATTCGTCCCTTCCAGTTCAACCGGCAGCTTCCCTTCCCGAATCAGGCGGATTCTGATGCTTTGCAATACCACGCCGAGCTCCTGGATTGAGGCAAGGGTTTCGTCACTAAAGTGTGGTTTCTTTTTGGGCACGGCGCAAAGCATAGCGCATATTGCTAGTGTGTACAAGATTACCTACTCGACGTATTCGCCAAAACGATATATCCTTGAGCGATGGAAAGCTCACCGAATTCAACAGAAAACGTCGATGTGCCAACACAGGTGTTTGAAGCGTTTCTCAAATCGATTCAAGCGGCCGGCGAGGATGCTGAATTGGTTGCTCGCCTTCGGAAAACTTTAATGGAGGAACGATCCTTTTCCGAAGCTGCGATGAAAATGGCGATCTTCGGGCATAATCCATCGCTATGATTCAGGTCGATTCAATTACAATCAAAGAATTCCGAGGCATCCGTGACCTTACTCTAAACTTCAATGGGAAAAGCTTTGCCATTTGTGGTCCCAACGGCACAGGCAAGAGCGGCGTGGTTGATGCTCTGGAATTTGTCTTGACGGGAAATATTTCTCGTCTATCGGGCGAGGGGCGGGGCGAAATATCCTTAAAGCAACATGCCCCGCATGTCGATAAACGAGATAATCCTGGCCACGCGCTCGTTTCGGCCAAGCTGACAATTCCCAGTCTGAAGAAGAGTGTCACTATCGAACGAAGCGTTAAAACGCCTGGAACTCTAAAAGTCACACCGAGCGATACAGAAATCGCGAAGGTTCTTTCCCATGTCGAAGCCCATCCTGAGGTCGTTCTCTCGAGACGAGAGCTGATACGGTACGTATTAGCCACACCGGGCAAACGGAATGAAGAAGTACAAGCCCTACTCCATCTTGATCAAATCGAGCAAGTCAGGGCAAATTTGCAGAAAATCGCCAACAGCACCGACAAGCAATTGAAGGCGTTGGAGTTACCGCTAAATGCCGCCCGCGATAATCTCATGCGGGCACTCTCGATTGCGGAACTTTCCGCAGAGAACATTTTATCCTCGGCCAATAAGCAACGAGGCATTCTCGAATTACCCAACATCGTGGAACTGGCTGCAACTACCTCCCTGAAAGATGGCCTAACCGCTCAGGCCCAACGAAAGTCGCAGTCAATCGCCAAGTCTCAGGCGCTTTCGGACATCACCGCTGTCCGGGAGATATTAGACGAGATGTCTGGAGAACCTACAAAAGCCAAGATCAAACCCATTATCGAAGACGCGTCCAGTCTTGCCAATGATCCAACCCTTGCGAGCGGCGTGACCAAAGAAAATTTCTATCGTGTCGGTTTATCCGTTATCGAAACTGAGGCTTGTCCTTTTTGCGAAACCGAGTGGGACATAGCTACCCTGAAATCGCGGGCCGAAACAAAACTCAGGAATTTAGCAGAAATAGCGGGTAGACGAAAAGCTTTGGAAGGGAAAATTAAGCCGTTGACAGAACTCCTTCGTAAAGCCGGTGCCGCGATCAATGTTCTGGCCCGTTACAGCGCCGCAACAACTCTTCCGGTTGATATGGAGGCTGCAGTCAAGTTCGCTGCGTCCTGCCAATCTGTAACCCGAACATTGGAAGCTTTTCTTCCCATCACCAAGACTGTGGATACGCTCAAGATGCTTTCGGATGTGCCACCCGATGTTGGCGAGGCTATCTCAAGCTTAGAAAAGACCATCGCCGCGCTCCCCGACCCCAGCAAACAGGACGCTGCCCGCGATATTCTGACCATCTCGCAGGAACGCCTAGAAGTTTGGCGCGAAGCAAAACGCAACCTCAAGTCTACGCAGGTAAAGGCTTTGCTTGCGCGTCGGATCTTTGAGACGTATGGGAAGACAAGCGATAGAGTGCTCACTGAACTCTACGCAACAGTTCAAAATGATTTCTCGGCATTATACAAGGCTATTAATCATACCGACGAAAAGAGCTTTACGGCCAAATTAGTTCCCTCTCTTGGTAAATTGGGTTTCGACGTCAACTTTTACGATAGAGGTTTTTTCCCGCCTGGAGCGTACCATAGCGAAGGTCATCAGGACGGAATGGGGCTCTGCTTATATTTGGCCCTCATGCGACATCTCCATGGCAAGGGATTCACGTTTGCGGTACTAGACGACGTACTTATGTCCGTCGACGCCGGGCACCGCCGAGAAGTCTGCGGATTGCTCAAACGGGAATTCCCGAACACCCAATTCGTCATGACCACGCACGATCCGATCTGGATGCGTCACATGAAGACGGAGGGGCTGATCAGCGGACGCGGCGCGGTCCAATTCAGGGCTTGGGATGTCAACCAAGGTCCGACTCAATGGGATGACCGAGATGTATGGAAAGAAGCTGATGATTACCTTCAGAAAAACGATGTTCGCTCCGCTCGTGTCCAACGACAATTATTCTTCACCATCAGCGACAATTAAAAATCACCACTGTGGCCGGTTGTTAATGTTCATCGTTTCACTGTTCTGTAACGTTTGTCCAGCCCCTTCGGTGGAACGGAGTCTTTGGAGCGTGGCGACAAAGACGCAGTGGAACCGAAGGGGCTGGGGCGTCGGCGTTACCCGCCGCCTTTGTTTGACTCTTTTTCTTTGGGCACGCGCAAACTTTCTCCCTGGAACTCCAACAGGATGGCGTGATGCACCAATCGATCAATGGCGGCCATCGTCGTCATCGGGTCCTTGAAAATCTGGTCCCATTTGGAAAAGACCAGATTGCTGCTGATCATCACGCTGCGCCGTTCGTAGCGTTCGGCCAGGAACGTGAAGAGCACCTCCATTTCATCGCGCTCCTGTTTGACGTAGCCCACGTCATCCAAAATGACCGCGTCAAACTGGTCCAGTTCGCGCAAACGCTGTTCCAGTGTCACCGATCACTTCAAAACCAGCCACTCGGGGTCGAATCAAAACCGGCCACTCCGAGGTGCTTAATTTCATATCAGATTTCTTGGAGCAGGCAAGGGGCGATGTTCAATCTCTTCGCCCCGGCCGACATTTTCATCCAACCACCAGAAAAAAAACGCTGAGGAGATACACAACGCCGACGCCGACCAAGAGGCGCCTGAGCCATTGCGGCGGGAGCGTCTGCGTGCCCGCCCGCTGGCGCGCTCGCGCCCAAAACGCAAGGCAGAGCCAAGCGACAATGAATGCGCCGGCAGCGAGCATCATCTGCAAACGAGAAGCCTCACCACCAGATCGGGGAACTATTGTCATGGCCGAAAGGCAGAAGACTGCGAGCAAACTCATCAACGCGCAGGCCAGCGATATGACGAAAAGTTTTCTCATGGTGCGTCGCTATTTATACAACTGCTGTTTCACTTTTTGAAACAAAAAAATCCAGGCACTCCGGGTGGTGATATGGACGATTCGCGGCAAAAATCGAGCATTTTCCATAATCGTCAGCAGCGAGGTAAAACGAGCAGAACCGGTAGCGAGCCATTCAGCTCGCCGGTTCTGCGGTCGAAGGTTCGTTGGACTTGGATTTGGTCTTCTTGTTTTTGTCCTCTTTTCCGGCAATGGCGGCGTGGTCTTTGAGGCGATAGCTCCTACCGGTGATGGCAATGGTCTGGGCGTGATGCAGGAAGCGATCCAAAATCGCGCCAGCCGTGGGCACGTCGCCCAGGAGTTTGCCCCATTCCTCCAGTGGCCGGTTGCTGGTCATGATGGTGGACCGGTTTTCATACCGGCGCATGATCACTTCAAACAGATGCTCGCCGGAGTTCTTGGGCAGTTGCTTGAGGCCAAAATCATCAATGATTAGAAGCTCCGGGTTGAGGTAACGGCGCAGGGTTCGGTCCTGCTGGCTGAAGGCTTCGTCTTTCATGAAGTCGCGCACCAGATCGAAGATGGAGCGGTAGAGCACCTGAAAGTTCATTTTGATGGCTTCATATCCCACCGCCTGGGCTAAGTGGGTTTTGCCGACACCTGGCGGACCGAGGAAGAGAACATCCTTGGCTTGGCGGATGAAGTTGCCGGTGGCCAGATCAAAAATCTCTTTGCGATGGACGGCCGGATTGAAGCTCCAATCGAAGTCTTCCAGCGTTTTCAGGCCACGGAAGTCAGCGGCCTTGGTGCGGCGTTCGATCAGCCGCTGCTGGCGGACGTTGATTTCGTCCTGGCAGATCAGTTCCAGGAACTCGGCATGGCCCAGCCGGTTGGCGGTCGCTTCTTGCAGGCGCACGTCCAAGGTTTGCAGCAGACCGGAGAGGCGGAGTTGTTTCAGGGTGTTTTCAAGAGTGCTCATAGACAGTTTTGGGTTGAGGGTTAAAACAATCCGGCGTCAGTGCCTCATAAGCATCCAACGACCGGATCAAGGGGTGGGTTTCCAGAAAGTCCAGTTGCGGCGATGGCCCGGCCCGATCCAGCAACAGGCGCAAATCCCGTAAACGCCAGGTGCCGTGATGCAGAGCCTTCTCGGCAGCGGCTTCCAGCGCGGCCACGGGATGTTTGCCGGCCAGGGCCAAAAGGCCATGCAACACACGGGTGCCGATGG
>DASXZW010000012.1:0-14981 GCA_036501665.1 Verrucomicrobiia bacterium
GATCTCCACGCCAAAAACCAGCAGGCCCACGGCTCCTGGGTGCTCAAACTCGCGCCCAAAACATCTGCTTGATACTTGTGAACAACTCCAATGAAAAAGTCATTTACAACACAGAGAACTACTCCGCGCCTCTGCGCGAGAAAAATTTTGTTTCAATCCTTTCAAAAGAAAAGTCCTCGAAGTTTCTCTTGCCACACGCGCGTCTATCCGAGACGTTGTGGCCGGCATCTCGAAGGATGAACGAAACCCAGAATAATTCCATTTTCCGCGTCACCGGCGGCGTCGCGCTCTCGGGCGAAATCACCCCGCAGGGAAACAAAAACGAAGCGCTGCCCCTGCTCGCCGCCGCCTGTTTGACAGACCAGACCGTCACGCTGGAGAATCTTCCCGACATTGAAGACGTCGCGGTGATGATCGAGATTATTCGATCGCTCGGCGTCGCGGTCGAGTCCGGGCCCGGCGAATCTACCGTTTCGGTCCGCGCGCAAAACAATCCCAAGAGCGAACTTCCACCAGAGCTTTGCAAAAAATTGCGCGGCTCGGTGACTCTTGCCGGTCCCCTCCTCGCTCGAACCGGTCGCGTCGTCCTTCCGAAACCCGGCGGCGACCGCATTGGCCGTCGGAGGCTCGATACCCATGTCATGGCACTGCAAGCGCTCGGCGCGGAGATAATAATCCGCCCCGACGGCATTGAGTTGCGCGCGAAAAAATTGAAAGGCGCGGATATTCTACTTGACGAAGCGTCCGTTACCGCGACCGAAAACGCCATCTGCGGCGCGTCGCTCGCCAGCGGTGAAACAATCCTTCGCAACGCCGCCTGCGAACCTCACGTCCAAGGCCTTTGCCACATGCTCTGCAAAATGGGCGCAAAAATCGACGGCATCGGCTCAAACGTCCTCAAAATTCAGGGCGTGGAAAGGCTCGCCGGCGCTCAATACCGAATCGGTCCCGATTACCTCGAAATCGGAAGTTTCATCTCGTTGGCCGCTGTGACTCGCGGCCAATTACTCGTCAAGGACGTCCGCCACGAAGACCTGCGAATGATCCGCCACGTTTACGAAAAGCTCGGAATCCGCACCGTTCCCCAGGGAAATGATCTCCTCGTCCCGTCCGATCAAACCTTGGAAATAGCCAACGACCTCGGCGGCGCGGTTCCCACAATCGATGACGCGCCCTGGCCCGCCTTCCCGGCGGACATGACTTCCGTCGCGCTGATTACCGCGACGCAATGCAAAGGCACCGTGCTGATGCACGAAAAAATGTACGAGTCACGGCTGTTTTTTGTTGACAGTCTCATCGCGATGGGCGCGCGCATCATCCTCTGCGACCCTCATCGCGCCGTCATTATAGGTCCCGCGCAATTGCAGGCCTCGCGGTTGAGCAGTCCCGATATTCGCGCCGGCATCACGATGCTTATCGCCGCCCTTTGCGCTGACGGACAGTCAATCATACAAAACATCAACCAGATCGACCGCGGTTTCCAACGCATCGACGAACGCTTGAGAAAACTCGGCGCGCGCATCGAACGCGTCGGCTCCAATTCTCTCCCGGCGATTCCCTAACTCGTCTGCGACTGCGCGTTGGTCAGAAAATTTTCCACCTGGTCGATGACCGTGGCTTCGTTGAACTTCTCCAGAACCTGGGCCTGGGCCGCTTGCGCCATCTGGATTCGCAGCGCCGGCGAAATTAATAATTCCTGTATGCGCGCCGCCAATTCCTGCTCGTCCCCCGGCGGATAAATCAGCGAGTTCTCACCGTGATGCAGCAATTCCTCCGCTCCGCCCGAATGCGCGCCGATCACCGGCAACCCGCATCCCATCGCCTCCAGCGGCGTAAAGGGAAACGGTTCGGCCCATTCCGGCGTATGCACGAGAACATCGTGCTTCATATAGACCGCCGCCATGTCGCTGCTCGCATTGGAAACATTGATAAATTCCACAGGCAACTGTTTGGCGATTACGAAGGAGCGCAATTCCGCGACGTAGGCCGAATCGCCTCGACCGCAAATGGTCAACGTGATTTTCAGCCCCGCCTTGCGCGCAATATGGACCGCCTTCAACGCCGTCATCGCGCCGCTGTCCTTGTCAAGCTTCGCGACAATAAGAAATTTCGTCGTCGGCGCGCTCGCGGGTTTGATTTCGCCGATGTACGCCGCGGTAATTCCCGGATAAATCACCTCCGCGTGGCTGACGCAAAAACCTCTTTGCACCGTCAAGTTCTTGAGGGCATTGCTGCGAAAATAAATGTGTTCCAGCCGAAACCCGCCGATGCTGTTCGGCTCGAACTTGTCGTTGTATAACGCTGGAATACGTTCGTACCCCGCCTTCATCCGCGTCGGCGCAGCGCCATCCAACCGCCCGCGCTCGCCGCTTAATTCAAGCGCCTTCCGGCTCGATTGCGCCAGGATCGGCAACGATGGAGAGTTCCAAAATCGCAGCCACGGGTCTTCCTTCACGTTGGCCGAAATCCAATGGTCATGAACGTCATACACCACCGGCAGCTTGGAATTGAATAAGGTAAATACCAGCGACTTGGAGATCCCGACAAGACTGAAGACATGGATCGCCTCCGGCTTGAATTCCTCAATCGCCTCCATCAACGCGCCGTTGTTGTGGATTTCCATCTCCTTCAAAGGTCCGTAAGAAGTGACCGCCGGATGACCAAAAACTCCGTTGAGCCGCAGCCGCCTGTGAATCTCCCGATCCACCTGCTCGGTCTTCATGCCGTGGCTCGATGTCAGGATGCCGATCGAGTGCCCGCGCATTTTCAGCGCTTCAGTCACCGTCTGGCAATGATGATCGTTCGTCCCCGCGTGGTGCGGCGGGTAAAGATTGGTTATGACCAGGATTTTCATTGGTTGTTTAGAGCGCTCTAATCCTCCGGCAGCGGCTGCCCTTTCGTCTCCGGCAGGAACGGCAGCGCCAGCAACGCCAGAATATAAATCAAGGCGACCCAGCAACACGCGCTTCGGAACGCTTCCATTTTTGCCGCCGGCGTCGCGGCTCCTCGAGCCAGTTGAAGTTGCAACACCCCCAGCGTAAACGGCCCGCTCGCCGCGGCGAATCGCCCGACGTTGTAGCAGAAACTCGCCCCTGTGCTTCGCAATCGCAATGGAAAAAGTTCGGGCAGATAAATGGCAAACCCAGCGAACAGCGCGAGTTGGAAAAACCCCATGATTGGACAAAATATAAATATCTGCCACGGATGCGCCAAAAACTTGAACGCCACGACTGTGCTCACATAAGCGCAAATCGCCGACAGCGCGAAAATCTTTTTCCGTCCATGCCGCTGCGCCAATTTTGTAAACGCCATCATTCCCAGAAACGACCCTGCGTTTTGGACGATCATTGTCAAACCCACCCACATCAGCCTTTTTCCCGGCAACTCGGCCGGCGGAATATTTTGCGTCGCCACATACCCCACTAATTCCGGACTGAAGAAACCGATTCCCCACAATCCAACAACTCCAGCCACGCACAAAACCATTCCAAACAACGCGTTTCTGCGCCAGCGCTTCTCGCCGAACAGCGACGCATAGGAACCGAACTGAACGCCGGTAATTTTTCCCTGTGCCCGCGCCTGCACCCACTTCTCTGGCTCTTTGAGGCGAAATTGAAACACCAGGCAGAGCAACGCCGGAATCGCGCCGAGAACAAACAACATTCGCCAGGGATCGACGCTGTTGGGATTGACGAGTTTGCGATATCCCAGGGCAATCGCCGCGCAACCCGCGATCATGTTTCCTACCGCCGAAAGCGCTTGCAAAAGCCCCAACGCCGACGGACGCGACTGATCTGGCAACGCATCCGCGCAGAGCGCCACCGCAAGCCCAAAAACTCCGCCCACGCCCAACCCCGTGATAAAACGGTAGGCGCAAAAATCCCACAGACCAACGGAAAACCCCGACAACCCCGTGCAAAGCCCGTACAACAACATCGTAATCGCCAACGAGCGCGCACGGCCAATCCGATCTCCCACCGCCCCGAAAATCAACCCGCCCGTCGCCCATCCCACAACAAAAATGCTCGTCGCGTAACCACCCCACGCCTTCAAAGTGTCCGGCGGCGTTCCGACAGGCATCAAGCTCAACAAAGCCGGATTGCGCGCGATGACAAAAACCTGCTGCCCCAGGCAATCGAACATCCACGCCAGAGTCGCGAGAACAAAAACCTGCCTTTGATACCCGTCCAGCGGCTTCCACCACGATTCCGCAGTAGTTTTAGGCAAGACTTCCGGTGACTGGACATTGGAACGCATGATGACGGACGCCGTTGTAACCCACATAGCGTCCCCCGCGCAACCCTTTCCCACGCTCTCGCTGATCTGCGCCTTGATCATTCCTCAATCCGGGATTGACGGGGAAAAGCCGAGGGAACAAGCTGGAGTTCGCGTGAGTTCGTGCAAAAAACAAACCGGACTCGAACGGATGAGAATCGTCTCCGTCCTTCGACAGGCCCTTTTTATATCCATATTAGTTGCGTGTGCCTGGCTCAGGTCGGCAGCAGCGGCGGATTCCTCAGACCAACCGCTTTGGAAAAACCCGAATCAACCGCTGGAGGCGCGCATCCGTGATCTTGTTGGGCGCATGACCCTGGAGGAAAAGGCGCAACAGGTTTGCAATGTGGCGCCGTCCATTCCGCGCATTGGATTGCCGGCGTATGATTATTGGAACGAGTGCCTCCACGGGGTCGGGCGCAACGGCATCGCGACGGTTTTTCCGCAGGCGATTGGCATGGCGGCCAGTTTTGATCCGGCATTGATCCACACTGTGGCCGACGCAATTGCGACGGAAGCGCGCGCCAAGAATCGTGAATATACCGAAGCCCACAGCGGCGACAGCGTCAACTATACGGGACTTTCATTCTGGTCGCCGAACATCAATATTTTCCGCGACCCGAGATGGGGCCGGGGCCAGGAGACCTACGGCGAGGACCCATTCTTGACAGGGCGAATGGCGGTTGCCTACATCCGAGGTTTGCAGGGTGATGATCCGAAATATTACAAGGCGGTTGCCTGCGCGAAACATTTCGCGGTGCATAGCGGTCCCGAGATCACGCGGCACAGCTTCGACGCCAATCCGTCCGAGCGGGACCTTTACGAAACCTACTTGCCGCAGTTCGAGGCCGCAGTCACGGAGGGGCATGTCGGCGCGGTGATGGGCGCTTACAATCGGCTTTTCGGCGTGCCATGCTGCGGGAGCCCTCTTCTCCTGAGCAATTTATTGCGCGGTGAATGGGGATTCAAAGGCCACGTTGTTTCGGATTGCGGGGCGGTTTCAGATTTCTTTTACGGTCACGGATTTTCGCCGACGATTGAAGCGGCTTCCGCAACGGCGATCAGGACCGGGTGCGATCTTTGTTGCGGGACGGAATACAAATCCTTGTCAGACGCTGTCAATGATAAGTTACTGAACGAAGCCGAGCTGGACCGCGCGGTGGGCCGGATGCTGGAGGCGCGATTCCGCCTGGGACTGTTTGACCCGCCCGCGATGGTGCCTTACGCGAAGATTCCGGCGAATGATTACGACACGCCGGCAAACGATGAAATTGCCCTGAAGATGGCGCGCGAAACCATTGTGCTTTTGAAGAACGACGGCGTGCTGCCGTTGGATCGCAAGAAAATCCACAGGCTTGGACTGTTCGGCTTCAACGCCTTTTACACGAACATGCTGCTGGGAAATTACGAAGGCGTTCCTTCGCATCCGGTGACCATCGCGGACGGAATCGCGACGCTTCTCGGCACGAATGTCACCATTGTGCCAATGGTGGCGGCTCCGCTGGCCGTGCAAGTGAACGACAATAACATCGCAGGCTATGAAAATGCCCGGCAAAAGGCGGTTGAGGCGGCAAAGACAGTGGACGCGATCATTTACGTCGGTGGCATCTGCGCGGAACTGGAACGGGAGTTCATGAATGTGCCGTTTGAAGGGTTCAATCACGGCGACCGGACGAAAATTGAATTGCCGCAGGTGCAAACGGATTTGTTGAAAGCGCTGGCGGAAACCGGCAAACCGCTGATTTTCGTCAATTGCAGCGGAAGCGCGATCGCGATGCCGTGGGAGGCGGAGCACGTCAATGCTATTTTGCAGGCTTGGTATCCGGGCCAGGAAGGCGGCAGGGCAGTCGCGGAAGTTTTGTTCGGGAACGTAAATCCTGCCGGAAGACTGCCGATCACCTTTTATCGCTCGACCACAGACCTGCCTGATTTTCTCGATTACTCGATGGAACAGCGGACGTATCGTTTCATGCGGGCCAAGCCGCTTTTCGCCTTCGGGCACGGTTTGAGTTACACGCAATTCAAATACGAGGCAGCCCAACTCGACAAGGCGCAAGCCACCGCGACCGACACGATTCATGTGAAACTGGACGTGTCAAACACTGGGCCAATGGACGGTGATGAAGTGGTGCAGGTATATTTCCGCCATGTTAAATCGGCGCTCCCGCAGGCGAACGAATCGTTGTGCGGCTTTCAGCGCGTGTCGGTGCCCATCAAACAATCGGCGCATGTCGATATCGCGGTGCCGATGAAACAGCTTCGTTACTGGGACACAACGAAGAAGGCTTACGCCGTTGAGCCGGGCGGCTATGAAATTTTGGTTGGCGCGGGGTCGGACGACATTCGCGCCAGACTCGCGCTGCAGATCGTCGGGCAATGACGCCACAGTCAATCCGAAGATTGCTGGTTTTTTCGGTGGGTGGCGGAAACGCCAGCGTTTCCAGCTTGTGGCTCTTAAAGCAATTGCGCCACAGCCTCGGGCTGAATCCCTCGGCAATCGACCTTCTCTGCCTGCTTCCCGATGGAGTAGACTATCACGAATTGCAACCCGCCGGGATCGATGGCTGTCATAGCACTTCTGGTTCGCTTTTGCACTTATCGCAGAGCACAACCCGGACGCCAAATCTGTTTGGGAAAGTGCAATTGCGGACTGCAAGTGGTATCAGAAGTTTCTTCAGCATCTTACCGGAAGGCTGGAAATTGGCGGATGACGCCCCCGCGAATTTTACGGCAGGACCGTTACGCGGTAAAATCGTCGGGCGTTGGTAATCGCATCGGACGCGCTCAAAGTGGAATTGGTGGCCGTGATCGGACTGCCGAAATTAGTCCAGGGGTTTTGGATTAAATTCATGGTGAACTGCACCTGATAAATTTCAGCTGGCGTGGCGCTCCATGTGAACGTGAATGACTTGCCAGTTTCCGCCACCGATTGAATTACGGGAACCGTCGCAGTCGTCGTGATCGTCAGCGCGCCGTTGATATAGTTAATTGTGTAATTTCCCAAACCGCTGCCGACCGCCGCGCTGGGAACAATGGGATACGGCGATCCCGCTGCAGTCGCAATTGTCGCCGCGCCGGGGCTGGTCAGGGTCACGCTCTTCACCGTGTCGGCGTTTAACAAACCCAGCGTCATAAATTCCGTGCCCGCGAAGGTCAACAATTTTCCGTAGGGCTTTGTTTGATTGTCAGCAGTAATAGTCAGGGAAGCCGGACTTACTGTCAGAGTTCCATTGACGTACGTTATTGCGTAATTATTCAAACCCGTGCCCACGGCCGTTTTCAAAGCAATTGCGTATGGCGAATTCGCCACCGTCGCGAGTGCCACTGCTCCGGAGCTTGTCAACACAACGCTATTCACCGCATCACTGTTCTGTAGTCCACTGGTTGTAAATTCAGTTCCCGCAAAACTCACGGTCTTCCCGTATGTTTTGGTTTTGTTGTTCGCCGTCACGGTCAACGTCGCAGGGTTCACCGCCATCGCGCCGTTGCCGTATGTAATCGTGTAACTTTCCAGGCCGGTTCCCACTGCGGCGCTCGGAAGAATGCTGTACGGCGATCCCGCAACTGCCGCCGTTGCCGCACTTCCCGCGCTTGTCAAAGTAACATGTGCCACAGAGTCGCTGTTGAGCAGTCCTCCGGCGCTAAATTCCGTTCCTGAAAAATTGACCGTCTGTCCGTATATTTTTGATTGATTGTTTGCCGTGACAGTCAAGAACGCGGGGTTTACTGTCAACAAACCGTTCACATACGTTATCGTGTAATTACCCAAACCTGTCCCAACTGCGGCGGAGGGAACAATGGCATACGGCGACGGCATGACTGTCGCGGTCGCGGAACTTCCCACACTTGTTAAGCTCACAGCGCTCACGATGTCTCCATTGACCAAACCGCTGGTGTTAAACTCGGTCCCGGCAAATGTGATGGAATGCCCATATGTTTTGGTTTGATTGACAGCTGAAATCCTTAGCTGCGCAGGCAAAACCATTATGCTCACCGAATTCGTGGCGTCTGCGTAATCAATCGAGTCTGTCGGGCTAAAAACGACTGAAAGGTTGTTTGTGCCGGTCGGCAAAACCGTTCCGGCCGCGGGTAAAAAAGCAAAACTGCCCGACACATTCGCAGTCGCATTCAATTGCACTGAGGTGAGAGCCACGCCGTATGTGATCGGCACTGGAGAAGCCCACGTTACACTTGGCGACGCCTGTTTAACAGTCAAGGAGGCCACGCTGCTGGTCACGCTTCCCCATTGGTTCGTGATAACCACAGAGAAACCGCCGTCATTTGTTTGAAGTATGTTTGAAACAGTAAGACTCGCCAAGGTTGCGTCAGCAATATTTGTCCCGTCGAATTGCCATTGATAAAATAGTGGGGCAAATCCAATGGCTGTGACGCCGAACGTAACATCGGTTCCCGCGAAATTAGTTTGACCGACTGGTGCGCTTGTTATTGTGGGTTGATAAACTCCCGCAAGAGCATTGATGAGATTGCTTCCCGCGGGAGTCCCCCACCCTGCGCAAAGATCGTAACCCGGCACGGCGAAATAATTGGACGGACTGCCGCTGAAGGTATTGCTCCCAGCCGTGATGTCATGAAAACAAAGTCCGTAATTCGGTCCCCCGCCAAGGGCATAGAGCGCTGGATTTAGGAAGCCCACAGGAGGCATGTTGGAATTGGCCGCTTGCTCATTTACCAGCGCAGCGAAGCCCGCCCACAACGGCGCGGAACAACTGGTGCCAAAGAAGCTTCCAAATTCGCCGTTGTTCGCCGTGATAAAAATGTTTGTCGCCGTCAGCGCAACGTCGGGAATGTTGCGGTTGCTGACCGAACCCTGATTGAGCGCCATGCTGACTCCTTGCTGCCAATACGGAATCGGATAAACGGTGCTGACTCCGCCGCCGCTGCCCCAATATCCATTATCCGTGATCGGCCAGCCCGGCGGACCCAAGCCGGAGTTCCAAACCGATTCCGACGCGTAAGAAGCACCCGGGCCATTCATGTTCAAGCTCGTGCCGCCGACGCTCGTCACATACGGACTGTCCGCCGGGACCCAGATTTGCGAAACCCACGCGTTGCCGTCTCCTGAAGCTTGAAAAAACGTCTGACCTTGCGCGGCCATTTTCTGAAAAATGGCGTCGAAGGCGGTGTTGGGATCGGCGCTGGCGTCAGCCGTTGTGAAACCCCAGGAGGAACTGAATTGCTTGATTTGATTGCTCGAAGCCATTGCGTCAAGAATATCGATCCAGGTCGTGTCGTTCGTCGAAGACTCGAACACGACGACTGTGTCCAAACCCGGCGCCATCGCGATGGCCATTTCAATGTCGGTTGCAACTTCAGGGTTCAGCGCTCCGGGAACGCCGTTGAATCCGTCAATTAGAACATTTTGCAGCGGAACCGCCGGAAGATTTTCATACGCCTCGTAATTCGTGATGTCCCCCGCGTAATAACCGTCCGCTTCAAACAGGCCAACTATCTGGCCAGATCCCTGAAGCGTAACGCCAGGAGCATAGGCATTCCGAAAATCCTGTCCCAGGTAATCGCCAAAAATCGGGGACGAACCGCCTGCGGAGCCGGTTTGATTTTTCAGCAACTTTCCGCCCGATGCCGGACGCAGCGTGGCATAATCACTTAAGCCTTCAACGTCAAGTATAGGCAGGTTTGTGGAAATCCACGGTTTGGAATCCGGCGCGAAAAATCGGCGGTTTTCCGTGGGATGTTGATAGCTCTGCAATGTGACATGAAATGCTCGTTCGATGTCGGAAACGTTTCCGCGTACGTCCAGCAAAAGGCGGCTGTCATGCGCGGCAGTTACGGTGAAGTTGTTGGATTTTGCAAAGTCCAACACTCTTTGATAGTCCTCCTGCGTCGGGCCAAAACGTTCGGTGAATTGCGCCGGCGTCAAGTAATGGCGATAGTCGGAACTGGACGGATCATAAAGCCTTCGGAGGAGTTGATCCAAGTCTTCATGGTTTTGCAACGGAAGGCTGATGGCAAGACGGAGGAAATTTGTTTTTGGCAATGAGTCAATTCGTTGCGTCAGCGCGGACGTCGGGGGCGAATTGGCGTGTAATATATGACGGTTAAACGCTGTCGATTCACGCGCGGGAAGGGCGGCGTCGCAATCAAATGCAACCACCGTGAGTATTGCCAGGAGAAAACTAAGCCAAATCCTCATTGTTTGATCTGAATTGCTGCATCACTAAAATCAGAGTTCAACGGGCAGTCTTGCGCTACTCTGCGTATATGGCAAATGAAACATTGTCCTCCCTCAATCCCGAGGGCGCATCTTGACACTGCTACCTTCGTCAAGAAAGAGCTCCAGGCACCGTAACTTCTCCCTCTCTTCCACGCTGCTGCGTGGAGGAGAGGGCTGGGGAGAGGAGGCTCCTTTCAAATTTCACTGCAAAAATCTCCTCGGAACAGTTTCAGCTTTTTTGGACTCAGGAGACTAGAGCAGTTTAACTTAAGCTGTAGCCGCCCGGTTCGGACGGCCTGTGGGGGAGCGCGGTCGTCTCGACCGCCGCGTCTGGCGTCTCGCCAGACGCTCTTGTCGAACATTTTGCACGCCGCAGCAGTGCTGGATTGTTCCGTCGGCGAGACGCCGACGGATGCGACCGAGACGGTCGCGCTCCCCTGGCGCACCAAAATTTGTGGCTACAGTTGTACTTAAAATGCTCTAGCTGTTATCGACGGCCTATGCAATTTTCACTTTGATTTTATGATCCTTGATGCGGGCGCGATTAAGCTTGGAAATGACGGAGGAAGCCTCGTCAACGTCAACATCAAAAAACAAGTGCCGGTCTCGAATATCAACAACGCCAACAACCGTCGCAGGCAAGCCCGTTTGTCCCTGCACAGCTCGAACAACATCTTCGGCAACAATTCCCATTTCACTGCCAACATTCATATAAAGGCGCGTTTGCGCCGGGGGCGTGCGGCGACTGACTGGCGGACGGACTGGATCGGGCCGTTTGCGTTCAAGCGGCGGTGCCGGTGAAACTGCCGCCGGTGGCACTTTCGGCGCCGCTGGCTTTGGAATAGTAACTGTCGGTGACGCAACGGGAGTAGGCGCTGGGCGTTTCACCGGTTCAGTTTGCGCACGAGAAACCGGAATCAGAACGCTTCGCTCCGGCGCCTGCACAGGGATGCGAACGGCGGGCGGAGCCTTAGGCGCCTGCCACGGTTGCCGCGAAGGCGGTGTTTGCGGGCGCTCGTCCCTTCGATCGTAACGCTTTGCGTTTTCCCTCACGGGTTCTACTGGTCCGCGTTGTTCAAGGCGAGGTTGCACACGGGAGTCCGCCGCAGCAGAAGGAGCGGAAGAACCGGATTGGAGGTGATGAAGCAACGCCGAGGCAATGTCGGTCGAAGAAAATCCTTCCTCAAGCAGACGTTCGATCAACTGGTCCTGACGCTTGAACTCGCCGCTTTTCAAGGTCGCTCGAACTTTATCAATGACCAGCCCGGCCCTGGCTTCCTCGACCTCATCGGCAGTGGGCGCTTTTCCCCTGCGCATTTTGACTCGAATGAAGCGTTCAATATGCTGGATTTGGTAAACTTCACGGCCTGAGACGAAAGTGATCGCCCTGCCGCTGCGGCCCGCGCGACCGGTTCGTCCGATGCGGTGCAGGTAATCCTCAACGTCGTAAGGAATGTCATAATTAAAAACGACTTGGATATTCTCAACGTCGATGCCGCGAGCCGCGACATCCGTGGCGACCAGAAATTCGAGGCCGGACTTGCGGAATTTGTTCATCACGCGGTCGCGCATCGCCTGGTTCATGTCGCCGTGGAGCCGGTCGGCGGAGTAACCCTGGGCGTTCAGATGGTCAACAAGATCATCGACCATGCGCTTCGTGTTGCAGAAAATAATTCCAAGGCGAAGGTCGTGAAGGTCAATCAGCCGCGTCAACAATTCGATCTTAAAACGGCGGTCAACCTCGTAATAAACCTGCTCGACGGTGGGAACGGTCAATTCCTTTTGCTCGATGCGGACATTTTGGGGATCACGCGAATATTTCCGGATAAGCTCCTGAATTGGACGCGGCATCGTGGCGGAAAAAAAGACCGTTTGCCGTTCCACCGGCGCGCCTTTGAGAATGGTTTCGATGTCATCGCGAAAACCCATGTCCAGCATGACATCCGCCTCGTCGAGAATGACCATTTTGAGCTTGTCCAAACGCAGCGTTCCGCGGCGCATGTGGTCCATGAGACGGCCAGGCGTGCCGATGACGATTTGAGCTCCCTGCCGAAGCCCGCTGAATTGCCGTTCGTATGATTGACCGCCGTAAATGGGAAGCGCGTGAATGCCCCGCTTGAAGAGCGACAGCTTGTGGAACTCCTCCGAAACCTGCACCGCAAGTTCCCGAGTGGGGCACAAAATGAGAACTTGAACCGCGCGAACTTGCGGGTCCGTTTTTTCGATGGCTGGAATGCCGAACGCGGCGGTTTTGCCGGAACCGGTTTGGGATTGCCCCACCACGTCGCGCCCAGTTAAAAGGATTGGGATCGCTTCAGCCTGGATTGGCGAGGCTTGTTCAAAGCCAAGCTTGTCAATCGCCTTCAGAATTTCTGGAGAAAGCCCCAGTTCAGAGAACAACTTCGTCGTCATTGCAGAAAAGACTACCTCAGTTCCCTTAAACTCCCAAGACTTGGTGGGAATTACTTTTGCCGGCTAATCTCCTGAGTCATTGATTTCTTACATAATTAACATTGGCGATTGTTTCTCTCCCTCTCTTCCACGCTGCTGCGTGGAGGAGAGGAGGCTCCTTTCAAACTTCACTGGCAAAAATTTCCTCGGAATAATTTCAGCTTTTTTTGACACAGGAGGCTGGAGCAATTAAAGTGTTGCTTGCGCCCGCTCGGCTTCCCGCAACGCCCGACGGTCCATTTTCCCTGTGGCGTTCTTCGGCAACGCATCCTTGAAAATGACGTGTTCGGGCGTTTTGTATGCGGCCATTCGCGCGCGGGCGAACTCGATCAATTCCTTTTCCGTCAAACTTTGTCCGTCCTTGATCGACACATAAGCGACGACGATTTCCCCCCACGTCGAGTCGGGCCGGCCAATCACTGCCGCCTCCCGCACGGCAGGATGTTCCCCAATCACCGACTCCACTTCTTGCGGCGAAATGTTGCTGCCGCCGCGAATGATGATTTGTTTCGCCCGGCCAGCAAACCAGTAATAACCATCCGCATCGCATCGGGCCAGATCGCCGGTGTGAAACCAGCCGTCACGGATGGCTTCCTCTGTCGCCTCCGGGTCTTTCCAATAACCAGTCATCAACCAGGGGCTTTGAGCGCAAATTTCTCCAACTTCACCCGGCGCAACATCGCGGCCATCGGTGCCCAGCAAACGAATCCGCACACCTTCAATCGCCCTGCCAATCGACCCAACGCGGGCGGCGCCCGCCTTATTAAAGGTCAGCGGCACGGCTTCTGTGCTGCCATAGCCTTCATACACGCTTTGGCCCATTGCTCGTTGGAATTCCTCCTGCAACGCCGGCGAGACCGAATCGCCGCCACAATAGAAGTGTTTGCCAGAACGCACATCATAGGGAGTCGCCGTTTGCGTACGCGCCACCGCCTGGAAAAAGGTTGGAAGGCCCGCCATTACAGTGCCGCGATGCCGCTCAAGCGCCTGCAATACAGAATGGCAATCAATCTGAGGAATTAACACCACCGTGGACCGATGCACCAACCCCGCCAAAAACACCATTGCAAAGCTAAGAATATGCGCCATGGACGATGTCGTGATGACGACCTGATTCTCGTCCAAATCGAGCGAACGCATGGTTTCCGCAAGTCGCATCAGTGTTTCATGCGAATGTGTGACTCCTTTTGGATGCGCTGTCGTGCCGGAGGTATAAATAATTACTGCGGATTGGTCTGCAACGATCGCCGGGAGGGAAACCGGTTTTGAAGGCGATTTCAAAAGATTCTCGAAATTAAGCACCCCTTCTTGGATGACATTTTGTCCACTAAGGAAAAAAATCCGCAAATCCGCCAACTCCTTCCGCAACCCAGCCACCTCGCAATAAAGATCGCATTGCCCAACGTAACACACCGATCCACTGTGTCGAAGGATGTATGCGATTTCACGGCCCTTCAGCCTGGAATTAATCGGCACAACGATAGCGCCAACCTTCAGGCAACCGCCGTAGGTCAAGGCGACTTCGGAACAGTTCAGCATATGCACTGCCACTCGGTCGCCTGGCTGAACTCCCGCGGCCAAAAGCCGCGCTGCCACATTGTCAGTCAGCCGGTCAAATTCGGCGTAAGTCAATGATTGCTCGCCGCAGATGATCGCCGGCTTGTCTGGGCTGAGCCTGGATGAAATTCGTAAACCGTCAACAATTGACATGGATTGATTTTTTGGGTTACGCGGGAAAGATGGCGACCAGAACCCGGCGTGTCAATCAAAGAGCATTCAATTCCTCAGTCCTATGCCAAAGGGTGTGAGACAAAATTCTTCCATTAGGCTGCCAGAGGCAGCGTGTCGTTGCGTGCCGCCCGTTGGTTGAGGCGGTGTTTCCAGAACTCGTCCAGTCTTCGGCTGCTATGGATGCAGCGCGGGGCCAGGATATTCTCCGCTCCGGATTCGGACCAAAACATGCCCGATTGTTTGCAACGGCCCCCGATCAATGTTTTGCAGCCCGCCTCCACCACTCCTGAGCCGATGAAGTAGCCGCTGGCCCGGAAAGTTCCATATTGCA
>DASXZW010000013.1:0-10236 GCA_036501665.1 Verrucomicrobiia bacterium
TACGACGCGGATCTCCACGCCAAAAACCAGCAGGCCCACGGCTCCTGGGTGCTCAAACTCGCGCCCAAAACATCTGCTTGATACTTGTGAACAACTCCAATGAAAAAGTCATTTACAACACAGAGAACTACTCTGCGCGAAATAAATCTGATCAGTAAATTGAATCGCTCAGTCCAGCCGTTTAATTGACAGATTGCGGAACATGACCGGGTCATTGTGCCCGGCCAGTCCGAAATAGCCGCTCTTGCGATCCTTGCCAGGATGCTTTTTGCCGTCCAAAGCTTCGTTGACCGTGCTTAAGTCGCAGTCAAGAATGACCGTGCCGTTGAGTTCAACTTTGATTGTCGGTCCGACCACGGTGACTTCCTCATAATTCCAATCGCCGATGGGCCGCTGATAACCGCGCGCAGCCGCGACCATTCCGTAGGCGGAACCATGCGCCTGGCGCGGATCAATTTTTTCGCCTGTGGCCTTTTCGTAATTGTCATCAAGCACCTGCAACTCGCACATGCCGACGTAAGCGGTGTCGCCCTCGCCCGGATAACGAATGGCCAGTCCATTGTTGCCGCCGGGCGGAAGTTTGAATTCCAGCCGCGCGATAAAATTCGTGTATTCAGCCTTGTAGTAAGGCGTCCCGCCCTTGTGGGGTTGCCACACAATTGCGCCGTCAACAACTTTGCAGCAATCGGTCGGCCCGCCCCAGTCATCTAAATCTTTTCCGTTGAAAATCGGCTGAAAACCTTCGGGGTCAGTTCCTCGCAAGAGCCGGTTCGCCTCGTCGCCTGGAATCTCGCGAACCGCCAGATTGCGCCAACGAATTTCGCCGCCGTGCGTTTGGAGTTGAATAGGCCCGACCGGCGGGATCGGCAGCTTGCGATTAAAATAATTTTCCAAAAGGGCGTTATCGACGACCAACTGGTCGTTGAAAGTCACCGTCGTGCGGCTGCCAAGTTGGCGGATGCGGAAATGGTTCCATTCGCCGAACGGCTTGTCCGCGAGCACCAGCGGATCCTTTCCCGGCGCGCCGGGGGAATTGTTCCAAAGTCCGCCGGAACCTTTCTGCGCGCCGTTATGGAACTCCTTCGGGTTCGTGTGGTCCCAAATTTGAACCTGCGGACAGCCTTTCAAATAAATTCCGCTGTCAGCGAGAGGAACGGTTTTGTAATCCACCAACAAATCAATATCGCCGTAATTTTTTCCAGTCGTCAAATAAAGACCGTGGCCATCGTTGACCAATTCGCCATTCTCAACCGTCCAATGCTGTTTGATGTCGTCGAGGCTCGCGTCGTGTTTCTTTTTAAATTCGTCGGGCGGCAGAGCCAGATATCCGCGTGGGTCTTCGGTCGAGGCGCCCCACCAGCCCGCCAGACTTTGCCCGTCGAAGATCGGCGTGAAGCCAGCTTCCGTGTCCGCAATTGCGGCGGTTGCGCCCAGCAGAGCGCCGCACAACGGCAGTACGCTGAGGGTGTTTAAGATTAGGCTGCGATTGAAACGGACGCTTGGCGAATTCATGATTCCCATTCGATAATTGTTAAGCGTCAACGAAGCAAGGATGAAACGCAAAGCGCGTATCGGTCGTAAGTATTTTTTTCCCCTCCTAATCGTAATCTTAATCCTAATCCTAATCGATTTTTAAAAAAAGATTAGGATTACGATTACGATTATGATTAAGAGGGACCCGAAACTTACCCTCAAAAACCCGTCACACATTTTTCACCTAGCGAGGTTTGAATTCCATGTTAGGTTGTCGCCCTGAGACCTGCGTCTCAAAGCCGATCCCGCGCCATTTTGACTCACTGTGAGGCATTTCGTGCGGACTCAACAGGATTTTGCAACTTGAAACTAAATAACGAACGATTGGTCTTGCTGCTTCTGGCGGCCATACAGTTTACAACGAACCTGGATTTTCTGATCATCCTGCCGCTGGGCCCACAATATATGCGGGTCATGCACATCACGCCGGCGCAGTTCAATACCATCGTCGCCTCGTATGCCATCGCGGCGGGTCTCTCGGGAATCATCGCGGGATTTTTCCTGGATCGCTTTGATCGACGCAAAGCGCTGCTCTGGCTCTTCCTTGGATTTGCCACTGGAACGCTCCTTTGCGCGCTCGCGCCAACTTACGGTTTGCTGGTGGCGGCGCGCGCGGTCGCCGGGATGTTCGGCGGCGTAACGGGCGCGGTCATTCTGGCGATTGTCGGCGATGTCATCCCAGAAAACCGCCGGGGCGAGGCAATGGGAATGGTGATGTCCGCTTTCTCGGTTGCGTCAATTTTCGGCGTGCCGCTCGGGCTGGTGCTTGCGTCCAGGTTTAATTGGCATGTGCCGTTTTACGCCATCGCCGGAATCTGCGTCCCGATTCTCATCGCCGTGGCGCGATTCGTGCCGCCCTTGCGCGGACATCTGGAACACGCGATGGAACAACATCCAGCCGCGCGAATGCTCGCCGTGCTCGCGGAACCAAACCACCAGATGGCTTTCATCTTCATGTCTGTGTTGACCTGCGCGGGATTTACGATTTTCCCGACGCTCGCCACTTACATGGTTTACAACGTCGGCCTTTCCGAACAGCAACTTCCGTTCATTTACTTGACTGGCGGCCTTTGCACTCTTTTCAGCATGAACTGGATCGGACGCTGGGCTGACCGCGCCGGAAAACTCCGCGTTTTCACAATCATGTCGCTGACCGCGTCAGTTCCAATCCTCGCCCTGACGAATCTCCCGCGAGTCCCGTTGGTTCTCGCGCTCTGCGTTTCGACATTGCTGATGATCTGCATGTCCGGCCGCTTCGTCCCGGCGATGGCGATGATGACCAGCACCGTGGAATCGCGGTATCGCGGCGGTTTCATGAGCGTCAATTCGTCAGTGCAACAATTCTCATGCGGCCTCGCAGCGTGGATCAGCGGTGGAATCATCGGCCAGGGGCCGAACCAGGAAATCACCCATTATCCAATCGCGGGACTGGTTTCGCTGGGCTGTGTGCTCGCGTGCATTTGGCTGGCGCGCTTCCTCCGCCCCGCCCCCGGCGAATTGTCCGCCGCCCCGGTATTTGTTGAAACAGTTTGAGAGCGAGATGCAGGGCAGACGCATCTAGGTTTCAAGGTAGGGACGCCTCGCCGAGGCGTCCGCGGATAATCTCTACCAATAAACGCTGAACCCCTTAAGCCGCAGTGCATCGTGTCCGATAATAGTATTAGACGACCATGAAGTATTTCAAATGCGCCGTGTGCATTGTGATTGCGTGGTTTATTTTTGGCTCCTTGCGACAACACGTTCGCACAACCGCGCCGCGCTCATCACAACCCTCCGAATTGTCGAACGCTGAAATGGACGACAGCGACGCAGCGCTTCAAAACGAATCAAAAACCGAGGACCAGGATTTCATCCAAAAATGGACCCAAAGCCATCCACAAAACTCCCCCGCGCAGGATGAAGGCAAAATAGGCGCTTACCACGAGGATTACTTCCATGTGGACCAGCCCGATTACTTTGATAAAGCCCAACAAAAGCCCGCGCCCGAAGATCATTGGGGAATGGACAAGAACAAATCAATCGGACATTGATAATAAAGGCGGGTGACAGCGCTGCCGATTGAAATCAGTCAATCCAAAAAACCATTGTTAAATTGTTGAAGTCCGAAGCAATACACAAACGTTATCTGTTCCCGAATTTATAGCTCCAAAAAACAAGAATCCAGGACACCACATAAACAATTAAAGAGAAACAAAAAAATCTTGCGTGGTGAGAATATGGACGAGAAAAAAAGTGATAGGCGCTCGTCCCTACGCCAATCCATCCAATTATTCCGCATATTGTTGGCCAATTTCTTCGGTCCTTGACGATGCTGAAATTAGAATCCAAAAGTTCATAGGCTTCTCCCACTACTAACACACAAAATGCAGCTACCGCAACACCACTTGAGGCCTCACCGATTCTCGCGAATTCCGATTGATCCGGCACCGGCGGCGGCAAATCCTCTGTTAAGCCTATTACTTTGAAGAGTATTGGCAAAACCGCTCCAATGTAACAGACATACAGAAGCAACCTGTCCGGATCAATGTCTCTAGAATTTAAACATTTTCTCTGTAGCATCTTTAGTAGTATTTATGCCTTTACATGCTTTTGATGGTCTTTGCATGGCGTCCAGGTACGCTGCAGACGACCAGCATGTCAATACCGTTGGATGCTGCGTTTCCCCAAAATAATCGCACAATATTACTTTCCTCAGAGTAATCGTATTTAATCTCCAGGCCGCCGTGTTCAGAAGCCAAATCGGACGCCTGTAGTTGCGCCACGTCGACTTTCAGTCCTCTTGCTTCCAGAAGTTTCCGTATGGCATCTCGATAATTCGTCAGCAACTCGGAACTTGTGCCAGAAACAAACGTAACATGCCACTTATACGTGACTCCGATAACCTTCCAAGCACTATTTCTGTCCGCTTTCAAGTGTCCACTAACCTCAGCGCCTTGCTGCTTTCCAATCGTTCGGAGAAGATCCTCCAAGTGAAAATCAATTGGGGGGCCATTCGGCAACTCACGATCACACCCTAACCAGGTCATACTTAAAGTGAAAAAGAGTACCAATACAGAAATCGACTTTCTCGCCGCTATCATACGGCTAAATTGAGGTCGTGGTTTCACAACGCACATTTGAGTTTCTTTCTGCATTGTTTCACAGCGGAGAATCATAGAATTGGGGTCGTACTTCTACAATTCACACTTGAGTTCATTTCTGCAATACCATGCTCTTGCTTGTTTAACGAGCAGAAGCGTTGCCGTGAAAATGGAGAATGTCAGTCCTGCCGAAGGCTGTCAATAAATGATAATACATTGATATTCGGCTCCATTTCGCTTTGTGCCTCAACGACGTTTCACAAAGACCCCGATCTCCTTCCCAGCCTTAACGCATAAATCCCAAAATGCGCCAGCCAATCCCAAAAATGCGTTTTTACGTTTTTTTAATGCCGTTGGCTCCCTTTTTATCATCCACCAATGGAATATGTGAAATAGATTCATGGAAGTTATGAATGATTTATTTCAAGTCGGTTTGTTCTTCGGTTTGTTGATCGCGCTGACGCCTCCGCTTGGCCGGTTTATGGCCCGCGTCTTCCAGGGAGAGAAAACGTTCCTGCACCCTTTGATCAGCCCTGTCGAAAGGCTCGTTTACAAAATCACCAGAGTCGCGCCGGACGAGGAAATGTCATGGAAAGCCTATTTTCTGGCGGTCCTCATCTTCAACGTGGTGGGGCTGCTCTCAGTTTGGGTCTTGCAAATGACGCAGTTCTGGCTCCCGCTGAATCCCCAGAAACTTCCGAACGTCCCCTGGGACCTCGCGCTGAACACCGCCATCAGTTTCGTTACAAATACGAATTGGCAGGCGTACGCCGGTGAAACCACCATGAGCTACCTCACCCAAATGACCGGGCTGGCGGTCCATAATTTTCTCAGCGCCGCCACAGGCATCGCCATTCTTCTCGCAGTGGCCCGCGGCCTCAAACGCTCCTCCGCAAAAACATTGGGATGCTTCTGGGTCGATCTCACACGAAGCGTTCTTTATGTTCTCCTGCCGCTGTCAATCATTGTCGCCGTCACCCTTGTCAGCCAGGGCGTCGTGCAGAATTTCAGACCGTACCCCACGGGAAATTTGCTGGAAACATACACCGCCCAGGTGCAAAAGACCGATGACAAGGGCAATCCAATCAAAGGAGCCGATGGCAAGCCTGTCATGCAGGATGTCACTGTCGCCACTCAGCCAATCCCCGTCGGACCCGCCGCGTCGCAAATCGCGATAAAACAACTCGGCACCAATGGCGGCGGCTATTACGGTCAAAACAGCGCGCACCCATTTGAAAATCCAACGCCGCTGAGCAATTTCATTGAACTCTTCAGCCTCATCATAATCGCCTCCGGCCTCATTTACGCGTTCGGGTTGATGGTCGGCAATATTGGCCACGCCCGGGTTCTGTTCGGCGTCATGCTGCTTCTGCTCGTCGGTTCATTTGCAATCGCATGGTGGTCCGAGTCCCAGCCCAATCCCGTAACGCAAAACATTCTCCCGAACATGGAAGGCAAGGAACAGCGTATCGGCGTCATGAACAGCGTCCTCTGGGCCGTTGCGACCACAGGCACCTCATGCGGCGCGGTCAACTGCATGCACGATAGTTTGACACCGCTGGCCGGGCTGGCCTCGTTATGGAACCTGATGCTCGGTTGCATTGTTTTTGGCGGCGTCGGCGCGGGGCTTTACGGAATTCTCATGCACGTCTTGATTACCGTCTTCATCGCGGGGTTGCTGGTCGGTCGAACGCCCGAATATCTCGGCAAAAAGATTCAAGCCTGGGAAGCCGGTTGGTCCGTGGTTGGAATCATGATTCCCAACATGCTGATCCTGTTCGGTTCCGCTTTGGCAGTTGTCACCGCAACGGGCCTTTCCAGCATGAACAACGCCGGCCCGCACGGCTTGAGCGAAGTTTTTTATGCCTACGCCTCCTCCGCCAACAACAACGGTAGCGCCTTCGCCGGCCTTAACGCAAACACGCTTTTCTACAATCTAACCCTGGGCGCAGCGATGTTCATTGGCCGGTTTGGCGTCGCCTTCGCTGTGCTGGCCATTGCCGGAAGCCTTGCGGCAAAAAAGACCGTCCCAGCTTCCGGTGGAACCCTGCCGGTTGGCGGCTTTACCTTCGCCTGCACACTGCTTGGAGTAATCCTAATCGTCGCCGCCCTGACATTTTTCCCGGCCCTATGCCTCGGCCCAATCGTCGAGCACGGCCTCATGCAAGCCAGCAGAACGTTTTAAAACCTACAGAAACCCAAGTCAGTTGGACCAGCCGGGTTATTTTGATAAAGCCAATTCATTGCAGCGCCCTCTTACTGTTCTTTGAGCCGAAAATAGGCGGTCGAGTCGTTCAACACGTTCGTGAAGACAAAATTCGTCCCGGCCACGGCGATCCCGTTGGTGATAACGGTCCACTTTCCAGCAGAGAGGTCGGTCGTGAACTGCAATGCGAAATTTGTCGCCTGAGCAGGCCAGGAGACGACGGTTTTCTCGTTGAGGTCTATGATTCCCAGGGGTGGCGATATTGCCATCCGCGGCAATCCCGGCACCGTCAAAGCGAAAATTATCCCGTTCGTTGTCCCGTTCGCCGTCGAAATACCCTCTGGCACCGTTCCGTACAATGTATTGCCGGACACGACCACACCCGACGGCGCGCCGTATCCGAACTTGCCTTTGAAACTGTACAGACTCATAAAGTTGGAACCATTTGTATTGAGGCTGAACACGTTGCCGCCAAAAAACGTCGTTCCATACAGGGTGTCCCCTGATAGAAACAAGGATGCTTGGGGCATCGATCCATCGGTCCCATTGAAATCATGGAGGTTTGTAAATCCTGATCCATCCGCGTTGATGGCAAACACCGTGCCGTTGAGTTGCGCGCCTCCGCCAATCGTCGTCCCGTAGAGAGTGTTCCCTGACAGAATCAAAGGGGCAAGCGATTCGTATCCCTCGTCCGCCGTGAAATTGTGAAGGTTTGTAAAACTTGATCCGTCCGTATTCATCGCAAACACCATGCCGGGCTCGTTGGTAAATCCGGCCGTGCCATACAAGGTGTTCCCTGAGACTGCCAGACTTTGACGTGTATCCCCAGTGCTGCTGTTGAAGTCAAAAATGTTCGTAAAACCAAATCCATCGGTGTCAACAGCGAACACGGAATTGCCCGGCCAGTTAGTGCTGTCGGTTGCCCCGACGCCATACAACGTATTGCCGGACGACACTAAACCGCACGTCATATTACCGCTGCTGTAAGTCAGATTGGCGAAATCTGAACCATTTGTGCTGATCGAAAACACAGACCCATCGCTTGTTGTTCCAAACAATTTTTCTCCCAGGCAGATCAGTCCGCCATTCGGTCCACCACCCACGCCGGCGCTGCCAAAGTTAAACAGGTTGGTAAACCCCGAACCGTCAGTATTGATGCTGTAGATCACACCTGCGCCGAATGCGCCGCCGCTGGCCGTGGTTCCATATAAAGTATTTCCGAGGAGAAGCAGATTGCCAGTCGGACTGGCGCCACTGTCAAAATATGCCGTGTTCGTATTGAGGGTAAAAGTATATAAGACTCGAAAATCGTTGGACTGCGCCTGGATCGGCAATGAATTCCCCAATGCAACTAACACCGCGAAGAATAATCCGAACAAATAGCGGCACTTCATAGTTTAATCGCTCCTTTCTGCATTGTTTCACACCGGAAGCTAATGGCGTTGTTTCCGCCAATGCCCGACAATATTTGACAACTGCAAAACTCACGACCGTGCCCCGAATCCAACCTTGACTCAATACACCTTGCGCAGATTCGACGGCAGGATGTTCAGTTCCGCGCGATATTTGGCCACGGTGCGCCGGGCGAGGGGGATGCCCTTTTCCTTCAGCATTTTGACCACTTCCTGATCGGAAAGCGGCTTGGCCTGGTTTTCCTTGGCGAACATTTCCGCGACCATGTCCTTGATGCTGGTGTTCGAGACGCCCGCGCCCACCTCGTTCTTGATGCCGGAGGTGAAGAAATACTTCATCACGAAGATCCCCTGCGGCGTGTCAATATACTTGTTCGAGACCGCGCGGCTGACCGTCGTTTCGTGAACGCCGACGACTTCGGCGACCTGCACCATCGTCATCGGCTTGAGGTGCGCGACCCCTTTTTCCATGAAGTCGCGCTGCCGTTTGACGATTTCGTTGCCGATGTTTAAAATTGTTTGTTGACGCTGCTGAAGGCTCTTGATGAGAAATTTTCCCGCGCGAATTTTGTCCTTGATGTAATCCCGCACCTCCGACGAGGCATCCGACTGCGACATCAGGTCCTTATAATGATTGCTGATGCGAAGGTGCGGAATTTGTTCGTTGTTCGTCGTGACAACATAATCGTCGCCGACCTTTTGAACGAAGACCTCCGGCGAAATGTAATGTTCGTTATTCGGCAGAAAGTCGCGCCCGGGATGATACTCAAGATGCCCGATGCGTTCGACCGCGCTTTGCACCTGGTCCACGCTGATGCTGAGGCTGCGGGCGATTTCCGGCAATTTCCGCTTTCCCAACGCATCCATGAAATCCCGCACAATGCGGTACTCCAGAGTCTTTTCCCGGTCGGTCCGCTCCAATTGCAGCATCAGGCATTCGCGCAAATCGCGGGCAGCCACTCCGGGAGGATGAAAGGCTTGAATGATTTTCAGGACCCCGAGGATTTTGTCCTGTGGAATATTGGTGGAAAATGCCAGTTCATCGACGCTGCCCTTGAGATAACCCAGATCGTCAATGTTCCCGATGATCATTTCCGCGATGGATTTCTGATCGTCCGGCATGTCGGAAAAACGCATCTGTTCCAGAAGATTTTCCTGGAGCGACGTTTCGGCCACGAGCGAGTCAAACATGAATTGACGCTTTTCCTCAGCTTCCTGGCTCTGGCGCATCGGAAGGTTCGTCTGCGCGAAGTGATCCTTCCACTCCTGGTCCATCTGCGTGAGTTTCTCGAATTCCGCCTGAAAATCGTCCACCGGAGCGTTGCTCGGCTTTTCCGTCGCCGGATCGAACTTCGTATCCGCCGGAGGTTCGGCGAGATCCGCCGCATCGGCAATGCCGTCGTTGACGCCGTCATTCTTGACACGCTCGCTCATTTCCACCTCGGCGGCGGGAACTTCCTCCAGAATCGGGTTCTGCTGAAGTTCCTGTTCGACGAGCGCTTTCAACTCAAGAGTCGGCGCTTGAAGCAAGGCCAGCGACTGCTGCAACTGCGGCGCCAGCACCTGCGACAACGACATTCTCTGCGATAAATGCAAGCCCTGAGACATCGCCGCCATTTTACTCCCAATTTCCTTTTGCTCAAGAGCTATCTCGCAATATTCCAGAAAGCACTGTATGCTTTAAAAGCCCTCCGAGAGTCCCCTGCCCTCCGCAAGACCATCTCGAAAAATCACGTGTTTGGCAAAGTTTTCCCGGCTCAATTCTTCCTGCCTTCTTGCATTCCTCTCTTCTCTCTGCTGCCTCTGATTGCTCCTGTTAAAAGTCTTCTTCAGTGCCTTTGCCCGAAAACCCCCTCCGAGAATTTCTCTGCGTCCTGATACGGTTTCCACAGTTATTCATCCGGTGGCAAGGAGAGCCCGAAGGAAGAGCTCCCCGCAGTCGACGGTGAATAACTGTGCCGCGACAAAAAATTTGCGACCTGCTAAAATCAGCGCTGGCCGCATC
>DASXZW010000014.1:0-54043 GCA_036501665.1 Verrucomicrobiia bacterium
CGACTACACCAACGTCTTCTCGCTGGTCAACGCGGCCAACTCCCATGGCACACCCAACTACGTGGCCAACATGGAAAATATTGCTGACATGGAAAACTGGATGCGCGTTTTCGCGGCCAACCACGCGGCGGGCAACTGGGACTCCTTCGGCGCGCAAAACGCCCAGAACCTCTACGGCTACATCGGCGCGCAGGGAACAAAATACTCGCTGCACATGTGGGACTTCAACATCGTGCTGGGCAACAGCGGGTCCTGGTCGCCTGGACAGGACCTGTTCACCGTCAACGGCGCCGACCCCAACACGGCGGATATTTACAGCAACCCGACGTTCTTGAGGATGTATTGGCGGGCCATGCAGGAACTGGTCAACGGCCCGCTGACAGCGGCCAACAGCAGCCCGCTGTTGAACGCCAAATACACTGCATTTACCCAGAACGGACAGAACGTTGAAAACCCGACCAGCGCCATCGAACCGTGGCTGGCCTCGGCCAAAAGCAGCATCGCCTCCCAAATCGCGGCCGTCAACGCCTCCAGCTTCACCGTCAGCACGTCGGTGACCCAGAGCAACAACGTCGCCCTCGTCACCGGCACGGCCCCGTTCAACGTGGCCACCATCGACATCAACGGGGCAGCCTATCCTTTAAGCTGGACCAGCCTGACCCAATGGACCGTGTCCGTTCCCCTGACCAACGGCGCCAACGTGCTCAACATCACCGGGATCAACCATGCCGGAACGCCCATTGCCGGCGACAGCCAGCAACTGACTGTCAACTCGACAAAAACCGTTCCCGCCCCGGCGGGACATGTGGTTGTCAACGAAATCATGTACAATCCGGCGGTCCCCGGCGGCCAATATATCGAGCTTTACAACAACTCCGCCACCTCGGCGTACGACCTTTCCGGCTGGCAACTGCCGGAGATCAACTACACATTCCCGTCCGGGGCGATCATCATCCCGCAAGGCTATCTGACGCTGGCGGCCAGCCGCCCGGCGTTTGCGGCGGCATACGGCGCGACAAAACCTGTGTTTGACACATTCGGCGAGCCGCTGGGCGACGGCCAGATGCTCACCCTTGAGCAGCCGACCAACGCCAACAACGCCGTCGTGGCCCAGGTGGAATATGATAGCGTCCTGCCCTGGCCGACCAACGCGGCGACCCCGGGAGTTTCATTGCAACTCATCGATCCGGCCCAGGACAACTGGCGCGCGGGCAACTGGAGCGCCGGCAGCGCCAATACTCCGCCCTTCACGCCGCAATGGGTTGAAGCGAGCGTCTCAGGCCCCGCCACCAGTTCGCTTCTCTATATTTATCTGCAATCGGCGGGAGACGTTTATATAGATGACATCAAAGTCGTCGCCGGCAGCGTGCCCGACGTCGGCGCCAACATGCTCAAAGACGGCGACTTTGAATCCGGCTTCCCCGGAGTGTGGAGCGTCTCGCCCAACCTCACCGGCTCCGCGCTGAGCGCCACAGTCAAACATTCGGGCAACGCCAGCCTGCACATCATCTCCACCGCCGCAGGCACCACCCAGTCCAGCGCCATCTACCAGACCATGTCGCCGGCCCTAACCGGCAGCGGCACTTACACCATCAGCTATTGGTACCTCCAAAGCACCAACGGCGGCCCGCTGACCGTGCGGCTCTCCGGCTCGGGTATTGTTGACACCGTCAATCCCGCCCCGCAGGACGCCGGAGCCACCGCTTTTTTCACGCCCGACGCCCTCAACAGCGTCGCCGAGACACTGCCGCCCTTTGCCCCGCTCTGGATCAATGAAGTCGAACCGGCCAATATCACCGGCATCACCAACAGCGCCGGACAGCACGCCCCCTGGGTGGAACTCTATAATCCGACCACCAACACCGTCGCCCTGACCAACCTCTGGCTCTCCACCGATTACAACAACCTGGCCGCCTGGGCGTTCCCCGCCGGGGTATCCGTCGATCCGGGCCAGTTCCTAATCATCTTCGCCGACGGCCAGACCAACCTCTCCACAGCGCAGGAACTCCACACCAGCTTCGCGCTCGAGTCCACCAGCGGTTCCCTGGCATTAAGCCGCCTCTTTGAAGGGCAGCCCCAGGCGCTCGACTACGTCAATTATAACAATATCCAGCCCGATTGGTCCTACGGCTCCAACCCCGACGGCCAGAGCTTTGTTCGCCAGGCCTACTACTCTCCGACCCCCGGCGCCGCCAACGCCAACACCGGGGCGCTTCTTTCATCCTTCATCGCCTACAACACCCCCGGCTCCCTCTACACCCAGAACTTTGACGCCTTGCCCGACCCCGGTGCGACCTCCGTCAACTCCGACAACCCCGTCACCATCGACGGCGTCACTTATTCATTGGCAAACCCCTACGACTTCGCCTTCCCCGCCATGACCAACGGCAGCGCAGGAGGATTGGGATTGGCCGGCCTCGCCGGATGGTACGGCTCCAGTTCCTTATTGACACGGTTCGGAGCCACCGACGGCGACCAGACCACCGGCGGCCAAATCAGCTTTGGCTTGCCCAACAGCGGCAACCGCGCATTGGGATTGCTTGCCACCAGCACAACAGGGACAACGGCCTTCGGCGCAAAAATCATCAACAACACCGGCGCACAGTTAAACTCCGTCACAGTGCAGGCCACCGGCGAACTCTGGCGCCAATCAAACCTCCCCAAAACCCTGCAATGCTATTATGCGATAGACCCCACCGCCACCGCCCCCATGCCCGGCCAGGCTACCGGAACCCTGCCCACCCTCAACGTCATTTTCCCCACCGACAGCGGAGCCGCAGGAGGAGTCGCCGTGGACGGAACAGCAACGGCCAACCAAACCCAACTGAGCGCCAACAACCAGCCAGTAACCTGGCCCGCCGGAGCCGCACTATGGTTAATATGGCAAATGACCGACCCCACCGGCAAAGCCCAGGGTCTGGCCATCGACAACCTCACCTTCACCGCCTCCACGTCAACTGGAACAACCACCAACGGCCCGGTTTTGAGCCTGCAAACCTCGCCCACCGGTCCGTTTACGATTACGTGGCCCGCCTCCGCCAGCGGCTATCAACTCTACACCACCACCAACCTGACTCCCCCCACAGTTTGGACTCTGGTAACTGGTCAATCCGAAACCAACGGAACATTCTTTCTGCCCATCCTGCCGACTAATGCCGGACAATTTTTTCGGTTGTCCACTCAACAGTAAGTCGGATGATTTATTTATAACCTCGCTCCCTCGCTTTTTGCACGGGAGTGGTTTCGTCTGATGACAGTTGCATTGCGCTGTGTTTTTCCAATCAATCTGGAATTCGTATGAAATGGCAGTATCGTAGTTTTGGGCGGGCTTTTACAAAAGCTTTCCGGCTGGCGGTTACACCTAAAACAAAGTGCTTCGCGCCAATCCGTTTTTTGCATGAGAAAATTCTGCAAACATGAATGAAGCCATTCAAATATTGACACGCCACGGCGCTCCCGTTGTGTTCGTGGCCGTATTGATTGAACAACTCGGACTGCCGTTGCCGGCGATTCCCTGGATGCTCGCCGCGGGCGCGTTGTCAGCGACCGGCCAATGCAGTTTCGCCGGGTCAATTTTATTGACAGTACTGGCGTGTTTGATCTCGGACGGACTTTGGTTTTATCTCGGTCGGCATCGCGGCAGCAAAGTCCTGGGCCTGCTTTGCAAAATTTCCCTGGAGCCGGATTCTTGCGTGCGGCGAACTCAAAACCTTTTCACGAAATATGGCTGGCGCGGGATTGTGCTGGCAAAATTCGTTCCGGGATTGAGCACTGTCACGCCGCCCCTGGCAGGAATGTCAGGCATGAACGCTGCAAAATTCCTGAGCGTCGATGGTGTCGGCTCGCTGCTTTACGGCGGAGTTTTTATTGTGCTCGGCTACTTCTTTGCCACTCAGTTGCAGCAAATTGGAAATGCGATTTCCGGGATTGGCAACAGCGCCCTTTGTTTGGTTGGAGGAGCGGCTGCGGCTTATATCGGGTATAAATACTGGCAGCGCAGGCGTCTCCTGGATGAATTGCGAATTGCCCGGATCACCGTGGATGATTTGCGCCAAATGATGAATCACGGGGAGCAAGTCGTGATTCTTGATTTGCGTTCAAATGTTGAATACGCCAGCGAGGCGGGTATCGAGGGCGCGATCCACGCCACAATGGATGACATCAAGGCCGGGCAAGTTGAAATTCCCAAGGACCGAGAAGTCGTCGTGTATTGTTCGTGTCCCAACGAAATCACCGCCGCGCGAGTGGCGTTGTTGTTGCGCCGGAACGGATTCAGCCGGGTTCGCCCATTGCTGGGAGGAATTGACGCGTGGAACCAGACCGCGACGGCTTCAGAAAGCGCATGAGAGCCGGACTGTTTGACATCGCGAGGTCTCCGTGTTCAGTTGAGCTTGTGAACGTGCGCGGCGTTGGATTATTTTGCGAAATCGAGTTAGCCGTTAAACAAAAAAACGACGCTTATCTAATAGAGTGAAGTTTTAGCAGCAGTTAGGGAAATCCCGGACCAATCAACTTCGATTATGCCAAAGCCAGTTTTAATGACAGTGGATGACGATCCTGAAGTGCTTCGCGCAGTTGAACGCGATTTGCGCCGGCAATATGGAAACCGCTATCGCGTGATTGCGGCGGACTCCGGCGCGGCGGCGCTCAACGCTGTGGAGCAACTCAAAATGCGCAACGATCCGGTCGCGCTTTTTTTAGTTGACCAGCGGATGCCGCACATGTCGGGCGTGGAATTCCTGGAAAAGGCGCTCGAACTTTTTCCCTCGGCCAAGCGCGCGTTGCTGACCGCTTATGCCGACACGGACGCCGCAATCCGCGCGATCAATTCCGTGAAGATCGACCATTATCTCATGAAACCGTGGGACCCGCCGGAGGAGCGCCTTTACGGGGTCGTGGACGACTTGCTGGATGATTGGCAGGCCGATTTTAAACCTCCGTTTGAAGGCGTTCGCGTCGTGGGACATCGGTGGTCGCCGATCGCGATGGAAATTCGGGATTTTCTCGGGCGCAATTTTATTCCCTATCAATGGCTGGACATCGAAACCAACGAGACCGGCAAACAACTGGCGCAAACAAGCCAGACCGATTCCTCCTGTCTGCCGCTGGTGGTTTTTTCGGATGGATCATTTCTGCCGAAGCCGAGCGTTTCCGCGATTGCCGCGAAACTGAATCTGAAAACACGCGCTGATCTGCCATTTTACGATCTCGTTGTCATTGGCGCGGGGCCGGCTGGGCTTGCTGCGTCTGTTTATGGGGCTGCGGACGGATTGCGAACCCTCCTGATCGAGCGCGAGGCCCCCGGCGGCCAGGCTGGAAGAAGTTCGCGAATTGAGAATTACCTCGGTTTTCCCATGGGATTGAGCGGTGGCGACCTTGCCCGTCGCGCGGTGGCTCAGGCGCGCAGATTTGGCGTGGAAATCCTCACCCCGCAGGAAGTCGCTGGAGTGCGGGTCGAAGGCCCGGCCCGCGTCGTGCGGATGGCGGACGGCGCTGAGATCGTCGGGCGCGCTGTTTTGATTGCCAGCGGAATCGCGTATCGCAAACTCGACATTCCAGGCTCCGAGGAATTATTGGGCGCGGGCGTTTATTACTACGCCCCGATGAGCGATGCGATGTCCTACCGCGATGGAGACATTTATATTGTCGGCGGCGCGAACTCTGCCGGGCAGGCGGCGATGTATTTTTCAAAGTTCGCCAAGCAGGTCACGATTGTTGTTCGTGGCGAAGCTCTATCAACAACGATGTCGCAATATCTCGAAGACCAGATTGCTGCGACGAAAAACATTTCCATTCTCACCAACTCGAATGTTGTCGCGGTGTCCGGCGCGAACCATTGCGAAAGCGTCACCATCCGCAATCGCAAGACCGGCGAACAAGTCGAACACCCTGCAAACGCATTGCTCATCTACGCCGGCGCGCTGCCTCGCACCGAATGGCTGGCGGGCGTCGTCGAACGCGACGAATTGGGTTACGTGATTTCCGGCCAGCATTTAATTCAGGGCGCGGGAGGACATCCAAAAGGCTGGACTCTTGATCGACCTCCGTTCTACCTAGAAACGAGTGTTCCCGGGATTTTCGTCGCGGGTGACGTGCGTCATCGGTCGGCCAAAGGCGTGACTTCCGGGGTCGGAGAAGGCGCGATGAGCGTCAAACTAGTTCACGAATATCTCGCAACTCTTTGACCATGATGACCAACGAAGAAATTCAAATTGTCAGGCATATGTCCTTATTTGCCGACTTGTCAGATGAGGACCTGGAGTGCATTCGGATGGGAGAAATTGTGGAAATGCCCGCCGGGAAAGTCGTGGCAACCGACACCCAGGTGGCTGAGTATTTTTATTTGTTGCTTTCGGGCGAGGTCCGTATTTGGCGGTCTTACGACCGTCAGGACATCCTCATGGCCGTGGGCAAACCGGGGGATTTCATGGGTGAAATCAGTCTTCTTCTCGACACTCCGTGGCTGGCAACCCCGCGCATATCGGTGCCGTCGCGTTTCTTCCGCCTGAATAAGGACGGCTTCTGGAAAATGATGCGCACGTGCCCTTCGATCGCGCGCGAAATCATGCGGACTGTGGCGGAACGTTTTCGCAACCTGGAGGGGTTTGCCCATCAGCGCGAGAAGTTGATTTCCCTTGGCACAATGGCCGCGGGGCTGGCCCATGAACTGAACAATCCCGCTTCTGCGGCTCTTCGCGCCTCTTCCGATTCTCAACATGCCGCGGATTCCGTGCAATCCCTTCTTTGCCAGCTTGTCAAAAAAACTTCGCCCGCCGATTGGAAGAGCCTGGTCCATTTTTCAGAGGATGCCTTGAGCCATCTGCAATCCGCTCCGCCGCTCGATGCCCTTGCCCGCAGCGACCGTGAGGAAGCCCTCGGCGAATGGCTGGAAAATCATCGAATTTCCGAGGGCTGGAAGCTCGCCGGAACATTCGTCGCCGCCGGCCTCGACGCTGTTTGGTTCGAAAAACTTTGCGAAAGCGTTCCACCTGAAATCCGCTCAGTCGCGGTGCAATGGATTGAAGCGCGGCTGAACCTCAAGCTGTTGCTAAGGCAAGTCGAGAACAGCACCGGGCGCGTCGTGGAACTGGTGAAGGCCGTGAAGTCCTACACCCACATGGATAATGCCGGTCGTCAGGAGTTGGACATTCATGAGGGACTTGAAAATACGCTGACGATGCTCGGCCACAAATTGAAGAGCGTCACGGTGCGGCGTGATTACGATCGCACCATTCCAAAAATCTCAGCCTACGGCGGCGAATTGAACCAGGTCTGGACAAATCTAATTGACAACGCCATTGATGCGGTCAAGGGGACCGGGAAGATTTGCATCGCCACCTGGCGGGAGGGCGACCATGTCGTCGTGGAGATTGTTGACTACGGCTCGGGAATTCCCAAGGAAGTTCAAGCCCACATGTTTGAGCCGTTTTTTACAACCAAATCCATTGGAAGCGGAACCGGCCTCGGCCTAGTGATCTGTCACCGGATTATCGCCGACCGCCACGGAGGCGAAATCGAATTTGAATCGAAGCCGGGCGAAACCCGCTTCAAGGTCCGCATCCCGATTGCCGGCGCTTGACCGATTTGCGTAGACGTTAAAGCGACTCGCTGTAAAATATTTGTTATGGATACAGCGATTATTGTGGAGGCCGCGCAAGGAACTCTTTCAGGGGCTCTGTCATTTCCTGAAGTTGTCGGAAAACTGCTTTCCGCCGGGGTGGAATATTATCATGTCGATTACGTCGGATTGCGGAAGTCCTTTTACGGGACGAACGGTGAAGTTGTCGTCACGCCGATCAATTACGAAGGTCTGCCAGCGGTCGCTGCGGAGTTTGCATTGGGGAAATTGCGGGCCAACATTATTGACAGCCAGCAGAAGGGCCAGAAATACCGCGATTTTACAAGGCGCGCGATGGAAGCCGGTGTTCAGAGTTACTTCGCCTTTCTTCGCGGCAAGCGAGTGACTTACCTGGGTCGCTCCGGCGACCAGCATATCGAATGGTTTCCCGGCGCGGAGCCTGCCAAAATATAGGTCCGGTGCTGCCCGAGGACACACGACAAAAATTCAACTGCATGGCGTGAAGTTGTTATTTTCAGGCTCATTGGGTATTGTTTTGGGATGAGCGAGCTTTTGTCGCGTATTACGATTGACCCGGAGATCTGCCACGGCAAGCCAGCTATCCGCCATTTGCGATACCCGGTCGAGTCTATGCTCGAATATCTTGTGGCTGGCGACACGTTTGAAGACTTGCTCGTGGAATTTCCTGACTTGGAACGCGACGACCTTCGCGCCTGTGTGGAATTCGCCGCTCAATCGCTCAAACTAAAAAGCTGTCACTTAAACTTGGCGTGAAATTCCTGGTGGATGCACACCTGTCGGCAAGCTTATGCACACTGCTTCAGATGGCAGGACACGACGCAATTCATACAAGCCAATTGACGGAGCAAAACCGGACATCTGATGAGGTTATTAACGAGATTTCGATTCGAGATCAGCGGATAGTCGTGACCAAAGACTTGGACTTTTATCATTCGCATTTGTTGCACGGCAAGCCGTGGAAATTGCTGCTCGTCCGCACTGGGAACATTCGGGCACGCGACCTCAAGGCACTGTTCCAAACCCATCTGTTTGCAATTATTGCGGCCCTCGAAAATAACTCGCTTGTCGAAATCGACCGCCAGGAAGTGCGTGTTGTCGCCTGATACTTTGGGCAGAATTGATCCCGTATTCTCACTCCAAATTTATATTGGGAAGAAACTTCGGCGCTCTGCGTCGTCGTGTTCCCTGCTCAAAAGCAAACGCCACCTTCAGCAAAATCGGCTCGCTGTAAGCGCGTCCGAAAAAGGAAATTCCCACCGGCAGACCTAAAATATCCCCAGCGGGAACTGTGATATTCGGATAACCCGCCACCGCCGCCGGCGTCGAACTGCCGCCAACATCGCGGTCTCCGTAAATCCAATCCGTCACGCCCGCGGGACCTCCTGCCGGGGCGACAATCGCGTCGAGATCGTGCTTGCTCATCGCCGCGTCGATGCCTTCCGCGCGGGATTTCTTGTGGCAACGCGCCAGCGCCTGCCGATACGCCAGGTCGGTCAATGGCCCCTTTTTCACCGCGCGCAAAAACTCCTCCTGACCGAAATACCGCAACTCCTTGTCGTGATTTCGTTCGTTGAACTGGATTAAATCTTCCAGAGTATGTACCGGCGTGTTGGGACCGAGCGATGCGAGATATGCGTTGATGCCCGCTTTAAATTCGTAACTTAAAACGGTCACTTCCTCCTCGCCGAATTCTCCGAACGCCTTGTCATCGGCGGGATCGATCAACGTTGCGCCGAGCCGCTTCATGTCCTCCAGCGCAGATTCCAGCACCTTTCGCGAAAGCCCGGCGGAGTCAAAATATTTTCGAGCAATGCCGAGTCGCGCTCCCTTCAAGCCATTGGGATCCAGAAACTGCGTGTAATCCTCGGACGCTTTTCCGCGGCTGGCAGGGGTCGCGTCGTCGCGCGGATCAACGCCCGCCAGCGCGCCGAGCAAAATCGCCGCGTCCGAAACATTTCGCGCCATCGGTCCCGCCGTGTCCTGCGAATGCGAAATCGGAATAATGCCAGAACGACTAATAAGGCCGACCGTCGGCTTCATCGAAACAATCCCGCAAACCGCCGCCGGAGAAATCAACGAACCATCAGTCTCTGTCCCGATTGCCACCGCGCACAGGTTCGCCGAAACCGCGACCGCCGAGCCGGAACTGGAACCCGAGGGATTGCGGTCCAGCGCGTACGGATTTTTTGTTTGACCACCGCGACCGCTCCAGCCGCTGCTGGAGTTCGCGCCGCGAAAATTCGCCCATTCGCTGAGATTCGTTTTGCCCAAAATCACCGCGCCGGCCTGCCGAAGCTTTTCCGCGACGAATGAATCGCGTGGTGGAATCGAACCCGCCAATGCCAGCGAACCGGCCGTCGTTGTCATCCGGTCGTGCGTGTCGATGTTGTCCTTGATGAGCACCGGAATTCCGTGGAGCGGCCCGCGCGGCCCTTTGCTTCGCCGCTCGATGTCCAGCGCCCGCGCGATCGCGAGCGCGTCCGGGTTCAACTCGATCACCGACCGCAGAGTTGGCCCATGCCGGTCAATTTTCTCGATGCGTTTGAGATACCAGCGAACAAGCGACGCCGACGTTTTCCCGCCGGCTTTCATCGCCGCTTGAAGTTGGGTGATCGTCGCTTCTTCGATGCTGAACGACGCGCCCGCTTCCGCAGGCAATCCAATCAACAGCGGCGCGCTTCCAATGGCGATCATATTAAGAAAATTACGGCGATTCATGTTAATGAAGTCTCTCGCATCAACCGGTTTGTTGCAGCCCCCAACATAATGGGTCCTCTTCGTTCAAGAGCAACGTCGATTCCGCGTTGACAAAAGCAGACCCGGTAATAGTCGGAATGATTGACTCGCCTTCGCGCCGGTACGAGGCCGTAAATCGGCTGCCCGTAATGCTTTCCTGCGTCCACACTTCGCCCTCGGCGAGTTTGCCGTCCGCCGCGAGACACGCGATTTTCGCGCTCGTCCCCGTACCGCAAGGCGAGCGGTCGTAAGCCTTGCCAGGGCACAAGACGAAGTTCCGGCTGTTGGTTTTTGCGTCCGACGCCGGCTCAAATAATTCGACGTGATCGACCTCGGGAAATCCCTGCGCATTGATCGCCTTGCGAGCGCGCCAGCAAAAATCTGTCAGCGCCTCCACGTTTGCGAGTTGAATCGCCTGGCCGTGCTTCTCGATCAGGTAAAACCAATTGCCACCCCACGCGACATCTCCCATGACCGCGCCGATTTCCGGCACCTCCAAAGTGACACCCTTCGCCTTCCGAAAACTCGGAACATTCGCCACCGAAACCGTTCCGTCGCGATGCAAAGTCGCCGTCACAATGCCGACGGGAGTTTCGATCTTGTGCGCGCCCGGCTTGATGCGGCCCATGTGCGCGAGCGTCGCAATCAAGCCAATCGTCCCATGCCCGCACATTCCCAAATAACCGACGTTGTTGAAAAAAATGATCGCAGCCGCGCACGATTTGTCCATCGGTTCGACAAGGATTCCTCCCACCAAAACATCCGAGCCGCGCGGTTCGTTCACTACAGCCGAACGAAACAAATCGTGATGCTTGCGAAAAAACTCAAGCTTCGCGGCGGCGTCTTTTCCTTCCAACTTCGGCCCGCCGCCGACAATTATCCGGGTCGGTTCCCCTCCTGTGTGCGAGTCAATGACATTTATTCTTGTCATTTGGCGGCTGGAATCGGCGGTCGCTTTGCGATGCCGTTGTGGATGACCTTCAAAACGCGCTCCCGTTCCGCGCCCGTCAAAGGCAGTCGCGGCGACCGCACCCATTCGGCCCCAAGGCCGCATTCCTGCACAGCCAGTTTTATGTACTGAACAAATTTTGTGCTCGTGTCCAAATGCAGAAGAGGCGTGAACCAACGGTAGAATTCGCGCGCTTTTTCCCACTGCCCCTCGCGCGTGAGTTGCCAGAAATATTGATTTTCCTTCGGGAACGCGATCCCGCTCCCCGCGACCCATCCGTCAATACCAAGAATCGAGGCTTCCAGCGCGAGGTCATCGACACCTGTGAAGATGGCATAACGATCACCCACCGTGTTTCGCAGGTCAGTGATCCGCCGCACGTCGCCGGAACTTTCCTTGAGCGCGACAAACTTTTTCTCATCCGCAAGTTGCGCGAACATCTCGGGCGTAACGTCGTTCGCGTAGCTGATCGGGTTGTTATAGACCATGATCGGCAGTCCGGATGCGTCAGCCACCGCGCGAAAATGCGTCAGAATTTCGCGTTCGTCTCCCTTGTAAAGCATCGCCGGCATCACCATGACGCCGTCCGCGCCGAGCTTTTCCATATCGCGAACGTAGGCGCGCGCTTCGTCAGTGCTGCTTTCAGCGACGCCGCTTAAAACCGGCACGCGGCCATTGACCGCTTTGACCATCGCCTCAATCACCGCGCGCTTTTCGTCACGACGCATCGGCTGATTTTCGCCGAGTGAACCGAGGAAAATAAGACCTGACACGCCGGACTCGATCAATACGTCCACATGGCGCGCCGTCGCATCGAGGTTGATCGAAAAGTCGCGTTTGAACTGCGTGGTAATCGCTGGAAAAACACCCTGCCAAAACGGCTGGCTCATAGTATTGCAGCTTCCATTTGCTCGAAGCGGTTCTTTACAAAATGACCGGTTTGCTCGATAAGGGTTCCAACCTAATTGAACCGCACATGGACTTCAATCTTCAATCAACCCTCCGAATGACCGGCCCCCTCGCGCTGTCTCTCATTTGTTGCGCCCAATCCTGCCTTGCCGACGCGCTCGCCTTGGGTCACTCGAAAGACAAAATTTCCCCCGTCGTGCCGATGGCAGTTTCCGCCTTTCCATTGGAAGATGTCCGTTTGCTCGACGGCCCTTTCAAACACGCGATGGAATTGGATGGCGCTTATTTGCTATCCCTCGACCCGGATCGCCTGGTTCGCAACTTCCGCATCAATGCCGGCCTGCCCACCCACGCTGAACCGCTTGGCGGATGGGAAGCGCCGGACTGCGAATTGCGCGGCCACTTTGTCGGGCATTATTTGTCCGCGTGCGCCCAAATGTTCGCCGCCACCGGCGACGCCCGATTCAAGGAAAAAGGCGAAGTCGTGATTCGGTCATTGGCCGAATGCCAGGAAAAACTTGGCAATGGATATTTGAGCGCGTTTCCCGAGTCATTCATTGATCGCGTCGAAAAACGCAAACAAGTCTGGGCGCCTTATTATACTTTACATAAAATCATGGCCGGCCTGGAAGACATGTATGTCTATTGCGGCAACGAGCAGGCGTTGGAAATGGCGCGAAAATTCGGCGATTGGGCGGTGGCGCGCAACGGCCGCCTCACCGACGCGCAGATGCAGGCGATGTTGCAAACCGAGCAAGGCGGAATGAATGAATCGCTCGCAAATCTCTACGGTTTGACCGGCGAGAAAAAATATTTGGAGATGTCCCTCCGGTTCAACCATCACCGCGTCGTCGATCCGTTGGAGGCTGGCGACGACAAGCTTACTGGCTTGCACGCCAACACGCAGATCCCGAAATTCATAGGCCTTGCGCGTCAATATGAATTAACCGGCGAAACAAACCTTGAAGCCGGGGCAAAGAATTTTTGGAACACAGTTGTCAATCATCGCAGTTACGTCATCGGCGGCGACAGCGACGGCGAAATGTTCACCTCCACCAACCGCCTCTCACGCATGGGCCCGAACACCACAGAAACCTGCAACACCTACAACATGCTCAAGCTCACCCGGCATTTGTTTTGTTGGGCGCCGGACGCGGCATACGCCGATTACTATGAGCGCGCGCTTTGCAATCACATCCTCGCCTCGCAAAATCCCGACACCGGCATGATGTGCTACTATGTGCCCCTGCGCGCCGGCTCGCGAAAAAATTTCAACAGCCCGGAAAATGATTTCTGGTGCTGCACCGGCACGGGCGTCGAGAACCACGGCAAATACGGCGACAGCATTTATTTTCATAACGACACGCAGCTTTACATCAATCAATTCATCGGCTCAGAATTGAATTGGCAAGAAAAAGGTTTGACAGTCCGCCAGGAAACCCATTTTCCCGACGAGGAACAAAGCCGAATCACCGTGCATACGTTGTCTCCCGTAGAACTCGAGATTAAAATCCGCCATCCCGCCTGGGCTATACGCGGATTTACGATTTCTGTGAATGGGAAAAAGCAAAACGCTGATGAACCTGGAACCTACGTGACGATCAAGCGCGCGTGGAAGGACGGCGATCTCATCGAAATCAAAATGCCCTTCGCGCTCCACGAAGAAGGTTTCGCTGATAATCCCCAGCGCGAAGCCATCATGGACGGCCCGCTTGTCCTGGCCGCCGAGATCGACGTCAAAAAGCCCACACCCGGAATCGTGAGCGCCCCTGGCAAGTGGCTCGGTAAATTGCGCCCAGTCGCCAATAAGACGGCTACTTTTAGCGGCCCCGTATTCTCGTTTCCCGGCGAAAAAAGGCCGGAAAGCCTGATGCTCGTGCCCTTCTACAAAGTTTACAAAAATAAATACGAAGTCTATTGGGACCAATACACTCCCGCTCAGTGGCAAACCCGCGAGAATGAACAAGCCGCCGAATTGGAAAAGCGCCGCCAGCTCGAAGCCCTCACCGTCGATTCCGTCAATCCCGGCGAAGAACAAAACGAACGCGACCACAACGAGCGTGGCGAGAAAAGCAACTCCGGCGACTTCGGCGATCATTTTTACCGCGACGCGGCCGAAGGCGGCTGGTTTTCCTGGGACCTAAAAACTCTTCCCGGCGAACCGCAGGAACTGGTCTTGACGTACTGGGGCGAAGATCGCGGACGTCAGTTCGATATTCTCATTGACGGACAAAAGCTCGCCACCGAACGCTTGACAGCGAGCCATCCCGGAATTTACTTCGACCAGGCCTATCCGCTGCCCGCCGACCTGACCAAAGGAAAGCGCTCAGTCACCGTCAAAATCCAGGCCTCCAACACCTGGGCCGGCGGCGTCTTCGGCGCGCGCATATTGAAAGCCGCCCAGAATCCGTGAGGCCCCGGTGAGTCAGTCTTTCGATGTTATCATCGTCGGCGCGGGCATTGTCGGCGCCGCCTGTGCTGCCGAATGCGTTGAGGCCGGCTTGAAAACATTGGTGCTGGACCGCGGCATAGTCGCCGGAGGAACAACCGCCGCTGGCATGGGCCACATCGTTGTCATGGACGATTCAGAAGCGCAATTCAACTTGACAGAATATTCGCGCCGCCTTTGGCTGCAAATGCGCGATCAACTCCCCGCCGAAGTCGAATACGAAATTTGTGGAACCCTATGGGTCGCCGCCGATGAGGAAGAAATGGCAGAAGCCCGGCGCAAAGGAGAATTTTATTCCGCGAGAACAGCGCGCGTCGAAATTCTCAATGGTGAAGAAGTCCGCCGCGTCGAACCAAACTTGAGATCGGGGTTGGCCGGAGGTTTGCGCGTCATCGATGACGGCGTTCTCTATCCTCCCTGCGCCGCCAAATTTCTGCTCGACAACGCCCGGCGCCGCGGCGCCGAATTTCGCGCGGGCGCAAACGTGACAAAACTATTGTCCGAAGGCGGGGTGCTGTTGGCCGACGGTTCCCGTATTTCCGCCGGTCACGCCGTCAACGCCATCGGCCCTTGGTCGCCTGAATTGACGCCCGGTCTTCCTGTCCGCAAGCGCAAAGGCCACCTCGTCATCACCGAGCGTTACCCCGATTTTGTCAATCATCAGATTGTCGAACTCGGTTATCTCAAAAGCGCGCATTCAATCAGCAAGGATTCCGTGGCCTTCAACATTCAGCCGCGTCAAACCGGCCAAATGCTGATCGGTTCATCGCGCCAATACGATGCCGAAGGCTCCGAAGTGGATTACGAAATCCTCGCAAAAATGCTCGCCCGCGCGACCGAGTATCTGCCCTCTCTCGGCAAACTTTCCGCAACGCGCGCCTGGACCGGCCACCGCGCCGCGACGCCCGACAAGCTTCCCTTGATCGGCCCCAGCGCCGAGCACGAACGCATCTGGCTCGCCAGCGGCCACGAAGGGCTGGGCATTACGACCTCGCTTGGCACCGGTCGGCTGATCGCGGATTTGCTCCTCGGTCGTCAAACCGAAATTCCCGCCGAGCCATACGCTCCATCGCGCTTCGCCAATACTTCCACGCACCATGCCTGACCAAATCAATTTGCGCATCAATGGAAAATCCGTCTCGGTCCAACCTGGGACGCTGGTCGCCGCCGCGATTGCGCAATCGGGTGTCAACGGTTTTCGTCGTTCAGTCAAAGGCCAACCACGCGGGCCGCTCTGCGGCATGGGCGTTTGCATGGAATGCCGCGTGACTATTAACGGCCTCGCGCATTGCCGAAGCTGCTACGTCATTTGCGAAAATGGCATGGAGGTGCGAACCGATGCCTGAGCCGCGCCTCGATTTTGAAGTCGTCGTCGTGGGCGCGGGGCCGGCTGGCATCGCGGCGGCGTGTGCGGCTGCGGAGAATGGTCGCCGCACAGCGTTAATTGACGAAACACCCTGGCTCGGCGGCCAAATCTGGCGGGGGCAGGATGTCAAAACTACGATTCCCGAAGCATCGCAATGGATCGAGCGATTGCGAAAATCCAAGGTGACGTTGCTCAGCCAATGCACAGTGCTCGGCGCTATCGGTGAAAGAACATTATTGACAGAACAGTCGTCCGGTCCTGGCGAAATTTATTGGGAACGCCTCATCCTGGCAACGGGCGCTCGCGAATTATTTCTGCCTTTTCCCGGTTGGACATTGCCGGGCAATTTCGGCCCAGGTGGACTGCAATCGCTTGCCAAGCACGGCTGGCCTGTCGCCGGCAAACGCGTCGTTCTCGCCGGAAGCGGCCCTCTCTTGCTGGCAGTCGGCAGCGGACTTCGCGCGATGGGCGCGCATATTATATCCATCAACGAGCAAACGCCTTTGGCCCGATTGATTTCCTTCGGAGCGGAGTTGATTCGCCACCCCGCAAAACTCGCCCAGGCCGTGCGCCTGAAAGCCAGCCTTCTCGGAACGCCCTTCCGTTGCGGTGTCTGGCCTCTCAAAGCAGACGGAGCCGGGCAGGTGCAATCCGTAGTTTTGACTGATGGTCATCGCAAATGGACGGAGGACTGTGATTATCTCGCGTGCGGATTCGGCCTCGTCCCGAATGTCGAATTACCGTTGGCGCTCGGCTGTCAATTAAACGACGGATTCGCAAAGGTTGATGAATGGCAATGCAGCACCGTCCCCAATGTCTATTGCGCCGGCGAACTGACCGGCATTGGCGGCGCTGACGCTGCGCTCGTCGAAGGACAAATTGCCGGGCTTGCCGCCAGTGACCGGCATGATGCTGCTCGATCACTTTTCTCCCGTCGCGCAAAGTGGCAGCGATTTGCCTCCGCGCTGGCAACGGCCTTTGCGTTGCGAAACGAACTGACCACTCTCGCATTGCCCGACACATTCGTCTGCCGCTGCGAAGACGTTACATTTGACAAATTGAAAGATTTCTCTGGCTGGCGCGACGCCAAGTTGCAAACCCGCTGCGGAATGGGTTCCTGCCAGGGCCGCATCTGCGGTGCAGCCGTCAAAGTAATTTTCGGCTGGGGCATGGAATCTGTCCGCCCGCCCATCCTGCCAGCACGAGTGGAGAGCCTCAATCTTCACAGCACAAACCTAAGATAAATCCTCAAAACGTGGAGAAATTTTCTCGCGCGAGAACGACTTTCAGACGGCCATTGTCGTAAAAGAAAAAGTTTGACTTTGCCGATGATATTTGAAGTCGTATTGGCTTCCAATTATGGTGTTGAGATCAACTCACCAAAATGAGACAAATTTTCTTTCCTCACATCGCTTTCTGCGCCCTCGTCGTTTTCACCCTGCAAGCTGCGGGACCCGCCCGCGACTACCCAGTCAAGCCCGTGCCCTTCACCTCCGTTCAGATCGATGACGATTTTTGGGCGCCGCGCATTGAGACAAATCGTCTTGTCACCATTCCGTTTGCATTCGAGCAATGTGAAAAGTCCGGTCGCATCGATAATTTCATTCGCGCTGCCGAAGTTTTGCGGGGCGAAAACATTTCCAATCGCAAACCGCCGCCCTATCCCTTCGACGACACCGATCCATACAAAGTTCTTGAAGGAGCCTCCTACGCGCTCGCCGTCCAGCCCGACCCAAAAATGAAATCCTATCTCGACGATTTGATCGCAAAAATCGCCGCCGCCCAGGAACCCGACGGCTACCTCTACACCGCGCGCACGATCAATCCCGAGCATCCGCATCCTTGGTCCGGCGACAAACGTTGGATCAAAGACACCGACGAAAGCCACGAACTTTACGACGCCGGCCATTTGTTTGAGGCCGCTGTCGCCAATTATCAGGCCACCGGCGAGCGCGCGATGCTCAACATCGCGATAAAAGAAGCCAATCTCCTCTGCGCCACATTCGGCACGAATGCCAATCAACTCAATCATATCTGGCCCGGCCATGAAATAGTTGAAATGGGCCTCCCCAAACTTTATCGCGCGACCGGCGACGAACGTTACCTGAAGCTGGCGAAATTTTTTATTGACGTGCGAGGCCCCGGCGGCGACGACTACCATCAGTCAAACATCAAGCCGGTCGATCAACGCGAAGCCGAAGGTCACGCCGTTCGCGCCGGTTACCTTTACAGCGGCATGGCCGACGTTGCCGCATTGACCGGCGATCAGGATTACATTCGCGCCATTGACTCCATTTGGGAGGATGTCGTCGGCAAAAAACTTTACATTACAGGCGGCATCGGCGCGCTTGGGGCAGGCGAGGCGTTTGGCCCGGGTTACTTTCTGCCCAACATGAGCGCCTACTGCGAAACCTGCGCCGCCGTCGCCAACGCTTATTGGAACCAGCGTCTCTTTCTGCTGCACGGCAACGCCAAATACGTCGATGTCCTCGAGCGCACTCTTTACAACGGCATTCTCAGCGGCGTGTCGCTGGACGGCAAACGGTTCTTTTATCCAAACCCGTTGGAGTCAAACCGCCAACATGCGCGCAGCCCGTGGTTCGGCGTGGCGTGTTGTCCCGGAAACATCACGCGCTTCCTTCCATCGGTGCCAGGTTATCTCTATGCCCACGAGGGAACCACGCTTTACGTAAACCTTTTCGCGGCGAATAAAGCCGAAATCAAATTGGACAATGGCGACGTCGTTAAGCTGACCGAGGAAACCCGTTACCCTTGGGATGGCCATGTGCGAATAACTCTTCACCCGGACGCGCGCTCAAAGTTTACCGTTAAAGTTCGCGTGCCTGGCTGGGCGCGAAATCAGCCTGTCGATACGGATTTGTATAAATTCATCGACCAACCTGAGCGAGCAGTCATATTCAAAGTCAACGGCAAGGCAATCCCGCTTAAGCTCGATAAAGGCTACGCTTCCGTCGCGAAAATGTGGAAGGACGGCGACACGATAGAGTTAAATCTCCCCATGCCCATCCGCCGTGTCCAAGCCAACGACGCGGTCAAGGCGGATCAAGGTCGAGTGGCATTGCAGCGCGGCCCGATCGTTTATTGCCTTGAATCACCTGACAACCCGGGAATTGACGTGAGAAACCTCATGCTCCCAGAGAATTCCTCGCTGACTGCGACATTTGAACCGTCGTTGCTCAACGGGGTGGAGGAACTTCACGGAACCGCATTCCAACTCTCCCGTGACGATCAAGACCAAATCTCAGAAACCTCGCATGAAATTCGCGCCATTCCCTACTTCGCATGGGCCAATCGCGGTTGCTCAGAAATGATGGTCTGGATTCCCGACACAAAAAAATCCGCCCGAATCAAACCTCACCCTACAATTGCATCCCTCAGCAAAGCCACTAGTTCTCCTGGAGGGAAAAACCTTATATCTCTAAATGATCTCGCTGTGCCAACATCATCAAGTGATTCAGAAAATACCTTTTTTGACTGGTGGCCACACAAAGGAGAAAATGCCTGGGTAGAATACACATTCTCGAAAAAAGCTACTGTCTCGACGACTTCGGTCTATTGGTTTGACGACACCGGAACCGGCGAATGCCGAGTCCCGCAGTCGTGGCGCATACTCTACAAGAACGGCGATCAATGGAAACCTGTAGAGGCATCCGGCCCATTTGATGTTGATCGAGATAAGTACAATAAAGTTAGTTTCACTCCAGTCGTGACAACTGCGCTGCGCTTGGAAGTCCAGATGCGTTCTAAATGGTCTGCCGGCATCCAGGAATGGGCAGTCCCATAAATTGATTGATTTCTAGCGCGCTTCGAGGCTAAAGTTCAGCACTGAACTAAGCTCTCCCGATTCATTCCAGAAGCCACATTGCCGACGATGAGGTGTTTCCATATATATGTAGTATTCAACATGAAAGCAAACACTTGATGTTAAATTTTTTAAAAAAGTTCTTGCAGTAATGTTACGAAAAAGTCATCATGTCCACCTCCTGAACAAAGAGGTCAAATTGAACCGTTGTCGAAAACTACTATCTACTGCATATGAAGTTACTCACCGGACTGCTTACAGGCGCATCATGCCTGGCGCTGGCGGTGGTTGCCCACGCGGCACCCCCTGCCGGCTTTACGACTAATTCGCAAGCCACAATCGTCACAAATGCAATTCAGTGGAATTTGTGGGGGCCGGGGCTTTCAGCCAACGGCTTCACAACCACGGGCGCTGACAATACGTTAAACGACTTGGTTCCTCTTCACAATGGGACGGCGGACACCGTGTACGGCACTAGAACCGCGAGCTATTACACCAATGTTTTGCAAGGTCCAAACAATAACGATCCCGGTAGTTACTGGGGAGGGGTTGAAACAGCGGTAAGTCAAGGTTACGCGGACGAGTTTCTCGGGGTTTTTATTCCTCCAGTAACGACAAATTACGTCTTCTTCATTTGTTCTGACGATCTCAGCACGCTCTATTTGAGCACCGATATCTCGGCGGCAAACGAGCAATTAATCGCCCAGGAAACTGCTTGGAGCAACCCTAACCAGTGGACTGCCAGTGGCGGCGCCAGTTCCCTCGCCCAGAAGCGATCTGACCAGTTTGTCGCGGCTGGCGCTCCTGCCGCCCAATATCCAAACGGCATTCCGCTCGTTGCTGGTAACATGTATTTCATTGAATTGGACCACGAAAATGGCAATGGCGGTTATAACGATTCGGTGTATTACAAGTTTGCTGGCGCAGCAGATCCAGTAAGCGACGGTACTGTGCATTCCAATTTGACGAATACACCCAGCAGCCAAATTTTAGGCTACGTTGCGCAACCCCCCAGTTTTGTTACTGTTTCGCTTGCTTCTACAAATGTCACTGCGGTAGCCGGGGGAGAAGCGTCCTTTAGCGCCTCAATAAAGACGGATGCTACGATAGACACTAACGGCCTTCCATTCACTTATGCTCTTCAATGGCAGACAAACGGTGTCAATGTAACAAACGCCGACGGTACCGCGGCAACGGGCCACAATTTCTCTTACATTGTCAGTCCGGGTGACAATAATACCAAAGTTACCTGTGTAGCCAATTTTCCGAACTCCTCGGTTTCCACGACTTACAGCAGTCCTGCTGCGACTCTTACTGTGACGCCCGGAACCATTGCGACCGGTGCCCTTAAGCGTGAATTCTGGCTGAATGCTTCTGGTTTTTCAGACCTTACAAGCTTTAACCTGGGATCGCCCCAATATACGACGGTTGTTACAAACGGAGAAGGACCCATAAACACAGGTATAAACAACTATTCAGAAATTTATAGTGGATTCTTCATTCCTCCCACGACGGGAAAATATGTCTTCTTTGTCACGTCTGATGATAACAGTGATTTGTTCATCAGCACAGACAACACTCCTGACAGTAAATACCTTATTGCGCAAGAGACTAGCTATGCAACGAACGATGAATGGACAAGCGACAATGCTGGAACGATTGCTGATGTAGCCTCAAAGCGGTCTGACCAGTTTACGCCACCTAACGCATCGGCCCCGCCCTATGCGGACGGCATTCAATTAACAGCCGGTCAGCAGTATTATATCGAAGCCGACCACTACCAGGGTGGAGGCGGTGATGACTTCTCCATGACGTATTCGTTGCTTGCTGATGTGGGGAATATTACAAATGGAGTTCCCAGCGCATTTAACGGCACAAATCTTGCCTTTGAAGCCGGGCCTGCTACCACGCTGACGATCAGCGAATCTCCCCAAAGCGTTTCTCTCTTTCAAGGCGACACTGCAACGTTCCAAATCGGAGTTGCCACTGATAGCGGAATCGAGCCGAAATATCAATGGATAATAAACGGAACCAACGTAGGAAGTGGCGCGTTTACGAACAAGACTTCAACACTGACTCTGGCAAATCTAATTTCAGCTCAGAGCGGCAGCACAATTGAAGCTGTTGTCACAATTCCGTTCACTACCCTGGCTGTAACCAGCACACCGGTGACCTTAACTGTTCAAACGGCGGTCGTAGCTCCCGGGTATTTGAAAGTGCAATTCTACCCTGGTCAATCTGTGTTGCCGACAACTCCAGCTCCATTGCTTGGTTTGCCCGAATACACATCATCCATCAATACCTTCCAGTCTCCGGTTAATGATGGAATCAATAACTACGTTCGCATAGTGAGCGGCTTCTTTGTTGCGCCGGAAACTGGAAACTATGTGTTCAACGTCTGCTCCGATGATCAAAGCGATCTCTACCTGAGCACCGATGAGAAGGCTGTCAACCTGAAATTGATTGCCCAGGAAACAGCCTGGTCAAACGAGCAACAATGGGTTGATAGCGCCGGTTCAAGCATTGCCAGCCAAAAGGAATCTGATAGCTGGTCCCCTGACAACGGCATAACCGTTCCGTGGTCTGGCGGAATTCCCCTGACCGCTGGAAGCAACTACTTCATTGAAGCAGTTCATTTTCAAGGCGGCGGCGGTGATAACGTTGGCGCCTATTTCTCCACCACAGATGGTGTCTTTCCCGGAGGTCCGGGAGATGGGACCCCGTCGGACTTCGGCGGAACCAATATCTATATGCTGGCGCCGCCGGCCACGCTTGCGATAACGACTAATCCTGCAAGCGTTACCGTCACTAGCGGAACATCGGCAACATTCACGGCGGCGGCAACAACAACGACTGGAATATATGCCGGCGGACAAACCAACAGCTTCTTGTGGTATCAATGGTACACCAATGGTGCGGCAGTTCCAGGAGCAACATCGGCCACCTATACGACACAATTGCTGCCCACAAACATGAACAACGCTCAGGTAGTCTGCGCAATCACTGCTATTGGCGCTGGCACCAGCAATACGACAGCGGCTGTCCTGCACATCAACCAGGATACAGTGCCGCCGACAGTTGTCAGCGCGCTTGCGACACTCGACGCAGGCGGATTAAATTCGTCAACGAATCAATTGCTTGAGGTTATCTTCAGCAAGCCAATGGACGAATCGACTGTAACCAACCCGGCAAATTATGCTGTATCTGGTAATACGGTTACAGGCGTTATATTGTTCACCAACTACCTTGGCGCGAACTTCAATGGCGAAATGGTTGAATTGGTGCTTGGCTCAATTATCAAGGGGCCGGTGAGTCTGACAATTAACAACGTAAGTGACGTTTCCAGCATCGCTGTTTCCAGCGTTCCTATTAATGTGACGCTGGATCCTTTAACATCGATTGATATTTCGAGCGCTGGCGTTGAAGTTCCCGGCAGCACCTTTTATTTTGGTCCGGGTCATTATGAAGTCGATGCAAGCGGAATCGATATCTGGAATACCCAGGATTCCTTCCGATTCGTCTATGAAACTAAGACAAATAACTTCGACATTGTCGTTCAAGTGCCGGTCCTGGATCCGGCTGACCAATGGACCAAGGCGGGCTTGATGGTTCGCGAATTTATTGATCCGACCGACGGCGGAAGCCGAATGATGTACGTCGCCGCGACAGCCTCAACAACGTTGTCACCGGCTCCCTTGGATGGTTCTACCGCGCAGAATGCGTATTCAATGGGTGTGCGTAACGAATCGGAAGCAGGTGCCTATCAACCTCCAACTACTCCGGTCTATGGTTCGTATTTTGTTGGCGATGGAAAGATTCCTGTTCCATACCCGAACGTCTGGGTTCGTTTGGCTCGAACCGGTTTCGGCACCACAAACGATGTGTTCACGGGTTACTACTCCACCAATGGGTCTGATTGGACTGCCTATTGCGACTGGGAATCGCAAAACGACACGAACAACACCGATCCGGCCTATGTGCCCACTCCATTCCCGAGCGTTGTGTATGTCGGATTGTGCACGACCGCGCATACTGCCTCTCCGGGAACTGACATCGCGACCGCGGTTTACCAAAACTTCGGTGACTTTGTCGCGGGGACAGGGCCGACAACGGGACCCACAGTCAAGGCCAGCATCTCTGGCGGTAATATCAGTATCTCATGGGCGCCCGCAGGCGGTTCCCTCTACTCATCGCCAATACTATCCTCAAATCCAGCCGACTGGACCCTTGTAGGAACAACGAATCCATACTCCGCGCCTTTGGGGAATGGATCGCTATTCTTTAAGGTGATACAATAGTGTTCGTCAAACCGCGCTGCCGTTACTGGCGGCGCGGGATTAAGCTGAAAAGCTCTTCGAGACGTTGCGGCAAAATAAACTGCCGCAACGTTTTTTTTGCGGGAAAGTCGAAACTTAAATCTGTGACTCGCCCGCCTGAGATTTTCAGATTATCGTGATGCGGTGAGTTCAATCGCTGACAAACTGGAGAATTTTCCATCGCTCCAGCGCATCACCATACCCGATTTGTGGCAGCAACAGGCGGTTTCCGCCTTGCGTGAGGGGCAGGATGTCGTTGTTCAAGCTCCAACAGGCGCAGGCAAGACGCTGGTCTTTGAATTGTGGTCGAACCAGGGAAAGAATCGCGGCCAGGCAATTTACACCGTTCCGACAAGAGCCCTCGCGAATGACAAACTTGCTGAGTGGCGTGCGCGAGGATGGAACGTCGGCATTTCCACCGGCGATTTGTCTGACAATTTGTCCGCGCCGGTAATTGTCGCGACCCTCGAAACGCAAAAAGGACGTCTCATCAAAGGCGAAGGCCCCTCCCTCCTCGTCGTTGATGAATATCAGATGATCGGCGACCTCGACCGCGGTCTGAACTACGAACTCGCAATCGCTCTTGCGCCTCCGCAGACCCAATTGCTCCTCCTCAGCGGCAGCGTCGCCAACCCCCAAAGCATCGTGCATTGGCTTGAAAGCCTCGGGCGAAAGGCCGTTCTGATTCGACACGAAGTGCGCCCGGTTCCGTTGGAAGAAGTTCATGCGAACAATCTTAATTATCATGTTCCTGCGGAAATTCGCGGCTATTGGCCACGCTTGGTCGCCAAGGCGCTTGCCGAAGATTTGGGGCCAATCCTGATTTTTGCGCCGAGGCGGCAGGCCGCCGAATCGATGGCAGCAGAGCTGGCCCGCACATTGCCAACACCCAATCCTCTCGCTCTAAACGTTGAGCAAAAGGCGCTCGTCGGAGAACCGCTCGCGAAGATGCTCAAGTCCCGCGTTTCGTATCATCATAGCGGCCTGAGTTACGCAGCGCGCGCGGGCGTTGTTGAGCCGCTGGCGAAGGCGGGCCAATTGCGCGTTGTTGTCGCCACGATGGGGCTTGCGTCGGGAATTAATTTTTCGTTGCGAAGCGTTGCGCTCGCGGGGCAATCCTATCGGCGCGACAACCAGGACCAGTTGCTGCGCGGGGACGAAATCCTGCAAATGTTCGGGCGCGCCGGCCGGCGTGGACTCGACGAAACGGGATTCATACTGATCACAGCCAACGAACTTCGTTTGCTTGACGCCCGCCCCGGGCATTTGTCGCGCGGAGGATTGGTCGATTGGAACACGCTTTTGGGGCTGATGGATGTGGCAGCCGAGCAGGGGCGCGATCCGTTCGCGCAGGCTGTGCGAATCCAAGGACGGCTTTTCACCTCCAAGCCAATTGCGTTAGGGGTGGAAGAATCGTTGCGATATCCCAATGCTCCGTGCGGTTTGAGGACCGATTCCGAGCGCGCGCGTCATGTCCGTCAACGCGTTCGCCAAATGCTCAACAGCGTTGGCGCGTGGGAGAATTATCCGGTCCCCAGTGATCGCCCGGCAAAAGAGGTGCGTGTCATGGAAAACGCGGAATCCTTGAAAACGCATTCCGCTCTTGCCGACCCGGCGGCGTTGGCAAGGCTGACCGGCGGACATTCTTGTTTATTGACAGAAGATGAAACCGGGAAAGTCTATGGAAAATATGTGACCGTCGCGGATGTCCTGAACGAAGACCGTGTGCTTTTGGCCAAGTGGGTGCGCCGGTTGATCAACTGGAATGGCCGCCAGATGCCGCGCGAAGTTTGGGAGCAACAAGTGATGCCTCTTCTTCGCGAAAAATTGACCGCGCAAAAAACGCCCCTGGTTCGGCTCGTCCGCGAAGAGACGCGCATTGTGGCGCATCTGAGTGTTGACGAGGGCATTTTGCGGGTTCCCGTTGATTCGCACGGCGTTGCGTTTTGGAAACCGATTGAACGGGAGGTCATGCCCGCAGACTGCGCAATTTGCCCGCAAGTGCCGATTTGCCAGAACCTCCCACCGAGCACCGGCGTGGCGCTTTTGTGGCGGCGATTGGGGTTGATCGATGCCGCCGGAGTTCCGACTCGACGCGGCAAGATCGCCAGTTTTCTCTCGCAAGGCGACGGACTGGCGTTGGCTGCGGCGCTGGAACAGAACGCCTATCCAGTCGAAGAACTGATCTACGATCTTGCTGATCTGAGTGGTGGTTTTCGCTTTTGCGGCGAGGACAATCGCTGGGCCGGACGTCTGGCGATGGCTTGCCAGAAAACCTATGGACCCCAAACCATCACCGGTTATCTCGAATCCGGCGTCCCCCCAAAATACGGCGCAGGGGCTGAACAAGTCGTGGCTGCGGTTCACAAAGACCCACTCAGCAAGGTGGCATGGGTGACAGAGTTGCTTGGGACGGGTGATATTGATCGCGTGATTATCGAATGGCGCAGCACACTGCGTCAGATTTCACACGCGCCCGATTTGGAATGGAAGCGATGGCGCGATTTGCAGCGGCTGGCAAAGGAAATTCTAAACGAAACAGAATCCCCGACGCTCACGGAACTTCCTCCGCTGGAATACCACCAAACCAAGCGCGTCGATCACCGCTTGATCCTGCGTCGACACTGACCAACTGCGGCGTTACTTCGCGCCCTGGTCAATCCATGCGCGGATCAACCCGATTTGATCTTTTGTCAGAGGCTGAAGGTGGTCGCGATTCTTGGGCGGCGGCATGAAATCGTCGGGATCGCCGACATGCGCAACATTGGCGACCATTGTGCTTTTCGCGCTGTCGCCTGCAACCAAAGCAGGACCGTCCTCGCCGCCTTTCAGCACATCTTCCAATGTATCCAGTTTCAGCTTTCCTTTCGGCTTTGGATTTTTCGCGCTGTGGCACGGGTAACAGGATTTTTGAAGAATCGGCTGGATATCCGCCGCGTAAGTCACGCCCGTTTTCGTCGAGGCGGGCGGAAGCAATTTGGGATCGATCGCAACTTTATCGTCCGCCAACGCACATACTGCCGCAATGGAGCAGCTCAAAACGAGAATTTTGGAAAGTGACTTCATCAGCATGGGCCATAAGTAACTAAAAAGGGGTAATTCGTCAAGTTTGGTGTCGGGGTTCGATTTCAAAAAGCAACGCATAGATTTGGCTCAATTTCCTTGGCCGTTCTAAATCCTGGATTGGTTTGTAATTGCCTGCGACAACCTTGCGTACTAAATTCAGCAGACTAATGTTGCTTAAATTAATCGGCAATGCTCGGAGATTTTAGGGCCGGGTTTTTACCGCGGGGGATGTTCGGCTCGAATTCGGAAAATGTATCAAAATCAAAAAAGGGTCTTCGTGATAGCCGTCCTTTCAATTTTGATTCTCGTGATTTATGGCAGGACGGACGGCGCATTATTGACACACCATTTCATCAAATTGGCAATTGTTACCATAATAGTTTTCACGACTGCCCTTGCGATTCGGCCTTTGTTTTCGAATGGATTGCTGGGACTTTTACTTATCATTTGGGCTATCATTCTCGCTGTAATTGGTTGGGCAACGCCAAAGGGCTCATTGGTTTTTTCATACAACGGAAAAATGGGACCGATGACGCGAGGTCAGTATTTTATCATGTCGGCGATGGCATTGTTTTGCGGAGTTGTGTGGCTAATAAGCAATTCACGCGCCAGTTCAAGAGATCAGGGAGGTAAGACTTTCCCGGATAAATGAAACCGCTATCCAATTAGTGGAAGAGGCGAAGGGATTGGATTGATCTGTCCCTTTATGCAAATCCACCAGACTCTAAAATTCGCGTGACATTCCGGTTTCTCCGCCTATATTTGCCGTTGCTTGACGACCCTATCGTCTAGCGGTTAGGACACTGCCCTTTCACGGCGGTAGCAGGGGTTCGATTCCCCTTAGGGTCGCCATTTCCGCTCTCTAATCCACTTGCCAGCAAGGGCTTTGTCGTCTATGGTTTTGCGTCATGGAATCCCACGAAGTGTTGCGCGATGTGTTTCAGAAAGTCAGCCCGAAACAGGCCGCCTCGGAACTGGGCCTTTCCGTGTCGCTCGTTTACAAGTGGGCCGAACCGCCGGAACAACGCAGCGGGGCCGCCAATCCCCTCGATCGCGTGGCTGCCTTGATCGCCTGCAGTGACGACCCCCGCATCGTTCAATGGATTTGCCAGAAGGCCGGCGGCTTTTTCATCAAGAATCCCAAGAACCATCACACGCATCCTCTCCATCTGGTTCCCGCGATGCACAACGTCGTGCAGGAATTCGCGGATCTTTTGTCCGTCATGGCCGCTGCCGCTGCAGACAGCCAGATTACCGAAGCAGAATCGAAGTCGATCCGCGCGCGATGGGAAGAGTTGAAATCCGCCACCGAAGAATTTGTCTGTTGCTCCGAGGAAGGAAACTTCCGGGAAATTAAGAAAATTCAGCCGCCCAAGCGCTGACACGTTCGCATGAGGTTTCTGCGGCGCTGTGGTGTTGTCTTTGTTTCTTTAATCTGCGCCAGTTTCTTTTCCGTTCATGCCGCGGAAATTGTTTCCAGCGACATCTGTGTTTTCGGCGGAACTTCAGGAGGGGTCGCGGCGGCTGTCCAGGCTGCGAAGGCGGGCCAAAAAGTCGTTTTGACGGAATTCGGCAATCACTTGGGCGGGATGACTTCCGGCGGATTGGGGAAAACCGACATCGGCAACAAGGGGGCCATCGGAGGAATCGCCCGCGAATTTTACCGTCGCGTCGGTCAGCACTACGGTTCCAACGAAGTCTGGACCTTTGAGCCGCATGTGGCGGAGGCGGTTTTTAACGAGATGGCAAAAGAAGCTGGCGTCCACGTTTATTTCAATGCGCGGCTTGGTTCTGTCAAAATGAAGAACTCCCGCGTCACAGAAATCCGAATGGAAGATGGCCGGATTTTTCGCGCGAAAATGTTTATCGACGCGAGTTATGAAGGCGACCTGATGGCGCGGGCGGGCGTTTCCTATTTTGTGGGGCGCGAAGCCAATTCAACTTACGGCGAAACGCTCAACGGCATCCGCGCCGTGACGCCGAAGCACCAATTCCTCGTCGCGGTGAACCCGTGGCAGCGCTTGAACGATCCAGCGAGCGGCGTTTTACCGTGGATTCAAGAGGAATCACCCGGAACACCTGGCTCCGGTGACAAGTCGATCCAAGCCTACAACTTCCGCCTGTGCCTGACGCAAAATCCGACCAACCGAATGCCGATTGACTCTCCGCCGAACTACAATTCGAGCCAATTCGATTTGCTCGCGCGGTACATCACCGATCTGGTTGCTTCCGGTAAAACGCCATCGCTGCGACAATTCATGAACATTGACATGGTTCCGAATGGAAAAACAGACATCAACAACAACGGCGGTTTTTCCACAGATTTTATCGGCGGCAATTACGGGTATCCCGAAGGCAGTTATTCCGAACGCGCCAAAATCTGGAAGGCGCACGAGGATTACACGCGAGGATTTCTTTATTTTTTGGCCAACGATCCGCGCTCGACTCCGGGCATTCGCGCCGAGATGTCGCCGTGGGGTCTTTGTAAAGATGAATTTTCAGACACCGGCGGGTGGCCGAGCCAACTTTACGTTCGCGAAGCCCGGAGGATGGTTTCCGATTACGTAATGACGGAACGCAACTGCCGCGAATCGTTGGCATTGCCGGATGCGGTCGGGTTGGCTGCCTACACGATGGACTCGCACAATTGTCGGCGCATCATTCGCGCCGGCCACGTGGAAAACGAAGGCGACGTTCAAGTGGGCGGCTTTCCGCCGTATCAAATCAGTTACCGGTCACTGGTTCCAAGGCAGACCGAATGCCAAAATCTCATCGTCCCCGTCTGCCTTTCAGCGAGTCACATTGCATACGGGTCGATTCGGATGGAGCCGGTGTTCATGGTCCTCGGCCAGTCCGCGGCAATGGCGGCAACGTTGGCAATCGAGGAAAAAGTGTCAGTCCAAAAGATTGATTATGAGGAATTGCGGCGGAGGATGCTGGCGGCAGGCCAGATTCTAAGTTGGCCGGCAAAGAATTAAGGCGCAAGCCGGTCGATTTTCCAAGATCGTTCGCCCTCGCGCGTGTATAAGAATCGGTCGTGCAGGCGGTTTGGTCGGCCCTGCCAGAATTCAATTTCGCGCGGGACAATTCGGAAGCCTCCCCACCACGGCGGCACAGGAATCTGACCCTCGCCGAATTTTTGCTTCATCGCTTCGAGTTTTTCTTCGAGAAGCTTGCGCGTCGTGATGACCGAACTTTGCGGCGACACCCACGCGCCTAACTGGCTCCCGCGCGGTCGCGTCGCGAAATAAGCCTCAGTCTCGGCGGCAGTCACTCTTTCGATTGCGCCGCAAACAATGACTTGCCGTTCCAATGCCAGCCAGGGAAACAGCGCCGACGCCTGCGGGTTTTCTAAAAGCTGTCGGCCCTTCCGGCTTTCCAAATTGGTGTAAAATACAAATCCAGCCTCGTCGTAACTTTTCAGCAACACGGTCCGAACCAAAGGCCGTCCGTCGCGTCCCGCCGTCGCGAGGCTCATGGCGTTCGGTTCGATGACTTTCGCCTCAATCGTCTGCGCGAACCAGACGGCAAACTGCTCGAACGGAGAAGCCTTCAATTCGGAGCGATCCAGCTCTCCGCGTTTGTATTCCGAGCGAGTTTCGATATTCATGCGATCCATCCTGATTGTGATCAATCTAAGCCAGAACGATTCAGTTGCATTGGGTAGCGCGGTCGTCCCGACCGCCGTTTTCGACGTCTCGCCGAAAACTGTTTCAGTATCTGATCCTGCACCATTTGGTGCTAGTAAAATCCTCATTGAATTGGCTGGCGGGACGCCAGCCAAGGCGACCGAGACGGTCGCGCTACCAAATGAATTGTTCCGGCTGAGAGCGCGGGTCGCAAACCACCATTGAAAAACCGGGATGCCGCGCCTGTCCAAAGGTTGCAAAGACTGGTTGATATTGGGGCCGGGCCGCGTAGTATTCGGGCCATCGTAATGAAAACTAATGCAGTTCGGCGTCTTTAAAGAGAATATTAGCGGAGAAACTAGAGTCGCCCTTGTGCCGGATTCGGTCAAGGCTCTGGTAAAGAAGAAGCATTCGGTGCTGCTCGAGACGGGGGCAGGGCTGGCTTCTTCAATTCCCGACGCGGAATTTGAAGCGGCAGGCGCGCGAATGATGCCGGACGCAGCCTCAGTCGCGACTGCCGCCGACTGCCTGCTGAAAGTGCGCCCTCTCTCAAAGGAAGAAGCCTCCGCCATTCCCGAAGGCAAGTCGCTCATCGGATTTCTCGCGCCACTGCGCAACCCTGAGTTGGTACAAGTTCTCGTTCAACGACGCATCACCAGCTTCAGCCTCGACTCGATTCCCCGCATTACCCGCGCGCAAAGCATGGACACTTTGTCGAGCATGGCCACCATTGCCGGTTACACTGCGGTGCTGATGGCGGCGACGCACCTGCCGCGTTTTCTCCCGATGCTGACGACGGCCGCCGGAACGATCCGTCCTTCGCAGGGGCTGATTCTCGGCGCGGGCGTTGCGGGTTTACAGGCGATTGCCACGTCGCGGCGGCTGGGCGCGGTCGTGGAAGCTTTTGACGTTCGTCCCGCAGTGAAGGAACAAATCAAAAGTCTCGGCGCGACGTTCATCGAAATTCCGATTACGGAAAATCTTGAGGACAAAGGCGGTTACGCCCGTCAAGTTTCCGCCGAGACGCTGGCCAAGCAGCAGCAGCTCCTCGCCCAACGCGCGAAAGTTGCCGATTTTATTATTTCCACGGCGCAAGTTCCCGGAAAACCGGCCCCGCGATTGATCACACGCCAGATGGTTGATGATATGAAGCCGGGGGCGGTCATTGTGGATCTGGCGGCGGATTCGGGTGGCAATTGCGAATTAACTGTTGCCAACCAGGTCGTGAAATACAAAGGCGTCACAATTCTTGGGCCGACAAATTTGCCGGCGACTTTGCCTTTGGACGCCAGCCGGATGTTTGGGCGCAATTTGTCCACGTTCATTCAGGAGATTACAAACGAGAACGGGTTCACGATGGATTGGAAGAACGAGATTTTTGCCGAAACCTGCGTGACCCTGAACGGCGAACTGAAAAAACAACCGAAGACTTAATATGGGCACATTAGCGATGCTCTACATTTTCATCCTGGCGATTTTCACAGGCGTGGAAGTCATCAGCCGGGTGCCGACGGTTTTGCACACGCCGCTCATGTCGGGCGCGAATGCGATTCACGGCATCGTTCTGATTGGCGGCGTGATCGTGCTTGGAAACGCTGGCAGCAGCTTGACGCTTTGTTCCCTTGGATTTATCGCAGTGATTCTCGGCACACTAAATGTCGTCGGCGGATTCGTCGTGACAGACCGGATGTTGGAAATGTTCAAGGCCAAACCTGCAACCAAGGGAAATGAAAAACAATGACCAATAACGTTGCCGAAGGGGCGTACCTGGTCGCCTCATTGCTTTTCATCCTCGGATTGAAACGCCTGAGCAGCCCGCGAACCGCCCGCTCAGGGAACATCACCGCAGCCATCGGAATGGCGATCGCGCTCGGAGGAACCTTCGTGTTGCCGGGAATGGGTAACATCGGATGGATATTGCTCGCCATCGTTTTGGGGACGATCCCCGGCTGGCTGCTCGCGAAGCGCGTCAAGATGACAGCGATGCCGCAAATGGTGTCGTTGTTCAACGGCATGGGCGGGGCTTGCGCGCTGCTGATCTCGCTTGCCGAGTGGTTCAGGATTTCGATTCATTTTTCCGCGCCGATAAAAATCGGCAACAGCATAACCCTCGACCTTTCAGGGTCGGTTTTCACGCCTCGCACGTTTGGCGAATGCGTTCCGATGCTTCTGGGAGTTATTTTTGGCGCGGTGAGTTTTACCGGCAGTCTTGTCGCATTCGGAAAGTTGCAAGGGCTGATTACCGAAAAGCCCATTCGTTTGCCGGGCCAGAATCTCGTCAACGTCGGCTTGGTAGCGGCGATTTTGGTGACTTCGGGATTGGCCGCCCAACATCAAGACGCTTCGATTTGGATTATTGCGCTGGCGATAGCGGCGCTGGTGCTCGGCATCGTGCAAGTGTTGCCGATTGGCGGTGCGGACATGCCGGTGGTTATCTCTGTGCTGAATTCCTGCACTGGCTTGGCGGCGGCGTTGACAGGATTCGCCATGCAAAACATGGCCATGATTATCGCCGGAACGCTGGTCGGCGCGGCGGGATCGCTGCTGACGCTCTTGATGTGCAAGGCAATGAACCGGTCGCTGATCAAGGTGGTTTTCGGATCGTTTGGAGCGGTGCCCTCCGGCGCGGCTGCCGCCACACAATCGGGCCAGACGATGCGCGAAATCGCTCCGGCCGAATGCGCCATCATGATGGGCTACGCGCGCAAAGTAATTATCATTCCCGGTTACGGACTCGCGGTCGGGCAAGGCCAGCACCTTGTGCATGAGTTGGACGAGTTGCTCGAAAAGCGGGGCGTTGAAGTCAAGTATGCGATTCATCCCGTTGCGGGGCGCATGCCTGGTCATATGAATGTTTTGCTGGCCGAAGCCGATGTCCCTTATCCGAAACTCCTCGACATGGAGGAAATCAATCCCGAATTCGACCAAGCCGATGTCGCGCTGATCGTCGGCGCAAACGACGTCGTCAATCCCGCCGCGCGCACCGAGGCGGGCAGCCCAATTTACGGAATGCCGATTCTCAATGCCGACAAGGCAAAAAATGTGATTGTCATCAAGCGCGGTCGCGGCGCGGGGTTCGCGGGCATCGAAAATTCGCTCTTCTTCAATCCCCAAACCCGAATGCTCTTTGGCGACGCCAAGAAGGCGCTCCAGGAATTGGTGACGGAAGTGAAGGCGCTTTAAGCGTCTGATCCGCCTTTCTCACGCAAATTGATTTGGCTGGCCCGCTTCGGACGAATCCACCCAAAGGAGGCGCTCGACAAACCCGAAGGCAAGGCGGAAGTTTAAATCCGTTGTTAAATGGCTGGAAATTCAATTAGCCCGGAAACGCTGAAATTCATAGGCCTCTGCATCGAGTCCGTTGAACAACTGGAGATTCTGTGCCTGCTGGTCGAAAACAGCTCCCGAGATTGGAGCGTCAAAGAAATATTCCGTGTCATTCAAAGCACCGAAACGTCGATCACGATGGGGTTGGAAAAGTTCGTCAAGGCGGATCTGGCAATACAAAACGCCGAATTCCGGCACCGATTTTCGGCGGAAGGAAAAGCAAGTGACGCCGCTCGCGCACTGGTCAAGATCTATCGCGAGCGCCCCGTTTCTGTAATTGAAGCCATTTACTCGCGTCCGACCGATGCCGTGCAGAGCTTTGCGGATGCGTTTCGCTTTAGAAAGGAAAAATGATCCCTCAAATCGTTTACATACTCTGCGGCCTGACCAGTATTTTGTGCGCTGTTTTGCTTCAACGCCGATACAGAACTCACCCCGCGCCGCTGCTGTTTTGGAGCGTCTGGTGTTTCGTCTGCCTATCAGTCAATAATATCCTTCTGTTCGCGGACCTGGTCGTTTTCCCGCAAATCGACCTGTCAATAGCGCGAAGCCTGACAGCATTGGCGGGAATGCTCATGCTCATCTGGGGGATGATTTTGCGACAAAAATAAGGAATCGTAGCTATGATCGAACACTTTCTTTCTGGTGCCATCGTCATTGCGGCGGCTGTGATTGCCGCATTTTTTTGGCGGTTCCGTCGCGAGACCCGGGACCCGCTTTTCGGCTGTTTTGCCGTTGCTTTTCTGTTGTTGGGAGTTGAGCGGGTGTGCATCGAGTTTCTGACTTTAGGCCCCCGATCCCTCGTTTTCATGATCCGTCTTGCCGCCTTTTTGTTAATTCTTTTTGCGATTACGAATAAGAATCGAAATGACACCACCGGAATTTAGAATCGCTGGAGCACGAGGTCGGACTCAGGTGAATTCAGGGTATTAAGAAAGAATGATTTCGAAGGCGAAATACAGGATAAAAAGGATTATTTTACCTTTAATTTCCGCGTATTCGGCTCGTGATGGTATCGCCCGGATTCCGTACGCGGAAAAAGATTCGTTTTCCCGCGTCCTGCCATTATAAAAACGGCGTGCTGACATCAACCGAAGCCAAACCAAGATTACTTTCTGTGCTCAAGGCCAAGTCCGTCTTCCACGGCGACTTCACGCTCGCCTCCGGCGCGAAGAGCTCTTACTACATCGATTGCCGCCTCACGACCCTTGACCCGGAAGGCGCGTGGCTCGTCGGTCAGACCATGTATTCGCTCATCCAGGCTGAAGCTTCGGCGCGCGGTATCAAAATCGACTCCGTCGGCGGCCTGACGATGGGCGCTGATCCCATCGCGCTTTCGATCGGCATGTTTTCCTTTTTTTCCAAGGACCCGCAACCGGTGCGAAGTTTCGTCGTCCGCAAAGCGCCCAAGGCTCACGGCCAGACAAAACTGATTGAAGGAAATTTCAAACCCGGCGACTCCGTGGTCGTGCTGGATGACGTTGTCACGCGCGGCGATTCAACAATTGCCGCGATCAACTCAGTCGTGAACGAAGGTGGAAAAGTCGCCTTCGTCGCGGTCTTGGTGGACCGCCAGCAAGGTGGCCGCGAAAAAATCGAATCCATGGGCTACAAGGTCGTCTCTGCCTTCCGCCGAGACGATCTCCTTAATCCCACAGAGTAATTTCAACACCAGCAGTTATTGAGACAAATCTCTTCCGAAAGGCGAAACTTACGGGCGTTTCGTGGATTTCACGTCGAGGAAATACATATACGGACCAAAGCTTCGTTGACTTTGTTTGCTTCTGTATAATTCTTCTCTTCCCCGCGTTATCGTCTGGATGGGAAAGACCGCCACCGCGGAGATTTTACAGAAGAAAACGAAGCAAACGAAGAATTCTGTCTCACACCCTTATTTCTTTTGGCTCCCTGTTTTAACATTGAAGTTTTATCGTGTTACCGTAGTGTCACGACGCCAAAAGAGTGATGAGTCAAAACGATAAAAAACGAGTTATCCTGTGCGGACCGCCCGTCATCCGGGATCGCCTCACGGAAAGCAAGCAGTTCACCTTCGTCCCCTACGGCAAGGCTGATCCCGCCATGCTGGACAAAATCAACCCGGCGGAAACCGCCGCCGTCCTCCTCCATTTCAATTCGGACGACACCAACGTCGTGCCATTCTTTGAGTTGGCGCGGAAAAATTATCCCGATCTCCCTTGCTTCATACTGTGTCACGAACGCGATCAGGCCAGTCTGTCCCATTTTGGCTGGCAGCTTATTGCGATTTCTGAACGGACGCCATCGCTGGAGATTGAGGATAAGCTGGCTCGCTCCCTTTTTCTGTTTCCGCTCGTGAAGCGCGACAGCCTACGGCGAATTCTCGGCGTGATTAAAAAAATCCCCGCCGAGGCGACCAATCATCAAAGGATCATGCGCCGCCTGCAAGACCCTAATTTTCAACTTGACGATGTCGTGCGAATCATCAAGCAGGACCTCGCTTTGACCGCGCAAGTCCTCAAAATCAGCAATTCCGCCGCATTCGTCCGCGAAAGGCCCGTGCAGGATGTCAATGAAGCCGTGGCGGTGCTTGGAGTGACGCGGTTGAAGATCCTTGTCTCATCCGCGTGGGCCTTCTTTTTAATGCACGACAACGTCTGCCCCGGTTTCTACCCCACGATGGAATGGGAGCACGCCAATATCATTGCCGACGTCGTCGCCAAACGTTGCGAGGCTTTGCAATTTAGCGCCGCCGCCATGGACTCCGCTTTCATCGGCGCAATGCTCCACGACATCGGAAAACTCCTTCTCGCGGCGAATCTTCCCTTGGATTACAGCGCGGTTCTGAAAGCCGCACGCACGAAAGAACACGGAATGTGGCAGGCGGAAAATGAAATGTTCGGCTTCAATCACGCCGAAGTCGGCGGTTGCCTTTTGGCGATCTGGGGCCTGCCATTGCCTCTTGCTGAAACCGTTTTGCAGCATCACTCGCCAAGTGCTCCGGAAAATTCGCCCGCCGCCCTGATCATCCAGGCGCACGAGCAGGTGATGCCCAAGAGGAAAAAGCAGGGCGACGAGGAAATCGATTGGATCGATTAACCTCCAAAAAAAGGCCGGTCGCAGGCGCAATCCAACTGGAAATTTGCACAGCTTCGCCTGAGGACTGCGTCAAAGCCGAACGCGGCGGCGCGGATCGCGTCGAACTCAATTGCGCTTTGATGCTCGGCGGACTGACGCCATCGCTCGGGGCATTGCGCGAATCACGCGCTTCAGTGCGGATACCGGTCATCGCGATGATCCGCCCGCGCCCCGCTGGATTTTGCTACAGTCAAACCGAATTTTCTGTCATGCAACGCGACGCCGAAGCCGCCCTCGCTGAAAAGGTTGATGGGATCGCTTTTGGAATTCTTACCGCCGCCGGCGCGCTCGACGTGAAGCGGTGCCGGCAAATCATAAACCTCGCCGCGGGCCGGCAAATTGTTTTCCACCGGGCTTTCGACGTTGTCCGCGACCCTGCAAAGACGCTGGAGCAACTCATTGACCTTGGCGTGACGCGCATCATGACCTCCGGCCAGGAGGCCAGCGCCTACAACGGCGCGGCCAACATTAATAATTATATTCGACAAGCGGCGGGCCGCATTGAAATTCTTCCGGCGGGTGGAATCAACCGTTTTACCGTCGCCGATGTCATCGAGCGAACCGGTTGCGATCAAGTCCACGCCTCGTTGAGCACCATTTGCAAAGACCGCTCGGCGTCCGCGCGACCGCAAGTCACCTTTGGCGGTGTCGTGAAACAATCCGAGGAAGATTTCACTGTTACGGACGCCGAAGCCGTGCGCAAACTTCGCGGTGGCTTGGCGGCGCGCTGACTACCGCACTCCCGCGACCCGGTAACCTTCCTCTTCGAGAATGCCTCGGATTTTGGCCACGTGATCTCCTTGCACTTCGATGATCCGCTGTCGCGTGGTGCCGCCGCAACCGCAGACTTTGCGGAGCTTCCGCCCAAGGTCTTCAATGGCCTCGGTGCTGATGTAAGAAGCGAAATCGTGGATGACAATGACCGTCTTGCCGCCGCGATGCGCCGTCTCGCGCCGCAGAACCACGCGTCCCCTAAGCTGTCGCGTTGGCTTGGGTTGTTGAATTGGCTCTTCACCCAACGGTAGATTGTCGATCTGCAAGTCTGCGAAGGGGTTGTTAATTTCCGGATTTCCAGGCAGCTCTGGTTTGTCTTTTCTAGCCATTAAACATCGCCTCCTGGTCTCCGTCCGACATTTATAAGTTTAGACACGACGCCGGTCATTGCGTGAACGTTATCCAAATTAATTTCCGTGACAAGTAGGGTTTTACTTGCTTTCCATCGGACTCCTGATGTAGATTTTTGCAACTGCACAACACCCATTTCCGATATGCACTTCGGAGCGGACTATCATCCTGAGCATTGGGTCCATCCTTACGCGGGCAGCGCCGAGAACCCGGAAGCACGCTGGCGGCATGACATCGACCTGATGGTGGCGGCGGGCATGAACACTGTCCGCATGGGAGAATTTGTCTGGGGCCTCTGCGAACCGGCTAAAGGCGAATACGACTTTGCCTGGCTCAAGCGCGTGATGGACATAATGGGGGAAGAAAATATCGAGATCGTCCTCGCCACGCCGACCGCAGCTCCTCCGATCTGGTTGACTCGCTTGCACCCGGAAATTCTTCCCGTCGATGAGCGCGGTCTGCCGCTTTGCGAAGGCACCCGGCACGCATGTTGTTTGAACACAGATGTTTACTGGGATTACTCGAAACGCATCGTCCGCGCGATGGCCGAAGCGCTCGGCAAACATCCGCAATTGATCGCCTGGCAGATTGATAACAACATTGGCGCTCACTCAACCCAACCTGCATTCAACGAGGAATCTCGGCGCGATTGGCATTGTTGGTTAAAGGCCAAATACGAGACCATCGACCATCTGAACAACATGATGGGTTCGCGATTCTGGGGGCAAACCGTTGGCGACTTCACTCATGTCCCAATGCCGCGGACCGCCCCGGCCCCGCACAATCCCGCCTTGATGTTGGATTGGCGAAGATTTTGCAGTGATACGATTGTCGCCTTTGTTCGGATGCAGGCCGAGTTGCTGCACGAGTTGACGCCCAACGCCCCGGTGACAACCAACATGCGTTGCTTCGGGCAACAGGTCGATTTGTTCGACGTGACTGAGGCGCTGGACTTTAGCGCTCTGAACAGCAATGCGACGATCAAATCAAAATCCGCCGAAAACGCCTGCGAAGTCGATTTTGTGCGGTCCCTGAAAAAAACGGGGATTCGCGCGCCGGACGGCGACGCCGGATTTTGGGTCATCGAACAAAAGGCGGGCCACGTCAATTGGCAGGACGTCAATTCACTGGTGCGCCCGGATGTTGTTCGCCTCTTTACTTATCAAACGGTGTCGAGGGGCGCGAACGGCGTGCTGTACTTTTTCTGGCGCCAGCCGCGAATCGGGCAGGAAAAATTCTATGGCGGCGTCCTGACCCATGATGGGCGGGGTGAAAATCGTATTTACAAGGAAATCAGCCAGATTGGCCAGGAAATGAAACGCCTTGCCCCTGTGCTGGAAGGCACAAAAGTCATTTCCGAAGTCTGCATTCTTTACACGCACGACAACGATTGGACGCTCGCCTTGCCGCGCCAGCCGAACAAATATTTTTCCCTGCGCGAACACATCCAGCTCTTCTACACCGCGTTGCACGACCGCCAGATCATGGTCGATTTCGCTCGGCCCCTCGACGACCTTTCCAAATACAAACTCGTCATCGCGCCGAGCCTCAGCCTGCTTTCCGGCGCAGAGGCGGATGCGTTACGACTCTACGTGCAGAACGGCGGAACGCTGGTGGCCACCTGCAACACGGGCCTTGTCGATGAACATCAGATTGCAGCCGACGCCGGATTCCCGCATGATCTGACCGATGTGTTTGGAATGGAAGTCACGGAGTTCGACCCGATGTCTCCCGAAGAGGAGAATCACATGGCTTTCAAAGGCTCCTTCCACACCAGCACCGTGCATATGGCCCGACTCTGGTGCGACATTATCGAAGCAAAGGGATGCCAGGTGCTGGCCAATTTCACCAAGGAATTTTACGCCGGCCACCCTGCCATGACAATGAACACCTACGGTCTCGGCAAGGCGATTTACATCGGCACCATTTCGCAGCAGCCCTTTTACTGCGATCTGGTTGTTTGGCTGCGCAACCTTTGCGGAATCACGACATTGCTCAAAGTTCCCGAAAACATCGAAGTCAGCCTGCGGCAAAAAGGGGACACGAAAATTTTCTTCCTCCTGAACCATCAAAATACTTCGATTCGCATCAATTTCTTCAAGCCGACGCACGACTTTCTGACCGGACGGACTTTCAGCGGCCATTTCGACATCCCAGCCCACGGAGTCCTTGTGCTCGACGAAAACCTCGCTGAAAGTTCTCCGGCGCCCGACGACAAGACTGCTTTTATGGAAAGAGCGGCGGCCCGATGATGAATCGGCCTTACGCATCTCGTCCATTTCGCTCCGCACCCACACAAAAACGGCGCACCGCGCGTCAAGTTGTCCTTGCCCAATGGCGCAGATGGGACTGGTCCTTCGAAGAAGTCGCGACGAGGCAAACCGCAAAGTCCGCCGGCCAGGTCATGCCAAAACTCCTTTCAGAATTAAGGATTGACCATCGCCAATCCGAAACCGAAATTTTGCGCGTCTGGAACAATCAACTCGACCCCAACATCACCGCTCACGCCTCCCCGACAGGAATCCGCAAGGGCACTCTTTTCGTCACTGTGGACAGCAGCGTCTGGTTGGATGAAATAGTGCGCTATCGCCGGCGCGAAATTCTGGAGCGATTGCAAAACAGCTTCGGACGCGACTTGATTACGAAAATCTCGTTCCGAGTCGGATAAAAGTTACTGCTTCGTCTCCGTTGCCGGTGTTTGGGCTTCCTGCGTTGCAGCCGGCGCAGGGGTAGGCTCCGCCTTTGGCGCGGGCAACTTGAATCGGGTCCGCAAAATCATCTTATCTTCCGGCGATATCAAATTGTTGTGCGGGTCCAACTCAATTCTCAGGACGCGATCCTTCATATCCTTCAGTGATTTCAACTTTAGCCGCTGCTTTGAGATTTCTCCGATTTTCTCGGTGAAATGATCGTAGATGCGCTTCGCCATGAACTCAGAGTTTTGGTAACCATCCTCATTATCCGAGATCACACACATGAACGCGTGATGGAACGTCGCGGAAATGCTGTCGGTCACCTTGTTCATGTCCGCCTCGCTGTTATCGGTCATGATTTGGCCCAGGCAATAATCATCCAGGGAAATATTGGCCTGCTTAAGGATGAAGGCATTGGGGTAGTTCGTTTTGAGATAAGTAAACCAGTGGTTTGCCTCCGGGATGCGGTCGGCCTCGTAAAGAAGATAAACGATTTGCTTGAGGAAATTCTTGTGCGCATTGCGCGCGTTGTCCTTAAGCACCTGGCCTTCCTCCTCATTGATCAGCTTGAGGTAAGTGTCGCTGGCCTTTGGAACCAGGTCCAGATTGGGCCACAACATGAAATTTCTCTCAGTGACATTCGTCACGGACTTATCCAGCGCGCCGCCGCGGATGCAAGCCGCCTGCATGGATTGATAAATGACGCGGCGCAGCGTTTCCTCGTCTTTTGGATGCAACTTTGACTCCCGTCGCCCAAGTTCAGCCCAATAAATCGCATGAGCGTCCGGCAGGCGCCAATCAAATGGCCCATATTGTTCATCAACCTCTTTGATGAGTTTCGGGTCCATTTTAAACTTTTCCTTGATCTGTCGAACTTTTTCCCTATCCGCATCAGTCTTCGGGTTGATCAAGGCGTCAAAGTTCGGTCGCCCTCCCAACAAAGGTTGCATTTCCTGCGCCAACCGAAGCTTGTAAAGCTGCTGCGCGTCATCGAGGTTCGCCCCGATCTTATGCTGAAAAAGCCACGCAAGTTCGCGGTAAATAAGAACTTCGTGCGGATTGATGGGAATTGCTTCATCACGAAGCAAATGGATTCCGCGGTTTACCCATTGCCATCGGTCTTCCGGATCCTTGAACTTGACCGAGATATTGTAAGCCATATTCCAGGCTTGAACCGTCCACACGGAGACGAAGTGCGGTTCGAGTTTGGTGATCCAATCGGCGAGTTGCACCATTTCGAAGTATTTGTCTTCGTTCTGAAGATCGTTGGCCCGCATCCAAAGCGCATTTGCGATCAAGCCGCGAAAACCTCCCAGCGCCACACTCGTGAAGGCAAGTGCCGGCGGGGCGTTTTCCAATGGGGCCAGCCGGGTCAGCCCTAAATCCGTTCGTTCAGCGTTAAGACGCCCCTGCATCTGCGCCGCGACGAAAAACAACAGCGCTGCGGCGCAAATCAGGCATGCCTTAAATATCCGGGTTTTCTGAGTCATACACCCAACAACTTCATGGTCTGCTTACTTGGACACTATAACAACGAATTTTGCTCGAATCCAGCCGCCATTCGCGAACAAACGTTGCGCTAGTCGCGCCCGTAAATCTCCACTTCGGTGTATTCGTTCATCGCGCTGTCTGTGCTTCCGTGGGAATACAGCCGGACGTACCGAGCCCTGGCTTTCTTGCAATCCACGATTTTGCCTTGGAAGCTCTCAAAGTATTGGCGATCCGTTCCCGCGCCCAGGCCCGATTTGTTGTCGGTGTCATTGTTAAAAAATGTGTGGACGTTTTGAGTAAAATCCTCGTCGTCAGCAACTTGCACGATAACGGCCCGGTAAATTTTTGCTGTATCGTGTGCATGCCAGATGGCCACAACGAAGATTTCCTCCGGCTTGCCGAAGTCAAATTGAATCCATTGCAAACCCTTGTGCAAAAGGACAATGCTGTCTTCGTCGGCATCTTTGTCGCCATCCGTGATTTTGGCCAGCATCGCGCTTGTCGCAAGCTTGTCGCTGCTGGAAATCTTGGCCTTCGCCGCGATGTTGCGCGCATCTGGCGGAACCATGACGACCGGCGGTTTGGTATTCGGCGGATCGACCACGACGCCCGGCGGAGCTTGTTTCGGAGTTCCGGAAAAGACAGGGGCAGGCAATTTTAACTGCAATGGCGCCCAGTTGTTCTCATCACCGAACGCAAGGAAACCTGCTGTGAACAGGACGCCAGCGCCCAAAAGCAAACAATTACGCCAACGCATTGGATTTGAATAGCTTTGAGGGATTTTGCTCGGGTGTTCCCAGTTTGCCGCCAGCCCACTTGAAAAAGCATCTAGGGCTAATCGAATTAGGATTCATTCGGAATTATCGTATCAATTCGACGCGATTTGCAAAACCAATCTTGACCCGCCGGGCGGAAAAAAGTAACCGTGAAGGCATGAAACTCGGAATCAACACTTTTCTCTTCGCGTCCCCATTTACCAACAAGGAGACCAAACTTTTCCCGCAATTCAAAAAATGGGGATTCGATACCGTGGAGATTCCGGTTGAGGACATTTCGCACATTGATCCCGCGCACGTCAAACGAGAGTTGGACAAAAACGGCCTTGTTTGCGGCACTGTTTGCGCCTGCATGGGGCCGGACCGCGATTTGCGCGGAACACCCGAGCAGCAACAGACTGGCCTCAAATACGTTAGTGAACTTCTTGACCAGGCGGTTGGTCTCGGATGTCCGTCGGTCATCGGGCCTGTTTATTCCGCTGTGGGCCGGGCTGATGCCGTCGAGCCGGCTGAGTACAAAAAGCAATGGAAGACGGTCGTCAAACATCTTAAGACGCTGAGCAAGAAAGCGGAAAAGCTGAACAAGCAGATTTGCCTGGAGCCTTTGAATCGTTTTGAAACCGATTTTATCAACACCTGCGACCAGGGATTGCGAATGATCGCCGATGTCGGCAGCCCTGCGCTCAAGCTGCATCTCGATACCTTCCATATGAATATCGAGGAAAAGAACCAGGCCGCCGCCATCCGCAAAGCCGGCAAGCTTCTTGGCCACTTTCACGCCTGTGGAAGCGATCGCGGGACGCCCGGTGGCGACCACGTCGATTGGCCGGCCATCGCCAAAGCTTTGAAGGATATTCGCTATAATGGAGATGTCGTCATCGAGTCTTTCACGACCGACGTTAAAGTTATCGCGCGCGCCGCTGCGATTTGGCGATTGATCGAACCGACGCGTGACGAAATTGCCGTGAAAGGCCTGAAGTTCCTGCGACGAACATTTCCCGCTTGACGGCGGTTCACAGTGTTCGAGCACTTGACCCACATCAAACAACGAGTAGGCTTGCTCGTATGCGACAAGCGATAGCGTATCCCGGCGAGGATGGCTTTTGGGTCGCCGAATGCCCCAGCTTGCCGGGATGTGTTTCCCAAGGGGAAAATCGGGAAGCGGCGATTGCAAATATTCGCGAAGCTATCGAGGGTTATATTCTCACTCTGCAAGAAGATAATTTGCCAATTCCTCCAGAACACTTCGATGCGCTTTTGGTGGCGGTATGAGCCGCCTGCCGCAGGCGTCCTGCATGACTCCTTAATCTTGCCACAAAAAGCTTGTAACAATCCACTTGCAAACTGCGTCTTACTGGGTGGATAGTATGTCGTTGTAGCGTAGTTTAAACCGTGAAACCCGCGGGAACATTTACGGAAAATGCGGACCCACTCCGCGCCGAAGCGCACGAGCAACTCGCCCCCGAGACGCCCCAGCATCGTCCGCTGACTCCAAGGGCTGTTTACCAGCAGGTCACGGCAAACATTGAGTCTGTCATTCGCGGGCAGTCCGGCGCGGTTCGCCGTTTGATGGCGGCGCTGGCCAGCGGCGGACATGTTCTGCTGGAAGATTATCCCGGAACTGGAAAAACCACTTTGGCGAAAGCTCTCGCCCTCTCAATCGACGCAAGTTTTAAACGAATTCAATTCACGCCGGATTTGCTTCCATCGGATATTCTTGGCGTATCGGTTTTCAATCAGCGCGATCAAACGTTTTCCTTTCACGAAGGCCCGGTTTTCTCCAACGTCCTACTCGCGGACGAAATCAACCGGGCCTCGCCTCGCACCCAATCCGCGTTGCTGGAGGCAATGGCTGAAAACCAGGTCAGCGTAGATGGCGAACGCCGCGCGTTGACGAAACTGTTCTTCGTCATTGCGACACAAAACCCGATTGAGTTCCGCGGCACTTACCCGTTGCCCGAAGCGCAAATGGACAGGTTTGCGATGCAGTTCGATTTGGGATATGTCTCGCTCGCCGATGAGGTGGCAGTTCTGACGGCGCAGACGGGCCGGCATCCTGTGGAGAGCATCGTGCCGTGCGTGGGGTTGGAAGATATTATTCGCCTTTGCGATGGAGTGCGGGCGATTCGGATTAGCGAGGAATTGAAATACTATGTCGTCCGCCTGGTTACGGCGACCCGCACTGCTCCCGGCGTGCAATTGGGCGCCAGCCCGCGCGCTTCGATCGCGCTGATGAAAGTTGCGCAAGCCCTGGCGTTGTTCGATGGGCAGGACTTCGTGAATCCTGAACATGTCCGCGAAGCCGCTGTGCCGGTTGTGGCGCATCGCCTGGTCATGGAGCCGCAAGCGAAGTTTTCCGGCGTAACAGCGCGGCAGGTTGTGGAAGAAATCCTTAAAAGAGTGCCATTGCCTGTTTAGTAGTTGAACATTCGTATGTTCGCGTTTCCACGCCAATTATTTTCCGGCTGGAACATTCGCATTGACTGGCCGGGTCGCCTCTGGCCCATTCGCAATACTCTTTTCAAGCGTTACCTGTTTCGCAATTACCGATCCTTTTTCTCAGTGACTCACCGTTTCGGACGAAGGGTCACTTTGGCGGGCTGGATTGTCCTTGCCGGAACAGTGGTTACGGCGGCGCTTGGGGCGGATACGAATCTTTCCTGGAGCTACCAGACCTTTGGGCTTCTGGGATGTCTCGTGCTCGCCAGCGCCATTTGCACGCCTCTTGGCAGGCCGAATCTCGGGGTGGAACGGGTTCTCCCAAAATTCGGTTCCGTGGGCATCCCGTTGAAATACCAAATCATCGTGGAAAATCGGAGCGGCAAAACTCAAACAGCGCTGATGTTGATCGAGGAATTGCCCGATCCGCGACCCAGTTTCGAGGAGTTCGCGGGCACTCCTGAGCCGGGCGAGGAGCGGCGAAACTGGGTTGACCGCGTCAACGGCTACTATCGCTGGCGATGGTTGATGACGCGAAACCTCCGCGCACTTATCCCAGAACAATCGCTGCCGGACCTACCCCCTAGTGGCAAGACTTCGGTTCCCGTGCAGTTGACGCCCTTGCGCCGAGGTGTACTGCGACTGATGGCCACGACCGTTGCCTGTCCTGACCCATTTGGGTTGTTCCGCTCACTGCGAACGATTCCATCGCCGCAGAATATGCTGATTTTTCCACGGCGTTACCCGATGTCACCGTTCGAGTTGCCGGGAACGATGAAGTACCAATTGGGCGGCGTCTCCGTGGCAACTTCAGTGGGCGAATCCGAGGAGTTTGTGGCTTTGCGCGAGTACCGGCCTGGCGATCCGTTGCGGCGGATGCACTGGAAGAGCTTTGCCAAGCTGGGCAAGCCAATCGTCAAGGAGCACCAGGAGGAGTTTTTCGTCCGGCACGCGCTGATTTTGGACACCTTTGGCGGCCCGGCTGACGCGGAGCTTTTTGAAGAAGCGGTTTCAGTGGCGGCTTCTCTGACTTTTACGATTCAAAACCAGGATTCGTTGCTGGACCTGATGTTTGTCGGGCCGCGCGCCTATTGTTTCACCGCCGGACGCGGCGTAGGGCAGATTGAACAGATTCTTGAAGTGCTGGCTTCAGTCCAGGTTTCGCGCGAGAAAAAGTTTGCGGCTCTGGAAGACCTTGTGATTACACACTCGGCTGAATTGAGCGGGTGTGTGTGCGTGTTTCTTTCATGGAAAGAGGAACAACAGCATTTGGTGACTGTGCTCAAGTCGCGCGGTGTGCCTGTGCGGGTTTTCGTGATAACCCACTCCGAGCAGCCGCTGGCCCCGGGAGTCATGCAAGGAGAACCGGAACACTTCCACGCGCTGCCGCTGGGCAAAGTGGCTGAAAGGCTGGCCGCGTTATGAGAACCTTTCCATTTTTGATGGGAGGCGCGCTTTTGTTTTGGGGCTGGGAAACGAAAATGTTCCTGCTCGCGGCGACAATGGCCCTGGTTCTTGAAGGGTCGCGCTTTATTCGGATTCGCTGGGAATTCTCGAACACGGACCTGAATCGAATTTGCGACCTTTGCCTGGTGCTTTTTATCGGCGCCGCACTGGTCCTGTATTCCAACGAAGACCGGTTGATCTTCATCTTTAAATTCTCGCAATGGCTTCCGATGGTTTTTTTCCCGCTCATGCTGGCGCAAACGTACGGCACGCGGGAAGCGATCCCGCTGAGCACTCTCTCTTGGGTGTTGCGGCGAAGATCGGAGACCTCACTGGCGCACAAAGCTTACAATGTTTCCTTTCCGTATTTTGCGGTCTGCCTGACCGGCGCAAGCGCCTCAACGCAACCCAACGCCTATTTTTATTGGGGCATTTCAATCCTTATCCTGGCGGCGCTGGGCAGTGTGCGACCGCGCCGAGTTTCACCGATGGCATGGGTGATCCTTGTGATGTGCGTCGCACTGGCGGGTCAATCGACTCATCAGGAATTGCGCCGAATGCAAAACGCCCTGGAAGGCGCGCTTGGCGGCTGGTTGGCGGAATTATTCCGGCCACAGATTGATTCCCGCGAGCGCCGCACCACGATTGGTCAACCCGGACGCATCAAGCTCTCTCCGAAGATTGCCCTGCGCCTTCACGTTCCGCCGGGTGAGATTCCGCCGAATTTGCTTATGGAATCTGTCTACGACACCTACAAGAGCCAAAATTGGTGGGCCTCAAGCAATGATTTCACCGCCATTCCGATGGGAGGCCCGACGAACGACATGATCAGGCTGTTTCACTCAAAAACTATTGGCGCGGCGGTTGATATCGCGCGCTACATGCGCAATGGACAAGGAACACTGGCCCTCCCTCACGGCACTTATCAAATCGACGATTTGCCTGCGGTGGCCCATACAAACCGCCTTGGTGTAACAGAGATCGAGGCCGGCCCTGGTCTGGTCAATTTCCGCGCGCATTATAGTTCAGGAGCTTCGCTCGATTCCCCGCCGGGCCCCGCCGATCTGATAGTCGCAGAAAACGAAAAACCGGCCTTTGAACAAGTGGCCCAACGCCTCCATCTCAGGGACTTGCCCGAACGCCAGCGAATCCGCGCGGTCAGCGCCTTTTTCCACGATGAATTCACTTATTCGTTGTACCAGCCTCGCCTCCCTTCAAATCGGTCCCCGCTTGCCCAGTTTCTAACGAAGACGAAGGCTGGGCACTGCGAATACTTTGCCACGGCGACCGTTCTTTTGCTGCGCACAGTTGGTGTCAAGGCACGGTACGTCACAGGTTACGCCGTGCCGGAAACAGCGCGCGAAGGTGAAAACTACATCATCCGTGAACGCCACGCACACGCATGGGCGCTCGTTTACCATTCGGATGCCGGCAACTGGGAACAAATCGACAATACCCCCTCCGGCTGGGCCGAGATCCAGGACAATCCGTGGTGGGAGTCTTCGTCCGATTTCTTTTCAAATTTATATTTTCAATTCTCGAAATGGCGATGGGGAAAAACTTCGTTCGCCCGATATGCGGAGCGGCTTTTGATTCCTTTGATTCTTTATTTACTGGTGCGAATCGTGACTAGCCAGCATCGCAAAGCGCCCTCCGCAACAGACGATCTCTCCCTGGAGCCGCCCTGGCCGGGATTGGATTCAGAGCTGTTCCTTATCAATCTGCGGCTCACTGAACTTCGTCTTTCCCGAATGCCCGACGAATCATTGGCAAATTGGCAGCGCCGGCTTGAGGAGGCGTTCCCAGCTTCGGCGGGAATTGGACGAATATTCCACCTGCATCGGCGTTTGCGATTCGATCCCATCGGCCTGGAAAGTCGAGACCGCCAAACTCTCAAAGAGGAATCCGAGTTGTGGCTTAAGGAACACGCCCCACCGACGCTTCAACGGCGCGTTCAATTGTAGAACCCGCCGAGCATTGCAGCTTGCGAAGGTTCGGCAGGCGGTTCTAAATGTGCGGCCTGATGAGCGATCAGCCCATACCATTCACAAAAGAAGATCCGTGGCGGATTTTCCGCATCATGGCGGAATTTGTTGATTCGTTTGAAATCCTTTCCCAAGTCGGCCCCTCGGTGACAATTTTTGGCTCCGCGCGAACTAAACCCGCCGATCCTTATTATCAAGCCGCGACGGCCATCGCGCGCGAACTGGTCAAAAACCATTTGGGTGTGATCACCGGCGGCGGTCCGGGCATCATGGAGGCCGCAAATCGCGGCGCAGCGGCGGGCAAGGGCAAATCCGTAGGATTGAATATCGAGCTGCCCTTCGAGCAAAAAGGGAACCGCTTTGCGAACATCCCTATGCACTTCCATTATTTCTTTTCGCGCAAGGTTTGTTTTGTCAAATATAGCATTGCGTTCGTTTACATGCCCGGCGGGTTCGGGACATTGGACGAGCTGTTTGAAGTCCTCACTTTGGTGCAGACGCGGCGAATTCCACGGTTTCCGCTGATTCTCTTTGGGACGGCGTATTGGTCGGGGTTGAAGGATTGGATGATCGCCACGCTGGAAAAAAACGGGAACATCAGCCCCGGCGATTGCGATTTGTTTGTGATTACGGATGATCCGCAGGACGTCGTCAAACGCATTCTCGATTACATGAGGCAGGTCGGTCCCCCAGAGGTGACGCCGCGCGGTTTGGGCTAAGTTTCGCCGGAGCATTCAATGTATAACGTAACGCGGTTGGAAAACGGGATGGCTGTCGCCACGGCGGAAATGCCGCACATGGCCAGCGTCAGTGTCGGCATTTGGGTCGGAGTCGGCGGACGTTATGAGCCGGCGAACATCAGCGGTGTTTCCCATTTCATCGAGCATTTGCTGTTCAAGGGAACAAAGCGTCGCTCCGCGCGTGAAATTTCCCAGGCTGTCGAGGGCATCGGCGGTTATCTCAATGCCTTCACGAGCGAGGAACACACTTGCTTTTACGCGAAGGCCGGACACAGCCATTTTCAACGCCTCTGGGAAGTGCTCGCGGACATGTTTTTGAATTCCACCTTCGATCCCGTGGAGATCGACAAGGAGCGCGACGTAATCAAGGAGGAGTTGGCGATGTACATCGATCAGCCGAATCAATACGTCCAGGAATTGCTCAACGCGCTCATGTGGCCGGACCAACCGTTGGGCCGCTCGATCACCGGCACGAATAAAACCCTCGATGCCATTGGACGTTCGCAATTGACTGATTACCTGCGCGCGAATTACGTCGCCCCGGCGGTCCTCGTCGCTGCGGGCGGAAGGATCACGCACGCCGAGGTGTTGAAAGCTGTCAAGAAGTCGGTCGGAAAATTCGCATCGGGAAGCAGGCCGCGATTTGCACCCGCAACCACAACTCAAGTGCGGCCCATCGTTCATCTTCACACGCGTAAGACCGAACAGACGCAAGCGGCGCTCGGCATTCGCGCCTGCTCCCGCCACGATGAATGGCGATTCGCATTGCGTCTCCTCAACGTCATTCTCGGCGAAAATATGAGTTCGCGTTTGTTCCAAACGGTGCGTGAGGAGCACGGTCTGGCTTACTCAATTTACAGCGGGAACAGCTTTTTTGACGACGCCGGAGACATTGTCATTTCCGCTGGGCTGGACCTGGACAATCTCGAGAAAACGCTGAAAATTATTTTGCGCGAATTGAAGCGCCTGGCGACGGAGCCTGCGCAATCCGAGGAATTGCGGCGCGCGCGAGATTATCTTTGCGGCCAGATGGACCTTAGCCTTGAGAACAGTGAAAACCAGATGATGTGGGCCGGAGAGCAATGGCTCGGTTACGGACGCATCACAAAACCGGAGGTGTTTAAAAAGCGCCTGAGCAAAGTTACTCCATCGGAAGTTCGCGCCGCCGCGAAGAATTTTTTTCGGCCAGAGCGGTATAATCTTGCGCTGATCAGCCCGCTGAAATCGGCGAAAGGGTTGGAGAAAATTCTGGCGTCCTAAGTCTCGTGAGTCATTGATTTTTTACATGATTAACATTGGCGAGTGCTTCTCTCCCTCTCTTCCACGCTGCTGCGTGGAGGAGAGGGTTGGGGAGAGGAGGCTACTTTCAAATTTCGCGGGCAAAAATCTCCCCGGAATAATTTCAGCTTTTTTGGACTCAGGAGACTGGAGCATTTTCAAAAATATGCGGCTACAATATCGTATGGATTCTGTTCGAAAGCGGCAGTGGACTGCCGCACTCCACGACGCTTCGCGCCAATCAGAAGAACTTCGTAACTCGCGGCAGCGTCTTGGAGCGCGGCAGCCCTCTGCCGCTTTTTGCGCTAACACTCTGAAGCTGGCACCAGCGAACAGCGTTGCCGCATTTTAAACGGCTCTTTTTTTGATGCGCTGCGTTCAATCCATTTCAACGTCGCACACGCCGGAGTCGCTGGTCGAGCGCCTTGGCGGGGAACCGGGAATTGTCCTTTTGCGGAGCAGCTATTTTGATTCTCCTCAAGCCCGTTACTCATTTGTCGCCGCGCGACCGCTGATGACTTTCCGCTCGTTTGGTTCGCGTTGTCATTGGAGCGGGACGGAGCAGCTTCAATTCGGCGATCCGTGGCACATCCTCCAGCAGGCGATGGCCCGTTACGAGTTGCTCGACCAGATCGATCTGCCATTTCCGCTTGGCGGATGTTTTGGCTATTGGGGTTACGATTTGAAAAATTTCGTTGAGCCGAAATTGCCGCGCCAGGCTGTCAACGATTTGGAATTGCCGGATTGCCATGCCGGGTTTTACGACAGCCTGGTGGTTTTCGATCATCGTCTTGACAAAACGTGGATCATCTCCACCGGCCTGCAACCGGACGGTTCTCGCGATGCCGCGCGGGCGCGGGAACAATTTGAATTTTGGGCGAATCACTTGGCGGCGGCTCCGCAAATGGCGACGCCGATTCACGCGACTGTTGGAGTTCCGGCGTCCAATCTGTCGCGGGAAGATTTTATTGACAAGGTGCTGCGCGCGCAGCGATATATTCGCGCGGGCGATATTTACCAGGTGAATCTTTCGCACCGATTGACCACTAAGACCAATTTGGAAGGATGGCCGTTCTTCCGCCGGTTGTGCGATGCTTCGCCCGCGCCGTTCGCCGCTTATCTTGACTGCGGGGATTTTCAGGTTTGTTCATCCTCGCCGGAATTGTTCCTGCGGTTGAGCGGCCTGGACATTCAAACCCGGCCCATCAAAGGTACCCGGCCGCGCTCCGCAAATTCTGATCGCGATGCGCAATTGACTTACGAGTTGCAAACAAGCCCAAAGGAAATGTCAGAGTTGGTGATGATCACGGACCTGTTGCGCAACGACCTGGGACGGGTCTGTCAATACGGTTCTGTGCAGGTGCCTGAACTGGTGCGCCTTGAACGATACCCGCAGGTGCAGCATTTGGTTTCAACGATTACGGGAAGATTGCGCGCGAACGAAACGCATTTCTCGGCCTTCGCGTTGTGTTTCCCCGGCGGCAGTGTGACCGGCGCTCCGAAAATTCGCGCGATGGAGATCATCGACGAATTGGAGCCGGTGACGCGCGGGCCTTACACCGGCGCAATCGGCTATCTGGGGTTCAACCGCGAGAGCCAGCTTAGCATCGCCATCCGCACCGCGATTTGCCGCGACGGGCAAATTCATTTTCACGCCGGGGCAGGGATCGTGCATGATTCCGTCGCGGAAGCGGAATATGCCGAAACGATGGCCAAAGCCGCTGGTTTCCTCGCGGCCTTGCGGCAGCCTCGCGAAGCATCTCAACCCGTCCAACCGTGATCGTTTTCCTCAACGGCAAATTTGTGACGGAAGACAAGGCCGTGGTTTCCGTTTTCGACCGTGGGTTTCTTTACGGCGATGGATTGTTTGAAGCTTTGCTGATCAAAGCGGGCAAGCCGTTCGGCTGGGACCAGCACATGGAACGCCTCGCGGGTGGCATTGAGTTTTTAAAGTTGACGCTCCCATTCGCGCTGGAGCAGTTGCACTTGTTTGCGTTGGAGTTGATTCGCCGCAATGGAACGCCGGACTGCATTCTCCGCATTACTCTCTCTCGCGGCATCACGGCGCGGGGTTATTCTCCGAAGGGCGCCGTCAATCCCGCAATCGTCATGACGATTCATCCGCTGCCCGTCTTGGATACGAAAAAAGTTGCGCGCTGGCGCGTCATTACTTCGACGCATCGGTTGTCTGTCAATGATCCGCTGACACGTTTCAAGACCGCGAACAAACTCCCGCAAGTGCTTGCCCGCGCCGAAGCCGACGCTGCTGGCGCGCAGGAGGCGATCTTGCTCAACACCGCCGGCTATATCGCCGAAGGCACGACCAGCAACGTCTTTTGGCTCGAACGGGACGTGGTTTGCACGACCCCGCTTCCCGCGGGCGCGCTCCCAGGCGTGACGCGCCGCGCAATCCTCGATTTGTGCGCCAGGAGGAACCTCGAATGCCGCGAAAAAAATGCAAAGCCCGACACATTGCACAAATCTCTTGGCGCGTTTCTGACGATGACCTCAATGGGCGTCGTCGAAATTGAATCCTTGGACGGACGCCGCCTTCGACGGTCCCCGTTGGTCAATAAACTTTCAATTGCGTACCTGGCAATGCTGTCGGAACCCGGCGCGAATCACACAATACCTTAGAGCAGTTAAACTTAAGCTGTAGCCGCCGGGTTAGGACGGTCTTCGGGGAGCGCGGTCGTCTCGACCGCCGCGTCTGGCGTCTCGCCAGACGCTCTTGTCGAACATTTTATACGTCGCGTAGCGCTGGATTGTTCCTCCGTCGGCGAGAC